>NZ_JBVIOL010000014.1:0-210137 GCF_055578825.1 Streptomyces sp. NPDC032822 | reverse complement strand
TTTACCAGGAGCGGAACACGGTCGAGCGGCTCATCAACAAGCTGAAGGCCTGGCGGGGCATCGCCACTCGATACGACAAGTCGCCCGAGAGCTACCTCGCCGGCCTCCACCTCCGTGCCTCAATGATCTGGATCAACGACCTGCTGGAGGCAACTGGCTGATCACAACGTCACACAGGCCCTAGAACGAGCGCGGGTGCGGACGCAGCACCTCAGGAACGCGCGGTCGGGTCGTTCCGCTCGACGACCGTGCCCTGGACGACGTGCCCCGGCCCGGTCGGCGTGTCGGAGGCGTCCTGTTCCTTCAGCGCCTTGGCCTCGCTCTTGAAGATCCGGGCCGCCTTGCCCGCCGAACGCGTCAACTCGGGCAGCTTCTTGATGCCGAGCACCACGATGACGACAACTAGGATCAAGGCCACTTCACTCAAGCCGAACATCGTGCCTGCTCTCTCCCGGTGGCGGACGGCCACCGATACGGCGGACCGGCGGCACATTCGCATCTACAGTGCTGTAGAAGTGTCTCCTGAAACGTGATCGCGCAACAAGCCCGCCCGGCCATCTCGCCCCGCGGCGGCGTGGGTCCGCAGGTCGGACCGGGCGCGCCGCGGGGCGCGTGGTGCCTTCGATGTGCCGTGTCGCCTGTGCGTGGGAGGTCGATCCGTGGTGCGTGCGGGTCGGCACCGCCACCCGCAGCCGGACCGATCCCCGGTGTCACCGGCCGCACCTTCGCGACCGCCCGCTGATCAGCCGGTCCGTCGGCGGAGCCGGGGCGCGAGGATCGTGCGCACGACCTTGGCCACGTTGCCCGCGGCGGATCCACCCTCTTCTTCGGGTTCCGGTTCCAGCACCCGCTGGATCTGCAGCAGCAGTTGGTTGGTCGACCGCCAGAGCGGGACGAACATGCCGGCGACCGGCCCGACGCCCTGGATCGGGCCGCTGGACAGTTCGGTGACCTTCTTGGCGAGCGTGACCGTTGCCGGATCCCGCAGGATCAGGTGCACCTCGTCGTCGACCAGCCGGATTTCCATCCTGCGCGCGGCGGCCTCCTCCGGGCTCGCGTCCGTGGTCGTCTCCGGATCCAGTTCGTCGATCTTGGCGGCGACCGCGTCCGGGTCGACCCCGAGTTCGCGCAGCACCCGGGCCGCCATGCTGTTCTCCGCCCGCAGCATCGCCTCCAGCAGGTGATGGCTGCCGACCGGTGCGCCACCGGCCAGCGCGCTGGCGGCCGACACGGTGTCCTCGGTGGCCGGTGTGCCGGCCGGCCAGGAGCCGGCCGCGACGTCCTGCGATCCCTCCGATGCCGCCAGCACCGCGGCACGGATGTCGCCGATCGGGTCGATCCGCTCGGCGAGCACCTGCGCGCCGATGCCCTCACCCTCCCTGACCAGGGCGAGCAGGATGTGCTCGGTGCCGATGTAGGTGTGGTGCAGCTGCTGCGCCTCGCGCAGGGCGAGTTCCAGCGTCTTCTTCGCGCTCGGCGCGAACGGGATGTGCCCGCTCAGCTCCTGCGTGCCGGGCTTGGCCAGCGCGATGACGTCGGCCTGCGCCGTCTCCTTGTCGTACCCGAGCTGCTGCAGGACCTTCGCCGCCATCGTGTCCGAGGCGTCGAGCAGCCCCAACAGGATGTGCTCCGTGCCGATGTAGTGGTGCCTGAGCAGCCTCGCCTCCTCCTGAGCCGTCACGACCACCTTGCGGGCTTCCACCGTGAACCGTTCAAAAGTCATGCTTCCATGCTCCCAACCCTGTCAATACACTGCTATTGACAGGGTCACTGTGCTGAAGGGAGGGTGCGATGGAGACACCGTCGGACTGGGAGGACCGCCTCGCGCGCTGGCAGAGCGAGCTGGAGCTGTTCGAGCAGCTGGACGAGACGCCCTGGGTCACGCTGGCCAAGGCGGAGGCCGAGACCGGCGTCTCCCGCTCGGCCCTGCGGTCCTGGTACCGCAACGGCGAGATCCGGTCCCGGCTGGTGGACGGGCCGAACGGGCCGCAGCGCCTGGTCCAGCTGAACGCGGTGATCGAGCGCGCCGCCGCGTCACCGCGCATCCAGCGCCGGGCGGAACGGGAGGTCAGCCTGGAAGCCCAGGTCACCCTGTTGCGGCACCGGGTCGACCAGCTTGAGCTGCGGCTGGCCGCACTGGAGCGAAAGTGACCGCCCTCACCGACATGGCGGTGTCGAGAACGTCGCGTCGGCTCCGTCCCAGGGGTACGAGCGGCCACGACGGGCCGCGCGACACAGGAGGACTGGATCACGTGGGCGGCGCGGCCGGGGAACTCAACCGAGGCTGATCGCCGGACAGCGCGTTCCGTACCAGGTTTCCGTTCCCGAAAGGACCGTCCGTCATGGCTGTCGCCGATGACCTCGACCACGCCACCGACTCGCAATGGGACTGGGTCGCCGAGCAGACCCGTACGTATCTGGCCTCGGGTGGCACCGAGGGACACGAGTCGAACGGCGTGTTCACGCTCGTGCTCGCCACGACCGGGCGCAGGACCGGCATCGCGCGCCGCACCTGCCTGATCTACGGCACCGCGGGCGAGGACTTCGTCGTCGTCGCCTCCAAAGGGGGTGCCGACGAGCATCCGGCGTGGTTCGAGAACCTCAAGGCGGACCCGAGCGTCGGGGTGCAGGTCGGCGCCCGTCGGTTCACCGCTCGCGCCCGGGTCGCGTCCCCGGCCGAACGGGAGTCCCTCTGGCTCCTCATGGCGAGCATCTTCCCGCTGTACGACGAGTACGCGCGCAAGACCGCCCGCGAGATCCCGATCGTCCTGCTCACCCCGCAGGACTGACCCCGGCAACCGACCCGAGCGCACGCGTCGGAGCCCGGTGATCGTGTGGTGGTGGTCGGGGTCGTCAGCGGTGGCGCCGGGCGGGGCCGACGGAGGTGTCGGGGGCGGGGAACCGGGGCCGGGGCGGACGCGTTGTGGTCTGGGAGCGGGGTGGGCCGGCCCACCCCGCCGGCAACGGGGAACGAGGGCGACACATGAGCGACAAGGCGCGGAAGCTGTTCGAGGCGCTGGATCTCGACCACGACGGGACACTCACCCGCGAAGAGGTGATCAGCGCCCTGCGGACGAAGGGGCCGTCCCTGGCCGCGTCGGGGGATCTGCCGTTCTGGGGTGTGGGTGACGCCGACGCCTCCTCCGCGCTGTTCGACGCCGCCGACCAGAACGGGGACGCCGTCCTGACCCTGGAGGAGTTCACGGTGGTGGTGGACCGCCGTTTCGGCTGGCGCTGACATCCCGCCTGGTCGGGCGCGCCGCGTGGTGCGACGCTGGAGGGGAGAGGTGTCGAGGAGCCGCACCCTGGAGGACCGATGGGACGAGACGTCCCGGCGCTGGTCTTCACCCGCGAGGACCGCCGCCGGTACCGGACCAAGATGCAGGAGTGCCTCGACGCCTTCGCGCAGATGCTGCGCGAGTCACGGTTCGAGTCCGAGCGGCCGCAGGTCGGGCTGGAGATCGAACTGAACCTGGTCGACGACGAGGCGGAGCCGGCCATGCGCAACGTCGATGTGCTGGAGTCCATCGCGGACCCCGCCTGGTCGACCGAGCTGGGCCGGTTCAACCTGGAGATCAATGTGCCGCCCCGCCGTCTGACGGAGGGCGGCCCCGATGCGTGGGAGTCGGAGATCCGTGCCGCGCTGAATCACGCCGAAGAGCGCGCCAGGGCCGTCGGTGGGCATCTGATCATGATCGGCATCCTTCCCACGCTGCGGCAGGAGGACATCGGCGAGGCGGCGCTGTCGGAGAACCCGCGCTACCGGCTGCTCAACGACCAGGTGTTCGCCGCCCGGGGCGAGGATCTGCGGATCGAGGTGGACGGCGTGGACCGGCTGCGGATCTACGCGGACACGATCACTCCGGAAGCCGCCTGCACCAGCACGCAGTTCCATCTCCAGGTCTCCCCCGAGGAGTTCCCCGCCTACTGGAACGCGGCGCAGGCCATCGCCGGAGTCCAGGTCGCGCTGGCGGCGAACTCGCCGTTCCTGTTCGACAGGGAACTGTGGCACGAGACCCGTATCCCGCTGTTCGAGCAGGCGACCGACACCCGCCCGCAGGAGATCAAGGAGCAGGGCGTCCGGCCGCGGGTGTGGTTCGGGGAGCGGTGGATCACCAGTGTCTTCGACCTGTTCGAGGAGAACCTGCGCTACTTCCCCGCGATGCTGCCCCTGTGCGACGAGCAGGACCCGGTGGAGACCCTGGACCAGGGCGGCATCCCCGAACTCGCCGAACTCACCCTGCACAACGGCACGATCTACCGCTGGAACCGCCCGGTCTACGCCGTCGCCCACGATCTGCCGCACGTGCGGGTCGAGAACCGGGTGCTGCCCGCCGGCCCGACCGCCGCCGACACCCTGGCCAACGGCGCCTTCTACTACGGTCTGACCCGCGCCCTGGTGGACGAGGAGCGGCCGGTGTGGTCCCGGATGTCCTTCTCGGCCGCCGAGGAGAACCTGCACACCGCGGCCCGGCACGGCATCGACGCGCCCCTGTACTGGCCGGGGATGGGCGAGGTGCCGGTGCCCGAACTCGTCCTGCGGCGGCTGTTGCCGCTGGCGCACGAGGGGCTGGAGCGCTCGGGCATGGACGCGGCCTGGCGCGAGCCGCTGCTCGGCATCATCGAGCAGCGGTGCGTCACGGGCCGCAACGGGGCGGTGTGGCAGAAGGAGATGTTCCGCCATCTCACCGCCACCACACGGGCCGGCCGCCACGAGGCCCTGCGGCAGATGACTCAGCTGTACAGCGCGTACATGCATCTCAACGCCCCGGTCCACACCTGGCCGGTGGACTGACCCGTTAATCGTTGGCGTGCGTCCGGACGCGGCGGGATGATCCGGGGGTCCGGGCGGACACCCGCCTGTGTGATCACGTGACGCCTGCCCGGATCCGCCGGCGCAGATCCACGGGGCCGGATCCATCTGTCCAGGGGGAGCTGTGATGCCCGAAGTGCGTACGGCGGCCGGCGTGTTGCGCGGCGACCGGGAGGAGGGTGTCGCGGTCTTCCGTGGCATCCCGTTCGCGGAGCCGCCGGTCGGGCCGCTGCGGTTCGCCGCACCGCGGCCGGTGCGGGGATGGGACGGGGTACGAGAGGCGCTGTCGTACGGTCCGCCACCCCCTCAGGGCGGTCATTTCGGCATGGACGTGCTGGCGCGGGACGCGGTGGACGACGACTGGCTGACCCTCAACGTCTGGTCCCCCGAGTACGAGCCCGAGCCAGGGTCGGGGTCGAGGTCGGCGCCGGGCACGGGGCTGCCGGTGATGGTCTGGATCCAGGGTGGCGCGTACACGATCGGTATGTCCGGTCTTCCCGAGTACGACGGCGCTCGCCTCGCGCGGGACGGCGGTGTCGTCGTGGTGACGTTCAACTACCGGGTGGGTCTGGAGGGTTTCGGGCAGATCGAGGGGGCTCCGGCCAACCGGGGTCTGCTCGACCAGGTCGCCGCGCTGGAGTGGGTGCGGGACAACATCCGGGATTTCGGCGGCGATCCGGGCCGGGTCACGGTGTTCGGGCAGTCGGCGGGCGGCGGATCGGTCGCCGCGCTGTTGGCGATGCCACGGGCGGCGGGGCTCTTCGGCCGGGCGGTCGCGCAGAGTGCGCAGGGCACGTTCTTCTCTGAGGAGCTCGCCTCCGACATCGCCGTCGCCTGCGCCGACGAGCTGGGGCTGAGGCCCACGGCGGCCGACCTGTCCACGGTGGAGCCGGCCCTGCTGTCCGCCGCCGGTGACGCGGTCGGCGCCAAGGTGGGCCGGTGGGCGGAGCGGTGGGGTCCGGTCGCGCACCGGTCGGTCCTGTTCTCGCCGGTCGTCGAGGGTGACGTCCTCCCGGTCACGCCCTGGCAGGCTCTGGCCGACGGCGCCGGCCGGGACGTGGAACTCCTCGTCGGCCACACACGGGACGAACAGCGGCTGCTCACCGCGCTCGACGGACTGCTCGGCCAGGTGACGCGGGAGCAGGCGGCGACCGCCCTGCGCGTCTTCGCACCGGGTCCGGACGGCGCACGCCGGTACAGGGAGGGCTTTCCGGCCGCGGGGCCGGACGAGCTGTACGAACTGGTCCAGTCCGACTGGGTGTTCCGCATGCCCACCCTCCACCTCGCCGAGGCCCAGAGCGCCGCGGGCGGCCTGGCCCACGTCTACGAGCTGACCTGGGCCGCTCCGGGCATGGGCGGTGCCCTCGGCGCCTGCCACGGCCTCGACGTGCCGCTCGTCTTCGGCAATCTGGACCGCGGTCAGCCCGCCATGCTGATCGGCGAGGACCCGTCCCCGGAGGCGGCGGCACTGTCCGCCCGGATCCGCGCCGCGTGGACGGCGTTCGCCACCCACGGTGACCCCGGCTGGCCCGCGTACGACACCGGACAGCGCCTCGTCCAGCTCTTCGACACCGCCCCGGAGGTCACCCCGTACCCGGAGGAGACCTCGCGTCTCATCTGGCAGGACCACGCCTTTCCCGTGCTGCCGCTGCTCGGTTGAGCCGGGCGGCGGGGCCCGGTCAGGGCTGCTCGTCGTCGCCCTCCAGGAACGTCCCCACGACCTCGATGTCACCGATCCGGGACGGATCCACGCGGGTCGGGTCGTCCCCGAGCAGGACCAGGTCCGCCCGCTTGCCGGGGGTGAGGCTACCGGCGTCGGACTCCCAGTGGCAGGCGTGCGCGGCGTCGACGGTGTAGGCGCGCAGGGCGGCCTCCACGTCGATCGCCTCGCCCGCGCCGATGGCCCGGCCCGACAGGGAGGTGCGTTCGGCCATGAACTGGATGGCGCGCAGGGGTGCGCCGTCGGCGACGGGACGGTCGGAGCTGCCGACGAGGCGTACGCCGTGGTCGAGGAAGGCGCGGCCCCGGTAGAGCCAGTCCGCCCGCTCCTCCCCCATGATCGTGGCGTAGTCGTCCCCGTAGTGGCGCAGGAAGTTCGGCTGGACGACGACCGTCACGCCGAGGGCCGCGAGGCGGGGCAGCTGGTCGGGGCGGACCAGGCCCGCGTGCTCGATACGGTGCCGTGCCCGGGGGCGCGGGCGGATCTTCTGCGCCTTCTCCAGGGCGTCGAGGGCGACGTCGACGGCACGGTCGCCGATGGCGTGGACCGCGAGCTGCCAGCCCGCGAGGTGCCCTTCGACGATGGCGTCCTCCAACACCTTGGGTTCGTCCTGGAGTTGGCCGAGTGTGTCGGTTCCCGCGTAGGGGCTGGTGAGTGCCGCGGTGCGGGCCATCATGCCGCCGTCGGTGAAGATCTTCAGGGCGCCCAGCGAGAGGGCGCCGTCGCCGAATCCCGTGCGCAGGCCCAGGCTCAGCGCCCGGTCGGTGGTGTCCTCGGGGGCGGCGCGTACGGGGTCGAGGGCGTCGGCCGCGGCCATGAGCTGGACGCGGACCGGCAACCGGCCGGACTCGTGGGCGAGTTGGTATGCGGCGGCCTCGACGGGGGTGCGTCCGAAGAGCCGGCCGCCCACGCCGGCCTCGGCACAGGCCGTCACGCCTTCGGAGCGGCAGACGCGGCCCGCGCGTTCGATGGCCGCGGCCAGTTCGTCGAGCGAGTGCGGAGGCCTGACCTTGAGCGCCTCGCCCATCGCCTGTTCGACGAGGAAGCCGTCGACGTGGGGCGTGCCGGCGGGCAGGCGTTCCAGCACGGCCGAGTTCACCAGGCAGGCGTGGCCGGAGATGTGGCCCAGGTACACCGTGCGGCCGTCGCTGACGGTGTCGAGGTCCCGCGCGGTCAACGGGCGGTCCAGGGTGCGCTGGTCGTAGCCGCCGAAGTCCACCCAGGTGCCGGCGGGCACGCGGGCCACCGCGTCCGCGACGACCCGCAGCACGTCGTCCGCACGGGTGCTCGGGGCGACATCGGGTGCCGCGGCCTTGAGCCCCGTCCAGGTGAGGTGCACATGGGCGTCGATGAAGCCGGGGAGCACCACGGCCCCGCCCAGGTCACGGGTCCGCCGTGCGGGAAGCCCCGCCACGTCCTCGTCGAGGCCGACGACACGTCCCCGCCAGATGCCGAGTTCGCGGGCGACGGGACGGGACGGATCCATCGTGATGATGTGGGCGTTGGTGATCCGCGTGGAGAGCAAGAACGGCTCCTTCAGGTCCTCCCGGGCGAACGGCCGTTCCCCGGGCCCGGGATACGCAGGTTAGGGTCACCTTATAAGCAGGTCGCGAAGGCGTCCTGCCGGTGGGCCCGGGCACCTGTGGACGGCTCACCAAAGGGCTAGCCGAGCAGGGAAATGGAAGTTAGCCTTACCTAAGTCTGTGATCAGAATGCTCGAACACGGTGAGTCATCGGTGCAGGGGGACGAGTGGGCAAGGCGGATCCGCCCGGCCGGAAGGTGCTGTGGCGCTCCGTGCGCGAGCAGCGCCGTGATGTGGTCGTCGGTGCGGTGCTGGGCATGGGACATCAGACCGGCGAGGCCCTCGTCCCGGTCTTCATCGGGCTCGCGATCGACGAGGGTGTCGTGGACGGCGACATTCCCGGGCTGTTGTCGTGGCTCGGGATCCTCGCCGTCGTCTACGTGGGCCTCTCCTTCAGCTTCCGCTTCAGCGCGCGGGCCGGCGAACGTGCCTCGCTGACCGCCGCCCACCGGCTCCGGTCCGAGGTCGTCGGCCGCGTCCTCGCGCCTGAGGGCGGGGCGGAGGAAGGCCGGTTGTCCGGCGAGCTGGCGAACATCGCGACGGAGGACGCCAAGCGGGTCGGTGCCGTCACCATGGCCCTCATCGTCGGTATCGCGGCCGCGACGGGCATCGTCGTCGGAGCCGTCGTGCTGCTGCGCGTGTCGCTGCCGCTCGGTCTGCTCGTGCTGCTGGGCACCCCGCTGCTGCTGTGGCTCGTCCATCTGCTGAGCAAGCCCCTGGAGCGGCGCAGCGAGACCGAGCAGGAACAGGCCGCGCGGGCCTCGGGTGTGGCCGCGGACCTCGTGGCGGGACTGCGGGTCCTCAAGGGCATCGGCGCCGAGCCCGCGGCCGTCTCCCGCTACCGGCGCATCAGCCGGCGGTCGCTGACGGCCACGTTGCGCGCGGCGCGCGCCGAGGCCTGGCAGAGCGCGGTCGTGACCATTCTGACCGGCACGTTCCTGGCCGTGATCGCACTCGTGGGCGGGCGGCTCGCGGCACGCGGTGACATCGGCATCGGCGAACTCGTCTCGTCCGTCGCGCTCGCCCTCTTCCTCATCGGCCCGCTCTCCGAGTTCTCGTGGGTCAACGCCGAGCTGGCCCAGGGCCGGGCCTCCGCCGCCCGGATCGCCGGCGTCCTGGAGGCCCCCCGGTCCGTGTCCCCGGGCACCTCGTCCGACAACGCCGCGGAACCGCGGTCCGACGACCGTCCCGGGCTGCCGCTGCGACTGCGCGGCCTGGGGTACGGCACACTGCGCAACCTCGATCTCGACATCGCCGCCGGGGAGACGGTCGGCGTCGTCACCACCGACCCGGCCGACGCGTCGGCGCTGCTGCGCTGCCTCGGCCGGCGCGGCGATCCCGACGCCGGGACCGTCGAACTGGACGGGACCGAACTGGCCGCGCTGGGCCTGGCCCGGCTGCGCGGCACACTGCTGGTCGCGGAGCACGACGCGGACCTGTTCGAGGGCACCCTCCTGGAGAACGTCACCGCCGCCGCGCCCGCCGGACCGGGTTCGCGGGTCGCCGCCGTGCTCACCGCCTCCGCGACGGACGAGGTGGTGCGCACCCTGCCGGACGGCGCCGACACCGCCGTCACCGCGCGCGGACACTCGCTCTCCGGCGGACAGCGGCAGCGGGTGGCCCTGGCGAGGGCTCTCGCCACCGACGCGCCGGTCCTCGTCCTGCATGAACCGACCACGGCCGTCGACGCCGTCACGGAGGTCCGTATCGCCGCCGGGATCAAGGACGTCCGCGAGGGCCGCACCACCGTGTTGGTGACGAACAGCCCCGCGCTGCTCGCCGTCACCGACCGGGTCGTCCTCCTCGACGGCGGCCGGCTCACCGCGACCGGCGCCCACGAACAGCTCGTCCACGACTGTGCGACGTACCGGACGGCGGTCCTGGCATGACCGAGTCCCCAGGCCGCCCTCCGGCCACCGAACCTCAAGGGCCGCTCCAGGTCGACACCGAGCTGCGGGGCGCGCCCACGCTGCTGCCCGTCGCCACGCCCGCCCGCACCCGCGCCGCGGTCGCCGAACTGGTGCGCCCGCAGCGGCGGTTGGCCCTGACGGCGTTCACCGTGATGGTCGTCTCGACCGCCGTGGGGCTGCTCGTGCAGCCGCTGCTGGGGCGGATCGTCGACCTGGCCGCCGACCGCGGGTCCGTCGACGCCGTCACCACGACCGCCGCGCTGCTGGTCGCCGTCGCCGTCGCGCAGGGCGTCACCTCCGGGCTCGGGCTGTCGCTGATCTCCCGGCTCGGTGAGACGACGCTCGCCAGGCTGCGCGAGAAGTTCGTCGAGCGGGCCCTCGATCTGCCCCTGGAGCGGGTGGAGAAGGCCGGCGCCGGGGATCTCACCGCCCGCGTCACCGCCGACGTGTCGCTCATCGCGGACGCCGTGCGCAGCGCGCTGCCCGAACTGGCCCGCTCACTGCTGACCATCGTCCTCACCCTGGGCGCGCTGGCCCTGCTCGACTGGCGGTTCCTGCTGGCCGCGTTGCTCGCGGTGCCCGTGCAGGTCGCGACCGCGCGCTGGTACGTCGCCCATGCCGTGCCCCTCTATGCCCGCCAGCGGGTGGCGGGCAGCGCCCAGCAGCAGCAGTTGCTCGACACCGTCGGGGGCAGTTCGACCGTGCGGGCGTTCCGGCTGGAGCGGGAGCACACCGAGCGGGTCACCGAGCGGTCCTGGTCCCTGGTGTCGTTGATGATGCAGGGCGTCCGGCTCGTGCTGGGCTTCTACAGCCGGCTGCACGTGGCCGAGTACATCGGGCTCGCGGCCGTCCTCGTCACCGGCTGCTGGCTGGTGAGCCGGGACGCCGCGTCCGTCGGCACGGCGACCGCCGCGGCCCTGTACTTCCACAGTCTGTTCGGTCCCGTGAACTCGGCCCTCGTCCTCCTGGACGACGCCCAGTCGGCGACGGCGGGCCTGGCCCGGCTGGTCGGGGTGACCGACCAGCCGCCCCCCGCGGCACCGGCCCGGCCGGCCGCGTCCGGCGCGGTCGAGGTCGTCGTGCGCGGACTCGGCCACGCCTACCGCGCCGGACATCCCGTGCTGTCCGACGTCGACCTGACGATCCGGCACGGGGAGCGGGTGGCGCTCGTCGGCGCCAGCGGGGCCGGCAAGACCACCCTGGCCCGGCTGGTCGCGGGCATCCAGCGGCCCACCGAGGGCAGCGTCCTGGTCGGCGGGGTGCCGCCGGCCGAGCTCGGACCGGCCGCCGCGGGCCGGACGATCGCCCTGCTCACCCAGGAGACGCACGTCTTCGCGGGCCCGCTGGCGGACGACCTGCGACTCGCCCGCCCGGACGCCACCGACGACGAGCTGCGCTCCGCGCTCGCCCGCGTGGACGCCCTGGACTGGGCGGAGGCCCTGCCCGACGGCCTGGACACGGTGGTCGGCGACGGCGGCCACCGGCTCAGCGGCGCCCGCACCCAGGCCCTGGCGCTGGCCCGGCTGGTGCTCGCCGATCCGCCGCTGGTGATCCTCGACGAGGCCACCGCCGAGGCGGGCAGCGCGGGCGCCCGCGATCTGGAGAAGGCCGTCGCCCGTGCCGTGGACGGCCGGACCGCGCTGATCGTCGCCCACCGCCTCAGCCAGGCCGCGACCGCCGACCGCATCGTCGTCATGGACTCGGGCCGCGTCGTCGAGAGCGGCACGCACGACGAACTGCGCGCCTCCCAGGGCCCGTACGCGACGCTGTGGCAGGCCTGGTCCGACACCCGCGACACCGACTCCAGGCCCCAGCCCCACTCCCCCACATCCACTGCCCGGCACCACAGGAATCCGTAAAGAAGGACCACCGATGCCCCGCTTCCGCTTCCGCAGAGCGCCACGGACGGCCGCCGCGCTCGTCTCCGCCCTGGTCATCCTCGCCACCGCCACCGCCTGCGGTGGCGACGACGACTCCGGTTCGTCGAACGCCGGCTCGGAGGCGGGTTCCTCCGGGACGTCCGCCTTCCCGGTCACCCTCACGCACAAGTTCGGCTCCACGACGATCAAGTCGGAGCCGAAGCGGATCGTCACCGTCGGCCTCACCGACCAGGACGCGGTCCTCGCCCTCGGCAAGGTGCCGGTCGGCACCACCGAGTGGCTCGGCGGCTACAAGGGCGCGATCGGCCCGTGGGCGTCCGACAAGCTGGGCGGGGCGAAGGCGCCGACGGTCCTCAAGGACACGGGCACCGGACCGCAGGTGGAGAAGATCGCCGCGCTGCGGCCGGACCTGATCCTGTCCGTGTACGGCGGGATCACCAAGGAGCAGTACGAGTCGCTGTCCAAGTTCGCGCCCGTGGTCGCCCAGCCGAAGGAGTACAACGACTACGGCGTGCCGTGGCAGGAGCAGACCGAGACGATCGGCAAGGCCCTCGGCAAGTCCGCGGAGGCCTCCGCGGCCGTGAAGGCGACCGAGGCCAAGATCGCGGCGACCGTCGGGGAGCACCCCGAGTTCAAGGGGAAGAGCGCCGTGATGGCCACCCCGTACGAGGGCATGTTCGTCTACGGCAGCCAGGACGTGCGCTCCCGGGTCCTCACCGACCTCGGGTTCTCCCTGCCCACGGACCTGGACAAGGTGATCGGGGACCAGTTCGGCGCGAACATCAGCAAGGAGCGCACCGATCTGCTCGACCAGGACGCGATCGTGTGGATCGTCGGCGACACCACCAAGGACGCCGCCAAGCTCCACAAGGACGCCTCGTACAAGGACCTGAAGGTGGTCTCCCAGGGGCGTGAGGTGTTCATCGCCGAGAGCTCGGACTACGGCAACGCCACGTCCTTCGTGTCGGTGCTGAGCCTGCCGTATCTGGTGGAGCGGCTGGCGCCGCAGCTGGCGGCGGCCGTGGACGGCAAGCCGGCCACGAAGGTGGAGCAGCCCGCGTCCTGACCGGGCGTCGCACACACGAGGAGGGGGCCCGGCGTCATCGCCGGGCCCCCTCCTCGTGTTCAGCCGTCCATCGAGTCGGCCAGGCTGCGCGGGCGCATGTCGGTCCAGTGGGTCTCCACGTGGTCCAGGCACGCCTGCCGGGAGTCGGGCCCGTGGACGGTCCGCCAGCCGGCCGGCACATCCACGAAGTCCGGCCACAGGCTGTGCTGGTTCTCGTCGTTGACGAGCACCAGGTAGACGCCCTCGGGGTCCTCGAACGGGTTGCTCATTCCATTCCTCTTTCTCACTCGGGGTTCCGCTCCGCCCACGCGAGAAGCCCCTGAAGGGCCCGGAACCAGGTCTCGGCGAGATCCTGGACCGTCTCGCGCGGCAACAGCCCCTCCAGATACGACCAGTGCGCGGACAGCACCGGCCCGTCCGCCCGGTCCTCGGTCACCACGTTGATGCTCAGGGCGTGGCCCTCGCGCATCGCCGCCTCCGCGCCGATGTCGGCCGCGTCCTCCTCGGGCGCGTACGACCAGTCCGTCTCCTCCGGGATGCCGAACCGGCCCAGGTAGTTGAACTCCACCCTGGCCGGCTCATGGCCCGCCAGCACCTCCCGCGTACGGGGGTTGAGGTGCCGGAGCAGGCCGTAGCCGACGCCGTTCGCCGGCAACGACGCCAGGTGCTCGCGCACCCGCCGTACGGCTTCCGCCGCCGCCCGGCCGCCCCCGAAGGCCTCGGCCGTGTCGACCGGACCCGGATCGAGCCGGACCGGGAAGACGCTGGTGAACCAGCCGACCGTACGGGACAGATCGATCCCGTCGCCGCCCACCTCCTCCTCGCGGCCGTGTCCTTCGAGGTCGACGAGGATCGAACTGTCCGAACTCCCCGACCTGCGCCGCCAGTCGGCGAAGGCCAGCGCCAGCCCGGCCAGCAGGACGTCGCCCACGGCGGCGCCGAACGCGGCGGGCACCGCCGACAGCAGCGGACCGGTGTGTTCGGCGGGCAGGCGCAGCACGACCTCGCGCTGGGTGGCGGCGGTGTCGCGGTCGGGGTCGCGTTCCCGGGTGAGCGGGAGGGGTTCGGTGCCGCCGCCGTCGAGGATCCGTGTCCACACGGGGAGTTCGGCCTCCCGTTCCGGCGCCTGGGCCAGCTCGGTGAGCAGCCGCGACCAGCGGGCGAACGACGTCTCGACGGGGACGAGGCCGACCGGCCGGCCGGCGCGGACGTCCTGCCAGGCCGCCGCGAGGTCGGGCAGCAGCACCCGCCAGGACACGCCGTCCACGACGAGGTGGTGGCCCATCAGGAGCAGGCGTCCGGGGGCGTCGCCCGCGTCGAACCACACGGCCCGGACCATGGCGCCCGCGTCCGGGTCGAGCGACTCCCGTGCCGCGTGGGTGTGTTCGCGTACGGTCTCGCCCAGCGCGGCGGCGTCCGAACCGGAGACGTCGACGCGTTCGATCCACCCGGCCGCGTCGAGCGTGCCGACGGGCGGCACGTGCAGCGACCAGTCCGCGGTGTCCTCGCGGGAGGGGCGGACCAGGGTGGCGCGGAGCAGGTCGTGCCGGTCGGCGAGTGCCTGGAGGACTGCGGTGAGGCCGGGCAGGTCCAGGGCCGCGGGCGTGCGGACCAGCGCCGCCTGGTGGTAGGTGGCGAAGGGGCCGCCCAGTTCGCGCAGCCAGTGCATCACGGGGGTGAGCGGCACGCTGCCGGTGCCGTCGTCCGCGGGGCGGGCCACGGTCGCGTCGGCCGCCTCGGCGACGGTGCCCAGCGCGGCCACCGTGCGGTGGCGGAACACCTGCCGCGGGGTGACCCTGAGGCCCGCCGCGCGGGCCCGGCCCACGAGTTGCATGGCGACGATGCTGTCACCGCCGAGGGCGAAGAAGTCGTCGTCCACACCGACCCGTTCGAGACCCAGGACCTCGGCGAAGACCGTGCAGAGCAGGTCCTCCACGGGGGTGGCGGGTGCCCGTCCGGAGGACAGGGCGGCAAAGTCGGGCGCCGGCAGGGCGGCCCGGTCCAGCTTGCCGTTGGCCAGTCGCGGGAGGCGTGGCAGCGCGACGACGGCCGCCGGGACCATGTGGTCCGGGAGGCGGGCGGCGACGTGGGCGCGGAGCAGCGCGGGGTCGGGTGCCGTGCCGAGGGCCGGGACGACATAGGCGACGAGGAGCTTGCGCGGGCCGTCCTGATGGACCGTCACCAGGGCCTGGCCGGCCTCGGGGTGGGTGGTGAGCGCGGCCTCGATCTCGGCGGGTTCGATCCGGAAGCCGCGGATCTTGACCTGGTCGTCGGCGCGGCCGAGGTAGTCGAGGCGTCCGTCGGCGGTCCAGCGGGCCAGGTCTCCGGTGCGGTACAGGCGTGTTCCGGGCGGGCCGAACGGGTCGGCCACGAACCGCTCGGCGGTGAGGCCGGGGCTGCCCAGGTAGCCGCGGGCGAGACCGCCGCCGGCGAGGTACAGCTCGCCGGGGACGCCGGGCGGCATCGGCCGCATGCGGTCGTCGAGGACGTAGGCGCGCGTGCCGGTCACCGGCCGTCCCACGAGGGGGCGTTCGCTGTCGCGGACGCGTGCCACGAGGGCGTCCACGGTCGACTCGGTCGGCCCGTACAGGTTGAACGCCTCGGTGCCGCGCAGTGCGGCCAGCCGCTTCCAGAGGGCTGCGGGGACGGCCTCGCCGCCCACGCCGACGACCGCGAGGGGGCAGTCGCCGTCGCGCAGCAGGCCGCTGTCGGTCATCTGCGCGAAGAACGAGGGGGTGACCTCCAGGAAGTCGAGGCGGTGCCGGAGCACGGCCTCGGTGACCAGTTCGGGGTCGCGTCGCACCTCTTCGGACAGCACGTGGACGCAGTGTCCGTCCAGCAGCCACAGCTGGGGCTGCCAGGAGGCGTCGAAGAAGAACGACCAGGCGTGGCCGACGCGCAGATGCCGTCGCCCGGCGGCCTCGATCGCGGGGGCGTAGAGCGTCTCGCGGTGGCTGTGGAAGAGGTTGCCGAGGCTCTCGTGGGTGACGACCACACCCTTGGGGCGGCCGGTGGAGCCCGAGGTGTAGATGACGTACGCCGGGTGACGGGGCGTCAGCGGCGCGGTGCGGTCGGCGTCGGTGAGGGCGGCCGGGTCCTGGGCGGCGACGCGTTCCGCCGTCGCGGGGTCGTCGAGCAGCAGGGGTGCGGTGCCGGGTGGCAGGGTGGCGGCCAGTTCGCGGGTGGTGAGGGTGAGGACGGGGCGGGCGTCGGCGAGGACGTCCGCGGTGCGTTCCACGGGTGCGTCCGGGTCCAGCGGCAGATAGGCGGCGCCCGCCTTGTGGACCGCGAGGACGGCCGTCAGGAACCGTGCGGTGCGGGGCAGCGCGAGGGCAACCGACCGCTCGGGTCCGGCGCCCCTCTCGACCAGCAGGCGGGCCAACCGGTTGGCGTCGGCGTCGAGTTCGGCGAAGGTCAGCTCGATGCCGTCGGAGGCGACCGCGGGCAGGTCCGCGTGCCGTCGTGCCTGTTCCTCGAAGAGGGCGGGCACGGTGGTCGGTTCGCCGGTGAGCGGCCTGCCGTGCCAGCCGCCGACGAGCCGGGCCCGCTCGTCGGGGTCGAGGATGTCGATCCGGCCGACCGTGGTGTCCGGGTCGGTGGTCACGGCGCGCAGGACGCGTCGCAGCCGGTCCGCGAAGGACTGCGCGGTGGTGTGGTCGAAGAGGTCGGCGCTGTACTCCAGGACGCCGTCCACACCTCCGCCGTCGCCGCGTTCCACGAAGTCGAAGGACAGGTCGAACTTGGCGGACGTCTGCGCCACGTCGTCCCGGCGGGCGTCCATTCCGGGCAGTCCCGTGTCGTCCCCGCCGGACGCCAGGTAGACCACCATCACCTGGAACAGCGGGTGCCGGGCGAGCGACCGGGCCGGGTTCAGCGCCTCCACCAGCCGCTCGAAGGGCACGTCCTGGTGGTCGAACGCGGCCAGGTCGGACTCCCGGACACGCGAGAGGAGCTCCCGGAACGTCGGTTCGCCGGACGTGTCGGTGCGCAGCACCAGTGTGTTGAGGAAGAACCCGACCAGCTCGTCCAGGCCCGCGTCGCTCCGGCCGGAGATGGGGCTGCCGATGGGGATGTCGTGGCCGGCGCCGAGGCGGGTGAGCAGGGTGGCCACGGCGGCCTGGAGCACCATGAAGACGCTCACCCCGTTGTCGCGCGCCAACCGGTGCAGGGCGGCGCCCAGTTCGGCGTCGAGCGAGAGGTCGGCCGCACCGCCGCGGTAGGTCGCCTCCAGCGGGCGGGCCCGATCCACGGGCAGCGCGAGCTCCTCGGGCAGACCGGCCAACGCCTCCTTCCAGTAAGCGATCTGCCGGGCCGACAGACTGGAGGGGTCCTTCTCGTCGCCGAGAACCTCCCGCTGCCACAGCGTGTAGTCGGCGTACTGGACCGGCAGCGGCGCCCACTCGGGAGCCTTCCCGGCCGTACGGGCCGTGTACGCGAGGGCGAGGTCCCGGTTCAGCGGGCCCTCCGACCACTCGTCCCCGGCGATGTGGTGCAGGAGCAGCAGGAGGGTCCACTCCTCCTCGCCGGTGCGGAACACATGCACGCGGAGCGGGAGTTCACGGTCCAGCTCGAACCCGTACGCACCGGCCTCCGCCAGCAGTTCCGGCAGCAGGTCGTCGTCCGTGTCGGTCAGTTCGAAGGGGACGCGGACCTCGTCGGGCGCCAGGACGAGCTGGTGGGCGCGGCCCTCGTCGTCGGGGAAGACCGTGCGCAGCGTCTCGTGGCGCACGACGACGTCGTGCACGGCGGCGCGCAGCGCCCCGACGTCGAGACGTCCGGTCAGCCGCCAGGCCGAGGGGATGTTGTACGTCGCGCTGGGGCCCTCCACCTGGTACAGCACCCACAGACGCTGCTGGGCGGAGGACAGGGGCAGCCGGGCGGGGCGTTCCCGGACCGTGAGCGGCGGGCGGGTCGTGACCACCGAGTCCGTGAGGTGCCGGGCGAGCCGGGCCGGCGTCGGGGCGTCGAAGACCGTACGCAGCGACACCTCGGCGCCGAGCGCGGCCCGGATCCGCGCGGTGAGCCGCATCGCCAGCAGCGAGTGGCCGCCGAGGGCGAAGAAGTCGTCGTCGATGCCCGCTTCGGGTACGTCGAGGACGGCGGCGAAGGCCTCGCACAGGAGGTCCTCGCGCGGGGTGCGGGGCCGGCGGCCGGAGGTGAGCGCGGTGCGGTCGGGGGCGGGCAGCGCCTTCTCGTCGAGCTTGCCGGCGACCGTGCGGGGCAGGGCCGCGACGGTGACGTAGGCCGTCGGCACCATGTGCGCGGGCAGCGCCGCGGCGGTGTGACCGCGCAGCTCCGCCGGGTCGGGGACGCGTCCGGCGGCCGGGAGGACGTAGGCGACCAGCCTGCGCACTCCGGGGGTGTCCTCGCGGACCACCACGGCGGCGGTGGCCACGTCGGGGTGGGTGGCCAGCAGTGCCTCGATCTCGCCGGGTTCGATGCGGAAGCCGCGCAGTTTGACCTGTCCGTCGGCCCGGCCGAGGAACTCCAGGGACCCGTCACGGCGGCGTCGGACGAGGTCGCCGGTGCGGTACATGCGGCTGCCGGGCGCACCGAACGGGTCGGCCGTGAACCGCTCGGCGGTCGGGCCCGGCCGGTTGAGGTAGCCGCGGGCCAGGCCCTCGCCGGCGAGATACAGCTCGCCACTGACGCCCACGGGGACGGGCCGCAGGGCGTCGTCGAGGACATGGGCGCGGATGTTGTCGAGTGGCGCGGCCCGGCGTCCTGAGGCGTCGCTGTGCCAGCCGTAGGCATCGACGGCGCTCTCGGTGGGTCCGTACAGGTCGTGGACCTGAGTGCCGGGCAGGGCGCAGAGCCGCTCCCACAGCGGGGCCGGGGTCGCCTCGCCGCCGACGGCGATGACGCCGGGGAGGTGGGCGCCGGACTCCAGGAAGCCGTGGTGGATCAGCTCGCGGAGGTAGGTCGGGGTGACGTCGAGGAAGTCGATCCGCTCCCGGCCCAGATAGGCGAGCAGCGCGGCCGGGTCGGCCATGACGGCCTCGTCGGTGACGTGCAGTTCGTGCCCCGCGAGGAGCCAGATCAGCGGCTCCCAGGAGCCGTCGAAACTGAACGAGGCCGCGTGCACGGCCCGTAGCCCGGTGCGGCCGAGGGACTGTTCGGCGGGCCGGATGAGGTCGTCGAGGTGGGCGGCGAAGAAGTTGCCGAGCCCGCGGTGGGTGCCGATGACGCCCTTGGGGATGCCGGTGGAGCCGGAGGTGAAGATGAGGTAGGCGGCGCCGGAGGGGGCGGGAGGTGCGGCGGCCGGGGCGTCCGCGGTGGTGAGGGCGGCGGAGGCCTCGGTCGTCAGGTCCGGGGCTGGGGCGGTCGCGAGGTCGCTCTCGTCGAGCAGGACCAGCGGGTGTCCGGCCGGCAGTCTCGGTGCCAGTTCCGCGGTGGTGAGGACGCACAGCGGGGCCGCGTCGCCGAGCATGAACTCCAGCCGGTCGGCCGGGTATTCGGGGTCGAGCGGCAGATAGGCGGCACCGGACTTCAGGACGCCGAGGAGGGCCGGGACCATCAGGTGGCGGGGCAGGGCGAGTCCGATCGCCCGCTCGGCGCCGGCGCCCCTGCCGCGCAGGAACCGGGCGACGGCGTCCACGCGCGCGCCCAGTTCCCGGAAGGTGTACCGGGACTTCCCGGTGGTGAGGGCGGGCGCGTCGGGCCGGGCGCGGACGACGTCGTCGAGGATCTCCGTGACGGACCGGGTCTCCACGGGCCGGGAGGTGTCGTTCCAGTCGGTCGCGGCGGCCGTCTCCTCCGCGGCCGTCAGGACGTGCAGGGAGCGCAGGGGCCGGGCGGGATCCGCGGCGACCTGCTCCAGGAGGTTCAGCAGCCGCTCGGCGAGCCCGGTGGCGGTCTCCTCGTCGGTGAGGTCGGTGGCGTACTCCAGCAGGAGGGCCATGTCCTGGCCGGGGCCGTGGTCGACGAAGGTGAAGTCCAGGTCGAACTTGGCCCTGCCGTTGTCCATGTCGAACCACTCGGTGGACAGACCGAACAGGTCGGGGTCGCCGTCGGGCCGGTGGTGGTAGCCGAGCATGACCTGGAAGAGCGGGTTGCGGTCGGCGGTACGCGCCGGGTTGACGGCCTCGACGACCCGGTCGAACGGCACGTCCTGGTGCTCGAACGCGGCCAGGGCGGCTTCCCGGACTCGTCCGAGGAGCGTCTCGAAGGACGGGGTGCCGGTCAGGTCGGTGCGCAGGACGAGCGTGTTGACGAAGAAGCCGACGAGGTCGTCCGCCGCGCTGTCGGTACGACCCGCGATGGGCGCGCCGAGCGGGATGTCGTCCCCGGCGCCGAGCCGGTGCAGCAGCGCGGCGGTGGCGGCCTGGAACAGCATGAACATACTGACCTGGTGGGTGCCGGCGAGGTCCCGCAGCGCGTCCGAGAGGGTGTCCGGGAGCGCGGCGCGGACGACGGCCCCGTGGCCGGTGGTCCGGGCGGCCCCCGGGCGGTCCAGGGGCAGCGGGATCTCCTCCGGGAGTCCGCTCAGGGCGTGCGTCCAGTAGGCGAGTTGCCGCTCCTCGACCTCGGCGAGCAGCCGTTCCTGCCACAGGGTGTAGTCGGCGTACTGCACCGGCAGCGGTGCCCACTTGGGGGTCCGGCCCGTGCTGCGGGCGGTGTACGCGTGGTGGAGGTCGGCGAGGAAGGGACGGTCGGACCACTCGTCGGTGGTGATGTGGTGCAGTACGACGGCCACGACATGGTCGTCGTCCGCCAGCCGCAGCACCTCGGCGCGCACCGGGAGGTCCGCGCTCAGGTCGAACGGACGGCGCTGGGTCTCCTCGATCCAGTCCGCCAGTCCGGTCCCGGGCCCCGATGAGAGGCGGACCTCCGGTTCGGCCTCCCCCGGTGCCGCGATCCACTGGTACGGCTCACCGTCGGCCTCAAGGAACCTGGTGCGCAACGCCTCATGACGGTCCGTCACATCACGCAGGGCGGTGCGGAGGGCGTCGACGTCCAGGGCGCCCCGGAGCCGGAACACCAGCGGGAAGTTGTACGCGACGCCGTCCCCGGTGATCCGCTCCACGAGCCACAGTCGGCGCTGGGCGGCCGCCAGGGGGATGCGGGCGGGCCGTTCGACGGCGGGCTCCAGGACCGGGCGGGCCGGGTGACCGGCCGCCGCCCGCAGCGCCAGGGTCTCGGGGGTGGGCGCCTCGAACAGGTCGCGGATCGCCAGTTCGGCGCCCAGCTCGGTGCGGGCCCGGCTGATCAGCCGGGTCGCCAGCAGCGAATGGCCGCCCAGGTCGAAGAAGTTGTCCTCCGCGCCGGTCCGGGGCAGCCCCAGTACCTCGGCGAACAGCCGGCACAGCACCTCCTCGACGGGGGTGCGCGGACCGCGCCCCGCCGACAGGGCGACCGCGGGCTCGGCGTCCGGCAGCGCGCGCACGTCGAGCTTGCCGTTGTCGTTCATCGGCAGCCGTGGCAGCACCACGAAGGCGGACGGCACCATGTAGGCGGGCAGTCGCTGCCCGAGGTCGTCGCGGAGCCGCCTGATGAGCGCGGTGTGGCCGCGTCCGGCGGCCGGGGTGTTGGCGAACGGGGCGTCACCGCGGTCGGTGCGCGGCCGATAGAGGCCTGCGGTGCGCGGGTTCCGGGTGCCGGGGACGAACACGGCGTCGTAGCGGCCGGGTTCGTCGGACCAGGTGGTCAGGAGCCGGTAGCCGCGTGCCTCTGCCGTCTCCCTGAGGTCCTCCGGTTCCACACCCGTCGGGGCCACGGCCGTCGGGCGCCCGGTGTCCAGGGCGCGCAGAGCGGCGAGGTCGGCGGCCGTGCGGGCGTCCGGGATGTTCCGCACCCGGAGCGGTCCGGTGCCGTCGAGGCGGGCGAGCGGCGCGTCCGGCCCGGTCCAGTCGACGACGGGGGCGCCCGCCAACGACAGGCCCTCCCCCTCGTACAGCACGACGTCGTACCGGTAGCGGGTCAGCTCGTTGTGGTGGCGGCCGGTCTTGGTGCGCAGGTCGACGCCGACACCGAGGGTGGTGAACCAGTCCGGGTCGACGAGGAGTTCCTTCTCCAGGGCGAGGCCACGCTCCACGGCCCGGCGCAGCGCCCCGGGGTCGGTGTCCTCGCCGGCGCGGGCGGTCTGGACGCCGGACTGGAAGACGCGGGCCTGGCGCAGGTCGCGCACGTCGCCGAGGAACAGGGAGCCGCCGGGTGCGAGCAGGCCGAGCGCGCCACGGACGACCTGGTGCAGGTGATCCAGGCTCGGGAAGTACTGGACGACGGAGTTGATGACGATCGTGTCGAAGAAGCCGTCCGGCAGACCGTCGGTCGTCTCCGCGGCCTGGCAGCGCAGTTCGACCTTGCGGGCCAGTTCCGGGTCGGCCCGCAGTTCGTCGCCGAGCTTGCGAATGACGGGGGCGGCGAAGTCGGTCGCCCAGTAGGCCTCGGCGTCCGGGGCGAGCCGGGACAGCAGCAGACCGGAGCCGACGCCGATCTCCAGGATCCGGCGGGGCCGCAGCTCGCGGATGCGGGCCACGGTGGCCTCGCGCCACTCGCGCATGTGCGCCACGGGGATCGGGGTGCCGTCGTAGGAGCTGTCCCAGCCGGCGAAGTCCTCGGTGTTCAGGGCCGTGCCGATCTCGGTGTACTCGGCGGAGTAGATCTCCCGCCACTCCCCGATCTGCTCCCGCTCGGCCGACTCGCGCACCTCGGCGTCGGGTTCGGCGGGGACGACATAGCTCACGAGCCGCTGGGTGCCGGGGGCGCTGGTGTCGTCGCGGGCGATGACGGCGGCCTGGGAGACCTCGGGGTGCTGGGCGAGGGCGGTCTCGATCTCGCCCAGCTCGACGCGGTAGCCGCGGATCTTGACCTGGTCGTCGGTGCGGCCGAGGAAGTCCAGGTTGCCGTCGGGGCGTCGGCGAACCAGGTCGCCGGTGCGGTACACGCGCTCGCCGGGCAGCCCGTACGGGTCGGCGACGAACCGTTCGGCGGTCAGGCCGGGCCGGCCGAGGTAGCCGCGTGCCAGACCCACGCCGGCGATGTACAGCTCGCCCGCGACGCCGTCGGGCACGGGGCGCAGCCAGGTGTCGAGGATGCGGGCGCGGGTGGCGCGGATGGGCTTGCCGACGGTCGGGGTGGCGCTGTCGTGGGTGCCGCCGCCGAGGGTGTTGATGGTGTACTCGGTGGGGCCGTACAGGTTGTAGCCGTAGGTGCCCTCGGTGTCCCTCAGGGTGTTCCACACGGTCTCGGTGACGGCCTCCCCGCCGAGCAGCACCAGGGGCGGCCGGTGGCCCTCCAACAGGCCCTCCTCGATGAGGAGATGGGCGTACGTCGGGGTCACGTTGACGACGTCGACGCGGTGTTCCTCGCAGTACGCCACCAGCGCGGTGGCGTCTCGCCGCAACTCCTCGTCACAGATGTGCACCTCGTGTCCCTCGACGAGCCAGAGCAGCTCCTCCCAGGACATGTCGAAGGCGAAGGACACGGTGTGCGCGATGCGCAGTCGCCGTCCGCCGGCCGAGGCGATGGCCGGGGCGAAGATCTCCTTCTGGTGGTTGAGCTGCATGTTGGTGAGGCCGGCGTACGGGGTGACCACGCCCTTGGGGCGGCCGGTGGAGCCGGAGGTGTAGATGACGTAGGCGGGGTGGTCGAGACGGAAGGACACCTCGACGGGCGTCTCGGGCAGGGCGGCCAGCTCGGTGGCCGTGTCCGGGTCGTCGAGGAGCAGCCGCGGGATGTCTCCCGTGAGGGTGTCCGACACCGCCCGGTTCGACAGGAGGAGCAGGGGGCGGGCGTCGGCCAGCATCAGGGAGAGCCGCTCGGCGGGGTGGTCGAGTTCCAGCGGCAGGTAGGCGGCGCCGGTGCGCAGCACGGCGAACAGGGCCACCACCGTGTCGAGGGAACGCGGCAGGCCGAGGGCGACGACCTGCTCGGGGCCCGCGCCGCGGGAGATCAGCAGGCGTGCCATGCGGTTGCAGCGGGCGTCGAGTTCGGCGTAGGTGAGGGTGTCCGGGCCGAAGACGAGGGCCGTGTCGTCGGGGGTGCGGGCGGCCTGGGCGGCGAGCATGTCGGCGACGGTCTCGTGCGGCACGGGCTGCCGGTTGTCGGCGTCCTCGCGGGCCAGCAGGGCGGCCTCGTCCGGGAGTTCGGTGGCGAGTGAGCCGACGGGGGCGGCCGGGTCGGCCACCAGGCGGGCGACGAGGAGCACGAACCGGTCCAGCAAGCCGCGCGCCCGGGTGTCGTCGAGCAGGTCGGGGCGGTAGGCGAGGGTGACGCGGACGCGCTCGCCGGGGGTGACGACCAGGTTGGCCGGGTAGTGGGTGGCGTCCACGTTGGCGACGGCGGTGGCGCCGTGCCGCTCCCGCAGTTCGGCGAGCCGTTCGTCGGTGTCGGCGTTGCGCAGCACGAAGAGGGTGTCGAAGAGCCGGCGGTGGCCCGTCTCGGCCTGGAGCACGCCGAGGCCCAGGTACTCGTACGGCATCAGTGCCAGTCGCTCGCCCTGGATGCGTCGGAGCAGGTCGAGGACGGGCTCGCGCGGGTCGAAGGCGACGCGGGCGGGCACGGTGTTGAGGAACATGCCGATGACGTTCTCGACGTCCGGCACCTCGCTGGGGCGTCCGGCGACGGTCGTACCGAAGGCGATGTCGGTCCGGCCGGTCGCGGCGGCCAGGGCCAGGCCCCAGGCCGCGTTGAGGACCGTGTTCAGGGTGAGGCCGTGCCGCCGGGCGGTGTCGCGCAGCCGGTCCCCCACCTCGGGGGCGAGGACGGTGTCGAGGTGCTCGGGGATCACCGGTTCCAGGCCGCGGTCGGAGACCGTGGGCGTCAGCAGCGTGGGCTCCTCGAACCCGGCCAGGGCGGTGCGCCAGGCCCCGGTGGCCTCCGTGTCGTCCTGGCGCTCCAGCCAGGTCAGGTAGTCGCGGTAGGAGCCGGGCCGGGCGAGCCCCTCGGGGTCTCCCCCGTTCTCGTACAGCGCGAACAGCTGGTCCAGGAACAGCCAGGCGGACCAGCCGTCCCACAGGATCAGGTGACGGCCGATCACCAGGCGGTCGCCGCGCCCGGCGCCGAGCCGCACGAGCAGCAGCCGGAACAGCAGCGGGCGGGTGAGGTCGAAGCGGCGGGAGCGTTCCTCGTCCATCAACTCCCGCATCCGGGCGTCCTGTTCGGCGCTCGGCAGGACGGAGAGGTCGACCTCGGTGAGTGGGATCTCCGCGTCGCGCACGATGAACTGCACCGGCTGGCGCAGCCCTTCGCTGGTGAACCCGGCGCGCAGGCTGGGGTTGCGGGCGATCAGGGTACGGGCGGCGGTCAGCAGCCGTCCGGTGTCGACGCGTTCGGCGAAGTCGAAGGACTCGTGGACGGTGTAGACGTCGAGGGTGCCGTCGTCGTAGGTGGAGTGGAAGAACAGGCCTTCCTGGAGCGGTGCCAGCGGCCACACGTCCTCGACCCGGCCGGGGGCCAGCCGTTCGACTCGGGCGCGTTCCTCCTCGGTGACGGTGAAGGCGGGGGCGGCCTCGACGGTCTGTACCCGGTCCACGGTCGCGGCGGCGGCGAGCGCGGCCGGGGTGCGGTGCTCGAAGACGTCCCGCGGGTCGAGGGCGAGACCGGCGCGGCGGGCCCGGCTGGAGACGGCGATGGAGCTGATGCTGTCGCCGCCGAGCAGGAAGAAGTCGTCGTCCACACCGGCGTCGGGCAGTTTCAGTACGGCGGCGAAGATCTCGGTGAGGAGTTGTTCGCGCGGATCGCGCGGGGCGCGGGCCTCCGCGCGGACGGTCTGCGGGGCGGGCAGCGCGGCCCGGTCCAGCTTGCCGCTCGGGGTGAGCGGGAGGGCGTCGAGGACCACCCAGGCGCCCGGGACCAGGGCCGCGGGGAGCGTGGCGGCGAGCGCGTCACGGAGCACGGTCGCCTCCGGGACGGCCGCGGCCGGGACGACGTAGGCGACGAGGGCGTTGTCCCGGACCGTCACGGCGGACTGCGCCACCTCGGACAGGGCGGTCAACGCGGCCTCGATCTCGCCGAGTTCGACGCGGTTGCCGCGCAGCTTGACCTGTCGGTCGGTACGGCCCAGATACTCGACGACCCCGTCGGGACGTCGGCGGACCAGGTCGCCGGTGCGGTACATGCGGGTTCCGGGCGGGCCGTAGGGGTCGGCCGTGAAGCGCTCGGCGGTCAGGGCGGGTCGGGCGTGGTAGCCGCGGGCGAGTTGTACGCCGGTCAGGTACAGCTCGCCGGGGACGTCGTCGGGGACCGGGCGCAGGCAGGAGTCGAGGACGCGCAGTCCGGTGTTCCAGACCGGGCGCCCGATGGGCACGGAGGGGCCCTGGTCGGCGGTGTCGGTGCTTTCACAGGGATGGTGGGTGACGTCGACGGCCGCCTCGGTCGGGCCGTAGAGGTTGTGCAGGGGGACGCCGGTGAGCCTGTGCCAGCGGGCGGCGGCGGCGGCCGGGAGTGCCTCGCCGCTGCTGAACACGCGGCGCAGCGGGGCGGCCCACGCGGGGTCCTCGGTGACCTCGTCGGACTGAAGGAACGCCTCCAGCATGGACGGCACGAAGTGCAGGGTGGTGACGCGTTCGGCGCGGACGAGCCCGGCCAGGTAGGCCGGGTCACGGTGGCCGTCGGGGCGGGCGAGGACCACGGCGGCGCCTTCGAGGAGCGGCCAGAAGAACTCCCAGACGGAGACGTCGAAGGCGGACGGGGTCTTCTGCAGCACCCGGTCGTCGGCGCGCAGACCGTAGGCGCCCTGCATCCAGGCGAGGCGGTTGACGATCGAGCGGTGGGTGACGACGACGCCCTTGGGGCGGCCGGTGGAGCCGGAGGTGTAGATGAGGTACGCCGGGTCGTCGGGGCCCGCCGGACGCGGGGCGGTCCCGGTCCCCGAAGGCGCTTCCTCGGCGGCGTCCAGGAGCAGGACGCGCGCGTCGTCGGTCTCCGGGAGCCGGTCGGCGCTCCCGGCGAGCGTGATCACGGTCCCCGCGCCGGAGTCGGCGAGCATGTGGGCCACCCGGTCGGCCGGGTAGTCCAGGTCGAGCGGCAGATAGGCCGCCCCCGACTTCAGTACGCCGAGCAGGGCCACCACGAGTGCGGCCGAGCGGGGTACGGCGACCGCGACGAACTCGCCGGGACGGGCGCCCCGGTCGCGCAGCCGGGTGGCCAACACCTCGGCACGGGCGTCGAGTTCGGCGTAGGTGAGCCGTTCGGTGGCGAAGACGACGGCCGTCGCGTCCGGGGTGCGGCCCACCTGGTCCGTGAACGCCCGGGCGAGGGTGGTCTCCGGGACGTCCCGTTCCACGCCGTGCGGGTGGGCGCGCAGGGCCTCGTCGGACGTCAGCAGGTCCAGGGAGGCGGCGGGCCGGGCCGGGTCCTCGGCGATGGCCTCCAGGACGCGGGCGAGCCGGTCGCCGAGGGTACGGACCCGGTCGGCGTCGAGGCGGTCGGCGTGGTGCTTGAGCCGCAGGTCGAGGCGTCTGCCCGGCTTGACGACGAGGGCGAGGGGATAGTGGACGGTGTCGTTGAAGGCGTCGGCGGTGATGCGTACGGTGCCGGAGGCGTCACGGAGGTCGGCCTCGGCGGGGTAGTTCTCGAACACCACGAGGGTGTCGAAGAGTTCGCCCGTGCCGGCGTGACCGGAGATCCGCTGGATCTCGGCCAGCCCCAGGTGCTGGTGGTCCAGCAGACGTGCCTGTTCGTCCTGGAGACGGGTCAGGAGTTCACCGAAGGTCTCCCTGGGTGACCACCGCAGGCGGGTGGGCAGGGTGTTGATGAACAGGCCCACCATCGAGGCGATGCCGTCGACCTCGCCGTCGCGGCCGGAGACCGTGGTGCCGAACACCACGTCGTCACGGCCCGTGAGCCGGCCGAGCAGCAGCCCCCAGGCGGCCTGTACGACGGTGCCCAGGGTGACGCCGTGTTCGCGGGCGCGGTCCGCGAGCAGCGCGGTGGTCCGCTCGGGCAGCTCCACACGGACGTGCGCGGGCCGTACGGGGCTCTCGGTGGGCGGCGCGGTGACGAGGCGGGTGGGCTCGTCCAGGCCCGCGAGGGCGGTGCGCCAGGTGTCGCGGGCCGCGTCGTGGTCCTGCCCGGCGAGGCGGCGCAGGAAGGCGCGGTAGGGGGTGACGTCCGCGAGCGGAGGCGTGTCGGTGCCGTAGAACGCCATGAGTTCGCGGTGCAGGACGGGCAGCGACCAGCCGTCGGCGATGATGTGATGGAACGTCAGGACCAGGCGGCTGCGGTGGGCGCCGAGGCGGATCAGCGCGCAGCGCAGCAGCGGCGGCGCGGACAGGTCGAAGCCCGCGGCGCGTTCCTCCTCGGCGACGGTCTCTCCGAGGGGGTCGCGGTCCGTGCGGTCCTGGGTGGACAGGTCGACCTCGCGCCAGGGCAGTTCGGCGTCCCTGGTGATGATCTGCACGGGGGTGCCGTCGGAGCGGCGGCGGAAGGCGGCCCGCAGGGGTGCGTGGCGGTCCAGGAGGTGTTGGGCGGCGCGGCGCAGGGTGGGCCCGTCGACCGGTCCGGTGAGGTCGATGACCTGCTGGACGACGTAGGTGTCGCCCACGGCGCGGTCGGTGCCGCAGGTCGGCGCTGTCGTGGCGGTCAGGGCGTGGAAGAAGAAGCCCTGCTGGAGGGGGGTGAGGGGCAGGAGTTCCTCGATGTCGAGCGGGAACCGGCCCTGGATCTCGGCCAGTTCGGCCGCGTCCGCCTCGACGAGGGGGGCGTCGGTGGCCGTGCCGTCCGCGGTGCGGGTGACGGCGGCCTGTGCGAGGGCCTCGGCCGTGCGGTGGCGGAACACGTCCCGGGTGGTGAGGGTGAGGCCCGCCTCCCGGGCCCGGACCAGCAGGTGGATGGCGGTGATGCTGTCGCCGCCGAGCGCGAGGAAGTCGTCCTCGGCGGTCACCGAGTCCAGGCCCAGCACCTCGGCGTACAGACCGCACAGGAGCCGCTCGCGCGGAGTCTGCGGGGGCCGTCCGGAACTCAGGGCCGCGTAGTCCGGGGCGGGCAGGGCCCGTTCGTCGATCTTGCCGCTGGGGGTGACCGGAAGGGCGTGCAGGGGCACGAACGCGGACGGGACCATGTAGTCGGGCAGCCAGGCGCCGGCGTGCCCGCGCAGGGTCCGCATCAGGGCCGTGACGTCGCGGAAGGGAGCGGGACGGTTGGCGTGGGCGTAGCCGCCGGCGGGGCGGTAGAGGCCGGTGACGGGGACGTCCGTGTCCGGGGTGAGGGCGGTGTCGGGGGTGAGCACGGCGTCGAACGCGCCGTCGTCGGAGGCGCCGTTCCATGTCGTCACGGCGCGGTAGCCGTGGGCGGCGGCGAGGGCGTGCAGTTCCTCGGGGTCGGTGCCGGCGGCGGATTCCCGGCTGCTGCCGTCGAGGGCGCGCAGGGCGGCGAGGTCGTCGGTGATGCGGGCGTTGGGCACACCGGTGATCCGCAGCCGGGCCGGGCGTGCGGTCAGCAGCCCGGTGAGTGAGGTGAGACCGGCGCCGGCCTCGCTCCACGGGACCTCGCGTTCGTCCGGCGCGGGGGGCGCGGGCGGGCCGGGGCGCAGGACGACGTCGTAGCGGTAGCGGCTCAGTTCGTTGTGGTGGGCGGCCCGCTTGAGTCGGATGTCGGCGTCGAAACCGTCGAGGGTGGCGAAGAAGTCCGGGTCGAGGAGGAGTTCGCCCTCCCAGCGCACCGAGCGCTCGACGGCCTCGCGCAGGGCGCTCTTGTCCTCGGGGTCGGGGCCGTCGGTGGCGCGCCGGGTCTCCACCGCCGCGCGCAGGGTGCGCAGCAGCCGCAGGTTGCGGACGTCTCCGACGAGGATCCGTCCGCCGGGTGCGAGGAGCGTGGTGGCCCGGTGCAGGACGTCGGCGAGGTAGTCGGCGCTCGGGAAGTACTGGGCGACGGAGTTGAGGACGATCGTGTCGAAGAAGCCGGTGGGCAGGCCGTCGGTGTCGTGGGCGGGGCGGGCGCTCAGCTCGACCTTGGCGGCGAGTTCGGGGACCGTACCGACCTGGGCGCGCAGCGCGGCGATCGCCTCGTGCGAGAGGTCGGTGCCCCAGTAGGCCTCGCAGTCGGGCGCGACGGCGGACAGGATCAGGCCGCTGCCGACGCCGATCTCCAGCACCCGGCGGACGTCGCCGAGTTCACGGATCCGGTCGACGGTCGCCGTGCGCCACTCGCGCATCTCCTCGACGGGGATGGGCTTGCCGTCGTACATGCTGTTCCAGCCCGCGAAGTTCTCGCGGAAGCCGTCCGCGCTCTCCCGCCGCCCCTCGGATCCGGCGGCGCGGTAGAGGAGTTCGTGCAGTTCCCGCCACTCCTCGACCTGCCCGTCCGCGTCGTCTCCGCGGGGGGTGTCGAGGGCCGGGACGACGTAGGCGGCGAGTCTGCGGTCGCCGGGCCGGTCCTCACGGGCGACCACGGTGACCTGGTCGACGGCCGGGTGGGCGCGCAGGACGGACTCGATCTCGCCCGGTTCGATGCGGAAGCCGCGGATCTTGATCTGGGTGTCGGCGCGGCCCAGGAACTCCAGGCGTCCGTCGGCCCGCCAGCGGACCAGGTCACCGGTGCGGTACAGCCGCTCTCCGGGGGCGGCGGCGATGCCGTCGGGGGCGGCGACGAACCGTTCGGCGGTCAGGTCCGGTCGGCCGACGTAACCGCGGGCGAGTCCGGCGCCGCCGAGGTAGAGCTCACCCGTGACGCCCGCGGGGACGGGGCCGAGGCGGGCGTCCAGGACGAAGGCGCGGGTGCCCGGGTCGGGTACGCCGATCGGGACGACGGAGCCGGCCGGGATGTCCGGGTCGCACAGGCCCAGGGTGGAGTTGGTGGTGGCCTCGGTGGGGCCGTAGGCGTTGAACATCATCCGGCCGCGGGCGTAACGGCCCACCAGCTCCGGGGAGACCCGCTCGGTGCCCGCCAACAGGGTCGCGGTGGGCGGGAGTCGCACGTCGTCGGGCATCGCGGCGAGCAGGGCGGGCGGCAGGATCATGAAGGTGATGCCGTGCCGGTCGGCGTAGTCGGCCAGCGGCGCGGCGGGCACCCGCAGTTCGGCGGGTACGACGACGAGCCGGCCGCCGGAGAGCAGGCCGAGGCACAGGTCCCAGAAGGCGACGTCGAAGCTGGGCGAGGCGAACTGCAGCACCCGGCTGTGCGGACCGATGCCGAAACGTTCACTCTGGGTGGCGATGAGCTTCGCGACCCCGCTGTGGGCGAGGACGACACCCTTGGGGCGTCCCGTGGAGCCCGAGGTGTAGATGACGTAGGCGGCGTTGAGGACGGTGAGGGGCGCCCCCCGGTCCGCGTCGGTCGGGTCGTGCGCCGGACGGTTCGCCAACTCCCCCGCCGTGTCCTGGGCGTCGAGCGCCAGCGTGGTCAGGGCGGGCCGCTCGGGCAGGTCCCGTGCGGTCTCCTCGTCGGTGACCAGGCAGACGGGGGCGGCGTCGTCGAGCATGTAGGCGATGCGGTCGGCGGGGTAGTCGTGGTCGATCGGCAGATAGGCCGCGCCGGACTTGAGGACGGCGACCTCGGCGACGATCAATTCGGCGGAGCGCGGCAGCGCCAGCGCGACGATGCGTTCGGGACCGGCGCCCCGGGCGATCAGGGCGTGGGCGAGCCGGTTGGCGCGCTCGTCGAGTTCGGCGTACGTCAGCCGCTCGTCCTCGAAGACCAGGGCGACCTCGTCCGGGCGGGCGCGGACCTGCTCGGCGAACAGGGCGGGCCAGGTGCCTTCGGGGACCGTGTGCGCGGTGGCGTTCCACTCGACGACGACCTGGCGGTACTCGTCGGGGTCCATCAGGGCGAGCCCGACCACGGAGGTGTCGGGCCGGGCCAGCGCGTCGGCCAGGAGAGTCCGGTAGTGGCCGAGGAGCCGCTCCACCGTCGTACCGTCGAAGAGCGCCGGGTCGTACGTCGCCCGGACGGCGCCCTCGGCCACCTCCAGCGACAGGTCGACCGGGCCGGGCAGTTCCCCGGCGGGATGGCGGGCGGTGCCGAACGCGACATTGACGAACAGTCCGCCGCCCCTGGTCGGCCGGGGCGCCAGTTCGTCGACGATGACCTCCACGGGCGCCCAGTGGACGGCCGCCTCCTCCTGCGCCTGTGTCACCCTCCGCACCAGTTCCCGGACGGTGGGTTCGTGGTCGACGGACACCCGCACCGGCAGCCCGTTCTGGCCCACGGTGAGATCCACGGCTCCGCTGTAGCGGTGCAGCAGCGCGACGAAGGCGGCGAGCAGCACGGCGTCCGGGGCCTCGGGCAGGCCGTCGAGGGCGCGGTGCTCGCGCCGGGGGTCCGGCTCCGGCGGGTGCGGCCGGTCGAAGGGCAGCGCGGTCGCGGGCGGAAGGGGGGTGAGCGTTCGCCGCCAATAGGCCAGGAGTTCTTCGGACCCGCACACAGTTACGTGCCTCCCCAGGCGTCGTCCCGGCCCTGAGCCGGAGGAACGGCGCCATACTAAGGTAAGGGTTACCTAATTCACAGGGTGCCCACAGAGGCAGCCCTGGCAACGGACCCCGATGGGGGACAACGGGTGACCTCGCCTCTACAGTTAAGGCAAGCCTGACCAAAGGAAGTTCACGTGGGGACCTCGCCGGTCCGGGCGGCCACCAGCCCCCGCGCAGTCCTGCTGCTCGCACTGCCGTGCGCGGCGCTCCTCGGGCTGTGCGCCCTGTCGATGGCGTACGGCGCACTCTCCGTACCCCTCGACCAGGTCTGGAACACCCTTGTCGGCCATCCCCCCAGCGCCCGCGTCGACACCGTGATCTGGTCCGTACGGCTGCCGCGCACCGCGCTCGCCCTGGCCACCGGGGCCGCGCTCGGACTCTCCGGCGCGCTGATGCAGGCGCTGACCCGCAACCCCCTGGCGGATCCCGGGATCCTCGGGGTGAGCGCGGGCGCCGCCTTCGCCGTCGTCCTCTCGGTCGGCGTTCTCGGCATCGGCTCCCTCTACGGCTACATCTGGTTCGCCTTCGCCGGCGCACTGGGGGCGAGTGTGCTGGTCTACGTCCTGGGCGGGCTCGGCCGCTCCGGCTCGACGCCGGTCAAACTCGCCCTGGCCGGCGTGGCGGTGACCTCGGTGCTCTTCTCGCTGACCAGCGCGGTCGCGCTGACCGACCCGGACGCCCTGAACCGCTACCGCTTCTGGTCGGCGGGCTCACTCGCCGACCAGGACACCCAGGTCCTGCTGCGGGTCCTGCCGTTCCTCGCCGTGGGTGCCGTGCTCGCCCTGGCCTGCGCGCCGTCCCTCAACAGCCTGGCGCTGGGCGACGACGTCGCCACCTCGCTCGGGCTCAAGCTCGGGCTGCTGCGCATCCAGGGCGTGGTCGCCGTCACCCTGCTGACCGGTGGAGCCGTCGCCGTGATCGGCCCCGTGGTCTTCGTCGGCCTGGTCGTGCCGCACATCGCGCGCGTTCTCGCCCAGTACGCGGGCGTCGGCCCCGACCACCGCTGGCTGCTGCCCCTGTCGGCCGTGCTCGCCCCCTGTCTGCTGCTGGCCGCGGACATCACGGGCCGGCTGATCGACCGCCCGATCGAGATCCAGGCCGGTGTCCTGGTCGCCTTCATCGGCGGCCCGTTCTTCATCGCGCTGGTCCGCCGTCGTCGACTCGCGGAGCTGTGAGCGATGGCGACCGCGGCTGCCGAACGGCGCACCGGACAGAACCGGCAGACGGCCACCCCTGCCTCGGTGGGCATCGCGCCCGCCCTCCCCTCCGGCCGACCGACCCCGTGGAGCCGTAAGCCATGACGACCGAGCTCACACCGGCGGCCGGCCGGCCGGGCCCCGGGGACCGGACGCCGTCGCGGCGCACCGCCGGGCGGGTCACCTTCCGGCTGGCCACCCCACCCGTGTCCGGGCTGCTGCGCCCCCGGCTGCTGGCCGTCTCACTGGTCCTGGCCGCCCTCGCGTTCCTGGCGTTCTGCGTGGAGACCGCGGTCGGGGACCTCCCCCTGTCGCTGGCCGACGTGACGCGGGCCCTGGTGGGCGGGGGCGATCCCGGCACCCGGCTCATCGTCCACGAACTGCGCCTGCCGCGCTCCCTGGCGGGGCTGCTGGTCGGCGTCGCCTTCGGGGTGTCGGGCGCCCTGCTCCAGGCGATGACGCACAACCCGCTCGCCAGTCCCGACATGATGGGCATCACGCAGGGCGCCGGCGTGGCCGTGGTCGCCGGCATCGTCCTCGGCTGGGACGGCGGGCTCGGCACCCAGGCACTCGGCCTGTTCGGCGCGCTGACCGCGGCGCTCCTCGTGTACGCGCTGGCCTGGAAACGGGGTACCACCGGCTACCGGATCGTCCTGGTCGGCGTCGGGGTGTCGTGGATCTGCACCAGCGCCACCGACTACCTGATGGCCCGCGGCCAGCGCTTCCAGGCGCAGTCCGCGCTCGGCTGGCTGGTCGGCAACCTCAACGGCCGTACCTGGAGCCAGATCAGCCCCCTGGCCATCGCCCTGGCCGTGCTGCTGCCGGCGGCGCTGCTGCTCGGCCGGCTGATGCGCACCCTGGAGCTCGGGGACGACGTGGCGCGCGGCCTGGGCACCCGGGTGCAGACGGTACGGGTGGCGGTGCTGCTCGTCGCGGTCGGACTCGTGGCCTTCGGGACGTCGACCGCGGGCCCGGTCGCCTTCGTGGCGCTCGCCGCCCCGCAGGTGGCCCAGCGCCTGGCGGGTACGGCGTTCCCGCCCCCCTTCGCGGCGGGACTGACCGGTGCCGTGATGGTGCTCGGGTCCGACCTCGTCGCCCGCGAACTGATCCCGGACACCGAGTTGCCGGTCGGGATCGTGACGGGAGTGCTCGGCGCTCCCGTGCTGCTGTGGCTGCTCGTCCGCGCCAACCGCGCAGGTTCAGGAGGCTGAAGACGTGTCATCGACGCACGAAGGGCTCGCCGACGGCCCCGAACTACGGGCGCGGGGACTGCGCCTGGCCTACGACGACCGGGTGGTCGTGGAGGATCTGGACCTCGTGGTCCCCTCCGGCCGGATCACCGCGATCGTCGGGGCCAACGCCTGCGGGAAGTCGACCCTGTTGCGCGCGCTGGCCCGGCTGCTCACGCCCAAGGCGGGCGCCGTGCACCTGGACGGGCGCGCGGTGCACTCGATCCCGACCCGGGTCCTCGCCCAACGGCTCGGCATCCTGCCACAGGGCCCGGTCGCCCCCGAGGGGCTGACCGTGGTCGACCTGGTGGGCCGGGGCCGCGCCCCGCACCAGACATGGTGGCGGCAGTGGTCGGCGGCCGACGAGGAGGCCGTGCACGAGGCGTTGCGGGCCACGGACATGAGCGACCTCGCGCACCGGGCCGTCGACGAACTCTCCGGCGGCCAGCGGCAGCGGGCCTGGATCGCGATGGCGGTCGCCCAGGGCACCCCGGTGATGCTGCTGGACGAGCCGACCACATATCTCGACCTGGCGCACCAGATCGACGTCCTCGACCTGATCACGGACCTCAACCGGCTCCAGGGCAGGACCGTCGTCATGGTGCTGCACGACCTCAACCAGGCGTGCCGGTACGCCGACCACATCGTCGCCATGAAGGCGGGCCGCATCGTGGCGGAGGGCACCCCGTCGCAGGTCATCACCGCCCCGGTCGTCGAGGACGTGTTCGGGCTGCGCTGTGTGGTCGGGGACGATCCGGTCAGCCGGACCCCGATGGTCATCCCGATGAGCCGTCACCACGAGGGCGGCGACCCGGCGTCCGACAGCGCCCCGGCCGCGGTCACCGGCGCATAGGAACGAGGACGGCGGGACCCGGAGGTCCCGCCGTCCTCATGGCCTGTCGGCACGGCTCACGGGTGAGGCGTCAGATATCCGCCCATCGTGCTGAAGTAGTCGGTCGCCGCGTACTCGGTGCCGTCCTCGGTGCGCACCCGCTTCACCACGAGACCGGGCAGCTTGCCCGAACGCGCCTGCGCGCCCGCCACGATGACGATCCCCTCGCCCTCCCGGATGAAGATCCGCCCCGGTGTCCCGCCGTACCGCCCCTCGGAGACGGCCGCCGAGAGAATCCGGACGCGCTCGCCCCGGTGATGGGTGAAGGCGTTGGGGTACGGGTCGGACTGGGCCCGTACGAACCGTTCCAGGTCCTCGGCCGGCCAGGTCCAGTCGATCCGGCTGTCCTCCAGCGCCCGCTTGTGGAAGAAGCTCGACCGGGAGCGGTCCTGCGCCTTCCACACCGCCCGCCCGGAGGCGATGAGATCGAGGGACTCGGTGACGAGCGGACCGATCAGGTCGACCGTGCGGTGGAACAGGTCCGTCGCGGTGTCCTCGGGACCGACCCGCACGGCACGCTGCAACAGCACGTCACCCATGTCGAGTTCGGCGTCCATGCGGTGCGCGGTGACGCCGACCTCCGGTTCCCCGTTGATGAGGGCCCAGATCAGCGGGGAGAAACCGGCGTACGTCGGCAGCAGCGAGTCATGGATGTTGAGTGTGCCGTGCGGCGGCAGGTCGAAGATCTCGGGCGGCAGCCAGGTGCGCCAGTTGTTCGCCACGATGATGTCCGGCGCCGCGTCCTTGATCGCGCCGAGCAGCTCCTCGTCCCCCGGACGGTTGCGCAACAGCACGGGTACACCGTGCTTTTCGGCCAGGTCGGCGACCGAGTCGCTCCAGATCTTCTCGTACGCGTGCTCGCTCCTGGGATGGGTGACGACCAGGACCACTTCGTGCTCGGAGTCCAGCAGAGCCTGCAGCGTCCGGTGTCCCCAGGTCTGGTACCCGAACATGACGACCCGCATGTGAGCCCTCCTCAGCCATTGCTAGGTAAGGCTTACCTTATCTAACATGTGCCTGCTTAGGGGAGCCTGTGTCGTTTCTTTCGCAACACTGTGCCCCCTCTACCGAAGGTGATGACGCGGTGACGACAGTGCGCAGCGGGGCGGACTCCATGTACGACGTAGTAGGCATCGGCTTCGGCCCCTCGAATCTGGCACTCGCCATTGCACTCCACGAGCACAACTCGGCGGCACCCGAAGGAAAACGGCTTCGCGCCGCGTTCCTGGAGAAGCAGCCGCGGTTCGGCTGGCACCGGGGCATGCTCATCGACGACGCCACCATGCAGGTCTCCTTCCTCAAGGACCTGGTGACGATGCGTGACCCCACCAGCGACTTCAGCTTCCTGTGCTACCTGCGCGAACAGGGCAGGCTCGTCGACTTCCTCAACCAGAAGACCCTCTTCCCGCTGCGCATCGAGTTCCACGACTACTTCGAGTGGGCGGCCTCACGCGTGGAACACCTCGTCGCGTACGCGTCCGAGGTCGTCTCCGTACGCCCGGTCACCGAGGACGGCGAGGTGCGCTGGTTCGAGGTCGCCAGCCGGGACCCCGCCGCCCCGGAACGGCTCACCGTACGCCGCACCCGCACGCTGTGCGTGGCCACGGGCCTGGAACCGCATCTGCCGCCCGACGCCGTCCTGTCCGAACGGGTCTGGCACAACAGCGAGTTGCTGCCCCGCGTCGACCAGGTCGTGCGCTCCGGCAGGCCGGTGCGCCGCGCCGTCGTCCTCGGCGCGGGCCAGAGTGCCGCCGAGGCCGTCGACTACCTCCATCGCAGCTTCCCCGACGCCGAGGTCTGCTCCGTCTTCGCGAAGTACGGCTACACCCCGGCCGACGACAGCCCGTTCGCCAACCGGATCTTCGACCCGGAGGCCGTCGACCTGTTCTACGGCGCGCCGGCCGCCGTGAAGCAATCCCTGCACGACTACCACCGCAGCACCAACTACTCGGTGGTCGACATGGACTTGATCGAGTCCCTGTCCCGGACGATGTACCAGGAGAAGGTCCAGGGCAGACAACGGCTGCGGATGCTCAACGTGTCCCGGATCCGCGAGGTCGCGGCCCGCGCCGACGACGTGGAGGTGACCGTCGAGTTCCTGCCGACGGGCGAACGGGCCGCCCTCTCGGCCGATCTGCTCGTGTACGCGACCGGCTACCAGCCCCGCGGCATCGGCGGCAATCTCGGCGAGGTCGCCAAGCTCTGCCTGCGCGACGAGGAGGACACCCTGCGGGTCGGCCGTGACCACCGCGTCGAGACCGCGCCCAACGTGAGCGCCGACATCTACCTCCAGGGCGGCACCGAGCACACCCACGGCCTCACCTCGACCCTCCTGTCCACCACGGCCGTCCGGGCCGGGGAGATCTACGCGTCCCTGCTCGCGCGCCACTCCTCGACGGAGACACCGGGAACACCCGTGCCATCGGACGCACCCGACGCGCCGGCGACCCGGCAGCCGGACGCGGTCGGCTAGGACGGCCCCGTGCCTCGGCTCGCCGCGGAGACGCTGCTGCCGGTCGACACGACGCTCGCGGTGGCGCTCGCGGTCCTGCTGCTCGCCGCCACCGCGGTCGCCGCCCGGTTCCGGCTGTCCCCGGACGGCTCGTACGGGCGGGCCCGCGAGATCGTGACGGCGGGCATCCGGGCGGCCCTCCAACTGGCCGCGGTGGCCCTGGTGATCGGATGGGCCGTAGGCCACACCGCGGCGCTGGTCGGGTTCCTGCTCCTGATGTTCGCCGTGGCGACCCGTACGGCGGGCCGGCGCATCACCACGAACGGCACCTGGTGGTGGGCGGCCCTGCCGATCGCGGCCCCGGTGGCCCCGGTCGTCGCGGGCCTGGTGTCGGCCGGGATGCTGACCGTGCCCGGCATCGCCGTCGTGCCCGTGAGCGGCATCCTCATCGGCGGCGCGCTCACCGCGACCGTGCTCGCCGGACGGCGCTGTCTGGACGAACTCACCGGGCGGCACGGCGAGGTCGAGGCCGGTCTGGCGCTCGGCCTGCCGGAGCGCGACGCGCGGCTCGAAGTGGCCCGGGCCGCCGCGTCGGACGCCCTGCTGCCGGCCCTCGACCAGACCCGGACGGTCGGCCTGGTCACGCTGCCGGGAGCGTTCGTCGGGATGCTCCTCGCCGACGCCTCACCCGTGCGGGCGGGCGCCGTCCAGGTGTTCGTCCTCGTCGCGCTGCTCGCCGTCGAGACGCTCTCCGTCGCCCTGACCCTCGAACTCGTCGCCCGCCGCGGACTCCACCGCGACACCGAGCGGTGACGACCGGAGGGCCGCCGTCACTCCTGTCCGGCCACCGTGCGCAGGTACGCGCCGAGGCGGGCTATCGCGGAGGGGTTGCGGGGGCTCTCGACCAGGTCGACGTAGTCGAGCACGAAGATCTGCCGGTGCTTGATCGCGGAGACGTTGCGCAAAGGGGCGTAGGACAGCAGGAACTTCTTCTTCTGTTCGGCGCTCACGTCCCCGTAGTCGCAGATCACGATGACGTCCGGGTCCCGCTCGACGACGCTCTCCCAGCCGACGGTGGTCCAGGAGTCGTCGACGTCGTGCATCACGTTGACCCCGCCGGCCTTGGTGATGATCTCCTCGGGGGCGGCGTAGCGGCCGGAGGTGAAGGGCTGGTCCTGGCCGCTGTCGTAGAGGAAGACCTTGGGCTTCTTCGCGGGTGCCTCGGCCCGCACACCGGCGATCTGCTGCTTGAAGTCGGCGATCAGCGTGGCGGCGCGCTTCTCCACGCCGAACAGCTTTCCCAGGTTGGTGAGGTCGGCGTACAGCGCGTCCAGGGGCGGCATGATGCCGCGTGAGGTCTTGGTGCGGCCGTTGCGGCAGGACTCGGTGAGGGTGTAGGTGGGGATGCCGAGCTTCTTGAGGGCGTCGGGCGTGAAGCCGTTGTCGTCACGGAAGCCGTAGTTCCAGCCGGCGAAGACGAGGTCGGCGCGGGCGTCGACGACGTTCTCCCTGGTGAGCTGGTCCTTGGAGAGCCACTTCACCTGTTCGTAGCCCTCCTTCCAGGGCACGTCGGTCAGGTCGCCCTTGTCGTCGGGCATGGCGAACCCGGCCATCCGCTTCTCCAGACCGAGGGCGAACATCAGCTCCGTGATGCCGACGTCGTTGGTGACCACGCGCTCGGGAACCTTCTCGTAGGTCACCTTCTGCCCGCAGTTGGTGAGGGTGACCGCCCCGGAGGACCTGGCGTCCTTGGACGCCTCGACACTCGCGCCGCACCCGGTGGCGGTCGCGGCGAGACAGAGGGCGGCGGCAAGCAGCTTGCGCATGGGGGTCCTTACGGGGTGGTGGGCGGAAGCAGGTCGAACAGGAGCTGGAGCGCGCCGCTCTCGGGATGCCGTACGGGATGCGCGCGGACCCCGAACACCTCGGCGAGCAGGACGGGTCGAAGCACGTCGTGCGGTGGCCCGGAGGCGACGATCCGGCCCGCGTCGATGACGTACAGGAGGTCGCAGTGCGCGGCGGCCAGGTTGAGGTCGTGCAGGGCGGCCAGCACGGTGGGGCCGCTGCCGCGGACCAGTGACAGGACGTCCAACTGGTGGGCGATGTCGAGGTGGTTGGTGGGTTCGTCGAGGACGAGGACCCGGGGCTGCTGGGCGAGCGCGCGGGCGATGAGGACGCGCTGCTTCTCGCCGCCGGACAGGGCGAGGAACCCGCGCCCGGCGAGGTGGTCCACCCCGGTCCTGAGCATGGCCCGCGCGCAGATCTCCTCGTCGGAGGCGGCCGTACGGTCCCGGTGCGGCAGCCGTCCCATGGCGACCACCTCGGCGACGGTGAAGTCGAACTCGGCCGACGACTCCTGCGGCAGCGCCGCCAGCACACGGGCCGCCGCACGGGGCGGCAGGGCGTGCACGTCGTCCCCGTCGAGACGCACCACGCCCGCGGCCGGGCGCAGCGCCCGGTACACACAGCGCAGCAGCGTCGACTTGCCACTGCCGTTCGGGCCGACGAGCCCCACGAACGCCCCGCTGTCCACGGTGAGCCGGAGGTCGTCGACGATCCTGGTCCCACCCGCCTCGACCGTCACCGCGTCGATGTCGAGCCTCATGGTCAGCGCCCTCCGAAGGCGTAGCCGCCGCGTCGCATGAGCAGCAGGAAGACGGGCACCCCGACCACCGCGGTGATCACTCCGACGGGCAGTTCGGCGGGCGCGAGCAGAAGCCGTGACAGCACGTCCGCCCAGACCAGCAGCACCGCACCGGCGAGCGGCGCCACGGCCAGCACCCGTCGGTGGTCGGCGCCGACCAGCATCCGCACCACGTGCGGCACCATCAGCCCGACGAACCCGATCGCGCCGCTGACCGCGACGACCGTCCCGGTCACGGCCGCGGTGACGAGGAAGAGTTCCCTGCGCAGCCGCCCCGGTGGAACGCCCAGCGCGGCGGAGGTCTCGTCGCCCATGGCGAGGGCGTTGAGCGGCTCGGCCCGCCACCGCAGCCACGCCCATCCGGCCGTCACGGTCACGGCGGCGAGCGGCACCTGTGCCCAGCCGGCCCCGCCGAGGCTGCCCAGCAGCCACATCATCGCCGAGCGGGCCGCCTCGCCGCGGGCCGCGCCGAACACCATGACGGTCGTGACGGCCTCGAAGCCGTACGCCAGTGCCGTCCCGGTGAGGATCAGCCGCAGCGGGGTCAGCCCGTGCGGGGAGCGGGCCACGGCGTACACGAGCAGCATCGCGGCGAGCGCCGAGACGAACGCGGACACCGACAGCGCCCACACCCCGAGGCCCGCGAACGCCCCGAGCAGGATGACGGCGTTGGCACCGACCGCCGCCCCGGAGGAGATGCCCAGCACGAACGGATCGGCGAGCGCGTTGCGCACCATCGCCTGCACGGCCACACCGACGGCCGAGAGTCCCGCTCCGACGACGGCCGCGAGCACGACCCGTGGCAGCCGGATCTCCCAGACGATGGTGTACGAGGCGAGGTCCCCGGGGGGCAGGGTCCCGCCGGTGAGCCCGGCCCACAGGAGGCGGAACACCTCGGCCCGGCCGATGCCGGACGCCCCGAGCGACACCCCGCACACGAGCGACACCAGGAGGAAGACGGCGAGCCCGGCCACCAGGGGCGGGACCGGTATGCGGCTGGGGGTGGGGCTTCGGCGCACGGTCGGGGCGGTCCTTCGCCTGGGGCCGCCTGGTGGACATCGGACAGGAGACGGCCCGTACGACCGTGCCGGCCGCGCGGTCCCCTCTCGCAGTCCACGGCGAGCGTTCAACGGGTCGCACCACCCACGGGCGATCGGACTCGCGCGACGGACCGTTCGACCGCCGCGCACACCGTTGCGGGTCAGCGCCGGACTCTCACCGGACTTCCCCCGCGGGAGGCAGCGGGAGCGTAACAAACGCGACCGGCGGTCCCACGGCCGCCCCACCTCGCGGCACCTCCCCCTGCCCACCTCTCGGACAGGGAGTTCCGCCTCGCCCCTCACCTCGGCACGGCCGGAAGCGGGGCCTTGCCGCCGCCGACCATGCGGACGTCGGCGGCGAGGAGGTCCCGCGGTCCGTGACACGGCTCGGGCGGCGGCGCCCCGGGGGCGTTGTCAGTGGTGGCGGGCAAGATGGCGTACATGACCACACCAGCTGCACAGATCGTGGATGCCGCCGCCTACGCGCAGGCCGTCGAGGACGCGGTGAAGGCCTCGGCCGCCTACTACGCGGGCGGCACCTCGCCGCTCGACGACGACACCTACGACCGGCTGGTGCGCGGTATCGAGGCGTGGGAGACCGGCCATCCGGACCAGGTGCTGCCGGACTCCCCCACCGGGAAGGTCGCCGGCGGTGCCGCGGAGGGGGACGTCCCGCACACGGTGGCGATGCTGAGTCTGGACAACGTGTTCTCCGCCGAGGAGTTCACCGACTGGACCGCGTCGGTGGCCCGCCGGATCGGGCACGAGGTGTCCCGGTTCAGTGTGGAGCCGAAGCTGGACGGTCTCGCGGTCGCCGCCCGCTACACCCGCGGCCGGCTGACCCGGCTGATCACCCGCGGCGACGGGACGGCCGGGGAGGACGTCTCGCACGCGATCGGCACCATCGAGGGCCTGCCGGAGCAGCTGGCCGAGCCGGTGACCGTGGAGGTGCGTGGCGAAGTCCTGATGACCACCGCCCAGTTCGAGCACGCCAACGAGGTGCGCACCGGGCACGGCGGGCAGCCGTTCGCCAATCCGCGGGGCGCCTCGGCGGGCACCCTGCGGGCGAGGGAGCGCGCCTACACCGTGCCGATGACGTTCTTCGGCTACGCCCTGCTGCCCCTGCCCGACACCGACACCGTCCTGGCGGAGGAGCTGGGCGAACTCGCGCACAGCGACCTGATGGCCCGGGCCGCCGGGTACGGGGTGAACACCACCGCCACCACCGACGTGCCCGGCAGTACCGCCGACACCGCCGAGCAGGTTCTTTCCCGCGTCCAGGAGATCGCGGCGCTGCGGGCGGAGTTGCCGTTCGGGATCGACGGGATCGTCATCAAGGCCGACCTGGCCGCCGACCAGCGGGCCGCCGGATCCGGCTCGCGCGCTCCCCGCTGGGCCATCGCCTACAAGTTGCCCGCGGTGGAGAAGATCACCCGGCTGCTGGCGGTGGAGTGGAACGTGGGCCGCACCGGCATCATCGCCCCGCGCGCGGTCCTGGAGCCGGTCGAGATCGACGGGGCCACCATCACCTACGCCACCCTGCACAACCCCGCCGACATCACCCGGCGTGACCTGCGCCTGGGCGACCACGTCATGGTCCATCGGGCCGGCGACGTCATCCCCCGTGTCGAGGCCCCGGTCGCACATCTGCGCAGCGGCGAGGAGCAGCCGATCGTCTTTCCCGAGGTGTGTCCGCGGTGCGGGTCCGGCATCGACAGCGGCGAGCAGCGCTGGCGCTGCGAGAACGGCCGCGACTGCCACCTCGTGGCCGCCCTCTCCTACGCCGCCGGCCGCGACCAGCTCGACATCGAGGGGCTCGGCCACACCCGGGTCGTCCAGTTCGTCGAGGCCGGCCTGGTCGCGGATCTCGCGGACGTGTTCGCCCTCACCCGCGAGCAGCTCCTCGGCCTGGAGCGGATGGGTGAGACCAGCACCGACAACCTGCTCACCGCGATCGCCACGGCCAAGGACCAGCCCCTGTCCCGGGTGTTGTGCGCGCTCGGTGTCCGGGGCACCGGCCGCTCCATGTCCCGCCGTATCGCCCGCCACTTCGCCACCATGGACGGTATCCGGGCCGCCGACGCCGAGGCGATGCGGCGGGTCGAGGGCATCGGCACGGAGAAGGCCCCGTCGATCGTCGCGGAACTCGTCGAACTCGCCCCGCTCATCGACAGACTCGTGGCGGCCGGGGTGAACATGACCGAGCCCGGCGCGACCCCGCCCGCGCCCGCGGCCGACGACAGCGCGGACGCACCGGCCGTCGACCCAGCCGCCGACCCGGCGGTCGTGACCGGGGCGGAGCTGCCCCTGGCCGGGATGACGGTCGTCGTGACCGGCGCGATGACCGGCGTCCTGGAGAAGCTCAGCCGGAACCAGATGAACGAGCTGGTCGAACGTGCCGGCGGGCGCTCCTCCTCCAGCGTCTCCAAGAAGACCAGCCTGGTCGTCGCCGGGGAGGGCGCCGGATCCAAGCGGGCCAAGGCGGAGACCCTCGGCGTCCGCCTGACCGGCCCGGACGAGTTCGCCGCGCTCGTCGCCGACTTCGTGGATGGGTGAGCGTCCGGCCGGTGCGCAGGCGTTGACTCTTGGCAGGCGGCACGCTTTCATCGCGTGCACACACATCGCGAGCACTCGGGGGAGGGCTGCCGTGGCCGTTCCCCGCCGAAGGGGGAGCCACCTGATGAGACCTTCCTTACGCAGCTCCATGACCGCCGCTCTGACGGTCGCCCTCAGCTGTCTCGCCGCCCCCGCGGGGGCGGCGGGCGACGCGGAGGTACCGCGCACCGAGCGGATCAGCGTGGCCCCCGACGGGACCGGCGGCAACGGCCACTCGGGGGAACCCGTGGTCAGCGCGGACGGACGGGTGGTGGCCTTCGGATCGGCGGCGACCAACCTGGTGCCCGGCCCGGGCGTCGGCTACGGCGTCTTCTACCGGACGGCTCCGGGGCGGCCCTTGCAGCGCGTGGTGATACCGGGCGAGACGACGTCGACGCCCCAGCTGTCCGAGTCGGGACGGTATCTGACCGTCAACTCGTACGCGCCGACGACCGGGACGTCCTCCGTGCACGTCCTGGACCTGCGCACCGGGTCCGTCGAACGCCTGGCACCCGTGATGGACGAGGGCTATCACGTGTCGAACGGCATCGCCCCGATCAGCGCGAGCGGGCGGTACGTCGCCTTCGTCGCCCGGCCCGAGGTCGACGAGCACGGCGCGTTCGCCTGCCGCGTCATGCTGCTGGACCGCCGGACCCAGCAGGTGCGGCGGGTCAGCCGGCCCTCGGACGGCTCCAAGGACGTCCACCAGTGCCAGCAGATCTCGATGAGCGCCGACGGCCGCAAGGTCGCCTATCTGGAGGGCTACTCGGGCCCGTCCGCCGACGACCAGGGCGACATCCTCGTGTACGACCGGGTGACCGGGCGGACCGTGCAGGCCGACGCCACCCATGACGGCGCGCCCGCCGACACCTCGGCCATCGCTCCGGTGCTGAGCGCCGACGGCTCCAAGGTGGGCTTCAACTCGCTCGCCACCGGCCTGGTTCCGGACGCCGACACGAACAACGGCTGGAACGCCTTCGTCCGCGATCTGCGCACGGGCACCCTCCGGCGGTACGACGGCCACTCCCCCACCGATCTCACCCTGGTGTCGGACCTGTCGGTGACCGGCTCGAAGCTGCTGCTGAACACGGCGGACGCGGACCGCAGGACGTTGGGGCTGGTCCTGCGTGATCTGCGCACCGGCCACGAGGAACTGCTGGCCCCCGGGCAGGACGGGCTGCCCGTCACCGTGGGGCGGGCGGCACTGAGCGCGGACGAGTCGACGGCGGTCTTCGACTCCTACTACCCCGGCCTGGTGCCCGACGACACGAACCTGACCGGGGATGTGTTCGTCCGCACCCTGCGCTGAACCTCACGCGCGCGGGCGAGCGCGGCTCAGTCGAGGAACTCGCCCAGCAGCGGCAGGAGCAGGGCGGTACGCCCCATCAGGGACATGTGCGTGGTGGCGGGCAGCACGGCCAACTGCGAGCGGGGAATGAGCCGTTGCATCTCCGCGGCGTGCTCGACCCGGACGAAGTCGGTGTCGCCGATGACCAGCAGCGTGGGCGCCTCCAGTCCGCGCAGGTCGTCGGCGGTCCAGGGCAGGGGGCCGTGCGCCGCCGCCGTGCACTTGGCGATGAAGTCCTGGAAGTTCCCGGGATCCGGTGCGGTGGCCGCGTAGGCGTCGGCCATCTCCTGGAAGTCCGCCTCGCTCGGCAGCCGTGGCGAACCGTAGTCGGGCACGCGGACCTCGTCGTGGTAGCCCTCCTGCTCGTACTGGACGGCGGCGAGCACGAGCCGCCCGACCCGCTCGGGGTGCCGGTGGGCGATCTCCAGCGCGGTCAGCCCGCCGAGGCTGAACCCGAGGAAGTCGGCCTGCCGGATGCCGAGTTCGTCGAGCAGCGCCACGACGTCGGACGCCAGGTTCGGCACGGTGATGTCCCGGTCGATGTCGGCGGTGTGACCGTGCCCCTGGAGTTCGGGGGCGACGATCCGCCGGTCGGCGGCGAGGGCGGGCAGCACGGCACCGAAGGTCAGCCCGACGGTGAGGACGCCTCCGTGCAGCAGCACCAGGGGACGCCGGGCCTTCTCGTCCGCCCCGTGGATCTCGTAGTACATCTCCAGGCCGTTGACCTTGGCGTAGCCGGAACTGTTCGGCACGGTCGTCACATCCGTTCGGGGAAGGTCGTCTGTACCAGGGGAGACCGGTCCGAGGTCCACAACTCATCGGTTCGCCGATCCGCTGGCCTGTCGGTCTGTCGGTCTGTCGGTCCGGCAAGCCCTTCCCGGGAGAAGCACCCGCGGATCGTGCCCGACATGAAGCACGGCCAGCGGAGGCCGAGGGGGACCGGCTGCGGCGGATGCGTTGCGTGCGGAAGGTTGACACACGCGGGGACGAAGGGGTCAGACGTTCGAGTGACGGTAGTGTGTTCAAGACTCGAACTGATCTCCGTATGACGCGCGGTGGCGACTGCGATGAGCACGTCGTCGGTCCCGGCCCGCCGGCACACGACCCCTGAAAGTGGTGCTGATGAACGTGTCGACCGGCGGCAGACGGCTGCGGAGCCGTGCCGCCTTAGCAACGCTCGCCTGCGCGATCGCGCTGTTACCCGGCCCGGGTTACGCGGCCCCTGGCGAGCCCGACCCGCAGGACGACCCGTCGATCGAGGACATCCGTGTCCAACTGGACGGCCTCTACCGGGATGCGGAGGTGGCGACCGAGGCGTACAACGCCGCGGACGTGAAGGCCACCCAGCAGGAGAAGCGGCTGACGTCGCTCCGCAAGGACCTGGTCCGCGCCAAGGACCGGGTGGACGATCTGCACGACCTCGCGGGTGCGGCGGCCCGGACGCAGTACCGCGGGGGCGATCTCGCCGCCACGGGTATCCAGTTGCTGCTCGGCGACCACCCCGACCAGGCCCTGGACGAGGCGACCCAGGCCCGTCAGGCCATGCGGAACGTGGTCAGTGTCTCCGGGATCCAGAAGACGGCCCGCGCCGAGCTGAGCGGGCAGACCGAGGCCGCCGCGGACAAGCTGCGCGATCTGGAGAGCAGCCGCACGGACAAGGCCGCGGCGAAAGAGAAGATCGAGGGGAAGATCGCCGAGGCCGAGCAGATCGAGGCGGGCCTCGAAAAGGAACAGACCCGCGAACTGGCCCAGTTGGAGGAGCGAGCCGCGGAGAAGGCCAAGTCCCGTTGGACGGGCTCCGGTTCGGGTGGCGACAGCCCGGCCACCACCGGCGCCGGCACCGGCGGCGGCACGAAAGCGAGCGGAGCGGCCGCGAAGGCCGTCGACTTCGCGATGGCGCAGATCGGCAAACCGTACGGATGGGGTGCCGTGGGCCCCTCGGCGTACGACTGCTCGGGGCTCACCTCCGTGGCGTGGGCGAGGGCGGGGCACCCCATACCCCGTACGTCGCAGGCCCAGTGGCAGGGACTGACCCGGGTCGGCCTGGCGTCCGCGCGCCCCGGGGACCTGATCATCTACTTCAACGACGCCACACACGTGGGCATGTACATCGGGGGCGGGCAGATCGTCCACGCGCCGAGGCCCGGACGCACGATCACGACCGCGCCGGCCGCCTCCATGTCCATTCTCGGTGTCGTCCGACCCGGAGCCTGAGCGGATGTCCCACTCACTGACACCTCGTGACGCGAGGAACCTGCCCGCGCTCAGCGCACCGCCACTGATCCGTCTCGACGCCTATGTCGCGGAGGACGGGTCGACGGTGGTCAACGGCCACTTGTTGGAGATGAGTGGCACGCGACCGCCCAACGAGGCGATCCTCGACGCCGTCGCCATGTTCGCCCGCACCCTGGGGGCCCCGGTGGCGGCCACCGTGATCGACCGCACCGTGATGCAGGTGGCACGCCTGCGGGTGCACCCCGACGGTTCGAGCCGGACCATCGACGACGAGGACGACCTGCCGCCCGGCCTCGAACGTACCGCCGCGGAGGAGGAGGCGTTTCCTCCGCTCGCCCGCGTCGAGCGCATCATCCAGCACGCGCAACGCGAGGAGCTGCACGCCGCGTTCGTCCTCGCCAGCGCCCTGCGCGAGCACCTGACCCTGCGCCGGGGAACGGAGGACGAACTCTCGCTGGAGGCACGGGCGATCGAGGCGTACCTCGCGTATCGGCGTGGCGACCACGTGCTCGCCACGGTCCTCGCGCTGACCGTCGCGCGCATCCGCTGCCGGACCGACCTGAAGCGGGCGGCACCGGAGGTGGCCCGCGCCACCGCGGCGTGGCAGGGGCTGATGGACGAGAGCCAGGTGGCCACCCGGGGACAGGAGCTGCTGCACATGTGGGAGCGGCTGTCCGCGGAGGGTCTGCTGCTGGAACCGTCCCACCAGGCCATGGCCCAGGCCGTCCGGAGCCGGCTCGAACGGAGCAGCAGCTCCGTAGCGGCCTCGTCCATGACCCCGGCCCTGTCCGCCGGCCAGGGACCGGTCGCCCCCGAGGACAAACCCCTCAAACCCACGCGACGGGGACTACGCCGCTTCACCCGACGACCCGGCAGATCCACCGAGTCCTCGCCCTGACGCGCGACACCCCGACCGGCCCGGCGCCGCCCCACCCCCGCGCCGGCGGGGGCACCTCACCCTCCGCAGCGGATCACGCCGAGCGAGACGTCCACCGGCTGTCCGGGCGGCGCCGTCGGGCGAAGCCTCAGGCGGCTCACCGTCGAGCGGGGAAAGGGTCCGATAGCTGCAGGGTCCAGAAGACATCGGCTCCGGGTGGCTTCGGGCCGGGCAGAGTACGGACGTCCTCGAAGACCGGAACGGGACGCACGTCGATGCTCGGAGTCCCCGCAGTGGCACGTCGTGCCGGGGGTGCGGACCTGCGGTGCCGTCGCCCGTACGGCTCAGCGCATCGCGCCGCCGCACCGCGCGTTTCCTGACGTCGAGGCGACGGCCGGCTTCGGCCACGAGGAGACGCTCATGCAACGCCGTTCCGCGATCACCGGCATAGCCGCCACGCTCTTGTCCGTCGTCCCGCTCGCCGGGATCGCCCACGCCCAGGATCTCGACTGCCGCGACTTCGCCTACCAGGAAGACGCGCAGGCGGAGTTCGATCGGAACACCGGTGACCCGGACCGGCTGGACGAGGACCAGGGCCCGGACGACGGTATCGCCTGCGAGGCCCTGCCCCGCCGTGTCACCGCCCTGTCGACCCCGGTGGCGACCAGCCCGGCCTCGGCGGTTCCCACGCTCGGCGCGCGGGCCGGGGTGGGGAGCACGTCCACCTCCGGCCCGTCCGACACGGACCTCGCCCTCGGGATCAGCCTGGCCACCGCCGGAGCACTCGGCGCCGTCGGGTATGTCGCACTGCGCCGCCGACGCGGCCGGGGCAGCGCGCGAAGGTGAAGGGGGCGCGGGTCGTCCGGTGACGGCATCGCCGGACGACCCACCGGACCGACCCGCTGAACCGATCCTCCGAGCGGCCCACCGGACAGCCCTCCGGCCCCGCCGCGTGGATCAGTCGCACGGATCAGCCGATGTGGTAGCTGTCCCCGTAGACCTGCCAGGCGAGCGGCGGGTTCAGGTCGAGGTTGCCCAGGCGCAGGAAGACGCGTTGTGCGGTGTCGACCCGGCTGGTGTCGCTGTGCGCCTCCTCCTGCTTCATCGCCCACACCCGCGCGTCGAGGAAGGCGTCGAGGTACGTCGTCTCGTCGCCGCCCTGCGCGGGCGGCTGCGCGCTGCGCAACGCGCGCCGACGGATGTTGCGGAAGCTGGTGGAGTCGTTCCCGTCGCCGTGCATCACGAGGGCGTCGTAGTAGGCGAACTGGCCGAGCACACGCAGGCCGTCGGTCTTGCCCTGGCGGACCGCGGGGTCGAAGTAGACGCGGTCGCGTTCGTCGTTCTGCGCCTGCCGGAACACCGCGTCCTGTGCGGCCCCGCGCCAGTCCTCGGGGAAGTCCGGGTCGAGGCCGTCGTGCGAGTCGGTGCCGTCGACGCGGTGCAGGGCCGCGAGGTACGGGGCGAGCACGTTGCCGGGCCTGCGGGTGGCGTAGAGCTCCACGAGGCCGAGCATGTCGCCGGTGCCGGAGCAGAAACCGATGATGCCGGCGGTGTAGCCGCGGCCGTCGCCGATGTCCTCGATGTACTGGTACTGGGCCTTCCAGTCGAGCGAGGAGTTCTCCGCACTCGACACCAGCTGCATGGCGATCTCCTTCTTCGCCGGATCGTCCAGCCCCGGTGCGGCCGTCGGCACCGCGACGACGGGCTGGGCGCCGATGACGGTGACGGATCCTAGCGCGCCGAGCAGGGCCAGCACAGTGCGGCGGGAGGGGCGAGCAAGGCGTGCGGAGGCTGCTGTCTCAGGGTCCACGGAGACTCCAAACAGGGTGGGGGGAGTTGGTCCAGACCTGGATCGTTAGGAAAGTTTCCTATCAGGCTGTGGACCGAGTCGGGAACCCACCCCGCGGGAAATTCGTAGGATCAACTGAAAAGATGAACGTACTTACGCCACTTGAGAGTTAGGGCGGGGCGGCGCGGCCCTCAGCGCCGCCGGTCGCCGTTCGCACCGAGAGGGGAGCCCGAGCGGAAGGTACGGCGGTAGGTGTCCGGGGGCACGCCGACCGTGCGGTGGAAGTGACGGCGCAGCGTCGTGGCCGTGCCCATGCCGGTGGCCGCCGCGACGGCGTCGACGCTGTCGTCCGTGGTCTCCAGCAACTCCTGGGCGCGCCGGATTCGTTGGGTCAGCAGCCACTGCAGCGGGGTGGTGCCGGTCGCCGCCCTGAAATGACGGCCCAGGTGGCGTGAGCTCATCCCGGCCCGGCGCGCCAGGTCTTCCACCGTCAGCGGATGGTCGAGGCGTTCGATCACCCAGGGCAGCAGTGCGGCGAGCGGGTGGTCGTCCTGGGCGGGGACCGGGGCGGCGACGAACTGGGCCTGGCCACCGGCCCGGTGGGGCGGCACGACCAGCCGCCGGGCGACCGCGTTGGCGATCGACGAGCCGTGGTCGAGGCGTACGAGGTGCAGGCACAGGTCGAGCGCGGCGGCCTTGCCCGCGGAGGTGAGCACACTGCCGTTGTCCACGTAGAGCACGTCCGGGTCGACCGTCACCTCGGGGTGGCGGGCGGCCAGGACGTCGGTGTGCGCCCAGTGGGTGGTCGCGCGCCGGCCGTCCAGCAGACCGGCCGCGGCCAGCACGAACGCGCCGGTGCACAGGGACGCCACGCGTGCGCCCGCCTCGTGGGCGGCACGCACCGCGCCGACCAGTTCCGCGGGCGGATCCACGTCGACGTCCGCCCAGCCGGGGACGATCACGGTGTCCGCGCCGATCAGCCGGTCGAGGCCGTGGTCGGGCTCCAGCCGGAACCGGCCGACCCGCACGGTGTCCACCCCGCAGACGGCGAGGTCGTACCAGTCGGCGCTCACACCGGCCGGAGGAGCGCCGAACACCTCGTAGGCCACGGACAGTTCGAAGTGCAGCATTCCTTCGGTGACGGCCAGCGCGACAGTACCCATGTCCGAAATTGTACGGGGCGTGTCGTTCCGGACACTCACGGCCGGGCGACCGCCCCCGACAGGATGGTCGCGGCGGACCGGTCGAGAACACGGTGGTCCGAGAACGACGCGGACAGTGCGAGAACGGGGAGAACTCATGGGGTCGGGGCAGACGGTGGCGGTGTTCGGGGCGTACGGGCACACCGGGCGGTTCGTGGTGGCGGAGTTGCGGGATCGCGGGTTCGTTCCGGTGCTCTCCGGGCGGGACCCCGAGAAGCTGCGGGCGTTCGCGGCGTCCGGTCCCGGAGGGGACGTCCGGCCGGCCTCGGTCGACGATCCGGCCTCGCTGGACCGCGCGCTGGCCGGTGCGGCAGCCGTGATCAACTGCGCCGGGCCCTTCGCCACGACCGCCGCGCCCGTGATCGAGGCGGCGCTGCGGGCGGGGATCCCGTATGTGGACGTGGCGGCGGAGATCGAGACCAATGTCGACACGTTCGCGCACTTCGCGGAGCGGGCCCGCGCCGCGGGAGCGGTCGTCGTACCCGCGATGGCCTTCTACGGCGGTCTCGGCGACCTGCTCGTCACCGCGGCGATGGGCGACTGGACGGCGGCCGACGAGGCGCACCTCGCGTACGGGCTGGACAGCTGGCATCCCACCGCCGGAACGCTCGCCGCGGGCCAGGTGTCCCGGCAGCGGCGCGAGGGCCGTCACGTCCGCTACACCGGCGGACGACTGCGGTACCACCATGACGAACTGCCCGTCCTGAAGTGGCCCTTCCCCGAACCGCTGGGCACCCGGACCGTCATCGGGGAGTTCACGATGACCGACGTCGTCACCGTCCCCAGCCATCTGTCCGTCCCCGAGGTGCGCACCTATATGACGACCGAGGCGGCCGGCGACCTGTCGGCCCCGGGCGCCTCGGCGCCAAAAGCGCTCGACGAGCGTGGCCGGTCCGCGCAGACCTTCCTCGTCGACGTCGTCGTACGCTCCGGCGGCACGGAGCGACGCGCCGTGGCCAGGGGCCGGGACATCTACGCCGTCAGCGCGCCGCTCGCGGTGGAAGCGGTCCACCGCATCCTCGCGGGCCGGACCAGGACGGTCGGTGTCGCCTCCGCCGGCCACATCTTCGACGCCCCCGACTTCCTCCGCTCGCTGTCCCCGCACATCTCCCTGTCCCTGGATCACTGACGTCACCGGAGGGCGGGCGCGCACCCCTCGCGGATGCGGCGGGCGGTGGTGTCGCACCGGCGGCCACCGGGTCGTCGACCGCGCCGCGGAGATCGGATGGTGGGCGACGTCGGGACTGCCGTCGGCGCCCCAGGCCGGCAACGGCGCCTGCGTGCGGGGGCGCTCCCGTGTACCGGAAGTCCCTCAGTCCGAAGTCGGGCCGGGGTCGGCGGCGTCGCCCTGAGTCCGCCGGTGATGGGCGTGAGGACGCGCCGCGGCCGTTCCTCGCGCCGCGGGCCGGGTCGATCCGCCACAGCGCCCAGCAGGCCAGGGCCCTCCTCGACGGCAGCCACGGCCCGCCCGGCGAACGGCGTTCGATTGCACCGAGAGCCTGATCGCACGGGGTGCCGCCTAAGAAAACGCTTGCGTTTCGCTCAGCCGCTCCGTAGCCTATCGGTACGAAACCGTTTCGTATCGAGCATCGAGGAGGTGGCCCGGTGACGACGTTCTCTCCGGTACTCCTGGCCGTCGCCCTCTCGCTGGTCTCCGCCATCGCCTACGCCGCTGCCGCCGTGGTCCAGGAACGGACCGCCGCCGACACCGCGAGCGTGCGCGGCGCGCTGGCCCGCGGCTCGTGGTGGTGGTCGGTGGGCCTGAACGCGACGGGCGCGCTGCTGCACGTGGTCGCCCTGCGATACGGGCCGCTGACCCTGGTGCAGCCGCTCGGGGCGCTGAGCCTCGTCATGGCGGTGCCCCTGGGTTCACTGGTGACGGGGCGCCACACCTCCCGCATCCAGTGGCGCGGCATGGTCCTCACGCTCGTCGGACTGATCGCCCTGCTGACGGTGGCGTCCTCGGCCTCCGGGCCGGACGACACCCTGGACGGCGCCCAGGTCCTCGCCGTCGTCCTCGCCGCCGCCGGGGTGATCGCGCTGCTCGTCCGCTTCGCCTCGACCCGCGCCGCCCTCAGCGGCCTCGCGTTCGCCGCGGCATCCGGCATCGCCTCGGGGGTCGGCTCCACCCTGGCGCAGAAGCTCGCCGTCGGACCCGCCCTCTCCTGGAGCGGCGCACTGGTCGCGGCCCTGACCGTCGCGTTCGCCGCGGCCGGACTGCTGCTGTCCCAGCAGGCGTATCGCCACGGCCTCGGCGGTCCCCTCGCCGTGCTCACCCTCGTCAACCCGGTCGCCGCGTCCGCCATCGGCCTCACGCTGCTCGGCGAGGGCTTCCGGTACGGCGCCACGGGCACCCTGCTGGCGCTTGCCGGTGCCGCGGCGGCGGCCCACGGCGTGACCCTGCTCAGCCGTCCCGAGCCCCGCCACGACCATCCGGGACGCGGACACGGTGACGGACGCGGTGACGGACACCGTGCCGGCCGGCCGATCACCCTCGCCCGGCCGCGTGTTCGGCGCCCGGTACCGGCCTCGACCCGGATTTCCGCTCCGGCTGTCGCGGTCGCCGCACCGGCCCCCTCGCCCGGTCCGCGCCCCGTCCGGCTCCCGCGTTCCGGGCCGCGGCGGCCGGTCGCCGCCGCCGAACTGACCGGCTCCGGCCGGTCCCTCTGACCCACGCGAAAGGAAGACCCCGAACATGAGCCCGACGATGAGCCCGCCCATGACGACTCTTCAGCTGTCCTCCCGAACCGCCGTGCGCATGGCCCAACTGGTGGACGTCCCCGCGGTGGTACGCCTCTTCGCCCCGTCCCCCTCCCCGGCCACGCATCCGGGCGGCGACGCCGTCGTCGACTGGGAACAGGCCCGGCGCGCCATGCGGCTGATGCTCGCCCACCACGCCCTCGAAGAGGGCCAGGTGTGGGTGGCCGAACGGGACGACGGAGCCCTCCTCGCGGCTGCCGTCTGGCTGCCGCCCGGGGCCGGCGTGGAGCCTCCTCACACCCGGTTCAGCAGCCTCCTCTCCCGCGAACTCGCCACCTGCCCGCCCCAACGCCCGGTGCTGGAGACGGCGTTGAAGGTGGCCGGGCCCGGCGTGCCGCACTGGACGGTGGTCACCGTCTGTGCGCCGGGCGAGACAGAGGCCTGGGACCGTGGCGTGGTCGCCGAGTTGCTGGCCCCCGGGCTGCGTGCCGTCGACGATGACGACGCCATCGCCGTCACGGTCACGGTCTCCGCGCGCCACCTGGACCCGTTGCGGCCCCTCGGGTTCCGCGCGCCACGCGCGGTGCCCGTCGCGCCGGGCGCGGGCGTATGGCTGGCGACCCGCCACCCGCGGAGCCGGCCGCACGGTCGACAGGACCCTCGCCACGGCTGAACACCCCGTACCTACAGGCAGACCACCGGTACACGCTGGACCAGGTTGTTGCCGAACCCGCCCCGGTTCCACGGCGGGGTGAGCGGCTGGGCGGTGCCCTCGGCGTCGGTCGCGCGGGCCGTTAGGAGGTGAGGGCCGGGGGTGGCGGTCCAGGGCGCGTGCCAGTGGCGCCAGGCCCAGGGGTGTCCGTCCGGCGGGGAGAGCTCGGCCTCCTGCCACCGGTCGCCGTCGTCGACGCTGACCTCGACCTTCGTGACCGGTGCGCGACCCGACCAGGCACGGCCCTCCAACCGCAGCGGGCCGGGGCGGACGACCCGGGTGCGGGACATGAAGTCCGGGAAGCCGGGCGGGATCATCAGGGCGCGGGGCGCGATCCGGGTGACGGGGTCGCCCGGTTCGTCGGGAGACCTGCGGTAGCGGTACGCCACCGTCTGCTGGAAGCCGGTGAACGGGATGTCGGTCAGCGTGATGTCGTGCAGCCACTTCACATGGGCCATGCCGTACCAGCCGGGAACGACCAGGCGCAGCGGGTGTCCGTGCTGCGGCGGCAGCGGGGCGCCGTTCATCTCGTACGCGACCAGGACCTCCGGGTCCGGGGCGGTGGCATCGGTGAGCGGCAGGCTGCGCCGGTAGTCCTGCTCGACACCGCGTTCCACGCCGTGGTCGACTCCCGTGAAGACCGCCTCCACGGCGTCCGCTGCCACGCCGGCCTCGGCGAGCAGGGTCCGCAGGGGTACGCCGGTCCAGTCCGCCGTGCCGACCGCCTCGACCAGCCAGGGCTGGCTCACCGGCCGCGGGGTGAGGCGGGCCCGGCCGTTGCCCGCGCACTCCATGGTGACGCGGTGGGTGACGGACGGGCGGGAGCGCAGGGCACTCAGGTCGAGGGCCAGGGGCGTGTGGACACGGCCGCGCACGGTGAGCGTCCAGGTGTCCGCCTCGGTGGCCGGGATGTCGTAGTGGACCAGCACGTAGTGGAGGCCGGGTGGGGTCACCTCGTAGCGCAGGGCCTCCAGGGGGAGACCGTGATTGCGGGCCGCGAGGGCGAGTTCCTCGTGGCTGATGCCTTCCTCGGGGTCCGCGACGCGCCCGGGCGGGCTGACGCGGGCCAGTGAACCGGCCTCACCGATGGCTCCGTGGCTGTCCATGACTCCATGGTGCTCCCGCGGCCCGGACCGGGCCCGGTCGAGGAGGCCACCGGCCCGGTACAGGCGCCGCCGAGGGCCCCGGAACCCGCGAGAGCCACGCCCCGTCCCGGGCGGGGAACGTCGCCGCCGCGACGAGGGGCCGCGCCCGGGATGTGTCGAGGCCGTCGCGTCTGCCAGCATGGGAACTCGACGCGAGGGGCTGCTGATGCGACGGGTTCGGTACGTGCGAGAAGCGGCGCCCGCGGTGGGGGCCGTCCTGTGCGCGCTGGTGCTGGCCGCGTGCTCGGGCGCCGGGTCGGGGCGTACGGCTGCCTCCCCGTCCGGGTCCGGTGCGGCGGCTTCGGCTCCCCGGCCCTCCCCCACGACCGTGGCCGTCCGGGGCCCGTGGCGTGCCTGGACCACCCCGCTCTCCGGCCCGGAGGCCTCGGCCGGCTGTGCGGCCACGGCCCACCAGGTCGTCTGCGGCACCGCCTCGGGCGGGATCGTCGGGCGGTCCCGGGCCGACGGCTCGATCACCTGGACCGTACCGGCCACCGGAAAGGCCGCGAGCGTCGTCCTCGCCGTCGACCCGGCCGACGAACGCGCGGTCACCGGCGCGGGCCGTGAGCTGCGCGCCGCGAACCTGCGGGCCGGCACGGCCGCCTGGTCCCACCGGTTGCCCACCGGGCGGGCGTACGCCGCCGTCACGGCGGCCGACGGGGTCCTCTACGCGCTCGACTCGACCGGCGCCGCCGGCTCGGACGGCTCGGTGGACACCACCCTCGGCGCCTTCCGGGCGTCCGACGGTGCGGCCCTGTGGCGGCGGAGCGTCGACGCGGATCCCCACGACGGCCTCGCCGCGTTCGGCGGTCGCGTATACACCACCGACGGGGCGCGGGTCACCGCCCGGGCCGGCCGCACCGGCCGGACCGTCGCCACCAGCCCGGCCGGCGCCGTCTGCCCCCACCTCGTCTCCGGCACCCACCACCTGGTGTGCACCGGCAGCCCGCACTCCGCCGAGGACACCTTCCCGCCGCTGCGTCGCCTCGACCCGGCCGACCTCCGACCGCTCCCGACCGCCGAGGACACCGGCATGAAGCCGGAACGCGGTCTGATCTCGGCCGACGGGGTGCTGATGCTGTACGAGGACAGCGCGGAGGATCCGGGCGCCGGAACCTGGAACGCCTACGACCTCGACCGTCACCGGAGACTGTGGAGCTACGCCACCACCACGCGCGAAGCCGGCCTGGTCGGCGAGCGGTTCGTGACCTTCACCCCGGACAACGACGACACCAGGGGGCGCGTGATCACGATCGACCTGCGGGCCGGACCGGACGGAACGGGGACCGCCGCGCCACGTATGTCACCGCCGTACCCGCAGGCCCGCGGAAGCGTGTTCCCCCACCTCGTCGCCCCGGGAGGCGACTTCGGCCATGTCGTCGTGCAGCCGACGACCGGCCACGAGCTACGTTCCGTACCGCTGCCGTGAGTCCGGGGCGGGCGACAGGGGCGAGGCCGGCGGGCGTCGGCGTACCCAGCCGAGCAGCAGCAGTGAGGCCACGGCCGCGAACGCGCACCACGTCGAGGCGAACTCCAGCCGCCACGCGGCCCAGCAGACCAGCGCGCCCGACCCCATCAACACCCCCAGCGCCACGAGCCGCCGGTCACCCGACAGCACGAAGGAGCCCACCGTGGCCAGGAGGTAGCCCGCGATCAGCAGACGGGCCTGGGAGAGGTCGACGGCGTAGCCGACCGTGCGGCCCCGGATCTCGGCCGTCACCGGGCTGGTGGCCAGGCCGTGGGCGAGCATCGCGGCCGTCGCGGTCCCGACCGCCAGCAGGACGGCCAGCCGGGGCCGGGCGGGCGCCGCGGCGGCGCACAGCACCGCGCCGGGCACCCACACCGCCAGCAACGGCAGCGCGATGACGGCCCAGACCACGGTGGCCGGCCCGCTGCCCCCGTCGGCGTCCCAGACCGCCGACTCGGCGATCTGGTGGGCCCCGAGGATCAGGGGCAGTGCGGCGAGCGGCAGGTCGCGGCGGCTGCGCACCCGCGCCACACAGGCCGCGCCGACCGCCGCGACCCCGATGCCCGCCGCAAGATCAGCCGTCGCACTCCAACACATCACGCCACCATGGGATCGACCGTCGCGTGTATCCGCCCTGCCGTAGGCAGCACGCTACGTCGCCCCCGGCCGTCGGCCGCCGTGACACGAGGGCCGCACCCCGATCGCCACCCGCGACGGCACGCGGGCCGGGCCGGGTCCGCTACGACAGTGCGGTGGCGAGCCGCTCGGTGCCCGGCCCGGTCACCCCTGCCAGTCCGGCGGGCCGCCCGGTCGCCAGCAGGAGGAGGTCGCCCACCGGTCCCCGCACCTCGTCCGGGCCCTTGCCCGTCGTCCAGTCCACGTCGGTCGCCACCAGCCGTACCCCTCTCAGCCGTCGACGGGCCCCGTAGAACGGGCTGGCCACGACGTGCCCGAGGGCGGCGATCGTCTCCTGCGGGGGCATGGCGCGCACCCGCCCGAGGGGGCGGGCGATGTCCTGCCCGTGGACCAGGATGTCGACGAGCGGGTCCAACGGGGCACTCAGCGGAGCCCGGTGCGCGGAACCGGCCGTCTCACGGATCTGCGCGACGAGTTCCGCCGCCCCGAACCGGCCGGCCCGCTCCCTGGCCAGGTCGAACTCCATCCGGTTCCAGTCCCCGCGTGCTCGGACCGCGCCCTTGATGGTGCCGAGGAGCGTGCTGCGCGTCGACAGCGTCAGGTGTGCCACCACGTCGTGCACGGTCCAGCCGGCACAGAGCGAGGCCTCCTGCCAGTCGTCGACGTCCAGCGCGTCGAGGAAGTCGGCGAGGCTCAGCCTCTCGGCCTCGGTCCGGCGGAGAACCAGGTCACGGTCCATGTCCAACACTCCTCGTGCGCGTTGCGGCCGGCTGCGCCGATGTCGCTGCTCTGACCACGGTCCACGGGAGAACTGACCGACCTCAAGGAGTGACGCGCGTCACCTTCACGGGGAGGGGGTGTCGTCCCGGACCAGCCCGGCGACATGGGCGCTGACCGTGTCGAGGATGTCGGTCCAGGTGGTCTCGTCGCCGAGGACGAGGAAGTTGAGGGTCAGGCCGTCGGTCATCGCGGCCAGATAGCGGGCCAGCACGGGCACCGGGACGCGGAGCCGGAGGTCCATGTCCCGGCGCAGCTGGTCGATGAGCCGGGTGTACGCGTCGGCGTAGAGCTCGTACTGGCGTCGCGCCAGATGCTCGAACCCGGGCTGGCGCAGGGCGTACTGGGTGAGTTCGTAGGTGAGCATGTGTTCGTCGGGATGGGCGCGCACATGGTCCCAGTACGCCTGGAACGCGGCCCGGACGGTGTCCTCAAGGGTGGCCCTCGGACGCAGGGCCTCCTGCACCAGGGTGACGTAGTGGTCGGTGATGGTGGTGATGACGGACTCGATCAGGGCCTGCTTGGAGTCGAAGCAGTAATGGAAGACGCTCAGGGACACGCCCGCCTCGCCCGCGATGGACCGTGTCGTCGTCCTGGCGACGCCGTCGCGGGCCATCGCCCTGATCGCCGCTTCCGTCAGCTGTCGGCGCCGTTCGACCAACGGCATCCGAGCCATATGCGCGTCCCGTCCTCACCCTCGCAGCTCGTCCCGCCGGTCCCCGGACATTCCCGGGGACCGGCGGGACGGTCCGTCAACTGCTGTGTACGCCCACCTCGTAGAGCGAGTATCCCCAGTCGGTGCCACGGTCCAGGCCCAGGACGCGGACGTAGCGGGCCGGGGTGCCGGTGAAGCGGGCCGTGTCCAGGCCGCCGTCGCCGACGGTCGTGGACCAGGCGGTCTGCCAGCTCGCCCCGTCGGTGGAGAGCTCGATGCGGTACGACTTGCCGTACGCCCGTTCCCAGTCGAGGGTGACGCGGCCGACCAGGTTGGTGGAGCCCAGGTCGATCTGCAGCCACTGGTCGTCGCTCCAGTCGCTCGCCCAGCGGGTGTCGTCGGCGCCGTCCACGGCCCGCCCGGGCGCGTAGCTCGTGAACGGGTTCGACTCGGCCGAACTGGCAGTGACCGAACGGCCCTTGGCGAGGTTGACGCCCGCCTGGTGCTTCTCCGCCGCCCCCCAGGTGCCGAGGTAGGACTCGGCGCCGCGGAAGAGGTCGTCCACCACGTCCTGGCCGCCGACGAGCCGGATGTCCTCGATCCAGTCCGGGATCATGCCGACATGGGCGGCACCGTCGGTGTTGAAGTCGAAGGTGCGCGAGCCGCTGGTCTGCTTGTCGATGACCGAGCCGCCGTCGACGCTCTTGAAGGGGTACGTGACCTTCTCCGCGGCGTCCGAGCCGCTCGGGGCGGGATGGTCGCCGATGCCGTTGAAGTCGGTGCCGTAGCCGTAGCCGACGTCGTACTTCTCGCGCAGCGCGTTCGTGCGCCCGGCCTCCGCGCTGAACTCCTCGGAGCCGTGCATGTACTGGGCGACGAAGCCGCCGAGCGAGTAGACCCGCTCGGTCCAGTTGAGGTCCATCCAGCTGTGCGAGGAGAGCACGCCCGGGTAGGACGCGGCCTCGAAGATGTCGAGCGCCTGGCCGGTGGCCTTGACGCTCATGTGGTCGATCTCCAGCATCATCTTGCGCTTCATCAAGCCCTGCACCGCGTACTCACCCAGACCGGTGAGCCCGCGGGTGTTGCACTGGGCGTTGTCGTTGTACTCCGGGACCTCGGCGCCGGCCGGCAGGTCGTCCTCCGCCTCGGAGGCGGCGGTGCCGATGGGGTTGTCGTGCATCGCGGTGGTGCACTTCTCGGTCTGCCAGAAGGTGCCGGTGGACAGGAACTGCCCGACGTTGATGGCCGTTCCGAGGCCGCCCTCGTCGAAGCGGACGCCGCACAGCGCGTTGTCGAACTTGTGGCACAGGAACATGCTGCGCACGCCCAGCGCGTACAGCTCGTCGAGCCCCTTGTCGATGTCGGCCTTGCTGCACTGCGCGATGTCGAGGATCTGCTTGCAGCCGAACGGCTCGGAGGTCTCGACCCCCAGGACGACCGCCAACTTGCCCTGCTGGATGACCTGTCGGGCCTGCGCGCTGTCGGTGACGATCCGGAACCAGCCCTTGCCCGTGCCGCCGTACTGCTTGTCGATGTAGGCCTGGAGGTCGTAGGTCAGCTTGGCCTGCAGCCGGATCGACGTCATCTCGTCGCAACTGCGGTCCTTGAACGGGTAGATCGAGCAGATCATGCCGTTGGTGACGAGGTCGTTGACCAGGACGCGCTGGCCACCGCGCCAGGCCCGCTCCACCCAGGCGTAGTAGTTCGCCTGGTGGGTCATCGAGTCGTAGGCGGGCCAGTCCTTGAAGGTGGGCCAGCCGACCGGGTCGTGCTTGCCGTCACCGCCGTGGGTGATGTAGTCGAAGAGGGCGAGGCTGCCGTCGGGGTAGTGCTCGGGACAGTCCTTGAGCGCGGCGGCGACGCCCGCCTCGGAGAACACCTTGCCGCAGATCAGCCGCCCGCCGAAGGCCTCGTTGGAGAACAGGTGGTTGTGCGCGTCGACGAACCCCCGTACGTCTCCTGCCGAGTTGGTCCCGGTGAACGGCTCGCCGGTCACGTTGATCTGTGCTTCGACGGCGGGGCGGGAGGTCGGCAGCCACCATTCGGCGCCGGCCGCCGAACTCGGCGTCGGGCCGAGGATCGTGGCCAGCACGAGAAGGAGCAACGACACGACGGTGACGTCTTTGTGTCTGCGGTACGGGCGTCCAGCCATGGTCACTGCCCACGTCCCTCGGTCGGCGGGGTGGCGCGGTCGAGGACACGGACGGTCCCGGATCCGAAGGCGGGATTGTCATGACCGGCGCAACATATGCGATGAGGATCGCGACTGGGGGATTCCGAGTCAAGAGTCCGGGTCAATTGACCTGATGACGTGATCTCGGCTGGGGGCACGGCCTGGGAAGGAACACCCCTCCGGGTCGGCAACCACCCGGCGTCCAGGAGCGGTTGCCACCCGGCGGGTCAGCCGCCCGGATCGGCGGGCAGGGCGGCGAGCGTGCCGGTGGCGGCCTGGCGCAGACGGGGCGAGGGGTCCGTGGCGAGGGCGAACAGCCGGTCGCGTACGGCCCTGTTGTCCGCGAGGAGGCCGCCCGTGGCCTTCGCCCAGCGGGTGAGGCCGAGCGCGGCGTGGTAGCGGACGGGCTCGTCCGGGTCGTCCAGGCCCCGCACGAAACGGCGTACGTCCCCACGGGTGTTCGCGTCGTCGGCGTCGTCCGCCTCCAGGAGGGAGAGCGCGGCGGCCCGGACGTCCGCGGTGGGCCCGTCGTCGGCCAGGTGCCGCACCGCGGAGAGCGCCTGGGGCAGTCCGTCGAGCGCGTTGCGGGTCCGCCAGACGTCGCCCTCGTCGTCGGTCAGGTGGGCGACGAGCGCCCAGGCCACCGCATGACGCTCCCACAGCCGCAGACCGTCATGAACCCGTGCGCCGAGCCCCTCCACGGCACCGGCGCGCACCTCGGCGCCCGGGTCGTCGAGCAGCGGGAGCAGCAGCCATACGGCGTCCCAGGCCCCCGACTTCCCTACGGCCACCGCGGCGGCGCCCCGGGTCGCGCCGGTCAGCGTCCGGTCGTCGAGTGCCGTGCGCAGCTGCTCGGCCGCGGCGGAGGTGTCGAGGTCGCCCAGGGCGCGTGCGGCCCAGGGGCCGGTCCGCGGGTCGCGCAGCCAGCGCACCGCCGGTCCGACGGCCCGCCGGTCACCTCGCCAGGCGAGGCTGCCGAGGAGCACCGCCGCCGCTTCCGGATCCCGTTCGGCGTCGAGGGCCGCGGCCAGCGCGTCCTCCGCCGTGTCGGAACGGGTGTCCGACAGACGTCTCGCCACCGCGATCCGTACCTCCGGGGACGGGTCCCGCAACCCGGTGAGCAGCGAGTCCATCAGCTGCGCGGTGCGGTCGGCCGGCAGCATGACCAGGGCCCGGGCCCGGGCGGCCCCCACCCCGTCCGTCGCCGTCCGCCACACCTCGGCCCGGACGACGGGATCGTCCTCGTACCTCCACAGCAGGTGGCGGGCGCGTCCCCACACGGCACCGTGTGGATCGCCGAGCAGCGCCGCCACGGCCGGAATGTCGTCCGGCCTGCCCAGGACCGCCCACGCGTCCAGCGCGTTGATGCGGACATGGTGGTCCGGGTCACGCAGCAGCCGGGTGAACGCCTCGGTGACGGCCGGGCCGCGCAGTTCCAGCCGGAGCGCCGCGAGCGAGGCCCTGCGCCGCACCCGCGGATCCGAATCGCCCATCAGCCCCGGCAACACCCCGGCACCCGCCTCCCGCACCCCCAGCCGGCCGAGGCCCTGGGCCACGGCGGCCCGTACTTCCGGCGCCCGGTCACCGGCGGCCCGTACGAGAGCCTCGGCATGCTCCGGCCGCCCGGTCCTCCCCAGCCCCTTGGCCGCCGCCGCGCGCCGCTCCGGGTCCGCTCCACCTCCGGCCAACTCCCGCAGGAAGTAGTCGATCTGATGCTCGGCCTGCATGGCACCCCCGCAAGGTAAGACTCCCGAGCGGCCCGGAGGTTGTGCTCCACGCGCCCCGGGCCCGCAAGGCCTCGGGCACCGCGAGCGCGGCCGTCGGAAGGAGAGCGCGGGTCGTCCCGGCCACCGGCGAGCCGTCCCCCACACCTCGACGCACCCGGCCTTCTCCGACACCCGCGGCACGCCCCGCAGACGACCGCGACGGGACATGCCCAGAAGACAGCGAACCGGACCACCCCTGCCCCGGCCCCACCCCCGGCTCGACCGCCCCGGACACAAAACGCACAGTCGACGTCCCGCCCTCGGCCCGAGTCCCCGTCAGGCCGCCACCCCGGCGGGAGGGGACTCGCCGCCGCTCAGTCGTCCCAGTGGGCCGCCGCGAGGACCGCCGCCGCCGCGCCCGTTCCCAGTACCGCACCCGCCACGACGTCGCCCGGATAGTGGACGCCGGTGTGGATCCTGGAGTAGCCCACCGCGCAGGCCAGCAGGCCGAGCGGGACCGTGGCGGCCGGGAACGCGGGTCCCACGGCCGCGGCGAAGGCGACCGCCGACGCGGTGTGGCCCGAGGGGAAGGAGGCGGACGCCGGCATGGGTACGTGCCGTCCGGGGAACGGCGAGTCCTCGGCGCGGTGCGGGCGGGGACGGCGGACGAGCCGCTTGCCGAGCAGGTTGGCGGTGGTCGAGGCGACGCCGATCGCGGCGAGGCCCAGGGCGGCGGCGCGGCGCGGCCGGCCGGGGCAGAGCGCCAGCACCCCGGCGACGGCGAACGAGATCTTCGAGTGGTCCGCCGCCGCGGACAGCCGCCGCAGGGCGGAGTCCAGCGCGGGTGTCTTCGTGACCGTCACGGCCTCGTAGAGCGCCTGGTCGAGGGTGGCGAGATCACGCATCAGCCCCTGCTGCGCGCGGTGGTCCGACGACGGGCGGTCAAGCATCGCTCTGCTCCTGGTTCTTGTGGGACGAGAGGGGGCTGCGGCCGAGCGCCAGGCGGACCACGCGCCGCCAGTCGACGGACGGCGCGACGTACGGGGCGCCGGGACGGTGCCGGGGCACGCGCACGCGCAGCGCCCCGGGACGCACCGTGCACACCACGGGCGGGGGCAGGGTGAGCGCCTCGCCGTCGACGGCCACCGCGATGAGCTCCTCGTCGGCCTCGACGACCACACGCCGCGATGTCAACGCCGTGATGCTGCTGGCCCGTTCGCCGCGCAGCGCGAGTTCGGCGGCCTGTGCCGCGCCCTCCACACGGACCGCGATCACCCCGAGGGTGCCGCCGTCGAGCCGCGGTCTGCGCCCGCCGCCGAGGGGGTCGGCCCGGACGTAGGGGTTGTTGCTCACCAGCAACGTCTGCGGGGCGTGGAGACGTTGCTGGTCCGTCTGCACCTCCAGGGTCGTGGCGGCGTCGCCGACGAGGAGGTCCGGCAGCTGGTCGAGCGCGGTGGCGGCTTTGGCGTCCCGGTACTCGGGGCTCTGCACGATCTCGGCGTACGTGCCGAAGGAGACCGTGTTGACGAAGGGCTGCCCGGCCACCTCGCCGAGGTCGACGCGGAGTTCCACACCGTCCGAGAGGGCGTCCAGGCCGCTCGCCGGATCCTCGCGGTCCAGGCCGAGGTCCATGGCGAAGTGGTTGCGGGTCCCGGCGGCCACGACGACGAAGGGCAGACCGTGCTCGGCCGCCACTCCCGCCACCAGGGCCTGCGTGCCGTCGCCGCTCGCCACTCCGAGCAGATCCGCGCCCTCGGCCACGGCCTGGCGGGCCAGAGCCACCGGGTCCGGGTCGGCGTCGAGGTCGAGCAGGATCACCCGGGCGCCCAGCGCTTCGGCCCGCTCCACCAGGTCGTACTTGCCGACCTTCCCGGCCCCGGACCGCGGGTTCATGATCAGGACCGGGCGGCGGGCCGCCTTGGCCGAGCGGGAGCGCATGCCGTGCGGTGTACGCAGGTGGCGCAGCGCGCTCCTGGCGCAGGCCAGCCCCGCCGCCCACAGGGCGAGTCCGGCCACCGCCCCGACCCACAGTCCGGACACGGCGTACAGGATCAGGACGCCGACGGGTGCGGCGAGCGCCAGCACGGCGCCGAACAGGCGTGCCGCTCCCCGGTGGGCGAGGGCCCACCAGATGCCCGCGCCCGCCAGGGCGAGACCGCCCAGGCCGAGAAGCAGGATCATCCACTGACCGGCGCCGGCCACCACGGCCGCGACGGCACCGGCGACACACAGCACGGCCAGCCGAGCCAGGGCTCGTGCCGACGTCTCGTCTCTGTCGGAGCCGTCCGGCCCCGCCTCGCTCGTCGTTCGGGTCGCGTTCATGATGCGTCGGGCGGTCCCCCGGGTCCGGTGGTCCGTGGGTGCACGGTGTCATCGGTCTCCCTGTGTGCTCGGGGTCCTGCCCTGGTTCTCCCTCCATGGTCGTCATGTCCGGCCGGCTCGGCATCCCGACGTCCGCCGCACCGCGGCCGCGTGAGCGGGTGGAGCGGTGTCTCGGGACCGGTGGGCCAACGATCTCATGGCGGGTCCGGCCGATCCGGCCCCAGGTCGGCCGGACCTGCCCGGGCCCGCGTCGCGAAGACGGTGCGCCAGGGGTTGACGGAGACGCGTGGGACGGCCACCTTCGATAGCACACGTATGGGAGCGCTCCCATCCACGCCTCGCCGTTCCTCTCCCGTCCCCCACCCCGCAGGAGGACCGCATGGCCACACCCGGTCGCTTGTCCAGAAGGACGTTCGTCACCGCCGCCGCGGCGGGTGCCGTCACCGCGCTCGCCCCGCCCTCTCGGGCATCCGGCACCCGGGCCCGCTTCCACACGGTCGGCCGGGTCGAGCGGGACACCGACGGATCGGTGCGGTACTCGTGGCCCGGCGTCTCCTTCGAGGGGCGGTTCCGCGGCACCGGCGTAGGGATCGACCTCGACGACCCCGACAACGACTACGACGTCCAGATCGACGGGACGACCTCCGCCACCCTGGTGACCCCGGGCCGGACGGTCGCCTGGATCGACGGCCTCCCCGACACCGAGCACCGTGTGCGGCTCGTCAAGCGCACCGAAAGCCCGTGGGCCGCGGCCCGGTTCGGCGGGTTCGTGGCCGCTCACGGAGGCGCGCTGCTGCCCGGACCGCGGGCGCGGAGCAGACAGATGGAGTTCATCGGCGACTCGTTCACCGCCGGCTACGGCAACACCTCGGACACCCGCGACTGTTCGGGCAACGGAGGGGTGAACCGGAACAGCAACGCCGACCTCGCCTTCGGCGCCCTCACCGCCCGCCGGCTGGGCGCCGACCACCAGATCAACGCGTTCTCCGGCCGGGGCATGGTCCGCAATTACGACGGCGGCAGCCCCGAATCCGACTTCCGTACCTACTACGACCGGGCGCTGCTGAACGTCGAGGGCGACGTGTGGCACAACCCCGGCACCTGGCGGCCTCAGGTCGTCGTGATCGGCCTGGGCATCAACGACTTCTCCACGCCGCTGCGCCCGGGCGAGCGCTGGGCGACGGAGGACGACCTGGTCGCCGCCTACGAAACCGCCTACCAGGGCTTCCTCGACAAGTTGCGCGCCCGGTACGGCCCGAAACCCTTCATCCTGGTCAGCGCCGCCCGCCTCTCCCGCACGACGGCGCTCACCGACGCCACCGTGCGGATCGTCAGGCAGCGCAACCGGCGGGGCGACGACCGGGTCCGCCACTGGTACTACGACGACCCCGCACTGGACTACCTCGGGTGCGACTGGCACCCCTCGCTCCACGACCACCGGATCATCTCCGGCCTGCTGGAGGACCGTCTCGCGGCCCTTCCGCTGCGCTGGTAGCCGGGCGGCGGGCCGAAGGAGCCGCCGCGGGGCATCAGCCGACCGGCGCGGTACGGATGGCGGCGATGTCGAACTGCAGCCGCACCTTGTCACTCACCATGGCGCCGCCTTCGGCCAGTTTGGTGCTGTACGTCAGCCCCCAATCGGTGCGGTTGATGGTGGTGGTGCCGTCGAAGCCGACCCTCTGGTAGCCGAAGGGGTCGGTGACCTGGCCGATGTAGGTGAGTTCCAGGACGACGGGGCGGGTGACGTCCTTGATGGTGAGGTCGCCGGACATGCGGTAGACCTCGGGGCCGGCGAGCTGTACGGCGGTGCTGGTGAAGCGCATACGGGGGTAGGCCCTGGAGTCCAGGAAGTCGCGGCCCACCAGATGGGCGTCCCGTTGTTCCACGCCCGTGTCGACGCTGCCGGTGTTCACGATGATCTCCGCCTGCGAGCGGGCCGGGTCGCGGCCGTCGAAGTACAGGCGGCTCTGGTAATCCGCGAAGGCCCCTCGGACCGTGGTCACCATGGCGTGCCGGACGGAGAAGCCGATCCTGCTGTGCGCGGGGTCGATGACCCATTCACCGGTCAGGGGTGCCAGCCCTGGATCCGGCAGAGTCGCGGCGGCGGCCGGTGACGCGGCGGCGGGCTGGGGGGCGGCAACGGACTCCGGGCGGCGGAGCGAGGTGCCACGGCTGAACAAATTCATGATTCACCTGAGTACTGCACATGAGTTGATGCCGCAAGCCTGCGTCCGGCTCCTGGGCTTTCCGGAGCCGCACCGCACAACCTGCGCACTTCCCGGTCATCTCCGGTGAACGAAAACTCCACACATTCACCATCCGGCTTCAAAGGAACAGCAGGAATGGGCCGACCGTAAGTCGGCCCACTCTTCCCTGACTTCTCGGACCAAACCCGTCGAATACCTCTACTCGACTCCCACGAGGGTCCGGACCTCGAAGTCCTCGAAGGTTTCGGGGGTTTCGGGCCGGCTCAGTACCGAGCCGAGCCAGCCGAGGAGGAAGCCGGCCGGGATGGAGACGATCCCGGGGTTCTGCAGCGGGAACCAGGCGAAGTCGGCGGCCGGGTAGAACGAGGACGGGGTGGAGGAGACGACGGGCGAGAAGACCACGAGCAGGACGGAGCTCAGGAGGCCGCCGCAGAGGCTGAGCAGGGCGCCCTGTGCGGTGAAGCGGCGCCAGAACAGCGTGTAGACGAGGGTCGGCAGGAGGGCGGACGCGGCGATGGCGAAGGCGAGGAAGGCCAGTGTGGCGGTGTTGGCGCCCCAGGAGACCAGGGCCAGCAGCATGCCGAGGATGCCGATGACGGCCGCTCCGAGCCGGGCCACGGCCAGTTCCTCCCGCTCCGTCGCCCTGCCCTTGCGGATCACCTCGCCGTAGAGGTCGTGGGCGAGGGAGGAGGCGGCGGCCAGGGTGAGGCCGGCCGCGACCGCGAGGAGCGTGACGAAGGCCAGGCAGGACAGCAGGGCCGTGAGGACTCCGCCGCCCAGGGACTGGGCCAGCAGGAGGACGGCCGCGTCTCCCTTGCGGTCGGTCTGCGCGATGGTGTCCCGGCCGACGATGGCGGTGGCGCCCAGGCCGAGGATGCCGGCGGCCAGACAGACGAAGCTGACCAGGCCCGTGGCCCACACCACGGAGGAGCGCAGGACGCTGCCCGACTTGGGGGCCAGGAGCCGCATCATGACGTGCGGGAGGGCGGCCAGGCCGAGCACGATGGCCAACTGCAGGCTGAAGAAGTCGAGTTTGCTGGTGGTGCTGGCGCCGTAGCGGAGTCCGGGTTCCAAGAACCGTGTTCCGGAGTCGCTGTTGTCCGCGGCGGCGGCGAGCAGGGCGTTGACGTTCCAGTCGAAGTGGTGGAGCACCATCACGGCGGTCACGGTGACCCCGGAGATCAGCATGACGGCCTTCACGATCTGGATGAACGTGGCTCCGGGCATGCCTCCGATGGCGGCGTACACGATGACGATGGTGCCGATGACGACGACGCACAGGGTGCGGGTGGCGGCGCTGGGCTCGCCGGTGAACTGGGTCAGCAGGGCGACGCTGCCGACGAGTTGGGCGACCAGGTAGAGGGTGGTGATGGCCAGGGTGCAGACCGCCAGGGCGAGTCGGACCGGGCGCCGCAGGCGCTTGAGGCGCAGCGCGACGGTGTCGCCCAGGGTGAAGTTCCCGGCGTTGCGCAGGGGTTCCGCGATCAGCAGCAGGACCATCATCCAGGCGACGGCGGTGCCGCACAGGTAGAGCAGGCCGTCGTACCCGGTCAGGGCGACCAGGCCGGTGCTGCCCAGGAGGGTGGCCGCGGACAGGTAGTCCCCGCACATCGCCAGCCCGTTGCGCAGCGGTGACATGGCGCGGTCGCCGAGGTAGAACTCGCTGATCTCGTCGCGTTGCGGAGCGGTGAGCAACGCGGTGAACAGGGTGACCACGACCACGGACAGGAAGAGCACGAGGGTCAGTTGGAGGCTGAAGCGGTCGACGACCGCGGCACCGGTCCTCACCACGGGCGGAACTCCTCCGCGCGGGGAGCCATGGGCCGCCGGGTCGCCGCCCGCTCCCGGGCCGCGGCCTCCTCCTGGTGGCGGGCGAGGCCGCGCAGACCGCGGGCGAGCGGCGTGATCCGGGTGCGCGTGTGGAGGAGATAGCGCCACACGATCACGGCCATCAGCACGAACTGCCCCAGGCCCAGGGCGAGTCCGATGGTGAGGTGACCGCTCACGCGGGTGTTCATGAGGCCGGGTACGAAGCCGGACAGCAGGACGTACGCCAGGAATCCGCCGACGGCGGCGGCCGTGGCCCTCGCCCCGAATCGGCGGTGGGCGCGGCGGAGCGACTGATAGGCGGGTTCGTGGAACACCGAGGGCGGGTCCGTCGGCCCGGGGTCCGTTCCGGGGTGGGGCGGCGGCCCGCTGAGCCGCGTGGAGTGCCGTGACACCATGCACCTTCTTCTTCGCTGCCGCACGCCGCGCAGCGGACTCGTTCGAGCGGTCGGCCATCCGCTCGTGGGCATGCGGGGGCATACCGGAGTTCGCGCACTGTGCGGAGTGTGTGGGGGGAATCGTGAATCCGATATTCGCGTGGCCGAATTTCCGGCGAGCGGTGGGGCCTTGTCCGGCGACCGGCCGATACGTCGGTGGGTGACGACGTGGCCGGGAGTGGGGATTGTTGCAGCGCCCCCGTTGAACTATCAACCGGGAGAGCGATTCGAATTACCCCGCTGACTCATTCGCACACTTCCGTGTGCGCACGCGGCACCGCTCGGCCTGCGAAAAGGAGCACACCTGGAACAGGTCTGAACCTACTCCCCGGTCAGGTTGTCTCAAATGCAGTGCACAACGTGGATGCAGGGTGAATCCGGCGCACCCCTGCGTTCCTCCCGACGGCGGGCGCCGGGAGGAACGCAGGGGTGCGAGGTACCTGAGGGGTGCGAGGGGAGCGGTCAGGTGCCGGTGGCCGCTGCCGCCGCCCGGCCGGCCGCACGGCCGGAGAAGAGGCAGCCGCCGAGGAAGGTGCCTTCCAGCGAGCGGTACCCGTGCGCCCCGCCACCGCCGAAGCCCGCGACCTCACCGGCCGCGTAGAGCCCGGAGATCGGGGTGCCCGCGGCGTTCAGGACACGGCCGGAGAGGTCGGTCTGGAGGCCGCCGAGGGTCTTGCGGGTGAGGATGTTGAGGCGTACGGCGATCAGCGGTCCGGCGGAGGTGTCCAGGATCTTGTGCGCCGAGGCGGTGCGGCTGAGCGTGTCCCCGGGGTAGGCCAGCGCGTTGCGGATGCCCATGACCTGGACGTCCTTGGTGTACGGGTTGTCGATCTCGCGGTCGCGGGCCTCGACCTGCCGCTTGAGGTCGGCGAGCTGGATCAGGTTCTTGCCGGTCAGCTTGTTCATGCCGGCGACGAGATCGCTCAGGTTCTCGGCGACGACGAAGTCCTCGCCCTTGTTCTTGAACCGCTCGATCGGCTCGGGGGTCTGCCAGATACGGGACAGGAGTTGCAGGATGTCCTTGTTGGTCAGGTCCGGGTTCTGCTCGGAGCCGGAGAGCGCGAACTCCTTCGCCATGATCTTCTGGGTGGTGACGAACCAGGAGTAGTCGTAGCCGGTGTCGGTGATCGACTTGAGGCTGTGGAGCGTGTCGTATCCCGGTATGTCGGGGGTATTGAAGCGTTTGCCGGTGGCGTCGAACCACATGGACGACGGGCCGGGCAGGATGCGGATGCCGTGGTCCGGCCAGATCGGGTCGTAGTTGCGCAGACCCTCGGTGTAGTGCCACATGCGGTCGGGGTTGACGATCCGGCCCCCCGCCTTCTGGGTGATCGCCAGCATGCGGCCGTCGACGTGCGCGGGCACACCGGTGATCATCTTCGCGGGCGGGGTGCCGAGCCGGGCCGGCCAGTTCTGGCGTACGAGGTCGTGGTTGGCACCGATGCCGCCGGAGGTCACGATCACGACCGGAGCGCGCAGTTCGAAGCTCCCGACGACCTTGCGGGAGCTGGACTTGCCGCGGGCGACGCTGCTCGGCTCCAGGACGGCTCCGCGGACGCCGGTGACGGCGCCGCCGGTGACCACCAGTTCGTCGACTCTGTGCCGGAACTTGAAGGTGACCTTGCTGTCGGCCACCCCGGCCCGGACCTTCTTCTCGAACGGCTCGACGATCGCCGGGCCGGTGCCCCAGGTGACGTGGAAGCGGGGCACCGAGTTGCCGTGGCCGTCCGCGAGCCCGCCGCCGCGCTCGGCCCAGCCCACGATGGGGAACCAGCGCACGCCCAGCCCGGACAGCCAGGACCGCTTCTCGCCCGCGGCGAAGTCCACGTACGCCTCGGCCCACTTGTGGCCCCAGTAGTCCTGACCGGTCGGGTCGCTGATGCCCCGGTCGAAGCCGGCCGTGCCCAGCCAGTCCTGCCACGCCAGTTCGTGGGAGTCCTTGATGCCCATCAGGCGCTGCTCGTCCGAGTCGACGAGGAACAGTCCGCCGAAGGACCAGAACGCCTGGCCTCCCAGGCTCGCCTCCGGCTCCTGGTCCAGCAGCAGCACCTTGCGGCCGGCCGCCACCAGCTCCGCGGTGGCGACGAGTCCGGCCAGGCCGTGGCCGACGACGATCGCGTCGGCGTCGTACGCCGCGCTCGCGCCGAAGACCGGCGTGGACTGCGCCGCGAGGGCGGCACCGGCCAGTACGCCACCCGCCACCGTGAGGGCCTGACGACGGCTGACGCCCGCGGAGGACGGGGCGTCCACGCCGGGGATGTGTCCGGGTTTCTGCATGGGGCTGCCTTCCCGAAAAAGTGCGGTGAATACGGGAGTTGCTCGACGGACTGCCGAGGCGGCAGCGCGTTACCGACGGTAGCAGTCACGTCGATCCCCGGGGAAGGTCAAGGAAAGCGCTCGCTGATCCCAAGAACCGACCAAGATCAGCTGATGACTTCACCGCGCCCCGGCCATGGTTCGGCAACGTGAGGGATCACCCCCGGAGTCGGACATACGTTCCTCTCCGTGAACTCTGAAGACACCCCCCTCAGACCCACCCGCGCACGGTTCCTCGCCGCCCGCCCGGCCCGGCGTGGCTTCCTGCGCGCCGGACTGACCGGGGCCGCGACCCTCGGAGCCGGCATCGCCCTGGGCACCACCCCCGCCTCGGCCACGACCGCCGCCACGAGCCGCCGCCCCGGCACCGCCGAGGAGGTGCTGCGAGAGCTGGCGGCCGGCAACCGACGCTGGCGCACCTACCGGGAGCGGCACCCGGACGAGGCCCCCGCGATCCGGCAGAGCCTGACGTCGGGTCAGCATCCCTTCGCCGTCGTGCTCGGCTGCGTCGACTCCCGGGTCCCGCCGGAACTCGTCTTCGACCAGGGCCTCGGTGATCTGCTCACCGTGCGCACCGCCGGGGAGGTCCTCGACGAGGCGGTGCTCGGCAGCGTCGCGTACGGCGTCCTCGAACTGCGGATACCGCTCGTCGTGGTGCTGGGTCATCAGTCCTGCGGTGCCGTGCGGGCGGCCGTCGAGGCGGACACCTCCGGCGCGGAGCTGCCCTCCCACATCCAGTACCTGGCCGACCGGATCGCACCGAACATCGACCGCGCCAAGGAGGGCGACGCCCGCGTCGACTCCACCATCGACGCCAACGTCCGGGCCGTCCGCAACCGCCTCGCCGCCGAGCCGGATCTCGCCGCGAAGGTGGCCGCCGGCCAACTCGCCATAGTCGGCGCCCGCTACGAACTGACCAGCCAGCTCGTCCACCCCCTCACCTGATCCCCCCACCCGTCGACGCGCGGACCACGCGGCCCGCGCGTCGGCGGCACCCGACGCCGCTCGGCTCCGGCTCGGCTTGACCTCGCCCCCGAAGCCGACGTGTCCGGCGCGGCGGAAGGCGTTCGCCATGGGCCTGTCGCCGAGATCCGTGCGGGCGCGGAGGCGGAGAACGCCCTGCTCGGCGAGGACGCGGGAGCCCTCACCGAACAGGACGCCGATCGGGCCGTGACTGCGATGGCCGGGCGATACGGCGACGTGGGCGGCGATCACGTGGCAGCCGGTGTGGGTCGGGACGGCCATCCCCACCGGCTCCCCGTCGGGACGGGCCGTGAGCCGCCAGCGGCCGCGTGGGCTGGTGCAGCGGCGAGTTCGTCCGTGCGGTGACGGGGGCCGCCTGCACCCTCGCCGTCCGGAAGTCGCCGTCGACACCGAGGCTGTCGAGGAGGACGTCGAGGACGAGAGGGCCGCCGTCCCCCGTCCGGCTCCGCCGCGGGAGTCCGACGCCCCCCCGCCCCGGGGCAGGTCGCCGGTCCCCTGTCGTGGGACAGCGCCGGACGGGCACCGCGCCGCCGTGCCCGTCCGGCGAAAACCCGTTGCGGGCCGGCGCCGCTCCCCCGGACCCTGACCCCATGTCGACTCTCCCGGACCCTGACCCCCCGTCGACCCGGCTGCGCCCTGCCACGTTCGCCGACGCGCCGCTCATCACCGGTCTGCTCAACGCCGTCGACGTGATCGAGATCGGCCGGGGCGAGACCGATCTGCACACGGTCGAGGCCGACCTCAAGCACCCGGACACCGACCTCGCACGCGACTCGTGGCTGGCCTTCGACGGACAGCGGCTGGTGGCGTACGGGCTGCTGTGGGACGAGTCGCAGGGCGAACGCATCGACGTGGACCACTATGTGCTGCCCGATCACCAGCCGTCCGGGGCGCGGATCCTGGACGCGCTGGAGGCCCGCGCCCTGGCCAGGGCGCGGGAGAACGGTGCCGAGCGGGCCGTGGTGCATCTGCAGCTCAACGTGGCGCCCACCCTCGACACGGAACTGCTGCGGGCGCGGGGATGGCGGGTCGTACGCCGGTATCACGTGCTGCGGCGCCGCCTCGGTCCGGCGCGGGACCTGCCGCCCGCGCCGCCCCCCGGCGTACGGGTGCGGTCCTGCGGCACCGAGGCGGACCGGGCGCGCGTCCACGAGCTGTACCAGGCCGGGTTCGCCGAGCACTTCGACTTCCAGCCGCGCCCCTACGACCAGTGGCTGCACGACGTCGACGCCGACACCCTCGACTGGTCGCTGGTGTGGCTCGTCGCCACCGACGACCTCGGGGACGTGGGGTTCCTGATCGCCCGGGACGACCGCGAGGCGATGGGCTGGATCCGCAGCATCGGCGTGTTGCGCGCGGCGCGGGGGCGAGGGTTGGGCGGGTTCCTGCTGCGGCACGCGTTCGCCGCGTTCGCCGCACGGGGGCGGGACTCGGTGGGACTCGGCGTGGACACCGCCAACGCCACCGGGGCACCCGAGTTGTACGCCCGGCACGGAATGGATGTGCACTACGCCGTGGACACCTGGGAGACCGTCCTGACGTGACCCCGGGCCGGGGCCGGGATGCGGACGGCCCACGCCCGGTTCGCCCGAGTGAGCCTCTGGAGTGGTGGGATCCCGGCGCCTGACTGACGGTGGATCACGTCGAGGTCGGGTCACATCGGCTGACGAAGTGGCAGCTGTCCCGGCCGAGGCGGAAGGAATGCAGATGCGCTCTACACGCTTGCTCCTGGCCGCGGCCGGGGCCGCGGCCGTCGTCGGAATCTCCGCACCCGGTGCCTACTCGGCCGAGGACGACTGGGACGGCGACAAGTCTTCCTACAGTCGTGAAGACTCTTCATACAACAAGGAGCACGACAAGGACGACAGGCACGACACACCGCGCGGCGGCATGCACACCGGTGGCGGTGCGCTGACCGTCGCGGGCGACGACGAGTGGGGCACCACCCGCGACCCCAAGCACGATCCGGAGACCTACCGGAACGACGGCGACGGCGCGGACGCCTACAAGGACAAGGACGCGGACGACGGCGGCTACTCCAAGGGCGACCACGACAAGGGAGAGCACGGCAAGGGCGAGTACGACAAGCCCCGTGGCGGCATGCACACCGGAGGCGGCGCACTGGCCTCGCCGGGTGTGACCGCCGGCGGACTGGCCGTCCTCGCGGTCGCCGGCACCGGCCTGTACGCGGCGCGCCGCAACCGGTCCGCCGGGAACGTGGCCTGACCCGTGCCTGATGCGATAGCGGCCCGTGGCCGCCACTCGTGCGCCGGGTGGCGGCCCGGTCGGTGTCCCCCTGTTCCCATCCCTGTGCTGCCGTGCCCGAGTGAGGTGGTGTCCGATGGCAGCTCCTTCTTCCCCTTCCGGCGTCACCGAGCCGGCCCCTGCCGGGCCGAGGTCCCGGTCGACCGGGCTGGTGCTGTGTGCCGTGGCCGTTCTGCTGGTGACCCTGAGTCTGGCCGGCGGTGGTGACGAGTCGTCCGACAGCGCTCCCCCGCCCCGTGCCGCCCAGCCCGGTGCCTCGGCGGGCCCCGCCGGTCAGCGGGCGGGAAAGCGGCTGCCGCGCTCCAGGCCGCTGCGCCTGATCATCCCGGAGATCTCCGTCGACGCCCCCTTCACCGCCCTCGCCATCGGGCCCAAGGGGCAGCTCAAGCCGCCGCCCGCGGACGACGTCAACCTCGTCGGCTGGCACGCCGAGGGAGCGTCCCCCGGCGAGTCGGGTACGGCGATCATCGCCGGCCATGTCGACACGGCGACCTCACCGGCCGTCTTCGCCGACCTCGCGGAGCTGGACAAGGGCGACACCTTCCGTGTCACCCGGGCCGACCGGCGCACCGCGACCTTCGTGGTCGACAGCGTCGAGACGTTCGACAAGAAGGACTTCCCCGACCGCCGGGTGTACGGCGACACCCCGCGGGCCCAGGTCCGGCTCATCACCTGTGCGGGTGACTACGACCGCACGGTCCGGGACTACACGGAGAACCTCGTGGTCTTCGCCCACCTGGCCTGACCTGCGGCGCGGCGCGTCGGCCGGCTCCCGCACACCCTGACATGTGTCAGGTACCGGCCCGCGCCGCGCGCCTTCTAGGGTCGCCAGGCGGGTCGCGGACGGGGGAAGCCGGTCGGCGACCGTTCGTCATGACGTCGCCGACACAGGGAGAGGGCTCATGAGCCGTCGATCCATCACCACACTGCTGGCCGCCGGAGGTGCCGCCGCCGTCCTGGCGCTGACCCCGGTCTCCGCACAGGCCGCCCAGTTCCAGGGCGGGAACTACGGGGCCTACGGCATGGAGGGCCAGTACCCGACCATCTCCAGCTGCGCCGGCACCTTCGCGCAGGTCGGCGCCACCAAGTACGCCTCGGGGATGGCCCTGAAGTACTTCTACTCCAGCAAGTGCGGATCCTTCGCACGGATCGAGAACTCCCGGACCAACTGTGCCGCCGTCCTCGAACGGTCCAACAACGGCGCCGGGCGCTCCGACGGATGGGTCTCCGAGACCGTCGACTCGGGCATCTCCTACGCCTTCTCGATGATCGGCAACAACCTCAACGGCCGGGTCTCCCGCGCCCTGCTCACGTGCGACGGCCATGTCCTCGCCGAAACCGGCTGGTACTGACGCCTGACGGCGGTCCGCTTGTCACGCCGGGACGAACCGGCGTGACGACGCACTCACCTCAGGCAAACGCGCCGCCGATCCGCCCGGTCCGCCCCCTGGTCGCTGCCATTCTCGAAGGCGACTTCGGAGGTGGCTGTGACGACAGAGGTGACGACACCCCAGGCGACGGAGGCGGCGTGCTCACCCGGCCCGGACCCCCACCCGGACCCCCACCCGGCCCCTGACCTGGACCCGGATCCCGGTCCGGAACCGGGTGCGGACACCGGCCCGGACCGCACGATCGACCGTGTCGCCGAGCTGGAACGGCTTCGGGCACGGGCGACGGCCCCGGGCGGCCCCAGAAGACGCGGGGAGTTCGGGGCCCGGGAACGCATCGACCGCCTGCTGGACCCGGACTCCTTCACCGAGACCGGCCAGTTCGTCCGGGCCCGCCCGACCGTGGGCGCGGGCTCCCGCCCCCACGGCGACGGGGTCGTCACCGGCCACGGCACGATCGACGGCCGCCCGGTGTGTGTCTTCGCCCAGGACTCCACCGTCTTCGGCGGCAGCATGGGCGAGGCCTTCGGGGAGAAGACCGTCGCCCTGATGGACCTCGCCCTGAAGACCGGCTGTCCGGTGGTCGGGCTGAACGACTCGGGCGGCGCCCGCATCCAGGAGGGCGTCGCCTCCCTCGCTCTCTACGCCGAGCTGGTGCGCCGCAACGTGCAGGCGTCCGGGGTGATCCCGCAGATCTCGGTCGTGCTGGGACCCTGTGCGGGCGGCGCCGCGTACTCCCCGGCGATCACCGACTTCACCGTGATGGTGGACGGCGCCTCCCACATGTTCGTCACCGGGCCCGATGTCATCGAGGCGGTCACCGGCGAGCGCACCACCGCCGAGGAGCTGGGCGGCGCGCGGGCCAGCAACACCGTCAACGGCAACGCGCACTTCCTGGCCGCCGACGAGGACGACGCCCTGGACGCCGTACGCCAGTTGTTGTCGTACCTGCCCGCCAACAACCTGGAACGCCCGCCGGACTACGCGCCCGGGGCCGCGTCCGCCGGGGACGGGCTCGACACGGTGGTCCCGGACCGGCTCGGGCAGGTCTACGACATGCGGGACATCCTGCGGGCCGTCGTCGACGACGGTGAACTCCTCGACGTGCAGGAGCTGTTCGCACCGAACATCATCTGCGCCCTGGCCCGGGTCGAGGGTCACTCGGTCGGGGTCGTCGCCAACCAGCCGCTGCACTCGGCCGGTGTGCTCGACATCGACGCCTCCGAGAAGGCCGCCCGCTTCGTGCGGTGCTGCGACGCGTTCGGCATCCCCCTGCTGACCTTCGCCGACGTGCCGGGCTATCTGTCCGGGGTCCGGCAGGAGCGCGGCGGGATCATCCGGCGGGGCGCCAAGCTGTTGTACGCCTATGCCGAGGCGACCGTCCCCAAGGTGACCGTCGTGGTGCGCAAGGCGTACGGGGGCGGGTACGCCGTGATGGGTTCCAAGCATCTGGGCGCCGACGTCAACCTCGCCTGGCCGACCGCCCGGATCGCCGTCATGGGCGCCGAGGGGGCCGTCGAAGTGCTGCACCGGCGTGAACTCGCCGCCGCGGACGACCCCGAGGCCCTGCGGGCGAAGCTCGTCGCCGCCTACGAGATCACGCACGGCACCCCGTACCAGGCCGCGGAACGCGGGTACGTCGACGCGGTCATCGCCCCGCGCGAGACCCGCGACCAGATCTGCCGCGCGCTGCGTGCCCTGCGGGGCAAGCGGGCTCCGATGCCGCAGCGGCGGCACGGCAACATCCCGCTCTGAGACCGGCCCCGCCCGCCCGTTCCCGCTTGCCACGCCTGAGCCCCGCAAGCCGCTTCCGCGACGTGAGGAGCCACTCCCCTGATGGACAGCCGCCGCCCGATCACACCCCCGTGCCGGACCCTGCCGGAGTATCTGCGGCACTGGGCCGAAGTCGCCCCCGACCGCCGCGCGTTCACCTTCGTCGATCATCCCGCCCCGCAGTCGCGGGGCGTGCACCGCACCCTGACCTGGCGCCGCCTGGACCTGCGGGTACGGGCGCTCGCCGCCCGGCTCGCCGAGGAGGCCCGACCCGGGGACAGAGTCGCCCTGTTGTGCCCGCAGGGCGTCGAGTACGTCACCGGTTTCCTGGCCGCGCTGACCGCCGGGATGGTCGCCGTACCGCTGTATCCGCCCGGTCTGCCGGGGCATGCCGGGCGGCTCGCGGGCGTCCTGGCCGACGCGGATCCCGCGGTCGTCGTGACCACCGCCCGCGAACTCGATGCCGTACGCGACTTCTGCGCGGGTCGGTCCGTGCCCGTCGTCGCCGCGGACCAGGTCGCCGACGCCGCCGCCGGGCACGCGCGGCCGGTGGCCGTCGACGAGGACGCGGTCGCCTATCTGCAGTACACCTCCGGGTCGACGCGGGCCCCGGCCGGCGTCGAGATCACGCACGGCAATGTCGTCGCCAACGCCCGGCAGGCACTGTCCGCCTACGGTGCCGACGCACACCCGGTGACCTGTGTCGGCTGGCTGCCGCTCTACCACGACATGGGGCTGGTCCTCAGTGTGGCCGCGCCCGTGACCCGGGGGCTGCTGTCGGTGCTGATGGACCCGGCGGCCTTCGTCCACCAGCCGGTGCGCTGGCTGCGGCTGCTCGCCGCGCACCCGCGGACGCTCAGCGCCGCGCCCAACTTCGCCTACGACTACTGTGCCTCCGCCGTCACGGCCGAACAGAAGGCCGACCTGCGGCTCGACGGGGTCGCCGCGCTGATCAACGGGAGCGAGCCGGTGCGCCCGGGCACCGCCGACCGGTTCCACGCCGCCTTCGCGGACCAGGGACTCGCACCGGACCGGCACTGTCCCTCCTACGGGCTGGCCGAGGCCACGGTGTTCGTGAGCGCGGCCCGGCCCGGTCATGAGCTGCGGCGGTTCGCCCTCGACCGGGACGCGCTCGCCGCCGGGAAGGCACTGCCCGCACGGCCGGACGATCCCCGCGCCGTCCTGCTGGCGGGCTGCGGCACGCCCGCCGGTCAGCGGGTGCGGATCGCCGACCCCGCGACGGGGACCGTCCTGTCGGAGGGCGAGGTGGGCGAGATCCGGGTGCAGGGGCCCAACGTCGGCCGTGGCTACCGGAACCGGGAAGCCGAGACCCGGGACGTCTTCGGCGGTGAGCTGGCCGACACCGGGGCCCCCGCGGGCGGGTGGCTGCGCACCGGCGACCTGGGGACCGTGCTGGAGGGGCAGTTGGTGGTCACCGGGCGGCTGAAGGACCTCATCGTCGTCGACGGGCGCAATCACTACCCGCAGGACGTGGAGGCCACCGCCCAGGAGGCGCATCCCGTGGTGCGCCGCGACCGGCTCGCCGCGTTCTCCGTACCCGGGCGGGAGGGTGAGCGGGTCGTGGTCGTGGCCGAGCACACGCGCGGCGCGAACCTCGACACGATCGACGTACCGGACCTGGTGCGCGCGGTGCGCGCGGCCGTCTCCGTACGGCACGGGGTGCGGCCGGCGGACGTGGTGCTGGTGGCGCCGGGGACGGTTCCGCGCACGTCGAGCGGCAAGGTGTCACGGGCGCTGACCAGGACGCGCTACCTGGAGGGTGCCTACGGGCGGCCCGCCATGGCGGTCAGGGGAGCGGTGTCCGAGGGAGCGGCATGACGGCCGTCGACGCGGCCGTGCTGCGCCGGCTGATCGCCGAGCGGGTCGCCGTCTGGAACGAGACACCCGGCGAAGACGTCCCGATGGACCGGCCGCTCGCGGACCTCGGCATGTCCTCACGGGACGCGGTCGCGCTGGCCGGTGAGCTCTCACAGCTGCTGGGGCGCGAACTGCCCGCCACCCTGCTGTGGGAGACGCCGACCGGCGAGGCCCTGGTCGCCCGGCTGTGCCGCGGGGCGCAGGAGAGCGCCCCGCACCCGGCGGCTCGCGAGGCGGCGCCCGGCGAGCCCGTCGCGGTGGTCGGGGTCGGCTGCCGGCTGCCCGGCGGGGTGCACGGGCCGCAGGAGTACTGGCGGCTGCTGTGCGACGGCGTCGACGCGATCCGGCGGGTCCCCGAGGACCGCTGGCGCGACTTCACCGCCTACCCGCCCGCCGACGCACCCGCCCATGGCGGCTACCTCGACGACATCGCCGGGTTCGACGCGGACTTCTTCCACATCACCCCGCGCGAGGCCGCGGTGATCGACCCCCAGCAGCGCATCCTCCTGGAGGTCGTCCACGAGACCCTCGCCCACGCCGCCGTCCCGGCCGCGTCCCTGGCGGGCACCGCCACCGGTGTCTTCGTCGGCGTCTCCGCGCCGGAGTACGGGCAGCTCACCGGGGCCGACCCGGACGCCGTCGACCCGTGGGCGCCGGCCGGTGCGGCCCTGAGCGTGGCCGCGGGACGGCTGGCGTACGTCCTGGACACCCACGGGCCGAGCGTGGCCGTGGACACGGCCTGTTCCTCCTCCCTGGTCGCCGTGCACCAGGCCTGTGTCAGCCTGCGCACGGGCGAGAGCGACACCGCGATCGCCGCCGGGGTCAACCTGCTGCTCTCCCCCACCGTCGGGGTCGCCTTCGGACGGGCGGGGGCGCTGGCACCGGACGGGCGGTGCAAGCCGTTCTCGGCGGCGGCCGACGGGATCGGCCGCGGTGAGGGCTGCGCGGCCGTGCTGCTCAAGCGACTGTCCGACGCCGAACGCGACGGGGACCGGGTGCTGGCGGTGATCCGGGGCACCGCCGTCAACTCCGACGGCCGGTCGGGCGGCCTGATGGCACCCAACCCGGCCGCCCAACAGGCCGTGCTGCGCAGCGCGTACGCCCGGGCGGGGCTCGATCCGGCAGGTGTCGACTACGTCGAGGCGCACGGCACCGGCACACCCCTCGGCGACCCCATCGAGGCGGGCGCGCTGGCCGCCGTGCTCGGCGCCGGCCGGGACCCCGACCAGCCGCTGCTGCTCGGCTCCGTGAAGAGCAACCTCGGCCACCTGGAGTCGGCGGCCGGGATCGCCGGCCTGGTCAAGACGGTCCTCGCCCTCCACCACGACCGCGTTCCGTCCTCCCTGCACTGCGCGGACGGCGGCTCCCTGTCCGATGCCCGGCTGCGGGTGGTGACCGAGCCCGAGCCGTGGCCGCGCTACGGCGGGACGGCCACCGCCGGGGTCTCCGGGTTCGGGTTCAGCGGCACCAACGCCCATGCCGTACTGGAGGAATGGCGGCCGGACGCCCTGTTCCCCGACCCGGGCCAGGAGCCCGTGGCCCGCCTGTACGCGCTGTCCGACGTCGACGGCGAGCGTCTCGGCGACACCGCGGGCCGGGTCGCCGACTGGCTCCGCACCGGTGCGGGCGGCTCCGCCCGTCTCCTGGACGTGGCGCGCACGCTCGCCGGACGCACCGGTCGCGGGCCCGTGCGCGCCGCCGCGGTCGCCGGTGACCGGGCCGAACTCGCCGACGCCCTGGGCGCGTTGGCGGCGGGGCGTGCCGATGCCCGGGTCGTCACGGGCGAGGGCTCCCTCGCCGGGCACGGTCCGGTGTGGGTGTTCTCCGGATACGGCAGCCAGTGGGCCGGCATGGGCCGGCGGCTGCTGGAGGAGGAGCCCGCGTTCGCGGCCGCCGTGGAGAAACTCGATCCCCAACTGGCCGCGGAGTGCGGGCTGTCGCTGTACGACCACCTGGCCTCCGGTGCCGACCTGGACCGTCTGGAGGTCGCCCAGCCCGTTCTGTTCGGCCTCCAGGTGGCACTGGCCGAGCTGTGGCGTTCCTACGGCGTCGAACCGGCCGCCGTGATCGGCCACTCGCTGGGCGAGGTGGCCGCCGCGGTGTGCGCGGGCGCCCTGGACGTGACGGACGGGGCGCGTGTGGTCGCCGTACGGGCCCGGCTGCTCAGCCGTCTGAGCGGTGGCTCGATGGCGGTCGTGGACGTCGAGGACGAGGAACTGGACGCGCTGCGCCGGGACCTGCCCGGCGTGCATGTCGCCGTGCACTCCTCGCCCCGCCAGAAGGTCGTCACCGGCGAGGAGGCCGAAGTGGCCTCTCTCGTGCGGCGGTTGGAGGAGCGGGGCCGGGTGGCGCGGGCCATGCGGGTGGTGGGCGCCGGGCATTCGCCGCAGGTGGACGTGCTGGTGCCGGAGTTGACCGAGGCGCTGGCCGGGGTGCGGGGGCGGCGGCCCCGGGTGCCGGTGTACTCCACCGTGCTGGACGACCCGCGCGGGGACTGCCTGTTCGACGCGGCGCACTGGGCCGCGAACCTGCGGCGGCCGGTGCGTCTGGACCGGGCGCTCGCGGCGGCCGCCGCCGACGGTCACACCGCCTTCGTCGAGATCTCCCCGCATCCGGTCCTGACCCGGGCCGTCGTCGACACCGTCCCCGACGCCCTCGCCGTGGGCACCCTGCGCCGCGACGCGGACGGCGCGGCCGGGTTCGTCCGGCAGCTCGGGGCCCTGTACGTCGCGGGGCTGGCCCTCCCCCGGCCCCGCGGCCGGGTCGTGGACGTCCCCGCCCCGCGCTGGCGGCACTCCCGCCACTGGTGGACGGACGGGAAGCAGCACCGCGCGAGCACCCCGACAGGGGCGCCCGCTCAGCCCGTTCGGTCCATTCAGTCCGTTCGGGCGGAGTCCGGCTCCGTGCTCGACCGGCTCACCCACCATGTCGCCGCCGTCACCGGGCACCCCACGGCCCGGATCACGCCGACCGCCGGATGGGCGGACCTCGGCCTGGACTCCCTGATGGCGGTCCGCATCCGCATGGCCGTGGAGCGCGAGTTCGGCATCGAGCTGCCGCTGCGCGACCTGCTCGGCACCGCCACCGTCGAGGAGGCCGCCGACCGGATCCGGCGGGCGGCCGACGAGGGCTCCCCGGTGCGGATGCTGCGCGAGACCGGGTCCGGGGCCCCGCTCTTCCTCGCGCACGCCGCCGGCGGATCCGCCGGCGTCTACCGGGCGCTCGCCGAACGGCTCGGGGACGACCGGCCGGTCTACGGGCTGGAGCGGGTGGCCGAGGCGCGTTCCGTGACGGAGAAGGCGAGCCGGTACGCGCGGGCCGTCGCCGCCGTCCACCCCGAGGGGCCCTGTCTGCTGGGCGGTTGGTCCTTCGGCGGGTTCCTCGCGCAGGAGACCGCCCGGCAGCTCACGGCCGCCGGACGGTCCGTGGAGCTGGTCGTCCTCATCGACTCCGTACGGCCGCTCCCCCAGCCCGGCCGCACTCCGGCCGACCGGATCCGCGCCCACCTGACGGGCTTCGCCCGGCACGTCCGCGAAACGTACGGTGCCCGGCTGGAGTTGCCGTACGACGAGCTCGTGGCGACGGACGACGACGGTGACCGGATCGACGCCGTGCTGCGGGCGCTGCGCGAGGCCGTCGAGGTGCCGGCGGCGGCGCTGGAGCATCAGCGTGCCTCCTATATCGACCTGCGGGCCGGCGAGGCGCACCGGCCCGGGGCCCACGACGGCCCGGTGGTGCTGTACCGGGCCGGCGAGCCCGCACCGCACACCGTGCGCGACCCGGCGTACGAACGGGACGACGAGGCGCTGGGCTGGGACGAGCTGTGCCCGCGCCTGGAGGTCGTACCGGTGTCCGGGCACCATCTGTCGCTGCTCGACCCGCCGCACGTCGACGAGATCGCCGCCCATCTGCGGCGGCGGCTCGGCGAGCGCTCCCATGCCGCCGGAGGGGCCGAGCAGACCCCCTGAACCGAGATCCGAGGAGCCGCCATGCCTGACCGCCCCATCGAACCGCCCCGCCGTACCGTCGCCAAGGCCGCCGCCGTCGCCGGTCTGGCCCTCCTGTTCGGAGCCGGGGCCACGACCGGGCGGGCACGGGCCGCGACCCGCCTCGGGCCGCGCACGCTGGACGTGACCGTGAACTCCGCCGCGCTCGGCCGCGGCGCGCCGGTGCGGCTGATCCTGCCGTCCGGGTTCCACACGCAGCCCCACCGGACGTACCCCGTGCTGTATCTGCTGCACGGCGCCCACGACGACTACACGTCGTGGACCCGGGAGACCGACATCGAGGCCTTCACCGAGGGCCGGGACCTGATCGTGGCGATGCCGGACGCCGGCCCCACCGGCATTCCCACGGCCTGGCGCGACGGGACCGACTACGAGACCTTCCAGCTGGAGGAGGTGCAGGCCCTGCTCCGCGGCACCTACCGGGCCTCCGGGGTGCGGGCCGTCGCCGGGGTCTCCACCGGCGGGTACGGGGCGTTCGCGCACGCGGCCCGGCATCCGGGGGTGTTCACCGCCGCCGCCTCCTACAGCGGGATCCTCGACACCACCGCGCCCGGCGTGCCGGCCATCATGAACGCCATCGTGGCCCGCGAGAACCTGCTGTTCTCCGCCCTCTGGGGCAGCCCGATCCTGAACCTCCTCACCTGGCGCGACTTCAACCCGCGCGCCCGCGCGGCGGGTCTGCGCGGCACCGCCCTGTACGTGTCCAACGGCAGCGGGCTGGTCGGCGGGAGCGGTGATCCGCTGCCCGAGGCGCTGGAGAGCGCGCTGTGGCCCTCCGCGCACAGCTTCACGAACACGCTCGCCCTCCTGGGCGTGCCGGTCACCACGCACTTCTACTCGGGAGGGGGACACAGCTGGGCTTACTGGAAGGGGGAGTTCGCCGCCTCGTGGCCGATGCTCGCCCGTGCGCTGGGTCTGCCCGAGTGATGTCGGAGCCGGCGGGGCACGGAACGGAGCGCAGGGACCGTCCGTCCAACACAGGACGTCCCACTCGCCTCTCGGGCAACAGCCCTCGGGTGAGCCGCTTCCGGGTGAAAGGAGTGTCCGCGATGGCTGCCCCCGTCCCGCACGGTGTGCCGACCGGACCCGAAGCCCCGCCGGTCCCCCCCGAGCTGGCCGAACTGCTGCGCTCCCAGCTCGAATCCGTCGCCGACGAGGTGGAGGAGGAGGTCCGCAGACAGGTTCCCGAGTACGCCCGGTCGACCGACCCGGACCACCGGCACAACCTCAGAGCCGGCGTGGTGCAGGCGCTGACGCTGTTCGTCGACCACATCGCCGACCCACGCGGCCGGGGCGAGACGATCGCGGCCACGTACTACGAACTCGGGCGCGGCGAGGCCCTGGAGGAGCGCAGCCTGGACGCGCTCCAGTCGGCGCTGCGGGTCGGCGGGCTGCACGCCTGGCGGCTGATGGGCCGTACCGCGGAACAGCTCGGGCTGGACTCGGCGGTCGTCGCGGCGCTGGGCGAACTCGCCTTCCGGACCGTCCACGAGGTCGCGGAGGCGGCCGCGGCCGGCTACGCGGAGGCCCGCTCGCACAGCACGGACGAGCTGGAACGGCGCCGCAGAAGACTGCTCGACCTGCTGCTGGGCGAGGGCCCGGTGGCACCGGAGGCCGTGCAGGATCTCGCGCACGCCGCGCGCTGGCCGGTCCCCCGGCAGGTCGCGGTCGTGGCTCTGGCGGCCGGGCCGGAGCAGCGGGAGGAGGACTGGCCGCTGGCCGCGGCCGGCGCGCTGGTGGACATGGCCTCGCGACCGCCGCGCATGCTGGTGCCCGACCCGGACGGGTCGGGCCGTTTCGGCAGCCGGGGGTTCGCCCTCGCGCTGCGCGGCCGGCCGGCCGCGATCGGCCCGACGGTCGAACTCACCGAGGGGGCACGGTCCTTGCGCTGGGCCACCCGGGCCCTTGGTCTGATGGGCCGCGGGATCCTCCCGCGGCAGGGCGTGGTGCGCTGTGCCGACCATCTCTCGACCCTGCTGCTGTACGACGACGAGCCGCTGCTCGCCCAGTTGCAGGGGCGGGTCCTGGGCCCGCTCGACGCCGTCTCGGTGGGACAGCGTCCCCGGCTCGCCGAGACCCTGCTCGCCTGGCTGCTGAGCGGCAGCAACGTCCCCGACGTCGCCGCCCGGCTCCACATCCACCCGCAGACCGTCCGCTACCGCCTCCGGCAGCTGGAGAAGCTCTTCGGGGACGCCCTGCACGATCCCGACCTGCGACTGGACCTCGTTCTCGCACTGCGGGCCGAGGCATTACGGGAACAGGGGGCGGTCGACCAGTGAATGCGTTCCGGAGCGCCGTACTCATTCGGGCGCAAAAATCCGCACCCCTTCCATAATCCTCTGCATAACACCCCGACCGGAAAGGCGAATACGTTCGGGACCGTCCTTTTCGCAGGCGCGTCACGCGCCCGGAAATCGGAGGATCCCCCATGCGTATCCGCTTGTGCCTCGCCGCTCTCTCCCTGGCCGGCGGGGCCGGACTGGCCACCCTCACGGCGCCGACGGCGTCGGCCGCGGCCTGCTCCGACCTCGATGTCGTCGCAGCCCGCGGCACGTTCGAACCCGGCACGCTCGGCCTGATAGTCGGCGACCCGGTGTATTCCGCACTCCAGAAGAAAATCACCGGGAAAAGCTTCACCAGTTACAAGGTGAACTATCCCGCCGACCTTTCCCCGACCTCCGCGGCGCAGGGAAACGCGGATCTGGTGAATCACGTCAGGAGCCAGGCCTCTTCGTGCCCGAACCAGCGTTTCATTCTGGTCGGCTATTCCCAGGGCGCGAACGTCGTCGACAACTCCATCGGTATCAGCAGCGCCGGTGCGGTGGTCGGCAGTCCCATCGTGGCCACCCTTCCCGCCACCCTCGCGCCGAAGGTGGCCGCCGTGCTGCTGTTCGGCAACCCCATCCGGGCCCTCGGCAAGAGCGTCACCGGGACCTACCAGAGCCGCACCATCGACTTCTGCGCGGCGGGCGACCCCGTCTGCGAGAACGGTGGCGGTGACGTGGGCGCGCACCTCGGCTACACCGCCAACGCCGACGCGGCGGCCACGTTCGCCGCCGGGAAGGTGTGAGCCGTAGGCACGCGTGCCTGAGCCGTAGGCATGCCGTTCCGAGCCGGACGCAAGCCGGTGGGCCCGGGAGGATCTCCTCCCGGGCCCACCGTTGTACGGGTCCGTGCGGGGGTGCTAGGCGGGGTCGCGGGCGAACTGCGTGAGGTGGGTGGACACGGGCTCGGGGCGGCCGTTGTTCTGGACGGGCGCCGCGGTCAGCACGTCGAGGTGCTGGTAGCCGTCGGCGACCACGGCGTTCAGGTCGGGCGGCACCCGGCCCGCCAGCAGTCCGTCGCCCGCCAGGACGGTGAGCGTCGGGTTGGCGGTGAGCCCGTCGGGGTGCACGACCAGCCGCTTCACCTGCGGCGATGTGGACATCTGGATATCCGTGACCAGCTTGGTCGGGAAGTACTGCTCGGTGAAGTCCAACGGCTGCTCGGCCAGGCTGCGGGCGAGTTCCTGGATGTCGGTGACCTCCTTGCCCGCATGGGTGAAGGGGGTGCCGTCGGCGGACCGGTAGCCGGGGTCGTCGGCGTCGCCGACACGGTCGTAATTGCGCCACGTGTACAGCGGGCCGTGCGGCTGGTCGGGGATGGCCTTGTACTCGGTGCCGAAGAGCGCCGGCTGCTCGTCGTCACCGTTGGCGGCGGGGAAGTTCTTGTCGACGATCGGACCGCCGTCGAAGAAGCCGACGCTGCTCTGCAGGAACGCGAGCGGCACCGAGTGGTCGTCCAGCAGCGCTCCGAGGACGGCCTCGTTGGTGAGCCGGAAGTCCTTCACCGCCGGCGAGCCGGAGAGGAACGTGGCGGTGTCCTTGGAGAGCAGGAAACGGTTCGTCGTCTCGATGTTGACGTTGGCGGGCAGGTAGGCGGGCAGGTCGGCCTCGCCGCCGGGGTCGCCGACCGCGCCCATCCCGGCGATGGCCAGCAGGGTCATGGTCTCGGGGTTGAGGAGCACCGGCGCGGACAGGGCGCGGGGCAGGAGCCCGCTGTCGAGTCCGGCCTGCACCACCCCGTAACCGAGGCCGATGTCGGGCAGGTTGGTGTCGTCCGGGATGCTCCCGCTGAGGTCGCCCAGCGAGGTGGAGACGGTCGTGTCGAGGGCGAAGTACCCGGCGCACTGGTTGTGGCCGGCGTCGGCGGTGGTGGCCGGGTCGCCGTCGAAGTCGGCGGCGGCGAAGTAGCCGGTGACCACGCCGCCCAGGGAGTGGCCGCCGCACAGCACCTTCTGCTTGCGCAGGCTCTGGTCGGGCAGTTCGGCGGCGAGCAGGTCGTACTGGTCGCGGACGGTCTGCTCGATGCCCTGTTTCGCCATCCAGCCGAGCCGGTCGTTGCCGACGTATCCGGCGAAGGTCCGGCCTTCGACCTGCTTGCCCCGGTAGTAGTAGTCGACGGCCGTGTGCTGGTCGCCGGAGGCGATTCCGGTGGGGTCCTCCAGGCAGTTGGAGCGGCGGTCCAGCGCCCAGAACTCGATGTGGCGGCCCTCCGCGGCGGCCCGTGCCACGGTGTTGCGGGCGACACTGTCGAACGCTCCGGCACCTTCCAGGATGCCCGGCTGGGCCACCAGGACCCGGTCGGCGTCGGCCGAGGCCGCCGGTCCGTCGGCGGAGCGGTAGCGCAGGTACGACAGCCAGTCGCACGCCGCCGGACGCGCCCCTGCGGAGGCCGGCAACGGCACCTTCACCCGCACCACCGACTCGCTGACTCCGGCGACCGGGGACGTCGACGTCACCGGTGTCTCGGTCCGCTCGGTGTCCGCCCGCGCGTCGCCCGGGCTGATCGCCGTGAGCGCTCCCGCGGTCAGCAGCACCGCCGCCGCGGCGCTTCGCCACGTTCTTCTCTCGCTGCGACTCAGGTTCATAACCGGACGGTAGGGCCGCGAACGGGGTGCGCTCAGGCGGTGCTCACGGGAACGCAGCGGCTCGCGGAGCGTTTGTCATCCGGCAACAGCGGCGCCCGGGGTGACAGAGCGGTCGGCGGGACCCCCGTGGGTATCGGGGGTCCCGCCGAGATCCTGCGGGTGTCGGTGACGCTGTCAGTGCTTGAAGGCGTCCTTGCCCTTCTCCTTGGCCTGACGGACGTCACCCTTGGCCTGCTCGGCCCGGCCCTCGGCCGTCATCCGCTCGTTGCCCACCGCGCGGCCGACCGTCTCCTTGGCCTTGCCCTTGGCCTGTTCCGCCTTCGCCTTGGACTTCTGGTCTCCGGCCACGTTGCCTCACTCCCAGTCGTGTTCGACGTCGGTGTCCACACCTCGGGTAGCCGTCCCCTTGATCTCCAAACGCGGGCTCCGGGATCCGTCTCACCGACGCCGGAACCGCCACACGTTGTCCTCGCGGTAGCCCTCCACGCCCTCGGGCGAGACGCTGTCCCTGCGGACCGCGTGCATGGTTTCCACGCTCCAGCCCTCCTCCGGCAGCGCGAGCTGGGCGAGGGTGCCCTCCAGCGTGGGGAACTCCGCCTCGAAGGGCGGCTCGCTCTGCCAGGACGGCCAGCCGGCGTGCATGACGATCAGGAGCGTGCCGCCCTCGGCGACCGCCGCCGCGGCCTGTCGTAGGACAGCCTCCTGGTCGAGGGGGACAGGCGACTGCAGGAACTGGGCGTTGACCAGGTCGAAGGAGCCCTCGGGAAACGTCGTGCCGAGCTCGTGCCGCTCCCATGTCGTACGGTCTCCCGCTCCCGCCTCGGCGGCGTGCGAAGCGGCGCGTTCGAGGGCCGTGTGCGAGATGTCGACTCCGGTGACCTGCCAGCCGCGGGCCGCCAGCCACACCGCGTCGGCGCCCTCCCCGCAGCCGAGGTCCAGGGCGGTGCCCGGGGGGAGATGGCTCGCCTCGCGTACGAGCAGCGGATTGGGGCGACCGCTCCAGACCCGGACACTGTCCTGGTAGCGGGCTTCCCAGAACGCGGCGGCCGGGGTCGGGGGACGGTGCGTGTGCGCCATGTGTGTCATGGCACCAAGCCTGCGACGGGCCACGGTCGACGGCAACGAGAGTTGCCGGTACGGCAAAAACCTGGCCTCACTGCTCCGGTGCCCCTCGGCCCACGGCCGCGTGGACCTCCCTCTCCGTCTCCTGGCGTGCCCTGCCCTGTTCCCTCGCGTACTCGGCCACCGCGGACCGGGTGTCGCGATCGAGGTCACGCCGGGCTCGGAACGCGGTCTCGTAGGTGGTGGTCCGCTGCTTCCACGCGTTCAGCCGGCCGGGCCTACAGGGAGCCTCGCCTGGTGCGCCGGAGCAGGACGAATCCGGAGATCAGGAGGATCGCTCCGGCCGCGGCGGGCCACAGCTGGGTGCCGGTCTCGGCCAGTGAGCCACCGGCCGTCTGGGGTTCGGTCCGGTCAGCGGTGGACGGCAGTGCCACGACCTCGGTCGTCGGATCGTCCGAGACCTCGCTGCCCACCTCGCCCTCCAGGTCGTTCGACCATGCCTCGGGGAGGCTGGCGGGGGCGCTCGGCGGGGGCGTGGTGGCGACCTTGGGTGCGTCGGCGTTGTCCTTGCCGCCGTTTCCGTTGCCGTTGTCCTTGCCACCGTTGCCGGTGTCTCCGGTCGAGGGTGCGGGAGTCGCCGTCGGCTGCTCCTCGGGCTCGTCGGACGGCTGCTCGGACGGCTGCTCGGACGGCTCCTCGCTCGGCTGTTCGCTCGGCTCCTCGGCCGGCGGGTCCTGCGGGTCCTCGCCGTTGCCGGGGTCCTGGTTGTCACCGGGGCCGCACTGACGGCCCTCGTTGATGCAGTCGACCATCTCGCCCATCAGGTCCTCGTCGAAGACGTTGATGAAGTCACCGTGGTCGGTGACCGGCTTGTGCTGCTGCTCCGGGAAGGAGTCCACGGCGAACAGCGGGGTGGTACGGCCGCCGTCCTTGAGGCTCGGCGCGTCGACGTCGTAGACGATGCGCTGCACCAACTGCGGAACGGCCTCGAACCCGGCGGGGCAGGCGCCGTCGGCCTGGGCGAACGCCACGTGGGTACGGTGGTTGGCGCTGTCGATGTTGCGGCCGTCCCAGCAGCTCTGGAACTTGAAGGTGCGGACCACGTCACTGCCCTGCGGGCACAGCGGGTACTTGTCCTTGAGCTGCCGGTCCTCGAACCCGGTGCAGCTCCAGGACGCGTTGGCGTTGGCGGTCCCGTTGACGAACGCCTTGGCGTCGCCGGTGATGATGCGTAGCAGCCGCGGCATGGCCGTGACCTCGCCGCGCGGGCTGCCGACGAACGTCAGGGTGACCTGGCTCGGCGTGACGATCTCGCCGGCGTTGCCCTCGATGCCGCCGCCGGGAGAGTTGGCGTCCTGCTCCTGCGCGCCGTTCTGCAGGCGGATCACGGGCCAGTAGTACGTCGACTTGTCGCCCTGGTCCTCACAGCTCGTCTCGGCGTTCGCGAGGTCCTCGTCGCTGGCGAAGGCGTCGTTGGACTGGTTGCCGATGTAGTCGTGGAAGTGGTGGGCGCCGTTGGTGACGCCGGGGGCGACGATCACGTTGTCCGAGTTGAACAGTCCGTTCGCGTTCACTCCGCAGCTGGTGACGAAGGTGCCCTTGGAGGCGCCGTCCTGGTTCTGCGGGGCGGCCACGTCGGGCTGGACGCCGGTGATGTCGGCGAAGTCGGCGGCGACGGGGCCGTTGCCGGCCTGTCCGCCGTTGCCCGGCTGCTGGGCGCCGTCGCCCTGACCCTCGCCCTGGTCCTGGCCGTCGCCCTGGTCCTCGCCGCCGTTCTGCTCGCCCGTCTGGTTCTCGGGCTCGCGCAGGGCGCAGGACGCCAGGAAGTCGAGACCCTCGGGGCTCTCCCCCACCCGGTCGATCGCGGCGGATATGCGCGCGATCGTCCCGGCGCGGTCCTCCTTGAGCGGATCCATGATCCCGCTGTCGGGGTCCGCGTTCCTTGCCGGGTCCTGGAGTTGCCGGTAGGCCTCGGCTATCTGCTGGTCCAGGGCGGCGAGTTCGTTGCCGACCTCTCCCTGGGCCTCGTCGGGCACGGTGGTCAACTGGGTCCCGACATCGGGGCAGTCGATGGTCGGGGCTCCCAGGACCCGGGCGCGGCCCGATCCCTCGTCGTCCGACTGACCGCCGCCGGTGGCCGAGGCGTACACATTGACCGCCATCAGGCCACCACCGCCCAGCATCAGTGCCACTGCGGCGAAGGTCGCACGTCGTGCGCCTGTCGGACGTCTGCGCCTGTTGTGTCCCACGGAAGCTACTCCTGCACGTTTTGTCCTTACGGGCATGGAAATCCCCCGGCCCTATACGGAACAGAGGGGCGCAGTGTTCAACCGTCCCGGAAATTCACAGCAACCTCGTACGATCCGCAGGTCGGGGCCGGTGCGTCGAATGAGTCTCCGGTGGGTGGGAACCCGGGAACGCACCCTGCCCCCGCACCCCCTGGAGAGCCCTCATGAGTCTGCTGCGTCTGGTCGGCCGCCCGATGCTCGCTTCCATGTTCATCGCCGGTGGCCTGAAGTCCCTGCGCGATCCCAAGGCGGTGGCCCCCGCCGCCGAGCCCGTCGTCCAGCCGGTCACCGAGCGCGTCGAGGCGTTGCCGGACCGTACCGAGCAGGTCGTTCGCCTCAACGGAGCGGTCCAGGTGGCCGCGGGGGTGCTGCTCGGCATGGGCCGGGTGCCGCGGATCGCGGCGCTGGCCATCGCCGGCACGCTCGTGCCCACGACACTGGCCGGCCACCGCTTCTGGGAGGCCGAGGACCCCGAGGAACGCTCCCAGCAGCGCATCCACTTCCTGAAGAACCTCTCGATGCTCGGCGGGCTGCTCATCGCGGCGGACGACACCGCCGGACATCCCTCGCTGTGGTGGCGCGGCCGGCACACCGCCCATGACCTGCGGCGCGAGGCCGCTTTGGTGAGCCGCTCGGTCCACGCCACCGCCGGACCCGCCGCGGCGGCCGGCCGGCTGAAGGCCAAACTGCCCTCCTGACGGGCAGCCGGGGGGCGACGGCGGACATCGCGATCACCGCGCGGCGCGGCATCGCCCGCGCACGGTCCGCCTTCGTGTCGATGTCCGCGCTCCGGGTACTCGGGCCGCGGCGTCGACGAGGGAGTCGACCAGGGAAAGGGGCTCCGATGGCGCGGCAGGCGGACGACGACGCTCTGGGTCAGCTCGGCGGTGTGACGGAGCTGCGGCTGGCGTCGGGTGATCCCGAACTGGTCCCGCAGAACCGTGTGCTGGGCGAGGGTCTGCCCCTGGACCGCAATCAGGCGATCCTGGAGGCCGCCAAGCAGGTCGGGGCGATCCTGAAGCGCGCGGGGCACGCGTTCGCCCTCGCGGGCAGTGTCGCCGTGTACGCGCACGGCGGCACCCAGAACCTCCAGCACGACGTGGACTTCTGTTTCCGGCCCCAGGACGCGGACGCCGTGGCCGAGACCCTGCGCGAGGCCGGCCTGCCGGTGCACGCGCCGCCGGAGGACTGGCTGCTGAAGGCCGGCTGCCTCGGACAGCAGGTCGACCTGATCTTCGAGCTGGCGCACCAGCCGGTCACCACGGAACTGCTGGAGCGGGCGCAGGAGTCGTCGGTCGACTCGGTGTTCATGCCCGTGCTGTCGCCGACCGACCTGGTGCACAGTCTGGTGGCCGCCTTCTCCGAGCACCACTGCGACTTCGGGGCGGTACTGCCGATCGCCCGCACACTGCGGGAACGGGTCGACTGGGAGACCGTACGCCGGGCCTGTGGGGACGACCCGATGCCCGACGCGTTCTTCTACTTCCTGGAGCGGCTGGCGGTCATCGCGCCGCGGGCGAAGGAGGAGAGGGGACCGGAGGCGGGGACCAGCGCGGAGGCGGACCGGCGATGAGCGACCCCGGTGCGGGGCAGCCCCCGGGAGGCGGCCATCCCGCCGCGGAGCACGTCGAGTACCGCGTCGCCCATCTGCGCGACCGGCTCGCCGCCGAGGAACTCGGCGAACTGGGCGTACGGGCGGAGGTGCGGGCCGGCGCGGTCGTGGTGAGCGGCACGGTGCCCTCCGCGCAGTGCCGCGAGACGTTGCTGCGGACCGTCCACGAGGAGCTGGCCGGGCTGGTGGTGCACACGGACGTGGTGGTCGCGGAGACCGCCTCCCCCGACGGTGCGGAGGACCTGCCGTGATCCGCGTCGCCGCCGTGGGGGACATCCATATGGGGCTCGACAGCCAGGGCCTGCTGCGGCCCGCCTTCGAGACCCTGCCCGACTGCGCCGACCTGCTCCTCCTGGCCGGTGACCTCACCCGGCACGGCACTCCGGAGGAGGCACGGGTGGTGGCCCGGGAGGTCCGGGGGCTGCCGGTGCCGGTCGTCGCGGTGCTCGGCAACCACGACCATCACGACGAGCAGCCGGAGAAGGTCACCGCCATCCTCCAGGAGGCGGGTGTCACCGTCCTGGAGGGCGAGAGCACGATCGTGGAGTGCGGCGGCGCCCGCGTCGGCGTGGCCGGGACCAAGGGCTTCGGCGGCGGGTTCGTCGGGCGCAGCGCCGGCGAGTTCGGCGAGCCGCTGATGAAGGAGTTCGTCCGCCACACCCGGCGCTGCGCGGACGGCCTGCACACCGCGCTGGCCGAACTGGAGCGGGAGGGCTGCGAGTTGCGGGTCGCGCTCACCCACTTCTCCCCCGTCGCCGACACCCTCGCCGGTGAGCCGCCGGAGATCTTCCCGTTCCTCGGCAGCTATCTGCTGGCCGAGGCCATCGACACGGCCGGTGCCGACCTCGCCGTCCACGGGCATGCCCACATGGGCACCGAGCACGGGATGACGGCGGGGGGCGTGCGGGTGCGGAACGTGGCCCAGCCGGTCATCCGGCGGGCGTTCAACGTGTATCAGCTGCACGCCGGTTGACGGGTTCTGGGACTTACCGCACCCGAGTCGTGTGGTCCTGCCACGCCCGGTCCCGTACCTCCGGGTCCAGCAGCACCTCGACGGCCGTGCAGGCGAGGGCCTCGGTCGCCGCGAGCATCGCGTGCCGGGCACGGTCGGACGCCGCGGCGGCGGCGAACTCGGGGGTGTGGTCGGAGCCGTCCGGATCCATGATCGCCACGAAGGGGTGGATGGCGGGGACGCGTCCGCTGACGTTGCCGATGTCGGAGGAGCCCAGGTAGACGCCCGGTGCGGGGGGCGTGATCCCGAGGCCGGTGCGGGTCAGGTGCCGGGCGAACCGCTCGGAGAGTTCCGCGCTGTCGCGGAAGTGCTCGTAGCGGGGTGTCGCGCGTTCGACGGTGACCGTCGTCCCGGTGGCGCGGGCCACGCCCTGCGCGCAGGTCAACAGCTCCCCGGCCAGGTCCTCCAGTGCGGAGGTCGTCGCGGCACGGAGCCCGAACAGGCCCTGGGCGTACTCGGGGACGATGTTCGTCGCCCGGCCGCCGTAGGTGACGATGCCCTGGACGTCGGAGCCCTCGGGAAGTCTCCGACCCACCACCGCGAGGGTGTTGAACAACTGGATCAGTGCCGCGAGCGCGTCGACGCCCTCGGTGGGGTTGCCGGTGGGGTGCGCGGCGCGCCCGTGGAAGGCGACCTGGTACTGGGCCTGGGCGGTCAGTGGCGCCCACCGCCAGCTGTGCACGCCGGGATGGAACATCAGCGCGGCGTCGACGTCGTCGAACAGACCGGCCTCGACCTCGGTGACCTTGCCACCGCCCCCTTCCTCGGCGGGCGCGCCCACGGCCCACACCGTTCCGGCGTCCCGGGGCAGCACGGACCGCGCCGTCAGCGCGGCGCCCAGGCCGGCGGCGGCGACCAGGTTGTGCCCGCAGGCGTGTCCGAGGCCGGGCAGGGCGTCGTACTCCAGGAGGAAGGCCACTGCGGGCCGGGCCCGGGTGCCCGAGCGTGCGGTGAAGGCGGTGGGCAGTCCGGCGACTCCGCGCTCGACGGTGAAGCCCTCCCAGGCGAGTTCACCGCAGAGCAGTGCCGCCGCCCGGTGCTCCTCGAACGCGTACTCGGGCTCGGTGTGCAGAGTCAGGGCGACGTCCCAGAGCCGCTCGGCCCTGGCGGCCACTTCCCCGTGCACGCGCGCGAGCACCTCGTCCAGAGCGTCGGTCACGTGGGCCTCCCGGGGAGTCGTACGCGGGTGTCCCGGAGCGGGTTCCAACGATGGCCCCTGCCACACCCGTTCCGGGGGCCGGTCTCGGAGCGGGTAGGGCCGATGTGCGGGGGCACTCGGAGGCCGTGGCGGGCCCGCACCGGGACCGCCCCCGGACTGGAGGTGGAGAGCATGGGACACGGAGGAGACGTCGTCGACGAACTGGTGACCGATCACCAGGAGGTCGCGGAGCTCTTCAGCCGCATCGAGGCGCTGCCGTCGGGTGACAAGGATCGCAAGGTGTACGCCGACCAGGCCACGAGGGAGCTGGTGCGGCACTCGGTGGCCGAGGAGGAGTACCTCTACCCGGCCGTGCGTGAGTACCTGGTGAACGGAAACACCATGGCGGACCGGGAGATCGAGGACCACTCCGAGGCCGAGCGGATCATGAAGGACCTGGAGGGGTGCGAGGCGGGCGACCCCGAGTTCGACCGGCTCGTCGACAAGCTGATGGGTGAGGTCCGCGCCCACATCGCCGACGAGGAGGAGAATCTCTTCCCGCAACTGCGGGTGGCCTGCTCGGCGGAGGTTCTCGACGACCTGGGTGACAAGGTGCGGATCGCCAAGAAGTCGGCGCCCACCCGTCCGCATCCGTCCGCTCCGGACACCCCGCCCGCCAACAAGCTGCTGGCCCCCGGGGTCGGGTTCATCGACCGGCTGCGGGACACCCTGAGCGGACGCGGCAAGCACGACTGATCCGCCCCCGGGCCCCAGACCGTCAGCGCCCGCACGCCGTCCGCCTCAGACGGTCAGGGGCTGCCCGGGCCGGAGACGTTCCACCAGTTGGAAATGGTGGAGTGCGGCCACGGGAGCCAGCAGGTCGGGGTGGCGCAGCAGGACCGCGGCGTGCCGGTCCGCCTCGTCGGGTGCGAGCAGTCGGCGGAACCCGGCAGGGAGGGCGGTCGTGGGGCTGCCGTCGGCGAGCGCGGCGACCGCCCGCCCGGCCAGGTCCGGGTCGGTGAGCAGACAGGCCGCCCAGCTCGCCACGACCTCGTCGACCCAGGTGCGCCAGGCCTGTTCGTCCGCGTCGCGGACCAGGGCCTCGTCCACGCCGGTGATCCGGTCGAGCCGGGCCGAGCCACCGGGTCCGGCCAGGGCGACCAGGGCGGCGTCCATCTCGGTCGGGTACCTGAGCCAGGCGGCGACCGTCACCGCCTGCCGGGCCTGTGCCTCGCACAGGGCGGCCGCCAGGGCGCCGCCGCCCGACGGGTAGGAGCAGGTCAGCCACTGGGCGGTCGCCGCGATGAGCGGGGAGAGATCTGCTGGCACTGGCGGGCCGCCCGACGCGTGTGGTGGGACACAGGAGTGCGGACGACGGTAGCCCGCACCTCATGCCGTACGACATGGCCCGGGTCTCCCCGGTGACGTGGCTTCGACCACATCGCGCTGCGACCCGATCGGGTCCACCGCGTCGGGTCTCCCCCTCTCGGACTGCCACCACCCCGGCACCACCGCGACCTCATATTTCGACACAATTCCCGAATGTTGCGGAACGGGAGGGGACGCAGAGACGGAATACCGGGATCGTTTTCGCCGCCCAGGTGCGGTCAGGGCCCGTCGTGGCGCATTCTTGCTGTGTCGCCCGCGTGATGGCGCACGGACGAGGTAGGACCGATGACTGGGAGTTCCCAGGACGCACAGCCGAAGCCCGGGCGGCTGGCGGCGCTGCTGATCGATGCCTCGACCGAGGCGGTCAGCACGGCCGGCGGCCACGCGGGAGGGGTCTATCTGCGCTCCGCCACGCCCGGACTGCTGCGACTCGCCGTGCTCGCCGGGCTGCCCGGACCGCTGTTCCGGCCCTGGTGGCGGCTGCACGTGGAGAGCCCGTTCCCCGTGGCGGACGCCCACCGGCTCGGCGTCCAGGTGGTGCTGCCGAACGCCACCGAGACGATGCGCCGCTACCCCCAGTTCGCGGCCGGTCTGCCGTTCCAGTTCGGCTCCCTGTACGTGCCGGTCATGGCCGGAGCCGAGACGTACGGCGTGCTCACCGTGCTGCGCCCCGCCGTGGCGGACGCCGCCGAGGTGCTGTCCGAGCGGGACCGCCTGACCCGGCTGGCCCAGGACCTGGGCGCGGCCCTGCGGAGCCTGGACGACGACAAGGCCGGCCCGGTCGCCTGGGAGCACGATCCGCTCTGTGTCCGGCCGCCGGTCGGACGTCCGCCGCTCGCCCGCATCGGACGGTTCGTGTGGTCGCCGCGGACGGACGCGGTCACCGGCGACCAGGGGCTCGACATGACCGGCACGGCCACGGGCGACGCGGGTCCGCACGTGACCGGCACGGTGACCGGGGACGAAGGGCTGCACGTCCTGCTGGGCGTGCCGTCGGCGGAGTTCGCCGGCACCCCGGAGGCGCTCGCCCACGCCGTGGCCCCGAACGAGGCGGAGCGGATCCTGCTCGCGCTGCGGGAGACGGCCGTCGGCAGGCCCCCGCCGCTGCCCCTGTATCTGCGGGGGGCCGACGGTGAGCTGCGGCTGATGGACCTGTGGAGCCCGTACGAGGCCACCGGGTGGAACCCGATGGACCCGGCCGCGCCGGACGCCGCGCCGCACACCGCGGGTCCGGTGCGCGGCATCGTCCTCGACCCGGGTCTCGGCGCGACCGCCGACGCGGCGGCCGACCTGCTGCCGGACGGGGTGTTCTGCCTGGACCGGGAGGGCCGGGTCGTCTACGCCAATCCGCGCGCCGCGCACCTGCTGGACCGGCCCCGCACCGAACTCCTCGGCCGGGCCCTGTGGGACGCCGTGCCCTGGCTGGGACAGCCCGACGTCGAGGACCATCTGCGGGCGGCGCTGCTGTCACCGGACCCCGTGCACTTCCATGCCGAGCGGCCCGCCACGGGCGGCGACGGCACCGGGCCCTCCTCGGAGCGCTTCGAGGGCGACTGGCTGGCCCTCTCGGTCTATCCCGGACCGGACCGGCTGACCTGCACGGTCCGTCCGGCGACCCGGGTCGCGGAGACCGTTCCCGCCGCCCTCGCCACCGGCACCGGCTTCGCCCCGCCCGCACCCGAGTACCGTCCGATCGTCCTCGCCATCGCGCTGACCGAGGCCGTCACCGCCCGCCAGGTGTCCGCCGTCGTGATGCGGGAACTGCTGCCCGCGTTCGGCGGCAGGCGGCTCGCCATCTACCTCTTGCAGGACCGGCATCTGTACCTGGCCTGGGAGAGCGGCTTCCCGCCGGGGTTTCTCGCCCCCTTCGAGGGGGTGGGGCTGGATGCGCGGCTGCCCGGTGTGGAGACACTCACCACCGGCCGGCCACTGTTCTTCGACTCCATGCAGCAACTGGCCGCCGCCTACCCCGGCATCGAACTGGACGCCGAGGAGGGCGCCCGTGCCTTCCTGCCGCTGATCGCCTCCGGCCGCCCGGTCGGCTCCTGCATCCTGGGCTTCGACCGGTCGCGCAGCTTCAGCACCGAGGAACGCACGGTGCTCACCGCGCTCACCGGACTCATCGCCCACGCCATGGAGAAGGCACAGCGCTACGAGACCGAGGCCGCCCTCGCCCGTGGGCTGCAGCAGGCCCTCCTCCCCCGGCGGCTGTCCTCGCACCCGCTGGTCGAGACGGCGGGACGCTATCTGCCCGGCACCCTGGGGATGGACGTGGGCGGCGACTGGTACGACGTCGTGGAGTCCGGCGACGGGCTCGCCCTGGTCATCGGGGACGTCCAGGGGCACGGGGTGCAGGCGGCGGCGACCATGGGTCAACTGCGCAGCGCGGTCAGGGCGTTCGCGCTCGGTGACCGGCCGCCCGACGAGGTCATGAGCGGCACCAACCATCTGCTCATCGACCTCGATCCGGGGCTGTTCGCGAGCTGCTGCTACATCCGGCTCGACCCCGCCACCGGCCGGGCCCTGGCGGTCCGGGCGGGACATCCGCAGCCGCTGCTGCGGCAGCCGGACGGCCGCACCCAGGTCCTGGACCTGCCCGGTGGAGTGGTCCTCGGCGTGGACCCGCGCGCCCACTACCCGGTCACGGAGCTGCGGATCGAACCCGGTGCCGTCCTCGCCCTGTACACCGACGGACTGGTCGAGAAGCCGGGCGGCGACATCGACGACGGCATCGGCGCGCTGCGGGTGGCCCTCGCCAAGGCGGCGTCACCGGCCTCCCGCCCCGGCGGCCGGGCCCTGGCCGGCGTGGCCGACCGCCTGACCGCCAAGGCACGGCACGCCGTCGACCGCCCCGACGACATCGCCCTGCTGCTCGCCACCCGCCGTACGACACGGTAGGCCCGGCGGCCCAGGACACGGCTCCCGTGCGCACCCCCGCCTACCGCCGACAGGGCCACCACCGCGTACACCGTCCCGCGCACCCGCGCTCACCCCTACGCGTCCCTCGGCCGCCGCGAGCGCCTCCGGAGGCCTCCGTCATCGGGAGCGCGGCCCGTCACGCTCTGTGACGCCCCTCGCCTCCTGAGGCGCGGCAGTGTAGACATGGGCACATGGTCCGGCTCTTGGGTCGATCCGGGGCCCGTTCGACCCGTCGCCCCAGCGGTCCGCGCCCTTCGTATGCGCCTGACCGCGCTCAAGGGGCGCTCGACGGCCGGCCCCGGCATGCCCGGCGGGCGCCGGGTGACCCCGCCCGGCCGCAGCGCGGCGCGGGCCGGCCGGGGTTGCGGTCGGCACTCGGCGGACGCAGCGTCGCCGGACAGGTGTTCGTCCTCCAGGTCGTGATCGTGCTGCTGCTGGTCGTCGCCGCGGTGGGCGCCCTGGTGCTCCAGGTGCGGCACGACAGCACGCAGGAGGCCCGCAACCGTTCGGTGGCCGTCGCCGAGGCGTTCGCCAACGCGCCCGGCACCCGTGAGGCCCTGGGTGACCGGGACCCGTCGGCGATCCTCCAGCCGCGCGCGGAGGCGGCCCGCCTGGCGACGGGCGTCGACTTCCTCGTCGTCATGAACACCGAGGGCGTCCGCTACAGCCATCCCAAGCCGGACCGCATCGGCAAGAAGTTCGTCGGCACGATCGCCCCCGCGCTGGCCGGGCGGACCGTGACCGAGGAGATCACCGGAACCATCGGCCCGCTGGTGCAGGCCGTCGTCCCGGTGAAGGCGGACGACGGCAAGGTCGTGGGACTGGTCTCGGCGGGCATCACCACCGAGAACGTGGGCGGCGCCGCCAACCAGCAGCTCCCGCTGGTGCTGATCGCCGCCGCGGCGGCGGTCGTCCTGGCCATCGCCGGCACCGCGCTGGTGAGCAGACGTCTGATGCGGCAGACGCACGGCCTGGGACCGCACGAGATGACCCGGATGTACGAGCACCACGACGCGGTGCTGCACTCCGTACGCGAAGGCGTCCTCATCGTCGGCGGCGAGGGCACGCTGCTGCTCGCCAACGACGAGGCGCACCGGCTGCTCGACCTGCCCGAGGACGCCGAGGGACGGCATGTGCTCGACCTCGGGCTCGCCGCCGACACGGCCGGTCTGCTGGACTCCGGGCGGGTCGCCACGGACGAGGTGCACCTGGTCAAGGACCGGCTCCTGGCGATCAACCAGCGGACCACCGACAGCCAGGGCGGTCCGCCCGGCACCGTCGCCACCCTGCGCGACTCCACCGAGCTGCGCGCCCTGTCGGGCCGGGCCGAGGCGGCACGGGAGCGCCTGAACATGCTGTACGACGCCGGGGTGGCCATCGGGACCAGCCTGGACGTGACCCGGACCGCCGAGGAGCTGGCGGAGCTGGCCGTCCCCCGGTTCGCGGACTTCGCCACGGTGGACCTGTTCGACGCCGTGCTGAGCGGCGGGCAGCCGGAGACGACGACCGCGCTGCGCCGCACGGCCGTGAACGGGATCCGCAAGGACGCCCCGCTCTATCCCGTGGGCGAGCAGATCCGGCTCGTGGACACCTCGCCGCAGGCGCGCGGGCTCGCCGCGGGAGCGGCCGTCGTCGAACCGCGGCTGAGCGAGGCGCCGGGCTGGCAGGCACAGGACCTGGAGCGTTCCGCGCAGGTGGTGGCATACGGCATCCACTCACTGATCGCCGTGCCGTTGCGCGCGGGCAGCCTGGTGCTCGGGGTGGTCAGTTTCTGGCGGGCCGAGAAGCCGGAGCCGTTCGACCTGGAGGAGGTGGCCCTCGCCGAGGAACTGGTGGCCCGGGCCGCGATCTCCATCGACAACGCGCGCCGCTACACGCGCGAGCACAGCATGGCGGTGACCCTGCAGCGCAGTCTGCTGCCGCGCAGGCTGCCCGAGCAGGACGCCCTGGAGATCGCCTACCGGTACCAGCCCGCGCAGGAGGGGGTGGGCGGCGACTGGTTCGACGTCCTGCCACTGTCCGGCGCCCGGGTCGCGCTGGTGGTGGGTGACGTCGTCGGACACGGGCTGCACGCCGCGGCCACCATGGGACGGCTGCGCACGGCGGTGCACAACTTCTCGGCCCTGGACCTGCCACCGGACGAACTCCTCTCCCTGCTCGACGAGTTGGTCGGGCGGATCGACCAGGACGAGACGGAGGAGGGCGCCAACGCCCCCGTCACCGGCGCGACCTGTCTGTACGCGATCTACGACCCGGTCTCCCGGCGGTGCACGATCGCCCGGGCCGGCCATCCGCCGCCCGCCCTGATCCGTCCCGACGGCAGCGTCGAGTACCCGGAGGTGCCGGCCGGTCCCCCGCTCGGGGTCGGGGGCCTGCCCTTCGAGACGGTCGACCTCGAACTGGCCGAGGGCAGCCGCCTCGTGCTCTACACGGACGGGCTCGTCGAGGACCGGGAACGGGACATCGACGAGGGTCTGGAACTGCTGCGCACCGCGCTGGAGCAGGCCGGCGGCTCGCCCGAGGACACCTGCCGGGCCGTCCTCGACTCCCGGGTCACGGCCCGTGCCGTCGACGACATCGCGCTGATCGTGGCGCGTACCCGGGCGCTGCCCGCCGACCGGTTCGCCGAGTGGCGGGTACCGGGCGAGCCGGCCGCGGTGGGCGAGGTGCGCGCCTCGGTCAGCCGCCAGCTGTCCCGCTGGGGCCTGGACGAGCTGACGTTCACGACCGAGCTGATCCTCAGCGAACTGGTCACCAACGCGATCCGCTACGGCGGCGACCCCATCCGGGTCCGGGTGCTCTACGACCGCACCCTGATCTGCGAGGTCTTCGACAGCAGCAGCACCTCGCCCCATCTGCGGTACGCGGCCATGACCGACGAGGGCGGCCGCGGCCTGTTCCTCGTCGCGCAGCTCTCCGAACGCTGGGGGACCCGCTACACGCCCGAGGGCAAGGTCATCTGGGCCGAGCAGCCCCTCCCGCCGGGTTGATCCACTGCGGATTCACTCATAAAGCGCGCTTATGGGCTCATAGACCGGACCCGGGTACAAACTAAGGCTTGCCTTAGCTTAGGCTTCCCGTCGAGTCGCTTGTCACCGCTCGAAGGGAACCTGATCATGCCCCGCCCCCTGCGGGTAGCAATCGTCGGAGCCGGTCCCGCCGGAATCTACGCCGCCGACGCCCTGCTCAAGTCCGACGTGGCCGCCGAACCCGGCGTGTCCATCGACCTCTTCGAGCGGATGCCGGCCCCGTTCGGGCTGATCCGCTACGGCGTCGCCCCCGACCACCCCCGCATCAAGGGCATCATCAACGCCCTCCACCAGGTGCTCGACAAGCCGCAGATCCGTCTCTTCGGCAACGTCGACTACCCGACCGACATCAGCCTGGACGACCTGCGCGCGTTCTACGACGCCGTGATCTTCTCCACGGGCGCGACGGCCGACCGCGAACTGTCCATCCCCGGCGTCGAGTTGAACGGCTCGTACGGCGCGGCGGACTTCGTCTCCTGGTACGACGGCCACCCTGACGTGCCCCGTACCTGGCCGCTGGAGGCGGAGAAGGTCGCCGTGCTCGGCGTCGGGAACGTCGCCCTCGACGTGGCGCGCATCCTCGCCAAGACCGCCGAGGAGCTGCTGCCGACGGAGATCCCGCCGAACGTCCACGAGGGACTCCGGGCCAACAAGGCGCTGGAAGTCCACGTGTTCGGCCGTCGTGGCCCGGCGCAGGCGAAGTTCAGCCCGATGGAGCTGCGGGAGCTGGACCACTCCCCCACCATCGAGGTCATCGTCGACCCCGAGGACATCGACTACGACGCGGGCTCGATCGAGACCCGGCGCGGCAACAAGCAGGCCGACATGGTCGCCAAGACCCTGGAGAACTGGGCGATCCGCGACATCGGCGAGCGTCCGCACAAGCTCTTCCTGCACTTCTTCGAGTCGCCGACGGAGATCCTCGGCGAGGACGGCGAGGTCGTCGGCCTGCGCACCGAGCGCACCGCGCTGGACGGCACCGGCAACGTCAAGGGCACCGGCGAGTTCAAGGACTGGGACGTCACCGCGGTCTACCGCGCGGTCGGCTACCTCTCCGACAAGCTGCCGAAGCTGCCCTGGGACATCGACTCGGGCACGGTCCCGGACGCGGGCGGCCGGGTCGTCCAGGAGAACGGCGAGCACCTGCAGTCGACGTACGTCACCGGCTGGATCCGGCGCGGCCCGGTGGGTCTGATCGGCCACACCAAGGGCGACGCCAACGAGACGGTCTCCCACCTGCTGGACGACTTCTCCCACGGCCGTCTGCAGACTCCGGGTTCGCCCGAGCCCGAGGCGGTGGACGCGTTCCTGGCGGAGCGCGAGGTCCGCTTCACCACCTGGGAGGGCTGGTACAGGCTGGACGCCGCCGAGAAGGCGCTGGGCGAGCCGGAGGGGCGCGAGCGCGTGAAGCTGGTCGAGCGTGAGGACATGCTCAGGGCGAGCGGCGCGTAGTGACGCCGGGGCGGTGACGCCCGGTACGACGACGGCCTCGACGGTGCCGGATCTCCTTCCGGTCCCGTCGAGGCCGTTCTCCGTGGCCGCTCTCCCCGGCCGCCGCTCAGCGCACGGCCAGATCCCTGCCGCCCACCACGGCAAGGGCCGCGACCAGCAGGGCGAGCACGCCCGTCTGGCCGAGGGCGCCGCCGAGGTATCCGGCGGGCATCGGGACGTCGAGCCAGGGGTACACCGCGGCGACCCGTACGGCGAGGATCAGCAGGCCGAGCGCGGCGAGCGCGACCCCGCCCGCCCCGCCGATCGCGGTGCCGTGGTCCGTGCGACGGCTCTGCCACAGCAGCCAGCCGAGCGCGCCGACCGCGAAGCAGGTGGCCGGCGCCCAGACCGCGTCGGCCGCGATGGGCAGCAGCACGACGGAACCGCCCATCACCACACAGCAGGCCAGGAGGACGAGCCCGGGCGAACCGGCGGGCAGCACGGCCGGCGGGGCGTCGCGGTGGTGGCCCGCGCAGAGCGCGAGTGCCGACAGCCAGGCGAACAGCGCGACGGCGCCGGCGTACCACGGATCCGGCAGGAGCGTCTCGCTCACCAGGGGAGCGAGGAACGGCCACAGCGTGGGCAGCGCGGCGAGCAGGACGGCCGTCCGGGCGAGGCGCGCGCGGTCGTGCAGCAGGGCGAAGTAGCCGGCCGTCCACAGCAGCGGCAGGATCCACTGGGCGCCCGCGACGACTCCGGTGGGCAGTCCGCCGGTGGTGAACTCCGACAGGAAGATGTCCCACTGCGTGGGTCCGTGGGTCGAGGCCCAGGTCAGCGACAGGATCCGGTCGGCGACCGCGGACGCCGCCTGGAGCAGCACGGCGAAGAGGGCGAAGAGGCGGACGGCCGAGCCGAGGCGCTCGTAGGACGGTGGCGCGCCGGCCGCGCCCAGCCTGCTGCGCAGCGCGAGGGCGGCGATGCTCGCCACCTCGCCGAGGGTGGGCCGGCTCTGGTCCTGGGTGTCCCGGTCGACGTCCCAGAGGTAGATCTCGACCATCTCCTCCTCACGCTCCCGGCGGTAGTAGGCCGGCAACAGCCTCAGGACGGTCCGGTAGCGCGTTTCGAGCAGTGTCGTCATGCGAGGCCTCCCGCGAGTCCCGGTCCTGCGGCGGGTCCGGGGGCGCGGCGGCCCTCGGCGATCCGTTCCCTGGCCGCGCTGGCGCCGGCCGCCATCCGCTCCGCCTCGGCGGCGAGGGCGCGCACACCCTCGTCGGTGAGGCGGTAGTAGCGCCGGAGCCGGCCGTCGTGCACCTCTTCGCGGTCGAGGACGATCAGCCCGTCGGCGGTGAGCCGGTCCAGCACCCCGTACAGCGTGCCGACGCGCAGGTGCACGGTGGCGTCGGACAGGTCCTCGACCTCCCGCAGGATCCCGTACCCGTGCCGCGGCCGGTCGGCCAGGGCGGTCAGGACGAAGAACGCCGCCTGGGTCATGCTCTTCTTCGGTGCCATGCGGACAGGATATATCGGCTCCCGATATATCTCAGCCGGGTGAGCCATCCGGGCGTGTCACCGAAGACGTCGTCGAGGACGGGAAGGCGGCCCTCGTCACGGTGGAGGCCTTCGACCGGAACGGCCCGGGACCCTTGACCCGGGGCTGAGCCCCGGCGCCACGACGACCAGGGCCCGCCCCGATGCGGATGGTGGGCGGACCCTGCTCGACGGGTCATTCTGGCGGTCGGACCGGACCGGCGGCACGGGTGAACGCCGGTCGTCGTGGGTGCCGCGCGCACACCCCGTGCGCGGTACCCACGCGGGACCGGCACTACGGCAGGATCGAGTCGACGTATCCCCCGTCGACGCGCACCGCGCCGCCGGTCGTGGCGGAGGCCTGCGCGGAGCTGAGGTAGACCACCAGGTTGGCGATCTCCTCGGGTTCGATGAGGCGCTGGAGCAGCGACTGGGGGCGGTGCTCGCGCATGAACACCCGCTGGGCCTCCTCCCAGGGCAGGTCGCGATCGACCAGCTGGTACACGAAGTCCTCGACGCCCTCGGTGTGGGTGGGCCCGGCGATCACCGAGTTGACCGTGACCCCGCTGCCGGCGGCCTCCTTGGCGAAGCCGCGGCTCACCGCGAGCAGGGCCGTCTTCGACATGCCGTAATGGATCATCTCGGCCGGCACGACGACGGCCGAGTCGCTGGCGATGTACAGGACCCGGCCCCAGCCCCGGTCCCTCATCCGGGGCAGGTAGGCGCGGGTCAGCCGGACCCCGGCCAGGACGTTCACCTCGAAGTAGCGGCGCCATTCCTCGTCGGTGATCTCCAGCGCGGGCTTGGGCCCGAAGATGCCGAGGTTGTTGACGAGGATGTCGGCGTCGGGGAGCACCTCGACGGCCCGGGCCGCGCCGTCCTCCGTGGCGACGTCCGCGGCGACGGGGACGAACTCCCCCTCCGGCACCCGTGAGCGCAGCGCGTCGACGCTCTTGTCCAGGCGGCCGGCGTCCCGCCCGTTGACGCCCACCCGTGCGCCCGCGCGGGCGAGACCGGCGGCGATGGCCGCGCCGATGCCCTGGGAGGAGCCGGTGACCAGGGCGGTGTGGCCGGTGAGGTCGAGGTGCATGCGTCACTCCTTGCTTCTGGTCCTGCGGTCCGGTCGGTGCACGCTGTGCTCCTGCCCACGATCGCCGACGCCGCACGTCGCCGCAGACCGGCCCGATCCCCGAGGCCCACTTGATCTCGGGTGGGGGTCGGCGGTGATACTGGCCGGGCACGTGCCCCCACACTCAGATGGACTCATGCCGACCTCCCGCACCGCCCGCCGCACGATTCCGCCCACCGTATGGCTGGCCCGTGGCCGCCACACCGGGCCCGATCCGCAGGACGTCGTCCGGCACCGTCTGCGACGGCTCCAGGACGACGGGACCATCGACGACCACCACGGACCGATCGAGACCGAGGGCTCCGACGAGCCGGTGTTCGAAGCGCGCTGGCGGGTCGCCGGGGACGTGACCGTACGGGCCCGGCTGTCGCTCGCGGTGTCCTCGGACACCGGACAGGAGTGGGTGCTGGTGGCGGAGGCGGAGCGTCCGTGGGACCCGTCGTGGCTCTCCCCCGCCACCGTGTTCTGGCCCGCGGCACCCGATACGCCCTGGGACCACGAGACGGCCACCGGTCTGCGCCTGCGGGCCGCCAACCGGCTCCCGGAGGACGACAAGGAGATGCGGCGTCTGTTCAAGGACGCGGCCCGCGGCAGCTGGGCGATCAACGTCGTCGTGCACGAGGCGATGACTCCGGACGAGCCCGGCCGGCAGCCCCTGTCCGGGCTGCTGCCCGCGGGACTGCGGCACCGGGTGGTGGAACACCGCGCCGCACCGCAGCAGTTGCGGGCCGTGAACTGGGCGCTGCGCCCCTTCGACGTGGAGGTGCCGCGGGGCGGCGCCGTGGTCCTGCCCGGGACTCCGGTCCCGCCCGACCTGGCGGCGGACGACTTCTCCGTACGCAGTGTCTTCCTGGACGGCTCGGAGCCGGCCGAACTCGTCGACGTCCTCACCCGGTACGCCGCGGCCCCGATACCGCTGCCGGAGGGCGCCGAGGAGGCCCTCACCGCGCTGCGCGAGCAGTGGCGGCTGCTGACGCTCGAAGAGGAACTCGCCCGTGAACGCGAGCTCGTCGCCGGCTACGTCGAGGCACTCGACGCCATGACGCAGTCCCGGGACCTGTACCGGGAGGCCGCCGAACGGGCCCACGAGGCGCTGGCCGCCTACCGGGAGTCCGCGGCCGGCGACCCGCCTCCGCTGCCGGCCGGCCCTGCCGGGTCGCCGCGCCGGCAGCTGACCCGGACCCTGGAACGCCTCAGGGACACGGCCAAGGGGCTGCGCCCGGCGCCCGCCCCGGACAGCGGGCCGGAGCGCGACGGCTCCGGCGACCGCTGACCCGGAACGGGCGTCGGGCGCAGCCCCTCGGGGTTGTGTCCGGTCAGTCCGCCATGTGGCCGGTCCCGGCCATCGGCCGGGCCGCGGCGGTACGCGGCGACTGCCAGGCCAGTCGGGCGAACAGGGCCGTCAGCGCCGACAGCGCGGCACAGACGGCGACCGCGCCGACGAGCCAGGCAGGGGCGAGGGCGAGGTCCAGCGCCCGGGCCAGTCCGGCCGAGTGCAGCAGCCTGCCCTCGAACAACTGGCCCGCGGCCAGCCCCGCCGGTACGACGACCGCCGGCAGCAGGGTCGGCACGGTCGGCCGGACGGTGACCAGGAGCGCCAGGAACACGCACAGGACGGACACGCCGAGGGCGAGGCCGTAGACCCGGGCGGACGCGCCGTCCCGGTCCAGCGGGAAACTGAGCACCCCGCACACGACCAGCACCAGGACGGTGACTCGGGCCGGCCGCAGCGCGGGCCCGTTGCGCCGGTACCGGGGCGCCGCGGAGCGGTCGCGTGCGCGGGCCGGGTCGGCCGGCGCGGCCGGTAGGCGGAGTCCGGCCGGGACGCCGTCCGTTCCCGGCTGTTCCCCGGTCGCGGCCGCCCACCGGCCCAGTTCCGTCTCCGGCGGCTCGGCGTGGAGGTTCTTCTCCTCGGCGAGCCGCCCGATGAGGTCCACGAGTTCCGCGACGGGCCGGCCGGCGGCCGCGGCCCGCACGGCCTCCTCGCCGCAGTGCGGTTCCAGGGGGGTCCGGTGCAGCAGGGCCAGCAGCCGGGTGACCTCCTCCACAGGGCGGCACTCGGCGGCGGCACGGATCGCCTCGTCCGCGCTGGCGGCGTCACGTGGCGGCCGGGTCAGCAGGGTGACCAGCCGGGTCACGTCCTCCACGGACCGGCCGACACCGACCGCGCGGAGAGCGGCGACCGTGGCCTCGGCGTACTCCGGCGACTGCTCCAGCAGCGTGATGAGATGAGCGATGTCCTCCAGCGGCCGGTCCGCCACGGCGGCACGCACCAGTTCGCCGACCGGATCGCCGTAGGACGACGCGACCCGGTCGTCCTGGGGGCCGGTCTGTGCTGTGGGAGGTATCGCGACTGGGTTCGATTGGGCTGATGACGAGCCGGTGGTCATGCTCTGCTCCAGGGGAAGAGTGCGGCCGTTTCGATGTCACCGACGTGCGGCACGCGACGTTACGAGACCATTACTAAGCGCACCGACCGGGGTGTGCCACCCGGGCGACCCACGAGGATGACGGACGGCTCGCCCCCTGACGCGCGTGCCGCCGGTTCCCGTCGCCGGCCCGTTCCGCGTGCGGCGGGCCATATCGGGGCCGCATCCGGGAATCCGACAGGAAACGGCGCGCGAGGCCGCGCCGGGAAGAGGGGGGCGGGTCATGGACTCGACCACGACGGCGATCGTCGTCTTCGCGGTGCTCGCGGCACTGCTGCTGACGGTCGCCGTGTTGCTGCTGGTGCGGCTGGTGCGGGTGCGCCGGAGCCTGCGGCAGGCGGGACTTCCGACCGGGTCCCGCTGGGTCTTCTGGGGTGCCCTGGCGTACTTCGTGCTGCCGACCGATCTACTGCCCGACCCGGTGTATCTGGACGACATCGGCGTCCTTCTTCTGGCACTGCGCTCGCTGCGTGCGGCCCCGGCGGACCCCAAGTCGCTGAGCCGAACGGACCGCGATTACACACCGTAAGGAAACCAATCACCCGTTCGATTCGTATAAGTCTCTGGAAGCCCGAGAGAGTCGGCGGACTGAGCAAGGCCGCGGGGTGACCGCCGTTTGATCGAGCAGCACCGGCGAGGGAGAGACGATGCAACCGTTCGCGCTCAACTACGCACGTCCGGCAGCGGAGTTGGAGGCCACCACTCCGTACGTCTATGACTCCGGACTGCAGTTGAACGTGCTTCTCGACGGGCGGATAGCCGCCCGCGACCACGGTCTGATGAGGGAACTGGGCACCACGACCTCCACCGCGGGTTCCAAGACGCACTTCGACGACTGAACACGGCGCCGACGATATGACCGTGTTGATTCTTACCTGCGAAGAGGACGTGACCGCCGACATGGTGGTCGTGCACCTCAACGCGACGGGGGTTCCGGTGGTGCGCCTGGACCCGGCCGAGCTGACCGACGGGGTGGCGCTGTCCGGGGAGTTCGTGCACGGCAGGTTCCGGGGCCATCTGTCGGCCGGGGGGCGCCTGGTGAGCATCGGCGGGCTGCGGTCCGTCTGGGTGCGCAGGCCGGGCGTCCCGGCCGCGCGGGCGGCCACGCCCTCCGCCTGGCTGACCGAAGAGGCCTCCCAGGCGCTCTACGGCCTGCTCCGCGGCTGTGACGCGCGCTGGATGAACCATCCCGACGCGGCCCGCCGGGCCCGGCACAAGCCCTGGCAGCTACGGCTCGCCCAGCGCTGCGGTCTGCCGGTGCCGGCCACTCTCATCACGACGTTCCCGCAGGCCGCCCGCGAGTTCGCGGAGCGCTACCCGGACCTGGTGGTCAAGCCGGTCTCCGGGGCGCATCCGCAGGACCCGCCACGGGCGGTGCCGACCAGCCGGGTGGCCCCGGACACCGACTTCTCCGCCGTCGCGTTCGGTCCGACGCTGCTGCAACGGCGGGTCGCCAAGCAAGCCGACATCCGTCTGACCGTCGTGGGCGAGCGGATGCTGGCCGCCCGCAAGTTCGTCGCCGACGGCGCGGACCCGGCCGAGGTGGACGTCCGGTTCGCGCCGGACACCGGCCCCTGGCAGCCCGTCGAGGTGCCGACGTGTGTCGCCCAGGGGGTGCTGGCGTTTGTCCGGGACGCCGAACTGGCCTACGGCGCCTTCGACTTCGCCGAGGAGGCGGACGGGACGTGGTGGTTCCTGGAGTGCAATCAGTCGGGGCAGTTCGGATTCGTGGAGGTGGACACGGGTCAGCCGATCGCGCACAGCGTCGCCGAGTGGCTCGCCCGGCCCGGGCCGCAGCCGCAGGCCCATGCCAACGGCGCGGGCTCGGCGGTGCGCTGAGGGCGGGTCAGTAGGGGCGCGGACCGGGCAGGGCCGCCCGCTGCCAGCCGGCGCCGGGGGCCGCCTGACGGTCGGTGGGGAGGGAGGAACCGAGAGAGGGGCCGAGGGAGGACTGCAGCGGACGCATGACGTACTCCAGCTCCCTGCTCACCCGCTCGGCCTCCCTGCGTGCCTGGGCGGGAACGTCGCCGCGCTCCGCGACGAGTCGGTCGTAGATGGGGGAATCCTGAAACACCCGTCAACGCGCCTTTCGTGTCACTGCCCATGCACTTGGGCACGACTGTCGAGTGTAGGCGCCCCCGCCCACCGGCACGCACATTCCGCCGGAGGGCTTGACGCCGGCCCCGATCGCTGTTCCGCGCTCAGGCTCCGGTCGTGGAGCCGGGCCGGACGATCATCAGGACGGTGACGGTCGCCCAGAGCAGGTTGAAGATGCCGGTGAACATGGCGAGTTGCACGGTCCCGGCGCGCTCCACGGGCCGGTGTTCGCCGAGCTCGCCGAGGAGTTCCTGCTGGCGGGGCAGCACGAAGGCGACCAGGACACCGGCGGCAGCGGCGGTCAGGGCCATGGACGTGGTGAGCCAGCCGTCGCCCAGGACGCCCATCGCGGCCGCGGTGGCGAGCCCGAGGACGGGCACCGCGAGGCCGATGCCGGAGTAGACCCGGCAGATGCGGTGCAGCAGGCGTACGGTGCCGATCCCCGCGATGTCCCCTTCCGCCGCGTCCACCTGGACCCGGCGGGCGGCGGGCGGGAACATGCTGGCCGCCACGGTGACGGGGCCGACGGCGACGATGGCCGCCAGGACGTGCAGGGTCAGCAGGAACTTGGTCATCGGGTGCGCTGTCCTTCAGGGTGCGGTTCGACGGTGCCCGCTCACCCTAGGAAGCGCGTCCGTGATCACACAGGGGCAGAAACGACAGCTTCCAACGGGTTCTCGCCAACGCCTCCTTCAGGCATCGGACCGCCGCACCGCGGGTCGGGCCGGGGCTCACGCTGTTGGCGGGAATCCGCCTATCGTGGCGGTCATGCACACGGTGGCGATCCTGGTTCTCGATCATGTGGTGCCGTTCGACATGGCGGCGCCCATGACGGTCTTCGACTGGACGCGGCTGCCCGACGGGCGCCGCCCCTACCGGGTACGGCTGTGCGCGGAGTCGCCGGAGGTACGGGCCGACGGCGGTTTCGGCCTGCGTGTCGAATGGGGTCTCGACTCCCTGGTGGACGCCGACACCATCATCGTGCCGGGCTGCTCCGAGGCGGCCGGTCCGCCCTCCGCCGCCGTGGTGGCCGCACTGCGCCGGGCCGCCGCGTCGGGCACCCGGATCGCGTCGGTGTGCGTGGGCGCCTTCGTGCTGGCGGAAACGGGCCTGCTGGACGGGCTCGCCGCCACCACGCACTGGGTGGCCGCCGATACGCTGGCCCGCCGTTTTCCGCGCGTGGAGGTGCGGCCGGACGTGCTCTACGTCGACAACGGGCAGATCCTGACCTCGGCCGGGGCCGCCGCGGCCCTCGACATGTGTCTGCACATGATCCGCCGGGACCTGGGCTCGGCCGTCGCCGCGCACGCCGCCCGGATGTCCGTGATGCCGCTGGAACGGGAGGGCGGGCAGGCCCAGTTCATCGTGCACGCGTTCCCGCCGGTGCCGCAGGGCTCGACCCTCGAACCGCTCCTGGAGTGGATCGAGGACCACCTGGCCGACGAGATCACCCTGACCGCGATGGCGGCCCGCTCGGGGATGAGCGAGCGCACCTTCAGCCGTCGTTTCCGTGAGCAGACGGGCACCACGCCGTTGCAGTGGTTGCTGCGGGCGCGGGTGCGCAGGGCGCAGTACCTGCTGGAGAACAGCGACCATCCGGTGGAACGGCTCGCCCGCCAGGCGGGGTTCGGGTCACCCACCGCGTTCCGCGAACGGTTCCGCCGGGTCGTCGGCACCACTCCGCAGGCCTACCGCTCCGCGTTCCACGCGAAGACGGATGCCCACGCGACGACGGATGCCGTCCCGGCGGCACACTCCTAGGCCCTGTCGGCCCAGCCCGCCGGCCACCGGGACGGCACGGCGTCACACGGCCAGCCGCAGACCGATCTCCTCGTCCGCGTCAGCGGCGGTGGGCGGCGTGCGCCCGGCGTCCGCGAGCAGACCGTCCGCCTTCTCGACCGCGTCGTGGATGTCGGCGGTGCCCATCATCACGCACAGCGTGTAGCTGACGTCCTCCAGTTCACGTGCCGTGGCCTCCCTTTCCCGCTCCGCCTGGGCGATCCTCAGCGATGCGTAACGAGTCAGCAGCTTCCTGACGACCTTCGTGTCCGGAACGAGCACGTAGCGCCCCTCTCTCGATTTTTCGCTGCGTATGCCCGAACCACGGCGAACCATTCACATCTACCGCCGACAGGGGCGCATTTGGCGTGAATCCGTTACGTTCCGTCCTGCGCCCCCACCTACGCGGTCGTCCAGGGCCGTGCGCCGTCAGGCGACCGGTCCGCTGTGCGGCGCCGTGTACGCCCCTTCCCCGCGCGGGAGTTCCTCGGCGGTGCCGGTCTCCGGTCGGGACGGGTGCGGGCCGGTCGTCACTCGCCGAGCGTGCGGGCGAGTTCCGTGGTCGCGCGCGCGATCTCGGTGTCCTCCTCGGCCATCAGCCCCCGCAGGGCGCCGCGCCGGTCGTGGACGGCCTGGCGCGCCTCGCGCTCCCACACCACGGGGTTCTCGCGGTGGTTGAGCAGCTTGGGGTAGACGGCGGCGGTGCTCTCCCACTGCCGGGCGTCGGCGATGTTGTTGAGCAGCTGGATGATCTCGGCCCGGCAGGCCACATGGGGCAGTTGGGCGAGTTCCCAGAGGAAGGGGACGGTGGCGGCGGTGGCCTGCTCGACCACGAAGCCGTACTGGCAGATCCGCGTCCGCAGATCGGCGAGCGCGGCCTTGGCGGTCCGGGGATCGCCCCAGGCCACGCTGCTCAGCAGCAGCGGGATGGCCGCCGCGCAGCCGGTGGAGTCCTGGATGTCCCGCCACGGCACCCGGTCCAGCGCCATGAGGGGCGCGGTCCGGGCCACCCCGGTCTTCGACCCGTGGTGGTCGTTCCGCTCGGTGCTCGGTCGGTGCGTCGGAGCGGTGGGCATGGCGTGGGGCCTTTCCGCGGCAGTCATCTCGGACGGTCTCAGGGGGGAGGGCAGGTCGAGAGCCTGGCCCAGACGGTCTTGCCGGCCGGGGACTTGAGGATCCAGCCCCACTCCTCGGCCAGGGCGTCGACGATGCACAGCCCGCGGCCGTGCTCCAGCAGGTCCGTGGCGTCGGCGTCGGTGACCTCGGGCGCGTTGTCACCCGGGTCGGAGACGGTGACCACCACATGGGCGGGGTCGAGCAGGAGCCCCAGCCACACCTCGGCCTCGCCCGCCGGAAGGTGCGGCATCGCGTGCGCCACGGCGTTGGCGGCGAGTTCGGTGATCACCAGGACGGCGTCGTCGCTGCGGTGGTCGACCGACCAGCAGCGCAGCGTGTCCCGGGTGAAGGCCCGCGCCAGGGCGAAGCCTTCGCCGCTGCATCTGATGCGCAGGGCGGCGGAACCCGCCGCGGCACTCGGGGGCGCCGGCCTCGGGGTCGGTCGGGCGTCAGGGACCACCGGTCGCGGCCACGGTGGAGCACCGACGGCCATGGCTGCTCCACCTGCTCCCGGCGCAGCCTGGTCCGGCTCCCGGATCACATGGTTCGCAGGTGCTGACACGGCATCTCCTTGATGCGACGTCAAGACGAAGCGCCTCCACGGGGGTTGACGCCGCGGCTATTATCCACCCTGAAGGCGCTCTCGTGCAATTGCACGAGAAATTGCACGGGATACGGGTGGGGCGGGAGGGGCCCGACGCCACCCCGCCCCGGCCCTCCGGGGCAGCCGGGCACAGAGCCCGGCGAAGAACGTGAACAGCAAGGAGAGTGCGGTGCCACCAGTGCAGAACGGAGTGCGGGCCAGTTCGTTGGACGCCCGCTGGATCAAGAGCCGGCACAGCAATGCCGAGGGCAACTGCGTCGAAGTGGCCACTCTGGTCGAGGGAGGCATCGCCGTGCGCAACTCCCGCTTCCCCGACGGGCCGGCGCTCGTCTACACGCCCGCCGAGGTGGCCGCGTTCGTCGCGGGTGCGAAGGAGGGCGAGTTCGACCACCTCTTGTGAGGTCTGCGACCGGGAGGGATCAACTCCCTTCCGTGTACGGGTGGATGCGCAGTGACACGGTGGAGTGAGATAGTGTGAGTCGTCTCTATGCCGGTTCACTGGGAGTCTGGATGTCCCCCGAGTCGCAGCGCATCTCCCGACTGCAGCCTTACCTGGACCGGCCCGAGCCGGCTCCCACCCTGCTGAAGATGCTGGTCGGCGTGCAGCTCGCGGGTTTCCGCGAGGATGCCGGCCTTCCGCAGGAACAGGCCGCCCGCAAGCTCGGATTCAGTGCGGCGAAGCTGTCCCGCATCGAGTCAGGAAAGGGCCGCAGGCCTCCCGCGGAGGCCGACGTCCGCGCGCTGCTGACGTTGTACGGCACCGAGGAGTACGAGGCGTCGGTGCTGCTGCAGTTGCTGCGGCGCGCCGGTGAGCCGGGGTGGTGGCAGCGTTACGACAAGCGGCTGATGCCCGAGTGGTTCGACCGGCTGGTCGGCCTCCAGGAAGCGGCGGCCTCGATCCGTACGTTCGAGATCCAGCACGTTCCGGGTCTGCTGCAGACCCCGGACTACACGCGGGCGGTGGTGGAGCGCGGTCTGCCCGCGGCCGCCGCGGGCGAGGTGCGTCGCCGTGTCGAACTGCGCACCCGGCGGGCGGAGCTGCTGCTGCGCGCGGACGCCCCGCAGCTGTGGGCGGTCATCGACGAGTCGGTCCTGCTGCGTGTGCTCGGCAGCCGGGACGTGATGCGCAAGCAGTTGGAGCACCTCGTCGAGATGGCCGGGCGGTCCAATGTGACCGTGCAGATCGTGCCGTTGGACGTCACCAACGCCTCGGCGCCGTCCATGCCGATCACGTATCTGCGCTTCGGCGGCCTGGATCTGCCCGACGTCGTCTACCTCGAACACATCAAGAGCGCGAACTTCCTTGAGGACCGCGACGAGACGGAGGAGTACCGGCTGGCGCTCGACCGGCTGGCCGACGAGGCGCTCGAACCGCGGGACTCCCTGGAACTGCTGCGCGCGACCTTGAAGGAGCGCTACGGCGGCTGAGGCAGGCCTCTTTCGATCCACGGACGGCAGCGCCCCTCACGAGCGGGTCTCGTGAGGGGCGTTCCTGTGTGTCGGGCCCTGATGCCGTGGACCCTTGATGTGCGACGGGCCCTACGGAAGGCGGCCCACGCCGCCGAACTCGATCCACTCATGGGTGAGCTGACGGGGCGCCACCTCGGAGTCCGGACGCCAGGTGGAGACCTCGACCAGGCCCGGCTCAAGGATCTCCAGACCCTCGAACCACTCGGCGACGTCCTTCGGCTCCCGCACCCGGCCCCAGTGCCCCTGGGTCGCCTGGTCCATGAAGTCGGTGACGAACTTGCGGACCTCGGGGTCCTCGCTGACCAGCTGGCACATCACCAGGAAACTGCCCGGTGCCAGACGCTCCGCGACCCGGCGGGACACCGCGAGGGGGCCGTCCGTGTCGCTGTCGGGAATGCAGTGCATGACCGAGTTGAAGAGCACCGCGACCGGCTGGTCGAAGTCGATCAGGCGCTGCGTCTCGGCGTGCGAGAGGATCGCCTCCGTCTCCCGCATGTCCGCGTGGATGACGGCGGTGCGCTCGTCCTGCTCCAGCAGCGCGCGGCCGTGCACCAGCACCATGGGGTCGTTGTCGACGTAGACCACGCGGGTGTCCGGGTCGATGCGCTGGGCGACCTGGTGGACGTTGTCCTGCGTGGGCAGGCCTGAACCGTGGTCCAGGAACTGCCGGATGCCGTGGTCCGTCGCCAGCGTCTTGACGACGCGCTGGAGGAAACGCCTGTTGTTCACGGCCAGCCGACGGGTGCTGGGGACGACCTTGTCCAGTTCCTCGCACGCGGCCCGGTCGGCCGCGTAGTTGTCCTTGCCGCCCAGATAGTGGTCGTACATCCGCGCGGCCGTCGGGACGGTGGCGTCGATCGACGTGGACAGCTTGTTACCGGTCTCCATCTTTCCCCCAGCTTCGCGCCACGCCAACTGGCCTGGCAGGACAGGGAGTCCATCCTAGGGACCCTTCGTTCGCCAATGCCAGTCCGTGCCGCTTCCCGATCTCAGACGGCGTCCAGTTCGGCGTGCTCGTCCGCGCTGAGGACCAGGTCCACGGCGGCGGCCGAGTCGAGGATCGTCTCGGGGCGGCTCGCGCCCGGGATCGGGACGACGACCGGGGACTTGGTGAGCATCCAGGCCAGGCAGACCCGGTGCGGACTGACCCCGTGGGCCTCGGCGATCCGCGCGAACGGGGCGTGGGAGGAGCCCAGTTCACCGGCCCGGGAGATACCGCCGAGCGGGCTCCAGGGCAGGAAGGCGATGCCGAGTTCGTCGCACAGGCGCAGTTCCGGTTCGCTGGAGCGGAAGGCCGGGGAGAACTGGTTCTGCACGGAGACCAGTCGGCCGCCCAGGATGTCACTCGCCAGCCTGATCTGATCCGGGTCGGCGTTGGAGATCCCCGCCATCCGGATCTTCCCCTCGTCGAGGAGGTCGCGGATCGCGCCGACGGACTGGGCGTACGGCACCGCCGGGTCGGGCCGGTGGAACTGGTAGAGCCCGATGGCCTCCACGCCGAGCCGACGCAGCGAGGCCTCGCAGGCCTCCTTGATGTGGCCGGGGCTGCCGTCGAGCGTCCAACTGCCGTCACCGGGGCGCAGATGCCCGCCCTTGGTGGCGACCAGGACATCCCCGCCCCGTGCGTGGGAGGCGAGGGCCTTGGCGATCAGGGACTCGTTGTGACCGACGTCGTCGGCGTGCAGGTGGTAGGCGTCCGCGGTGTCGATCAGGGTGATGCCGGCGTCGAGTGCGGCGTGGATCGTGGCGAGGGAGCGGGCCTCGTCCGGCCGTCCCTCGATCGACATGGGCATGGCGCCCAGGCCGATCGCGCTGACTTCGACGTCACCGATGCGGCGAGTGTTCATGGGCTCGTGACCTCTTCCGGCTGTCGCGCGGTACCGATGGCGACCGACGCGCCGGACAGGGGCTCGCGGCGGCGCCGGACGCTCTCCAGCCTCGCTGGCCCGCCCCCGGAGGTCCAATAGAAGAACGAGAACGGATTCAGCACCGGGGGCGCTGAATCCGTATCTCCGTGCGCAGGCGCGAGGCCGGGAGGCGCGCGTCCGGGTCAGGAGGTGCGCGAGGCCAGGTACTCCTCGACTCCGGGGGCGCGGTGCGCGTCCTCCACCGCGACGAGTCCGCCGGCCGCCGCGCCGTCGGGCCGCAGCACGTACGTGGACAGGCTCGCGGGCCGGGCCACGTCGGAGAAGTCCTGCGGGCTGCCGAGGCCGGTGTCGGCGTTCTTCTGCGCGCGGTGCGCGGCGACCACGTCCTCGCGGGCCAGGCTGCCCGCCGCACACGCCTTCTTCAGGTCGGCGCCCAGGAGTTGAGCGGCGTTGTACCCGGACAACACCCCGGAGTCGACCGGGGAGCCCGGGTACTTCTTCCCGTACGCGGCGACCATCCGGCGCACCCCGGGCAGGTCGGAGCTGACGGCCGGCGCGGCGCTCACCACGTGCAGCATGGCCTTCAGCGCGGCGGCGGCGGGCGTCTTCATCAGCTGGGGGGCGAAGCCCGGCGCGCTGCTGACGATCGGCACGCGCAGCCCCCTGGAGGCCGCCACCCCGGTCAGCGAGGCCGTCTGGGCGGGTCCCGCGCTGATCAGGACCGCCTTCACACCGGCCTTGCGCAACGCGGTCACCTGCGCGGACAGATCCGAGTCGGTCGCCTTGATCTTCTGGCCGACGACCTTCATCCCCGCCTGTTCCGCGGCCCAGCGGGAGCCTTCCAGCGCGTTGGCCCCGTAGTCGCCCTCGAAGTAGACGTGGCCGATCGTGTCGCCCTTGGCCAGGCCCTTGGTCCGGGTCAGGAAGTCGACGGCGGCGATCATGTCGACGTCGTAGGTGGTGCCGAGGACCTGTACGGCGTCCTTGCCGAGGAGGGAGGCGGCCCAGGCCTGCGGGAAGGTCAGCAGCTTGTCGCGCTCGATGTCGTCGAGGAGCGCGGCGACCACGGGCGACCCGATGACCTGGGGCAGCGCCACCACGTCCGCGGAGATGTCGGCGTAGGCGGCGACGGCCTTCTGTACGTCGTAGCCGTGGTCCTTGACCACGATCTCGACGTCCCGGCCGCAGACACCGCCCTTGGCGTTGGTCTCGTCGGCCCACATCTTCTGGGCCTGCACGATGCTCTTGCCCAGGGTGGCGTAGGGCCCGGTCAGGTCGGTGAGGGCGCCCAGCCGGACGGTCGTGTCGGTGACGCCCGGGCCCGTCTTCACGCCGTCGGCGCCGTCGCCGGTGTCCTGACCGTCGGCCTTGGCGCTGCAGCCCGCCAACAACAGGGCGACGGCCGCGGCGGCGAGGCCGGTGAGGGGTTTCCTGCGGTGCGTGACGTTCACGGGGTGTGCTCCTTGGCTCGTACGGCTGAGGGGTCGGCGGTGGCTCCGGGGGACGAGGTCGCGCTGTCCGGTGGGCGGTGCGGCGGGCGCCGGGTGCGCAGGCGTCGGCTCAGTCCGCGCAGTCCGTCGGGTGTGTACAGGAGGACCAGGACGATGGCCGCGCCGTAGAGGTAGCGGGCCGCCTCGGTCGGGCCGACCCCGGCGTCCGTGGATCCCGGCGCGGCCACCAGGGGCAGTTGGTCGGCGTAGCGGGTCATCAGCAGCGGCAGCGCGGTGACGAAGACGGCTCCGGCGGTGGCTCCGGTCACGGAGCCGAGGCCGCCGATGACGATCATGGCGAGGTAGTCGACCGACAGGGCCAGGGCGAAGTAGTCGGGCACGACCCGCCGGAAGGCGAGGGCCAGGAGCACTCCGGCGAGGCCGGCGTACATCGAGGACACGACGAAGGCCGCCGAGCGGTACCGGGCCACGTGCACGCCCATCACCGCGGCCGCGGTCTCGCTGTCGCGCAGCGCCGTCAGGGCACCGCCGGGGCGTCCGCGCAGCAGGCCGCGTGCCGTGAACCAGCTGAGGGCGAACAGTGCCAGGCCGAGGTACCAGAGCCGTTCCTCGGCGCCGAACGGCACGCCCAGGAGGACGAGTCGGGGATCCGCGTCGGTGAAACCGGGCAGCGGGGGGACCGAGCGGCCGTTGAAGCCGCCGGTGACGGAGTCCGCGGTGAGCAGGACGTGGTGGCCGAGGAAGACGAGGGCCAGGGTGGCGACGCCCAGGTAGATGCCGCGTACCCGGCCCGCGACGGGGCTGAAGAGGCCGCCCGCCGCCCCGGCGAGGAGGACCGCCAGGACGAGGGCGAGCGCGGGCGGGAGACCGGGTCCGGGCTCGCCGGCCAGCCAGACGTACCCGTACGCGCCGACGGCGAGGAAGAAGGCGTGGCCGAGGGAGAGTTGGCCCGCGGTGCCGGTCAGCAGGCCGAGGCCGATGGCACCGATGGCGGCGGCCAGGGAGAACAGGCCGATGCGCAGCCAGAAGGCGTCCAGGTAGAAGGGCAGGACGCACAGGACCACGACGGGCAGACCTCGCCCGCCCCAACGCGCCGCGCGGGTGCGGGCCGTGGAACCGGACACGCTCGCTCGGGTGCGGGCCGTGGAGTCAGACACGGACCGCTCCTCTCGCGCCGAAGAGCCCGGTGGGGCGTACCAGGAGCACCAGCACCATCACGGCGTACGGGGCGACGTCACCGAACCCCTCGCCCAGGACGTGCAGTTCGGACTGGTAGCCGGCGACCAGGGCCTCGGTGAGGCCGATCAGGACACTGCCGGCGAGGGCGCCGCCCGGGGAGGTCATGCCGCCGAGGATCGCGGCGGGGAAGGCCTTGAGGGCGATCTGGCCGGTGGTGCGCTCCAGGCCGGGCGCCGGGAACGCGACGAGGAAGACCGCGGCCAGCGCGGCGAGGGCACCCGCCAGGCACCAGGCGAGGGTGCGCACCCTGACCAGCCGGACGCCCATCAGGGCGGCCGCCTCCAGGTCCTCGGCCGCCGCCCGCAGGGACAGTCCCCAGGCGGTGAACCGGAAGAGGGCGAAGACCGCGCCGATGACGACGGCCGAGACGGCGATGGCGGCGAGCCTGCTGTCGGCGACGGTCACCGGCCCGAGGTCGTGCACCGAGTCGCCCCAGGGGTCGCCCAGGGTGAGCAGGTCGCCGCCGATGCGCCGGGCCAGATCGGTCACCAGGAGGATGTCGATGCCGATGGTCACGATGGTCTGCACATGGGCGGCGTGCGGGTCCGGATCGCCGCGCTGGAGGAGGAAGCGGTCGATCGCGCCGGCCACGGCCGCCGTCGCCAGGACGGCGAGGGCCAGGGCACCGGCGAATCCGAGGTCGTCGTGGAGGACCGCGGTGAGGTAGCCGCCGAGCAGGAGCAGGGAGCCGTGGGCGAAGTTGAGCACGCCCGACGCCTTGAAGATGACGACGAAGCCGAGGGCGACGAGGGCGTAGACCGAGCCGAGGGCGAGTCCGTTGAGGAGGGTGTCGAGGAGGGCGCTCATGCCACGTCCTCCTCGGGTGCTCCGGTGCCGAGGTAGGCGCGCAGCACTTCGGGGTCGCGCCGGACCTCGCCTGGGGTGCCGTGGGCGATGCGGCGGCCGAAGTCGAGGACGGTGACCTCGTCGGCGAGCCGCATGACCAGGCCCATGTCGTGCTCCACGAGGACGACGGACAGGCCGAGTTCGGCGCGGACGTCCCGGACGGCGTCGGCGGTCCGTGCGCGTTCGGCGGCGTTCATGCCGGCGACCGGCTCGTCGAGCAGCAGCACGCTCGGCTCCAGGCACAGGGCGCGGGCGAACTCCACCCGCTTGCGGTCGCCGTACGACAGCAGAGCAACCGGTGTGTCGAAGTGGCCGCCGATTCCCGTGAGTTCGGCTATCTCGCGGGCCTTGGCCAGGTGCTCGCGCTGTTCTCCGACGACCCGGGGCAGGCGCAGGGCGCTGGCCGTGAAGCCCGCGCGGGAGTGCACGTGCCGGCCGAGCATGAGGTTGTCGGCGACGGTTCCCTCCGTGGTGACGATGTTCTGGAACGTCCGCGCCACGCCGAGGGCGGCGATCCGGTGCGGGGCGAGCCGGGACAGTTCGGCGTCGCCGAGCGTGACGGTGCCGGCGGCGGGGCGGCACAGGCCGGACAGGACGTTGAAGCAGGTGGACTTGCCGGCCCCGTTGGGTCCGATGAGGGCGTGTACCGATCCGGGGACGACGGTGAAGGACACGTCGTCGAGCGCGGTGAGCCCGGCGAAGCGCACGGTGACGTCCCGTACGCGCAGTACGGGAGGTTCGGCGGCACGCGGGCGCGGGGCGGAGCGGGTCACGCGACCCCCTGCCCGGCGTCGGACGGCCGGTCGGTGCCGGACAGGTCGGTACCGGTCTCCTCGCCGAGGTAGAGGCGGCGTACCGCGTCGGTGCGGGCGAGTTCGTCGGCGGGCCCGGACAGCCGGATCTCGCCCACCTCCAGGACATGGGCGTGGTCCGCGAGCGAGAGCGCCAGGCCGGCGTTCTGTTCGACCAGCAGGACGGCGGTGCCCTGGGCGTTGATCTCGCGGACGACCTGGGCGATCCGGTACACCATCTTCGGCGCGAGACCCAGCGAGGGTTCGTCGAGCAGGAGCAGCCGGGGCGCCGCCATCAGGGCGCGGCCGATGGCCAGCATCTGCTGCTCTCCCCCGGACAGCAGGCCGGCCGCCTGGTGGGTGCGTTCGGCGAGCCGGGGGAAGAGGGTGAACACCCGGTCCCGGCCCTCACGGACCGCTGCCGGGCCGCGCCGGCCGAGGCCGAGGGCGCCGCTGCGCAGATTCTCGTCGACGGTGAGTCCGGCGAACACCCGGCGGCCCTCGGGTACCTGGACGACTCCGGCGCGGACCGCGGCGACCGGGTCCCGGCCGTCGAGGACGGTGTCGCCGTAGCGGATCCGGCCGCCGGTGATCGCCCCGCGGTGCAGCCGCAGGGTGCCCGACACCGCGCGCAGCAGGGTCGTCTTGCCGGCGCCGTTGGCACCGAGCAGGGTGACGACACCGCCGTGCGGGACGGTCAGGGTCACGGAGCGGAGGGCGGACAGGGCACGGCCGTAGGTCACGTCGAGCTCCCCGACGTACAGGGCGGGTTCCTCGTCCGGTGGTCTTGCGGGCATCGCGGCGGCTCCTCGTATCCGTGCCGGGCGGCACGGGCTGCGGGGGAAGGGAGCCCACGACAGCACGGGCGTCGGCAGCCGGTACAGGACTTGGCGCGCGCTCGCTGCGCCGTCCCAGTGCCCGCCCGGAGAGCCTGTGCGGATGCCCAGGGGGTACGGGGACGGCGGGTGTCCTCAGTCGCGCAGCAGCCGGCGGGCGGTGAGGGCGAGGCTGATCTCCACCACGTCGGCGGGACGGGCCAGGGAGCGTCCCGTCAGGTGCTCGAAGCGCCGCAGCCGGTTCAGCACGGTGTTGCGGTGGCAGTAGAGCCGCTCGCCGGCCCGTTGCGCGGAACCGTCGCAGGCCAGCCAGGCGACCAGGGTCTCCAGGAGCACCGCGCCGTCGGCCGGCTCCAGTCGTCGGAGCGGGCCGAGCACCCGGTCGGCGAGGGCCCTGCCGAGTTCCGGGGCCAGGACGACGAGGGCGTCGGGCAGGTGCTCGGACAGCCGGACCGCGCCGCCCCCGGCCGGACAGAGGCCGAGCGCGGTGTCGGCCTGCTGGCGGGCGTCGCCGATGCCGGCCAGCCCCTCCACGGCGCCGCCGACGCCGATCCTGGCGCCCGTCGCGGGGCCCGGAGGCCGGGGCGCGGGTTCCGGCGGGCCGCCGCCGCCGACCAGGACGATCGCGTAGTCCACCTCCACGCCGGTGTGCCAGTGCACGCGCAGCCCTTCGGGCACGGCCGCGGTCCGGGCGGCGGCGGATCCCGAGGGGTCCTCGCCCGCGACCGCGACGACCGCGTACCGCCCGTGCTCGGGCAGGTCCAGCGCCTGCGCGGTCTCGGGCAGGTCGGCGATCCGGCTGGTCCCGTCGAGGAGGGCCGCGGCCAGCAGCCGTACCCGGTTCTCGCGCCGCCAGGTCAGCTGCCGCTCGACCTGCCGGTAGGCGTCCGCGACGAGGGTGCAGTGCTCGTCGACGAAGTTCCAGACGTCGGACGCCACGTGGACGAGGAGGCGTACGTCCTCGGGGGCGGTCCGGGAGGTCTCCTCGACCAGCCCCTGCCACACCAGCGACCCGCCGAGGCGGAACGCGTGCAGCAGGGCGTCCAGCGGCAGGCCCTGTTCGGCGCGGGCGGCGCCGATCTTCCACGAGCAACGGCGGGCGGCGTCCCGGGCGTTGCGGGGGTCCATCAGCGAGGCCACGCTGTGCCGCAGCGACCGGTGCACCTCCTGCCAGGTCCCGACGGGGTCGCCCTCCAGGGCGGCCCGGTAGGCCGGCTCCTGGTCCTGCAGAACGGCCACCAGCCGGTCCGTCAGGTCGGGCAGGTCGTCCAGCAGTACGCGGGCGGCGCGGTGCAGGGCATGCAGCGCGTCGGCGTCGGTGAGGGACCGCACCCGCCGGGTCCGCGGATGCGGAACGGGCACCGGTCCCGGGCGGAGCGCTGTTCGTGGCCGTACGGCATGGTGCATGACGGTCCTCCCCCAGGTTCGGCGGCGCGGCACCGCGCCCGCGGCGGACCCCCTGCCGGTCCACGGCTCTGGCCGCGGCGCCCGCCACCCGAGTCGTCCTGCCCCGAAGGATGGCATACCGTCCGGTCGGTCCCTAGGGTCGTGCACCGGTCTGTTCCCCGGCCTCTCCCGTCCGGTCGACCAGCCGCGCCAGTTCGATCCGGGAGCGCAGACCGAGGGCGGCGAAGACGTTCCGCAGGTGGCAGTCGACCGTGCGGGTGCTCACGGCCAGCCGCAGCGCCACCTCCCTGTTGGTGGCACCCTCGGCGACGTACCGGGCGATGCGCAGTTGCTGGGGTGTCAGACGGGACAGCGCGTCCGGGCCGCTCGGGCACGGGGCGGTTCCGTGCGCCCGCAGCTCGGCTCCGGTCTGCCGCGCCCACACCCGGGCACCGCAGCGGTCGAACCCGACGAGTGCGGCCCCGAGGCGGTCCCGGGCCTCGCGCAGCCTGCGTCTGCGGCGCAGCCATCTGCCGTACAGGAGGTCGGTGCGGGCCCGTTCGAAGTCGCCGCCCGCCTCGTCGTGCAGGACCAGGGCCCGTCGGTAGAGCGCGTCCGCGTTCTCCGGGACGGCCAGCAGGGCGCGGCAGCGGGCCAGTTGGGCGGGGGCCTGCGGGTCGGCGCCGAAGGCCGCCCACCGGGCGAACTCCTCGACGAGCGTCGGGGTGTCGTCGCGGCATCCGGCGAGCACGGCGGCCTCCACATAGCAGGGCACGGCGAGCATCCACACCGCGAAGTGCCCGCGCCGGGGGCCGGGTCGCACCAGTGGGCCGAGCCGGTCGGCGGCGTCGAGGGGACGGCCGCCTCCGAGGTCGGCGCGCGCGGTGGCCCACTGCGCCAGGGTGGCCGCCTGGGCCAGCCCGTGCCGGCGGGCGATGGCCAGCGCGGCGGCGGCATGCCCGGCGACCGCGCCGGTGTCCCCCTCGATCGACGCGGCCAGGGCGAGCACGGCGTGGTGGTGGGCCGCGGTGTTGCGCTGCCCGGCCCGCAGCGCGATGCGCAGACCCTTGTGGGCATGGGTGCGGGCCTGCGCGTGCCGGCCCGCACGCAGCTCGGCGTAGGCCAGGTACTCCAGCGCCTGCGGCACCAGCGCCGCCGCACCCCTGCTCCGGGCTCCCGCGAGGGCCCGGGCGCCGGCCGCGCGGGCCGCCGCCATGTCACCGAGCAGAAGTGCCGCGGACGCCGACCGCAGCAGTCCTTGCGGTTCCTCGTCGGTACGGGCGTGCTCCACCACGCGGCGCAGGGGTACGGCCGCCCGGTCGAAGCGTTCCTCCAGCAGGCCGCGCATGCCGAGGGCGTGGTCGCGCACCGGGTCGTGTCCGTCGCGCTCTGGCCGTGGTCCGGCATGCCCTGGTCCGGCGGTCCCCGGCGGGCGGGCCGGGGCAGGTGCGCCGTCGGCGCCCGCGAGGGCGAGCGCCTTGAGACAGGCGGCCCGGTCACCCGCGGCCCACGCGGCGTGCGCGGCGGCGAGGGCGGCGTGCGCGGACCGCTCGGGGGTGCCGGCGTCGAGCAGGGCCGCGGCGAGCAGGAGGGAGGCATGGGCGTCCCCCACCGGGCCGTCGCGCAGTTCGGCCAGCCCTCGCACGAGCGCGTCCCGTCCACGCGTGGCGACTGACGCTGGTGCTGGTGCTGGTGCTGGTGCTGGTGCTGGTGCTGGTGCTGCGAGGGTGTCGCGGGCCTGCCGGTCCGGGCCCGCCGTCGTCGGCCGGTCCGACAGGGCGGCCGAGGTCGGCGCGGGCCTCTGTCCGGTCATTCCCGCGACGTTACGGACCGCTGTCGAGAGGCGGAAGGCGTGCGTCCGAAGGGAGGGACGGCTTGTGCCGGTGCCCAGCGTCACCGGTCGACGCCCGTGCACCGGCACAAGGCCGTCGGAAGGGTCAGGAACAGTCAGGAGCGGTCAGGAGCCGTGCGGGCAGTTCCCGCGGTACTCCTCGATCGTCACGCTCGGCCGGGGCAGCGGGCACAGGAACTGCTCGTAGCGGGTGTCGTTGTCGATGAACCGTTTGAGCCAGGACACGCTGTACTTGGCGATCGTCGTGTTCGACGTGTTCGGCGAGAAGTGCGTGGCGTTGTTCAGCTCCAGATAGGCCCGGTCGGTGGACGCGGGCAGGCTGTCGTAGAAGGGCTCGGCGTGGCTCGCGACCGGCGCGACGGTGTCGCCGTCCGCGCCGACGATCAGGGTGGGTGTGCTCACCTCGGGCCAGGACTTGTCGATGTTCCAGGGCGTCAGGGGGATCGCCGCCTGGAGCGCGGGGCGGGACTTGGCGGCCTCCAGGCTGCCACCGCCGCCCATCGAGTGCCCCATGACGCCGAGCCTGCTGCCGTCGACGCGACCGCGCACCGAGCTGCGTTGGGTGAGGTGGTCCAGGGCGGCGAGCAGTTGGCGGCCTCGTGAGTCCGGCTGGTCGAGGGTGGTGAGGGTGTCGATGGTGAAGACGACGAACCCCTGGGAGGCCAGGCGCGGTCCCAGCCAGGAGATGGAGGACTGGGTGCCGGTGTAGCCGGGTGAGACGACCACGGCTCCGAAGGTCCCGTCGGCGGTGCTGGTGGGGTAGTAGACGGTGCCGCCGCCGAACCCGGTGACGGTGGCGCGGGAGACGGTCGTCTCGGAGACCGCGTAGGGGCCGCGCGGTGCCTCGATGGAGGCGTCGGTGGGTGCCGGGCCGCGCTCGTAGGGGTTCTCCGCCGCCTGGGCACCGGGAGCGGCGAGGGTGCCGAGGCCCACCGTCGCGACGATCGCCGCGAGGGCGCCGGTGAACCGGTGGGCCCTGGGGCGGCCGTGCGGGGCGGGCCGGGTGGCCCGGGGAAGGGGGCCGGGCCGCGGGTGCGGGTGCGCTTGCCGGTGTTGGTGCTGGTGCGCTTGCTCGTGCACGACGAGTCGTCCTCTCGGTCGTGGCGAGCCGCCCGGCCGGGCCCGGCGCACGTGCGCCGCCGGGGCCTGTGGGGGGACGGCCGCCGCTTGCCTGCCGTGCCACTGTCGGGGGGCGACCCCGCGTCGGGGATCGGCAATGTCACCGGTCTTGTGACGCAGCCCCAGAGACGTGCGCGGTGCCCGGTACCTCGTTCCCGAGCCGGTCGCACGTCCGTCCGGTGCGTGTGGCACGCTCACCCCGACCGGTCGGCCGTCCGCCACCGGTCGTGACGAGGTCGTACGGCATGGAGAGGCGACGGCATGCGCATCGGACTGCTCGGTACCGGACCCTGGGCCCGGATGGCCCACGCCCCCGCTCTCGCCGGGCACGCGGGACTGGAGTTCGTCGGGGTGTGGGGCCGCCGCCCGGACGCGGCCGGGGAACTGGCCGATCTGCACGGCACGCGCGCCTACGACGACGTCGACGCGCTGTTCGCCGAGGTGGACGCGGTGGCCGTGGCCCTGCCCCCGGCCGTACAGGCGGACCTCGCGGCACGGGCCGCGCGGGCGGGGTGCCATCTGCTGCTGGACAAGCCCGTCGCCACGACCGTGGAGCAGGGGCGGGCCGTGGTCGAGGCCGTCGAGGCGGCGGGCGTCGCCTCGGTCGTCTTCTTCACCGCGCGCTTCCAGTCGGAGATCGACGCGTGGATCACCGAACAGGCGGCTGCCGAGGGCTGGTTCACCGGGCGGGCCGAGTGGCTCGGCTCGGTGTTCACCAGCGACAGCCCCTTCGCGGACTCGCCGTGGCGGCGTGAGAAGGGCGCCCTGTGGGACGTGGGCCCGCACGCCCTGTCCGTGCTGCTGCCGGTGCTCGGCGATGCCCGGCGGGTGTCGGCCGCCGCGTCCGGCCCGGGTGACACCGTGCACCTGGTCCTCGACCATGTGAGCGGCGCGTCCAGCACGCTGACGCTGAGCCTGACGGCTCCGCCCGCGGCGTCGGGGGCCGGCGTCGAACTGCGGGGCGCGGCCGGGGTGGCACTGCTCCCGGAGAGTTCCGAGGAGGTCGGCACCGCCCTCTCCCGGGCCGCCGACGCGCTGCTCGACTCCGCCCGCACCGGCCGCCCGCACCCGTGCGACGCCCGGTTCGGCCTGCGGGTCACCGAGATCCTCGCGGCGGCCGAAGCCGCGCTGGAAGGCAACTGACCCGCGGCGAGGCGCCCCTCCCCCGCCCGCTGCTCACCCCTGGTCGTCGAACGGCTCCTCGCTCCACCGGAACCAGGCCCGGTCGCCCTCGATGTGCAGCAGGAACTCGGGCACCGGGCCGTCCGGCGAGGACAGCGTCACCCGGCGCCGGATCTCGTCGCAGACGGTCTCCCACTCCTTCCAGTGCCCCTCGTCGTCCTGCCCCGCCAGGGCGAGTTCACGGGCGAACAGCTCCTGGAGGGCCGGGTACACCGGACCGGCGGTGAACCGGCCGGCCGGCCACGGGAAGTCGGCGTCGTCGATCAGGATCTCCCCGACCGTCTCCGTGCCGCTGCGCACCCGCCACACCTCGCCGTCGAACCCCACCGTGCCTCCGTCCCCGTCTGCCACCACCGGACCGCCTGTCGACCGGACCGCCTGTCGATCCGCCCCGTGATCCACCCGCCGATCAGCATGCCACCCGGCGCCGACAGACGGCACGAACCGTCCGCCGGCGCCGGGCATCAAGCACGAGGCACCACACAGGTCAGGTCAGATCAGGTCAGGTCACCGAGTGCGCGGGACCTGGAAGTTGAGGCGTTCGCGTACGACGGGGAAGCCCGCCCGGGTGAAGTTCGCGGCCATCGGGAAGTTGCCCTGGTCGGTGGCGGCGGAGACGACCTCCGCCCCCTGTTCGACCAGGAAGTGGGTGCACTCCGCGAGGAGGTCGTAGGCGTAGCCACGCCCTCGCTGGTCCGGCAGGACCCCGATGAAGCCGACGCAGGGGCCCGACGGGTTGTGCACCGGGATGTGGATGCCGACCGGGTCTCCCTGCGGGGTGTGGGCGATCCGCCACCACTCCCGCGGCGACGGGCACCAGTGGAAGAAGTCGAGTTCCTCCTGTGCCGCCTTCTCGACTCCGCCCTCCTCGATGGCGAGCAGGCTGTGGGCGTCCAGGGTGACGGAGTGGATGCGGCGCAGGGCGGCGCGGAAGACCTCGTCGTCCGGTTCGGGGCGGAACACGAGTCGGCCGGGCCGCTCGGGCAGTCCGCATGCGGGTGTCCACCGGTAGATGAAGCGTTCCACCAGAAGTTCGTATCCGGCCCGGCGGGCGGCCTCGAAGCGGGTCTCGGCGGCGGCGCGCACGACGGGGTCCTCGCGCCGGCCACCGGGCAGGTTCAGTTCGAGTTCGACCTGCCAGGGTGCGCTGCGCAGGAGTTCGGCGCCCGCCTCCTCCTCGCCCTCGGCCACGTCGAACCAGTTGATGTTGAGGGGTTCGGTGTCGTCGGGGCCGCCCCACCAGGCGCCGCGCGCCACGACCTCGCCGTCGCGCAGGGCGACCCGCTTCCAGTCGGGGCGGTGCCGGGTGAGCCGGTGCCCCTCACGGGCGCCGAGCGGATCGGGCAGGGCGTCGAAGAGAGAGACGTCGCGCTCGTCGAGCGCGCGGATGACCAGATCGGTCATGAGTATGTCCTTCGGGATGCGTACTGCGTGGAGCGCTCCCGGTCAGACGAAGCACGCCGGGACAACGGAGAGGGAGCGCTGGATAAGGGTGAACTGCACGGCACTCGCCTCCTTCCGTCGGTCTCGGGGCGTGAGGCCTCACCGTACCCCGATCACGCGGTCCACAGGGCCGAATTAAACGCGCGCGGGCCCATGGGACCCGGAAGCCGCCGTCCGTGACATCGAGGTCGACCACTTCGCCTTCTCCGTCCAGGGCCCGGCACCCACGGGGACACGTCGGACGCCGACCCCGTTCCAGGGCGCTTCCCACGCTGCTGCGTCGGCCCTCCGCATGCGCCGCGGGGGCCGACGTAGCAGCGTGGGACGGGTGAACACAGTGCGCGGCCGGGACCGGCGTGGCTGGCTGCGCGGGGCGCCGCCGCCGCTCTGGGTGCGGGTGCTGCCCGCCGCGCTGCTGGTGGGTGTGTGCGCGGCGACCCTCGTGAGCGGTGAGGCGCTCGACATCGGGTTCGTGCTGGGTGCCATCCCGCCGCTGGCCGTGCTGTCGTACGGCCCGGCGGCGACGGCGGTGCTCGGTGCCCTGGTGGTGTCGGTGCTGTTCGTCCCCGCGCTGCGGCTGAACGACCCCGGCAGCACCGACCTGCTCACCGTGTGTTTCGTGGCCGCGCTGAGCGTGTTCGTGTCGTTCGTCCGCAGCCGCCGGGACGCCCAGCTGGTCACCGAGCGGGCCGTGGCCCGGGCCGCGCAGCACGCCGTGATGCCGCCGCTGCCGCCCTGGGTGGGGCCTGTGCGGTGTGCGGGGCTGTATCGGGCGGCCGAGCGCGGGACGCTGGTCGGGGGTGACTTCTTCGACGTGCGGCAGGGGCCCTTCGGGGTGCGTGCGGTCATGGGGGACGTGCAGGGGCACGGGCTGTCGGCCGTCGCGACGGTGGCCTCGCTGCTGGGGGCGTTCCGGGAGGCGGTGCTCGACCAGCCGGATCCGGAGGCGGTGGCCGCCCGGCTGGACCGCAGGCTGGTCCTGGACGCGGCCGGGGTGCCGCACTCGGAGCTGTTCGCGACGGCCGTGCTGCTGGAGTTCGCCGCGGACGGGCGGGCGGTGCGGATCGTGGCGTGCGGGCATCCCGCTCCCCTGCTGCTGCGGGACGGGCGGGTGGTCGAGCCGGCGGTCCCGGTGGGCAGTCCGCTGGGGCTCGGGCTGTCCGGTACCGCGCCGCCGGTCGGCCGCACGGTGCCGTTGTCGCCCGGGGACCGGCTCTTCCTCGCCTCCGACGGGGTCACCGAGGCCAGGGACACCACCGGCGCCTTCTATCCACTGACCGAGCGGCTGGCGGCCTTCGGCGTGCCGGGTGCCGACGACGACCCGGCCGCGCTGGCGTCGCGGGTGTGGGCGGACCTGCTCGGGCACAGCAGGACCCTGCACGACGACGTCACGATGCTCGTCCTGGCTCCCGGGCGTCCGCGGGGGCCCTGAGGTTCTCCTGCTCCCCCTCGGTGTCGATGTGCGGGAGGAACCGGTCCAGCGTGCGGGGTGTCCACCAGGCGTGGTTCCCGAGCAGGGTCATCACCGCGGGCACCATCAGCAGGCGTACGACGGTGGCGTCGATGAGCACGCTGACCGCGAGGCCCAGGCCCAGCATCTTCACCACGATGTTGTCGCTGACGACGAAGGCCGCGAACACGCTCACCATGATCAGCGCGGCGCAGGTGATGACCCGGGCGGTGATCTCCAGGGCGTGGGCGACCGAGGCCTTGGCGTCCCCGGTGCGCAGCCAGGCCTCGTGGACGCGGGACAGCAGGAAGATCTCGTAGTCCATGCTCAGCCCGAAGATGATCGCGAACATCATCATCGGCACATAGCTCTCGATGGGCACCTTTCCGGAGACGCCGAGCACGGGCCCGCCCCAGCCCCACTGGAAGACGGCGACGACGACACCGTAGGACGCGGTGATCGAGAGGACGTTGAGGACGGCGGCCTTGAGCGCGACGAGCAGGCCGCGGAAGACGACGAGGATGATCAGGAAGGACAGGGCGACGACCACGCCGATGATCAGGGGCAGCCGAGCGGCGACGATGTCCCGGAAGTCGACCTGGGCCGCGGTCGTCCCGGTGACATAGCCCTTGGCGTCCGTGCCGGAGACCGCGTCGGGCAGGGTGTCGTCGACCAGCCGGTTGGTCAGGTCGGTGGTGTCGGCGCTCTGCGGGGACTTCGCGGAGTAGACCGTGGCGATGAGGACGTCGCCGTCCTTGGTGGGGGTCAGCGGGGTGACCGTGGTGGCGCCCGCGACGGCGTCGAGGGTCTTCTGCGCCTGCGCGGAGAGGGTGTCGCGCTGTGCGGACGGCACGGAGGTCTGGTCGATGACGACGGTGAGCGGGCCGTTGGAGCCCGGCCCGAAGGCGTCGGTCATCAGGTCGTAGGCCCGCCGGTCGGTGAACGACCTGGGGTCGGCGCCGTCGCCGATGTGGCCGAGCTGGATGGACAGCACCGGGAGGGCGAGGACCACGACGGCCGTGACTCCGGCGGCCAGGTAGCGCCACGGCCGCCGCTCGACCCGCTGGGCGTAGCGGTGCCAGGTGCCCTGCGGTGTCTCGCCGCCGGCGGCGTCGGTCTCGGCGACGGGGCGCCGGACCCGGTAGCGGTCGATGCGGGTGCCGATCAGGCCGAGCAGCGCCGGGACCAGGGTGAGGGCGCCGAGGGCCGCCGAGACGACGGTGACGGCCGCGGCCAGCCCGAGTTTGCCGATGAAGCCGACGCCGGACGCGGACAGCCCGGCGAGGGCGATGATCACGGTGCAGCCGGAGACCAGGACGGCCCGGCCGCTGGTGGCGGTGGCGTGCCCCGCGGAGCGCACCGGGTCGGCGCCGTCGATGAGTCCCTGCCGGTGACGGGTGATCAGGAAGAGGGCGTAGTCGATGCCGACGCCGAGGCCGATCATCGTGGCCAGGGTGGGCGAGACGGTGGCGAAGGTGAACGCCGCGGCGAGCAGGCCGAGACCGGCGAGCCCTCCGATGACGCTGATCAGCGCGGTCAGCAGGGGCAGTCCGGCCGCGACGACACTGCCGAAGCCGACCAGCAGGACGACGATCGCCACGCCGAAGCCGATCAGCTCGCTGACCCGGTCGTCGGCGGCGGGCCGGGCCAGTTCGCCCAGCGGACCGCCGTACTCGACGTCGGCTCCGGCGGCGCGCAGCGGCTCGACGGCGTCGTCGACCCCGTGCAGGTAGTCGTCACCGAGGGTCGAGGGCTGTACGTCGAAGCGGACGGTGAGGTAGGCCGTCTTCCCGTCGGACGAGAGCGGGCCGACCTTCGACGACTGGCCGGACAGCGGGTTCTGGACGGCGAGGACGTGCGGCAGTTTCTGCAGGTCCTCGACGGTGGTGGACATCTGTGAGGTCAGCGAGCCGAGGGACTTCTGCCCGTCGTGCAGGACGATCTGGCTGCTGTAGCCGCCCGCCGCCGGGTCGTGGCTCTTCAGGACGTCGAGGCCCTGCTGGGACTGTGCGCCGGGAAGGGAGAAGTTGTCGGAGTAGGTGCCGCCCCGGGTGTGGTTGAGGACCTGCAGCGCCGCCAGGGCGACGAGCCAGGCCACGATCACGATCACGAAGTGGCGTGCGCACCACTCCCCCAGTCGCCGCAGTCCCCCCGGAGCGGCGGTTTCCCCTCCCGCTTCGCTGGATCCCGTGGGTGACATGGGCCTGGTCTTCCTGGTCGGCCGGGTCGTCCGGTCCCCCCATTAGACGCCCGGGTGATCGCCCGGGCATCCCGGGCCGGACGGGCGTTCAATGGTGGTGTCGGGCCCGGTGCGGGAAGGCCGGGGCCGTGCACCCGATCCGGATCCGAGGAGCTGCCATCATGCCGACGTCACAGCCCGACGCGACCGGGCCGGCCGAGGACCGTGCCACCCCGGACGCCCTGCTCCACACCCGCACCGGCACGGACGTGTCGCCCGAGGACGTGGTGCTGGCCGCCGGCCGGGACCTCACCCCGCGCAACCTGGAATGGGCCCGCCGCAAGCTGGAGGCGGAGGGGCCGGCCGCACTGGAGAAGCTGCTGCCCTAGCGGTTTCGCCCGGGCAGTTGCCCGGGCGCCCTATCGAAGCGGGCACCGGGACTGACAGACTCCCGAGGGTGCCCGACTTCGACATGCTCGTCATCGGATCAGGTCCCGGCGGCCAGAAGGCCGCCATCGCCGCGGCCAAGCTCGGCCGCCGGGTCGCCGTCGTCGACCGCCCCGACATGGTCGGCGGCGTCTCCATCCACACCGGCACCATTCCGTCCAAGACCCTGCGCGAGGCGGTGCTGTACCTCACCGGCCTGACCCAGCGCGATCTGTACGGCCAGAGCTACCGGCTGAAGGAGGACATCACCGTCGGCGACCTCACCGCGCGCACCCAGCACGTGGTCGGCCGCGAGGTGGACGTCATCCGCAGTCAGCTCTCCCGCAACCACGTCTCCCTGTTCGCCGGCACCGGCCGGTTCGTCGACGACCACACGGTGGCCCTGCGCGAGGTGACGGGCCACGAACGGCTGCTCAGCGCCAAGCACATCGTGATCGCCACCGGCACCCGGCCGGCGCGGCCCGACAGCGTGGAGTTCGACGGGCGGACCATCATCGACTCGGACAACGTCCTGGCCCTCGAACAGGTGCCGCGGTCCATGGTCATCGTGGGCGCCGGTGTCATCGGCATGGAGTACGCGTCCATGTTCGCCGCCCTCGGCAGCAAGATCACGGTGGTCGAGAAGCGGGCCGGGATGCTCGACATGTGCGATGTCGAGGTCGTGGAGTCGCTCAAGTACCACCTGCGGGACCTGGCCGTGACGTTCCGGTTCGGGGAGACGGTGGCCGCGGTCGAGCGGCATCCGCGCGGCACGCTCACCGTGCTGGAGAGCGGCAAGAAGATTCCGGCCGACGCGGTGATGTACTCGGCGGGACGACAGGGCCTGACCGACGAACTCGACCTGGACAAGGCCGGGTTGGCGGCGGATCCACGCGGCCGCATCACGGTCGACGAGCACTACCGGACCCAGGTGCCGCACATCTACGCCGTGGGTGACGTGATCGGGTTCCCGGCGCTCGCCGCGACCTCGATGGAACAGGGAAGGGCGGCGGCCTATCACGCCTGTGGTGAGCCGGTCGCGCAGATGCACAACCTTCAGCCGATCGGCATCTACACCATCCCCGAGATCAGCTTCGTGGGCCGGACCGAGGACCAACTCACCGAGGACAGTGTGCCGTTCGAGGTGGGCGTGGCCCGCTACCGCGAGCTGGCCCGGGGTCAGATCATCGGCGACTCCCACGGCGTGCTGAAGCTGCTGGTGTCCCCCGAGGACCGCAGTCTGCTCGGGGTGCACTGCTTCGGCACGGGCGCCACCGAGCTCATCCACATCGGCCAGTCCGTGATGGGCTGCGGCGGCACGGTCGACTATCTGGTCAACGCGGTGTTCAACTACCCGACGCTCGCGGAGTCCTACAAGGTCGCCGCCCTGGACGCGACCAACAAACTCCGCCTGATCGACCGGATCGGGGACTGAGAGCCTGAAGGTCTCGTCCTCAAGCGGCTTAACGGAGTGCGGTGTTCGGCGACCTCGGGAGGTTACTTCCCAGCCGATCCCGGAAGGTCGAAGAGTGCCGCTATCATCACACGCACACGCGGTGTGACCGTCCGTCCACGCAGCGACCGCACGGTATCCGCCATCCCTGCTTTTCCACCGCCCCCGGCGCGAGGCCACCCTTCTCCCGCCGGGGGCGGAGCAACCCCCCACTCTCCAGCGCCGCCCGGGCACCACCGTCCTCGCGTCGTGCACGACGGAAAGCAGCACAACCATGAGCAACTTCAGGGGCCGAGGGCTGCAGGCCAACGCCCTCGGCACGTTCGACACGGTGGTGATGGCCGTCGCGGGCAGCGCCCCGGCCTACTCGTTGACCGCGACGACCGCGGTTCTGGTCGGCGCGGTGGGCCTGGCGAGCCCCGCCGCCCTGTTGTACTGCGCGATCCCGATGCTCGGGATCGCGCTGGCGTTCAGCTACCTCGGCCGCATCGACGTGAACGCGGGCGCCAGTTACTCCTGGGTGGGGCGCACGCTCCATCCCTTCCTGGGCTTCCTCAGCGGCTGGGCGCTGGTGATCTCGACGACCATCTTCATGGTCGCGGGTTCGCTGCCGGCCGGGTCGATGACGCTGTCCCTGTTCGACGAGCAGCTCGCGGAGAACACCGCGCTGTCCACGGCGGTCGGCGCGGCCTGGTTCCTGGTCATGCTGTCGGTGGTCCTCGGCGGGGCCCGGCTCACCGTCCGGGCGCAGCTCGTCATGTCCGGGGTGGAGCTGGCCGTCCTGGCGCTGTTCGCCCTGCTCGCCGTCTTCCACAGCGACAACGCCCGGGCCTTCGACTGGTCGTGGCTCGGCTTCGGCCACTTCGACGGTGTGGCGGGCTTCGCATCGGGTGCGCTGATCGCCGCGTTCTACTACTGGGGCTGGGACGTCACCAGCAACCTGAGCGAGGAGACCCGCAACAGCCGCCGCACGACGGGGCTCGCCGGCCTGATCGGCCTCGGTGTCGTCTTCCTGCTGTTCGAGGCGTTCACCATCGCGGTGAACGTGATCCTGTCCTCGCCGCAGATCGAGAGCAACGACGCCAATGTGCTGGCGGTGCTCGGCGAGGAGCTCTGGCCGGGCTGGGGCGGCAGGCTGCTGGTCGTGGCGGTGATGCTGTCGACCATCGCCACCCTGGAGACCACCCTGATCCAGGTCACGCGCTCGCTGTTCGCGATGGGCCGCGACCGGACGATGCCGTCCGCGCTGGGCCGGGTCCACCCCCGCTGGAACACCCCGTGGGTGGCCGTCGTGGTGGTCGGCACGGTGGCGGTGACGATGCTGATCGCCTCCAACGCCCTGGGCACGGTCGGCGACATCCTCTCCGACGCGATCTCGGCGATCGGTCTGCAGATCGCCGTCTACTACGGTCTGGCCGGGCTCGCGGCGGTCGTCGCCTACCGCAAGCTGCTGCTGAAATCGGCCGCGAACTTCTTCTTCGGCGGCGTCTGGCCGCTGTTCGGCGCCCTGTTCATGTTCTGGGTGTTCGTCGAGTCGCTGAGCGAGCTGAGCGGCGCCGCGATCACGATCGGCATCGGCGGTCTGGCCGCAGGTCTGGTCCCGATGCTCTGGTACTGGCACCGGGGCAGCGACTACTACCGGCCCGCGAAGCTCGACGCCAGCCGTACCGTCGAGACGGACTACGTCCTCGTCGACGGCTCGACCACGCACTCCCGTGCCTACGAGGGTCCGTCCACCGACTTCTGAGGGAGACCCCGATGGCGCGAGACCGCTTCGCTCCTGATTTCGATCCCGACTGCGGGGACAGTGCCCTCAGTTCCTCCAAGCACGACATCGTGATCGGCCGCTGGCAGGGGCTGCGCGACCTCCTGCGGGTGACCGGCCCGGACTGGCTCGCCCGCGGACACCGGGTGCGGACGCTGGCGCAGGCCTGTACGGGCAGTTCGACGTCGGAGTCGTGGCTGGCCGCCGAACCGCACGGCGCCGACGCGATGGTGCTGTACGCGGCGACCGAGACGGCCCGGGCGTTCAACCTGGCCATCGCCGCGGGCCGGGGCGTGCCGATCGACCGGCGCCGCGTCGACGCGGCGGTCACGGCGTGTCTGCGCGCCGCCGACTCGTACCCGGACGACCCGACGCCGTGGATCTCGCTGATCTCGGTGGCGCGGCTGTACGAGTCCGGGGTGCGCCGGCAGGAACTGGCGCGCTGGTGGGACGAGTTGCACGGCCGGGACCCGTACAGCGTGGAGGGCCACCTCCAGGTGCTGCACTACTACGCGGCCCGCTGGCACGGCTCGCACGGCCTGATGTACGACTTCGCCCGTGACGCGGCGGGTGTGGGGCCGGCCGGCTGCGCACTGCCGGTGCTGGTGCAGTACGCGCGGGTCGAGGAGTTCCGGCACTCCCAGGAGGCGGTGGAGGGAGGCCGCCGGGCGTCGGTGGGTCTGGGCCAGCACTGGACCAACGACGGCGCGGTCGGCGACATACGGCGGACCTGGCAGCGCTGGATCATGGGACGGACCCGGGACGTGATCGAGCCGGGCGAGCTGCGGGACGTCAACTACCTGACGCACGCGGCCTGTTGCGCGGGCCTCGCGGATGTCGCCCCGCCGCTGCTGCGGATGCAGGGGCGATGGGCCACCCGGACGCCGTGGTCGTACACCGGGGAGCCGGAGAAGCAGTTCGCCAAGTGGCGCAAGGAGTTCAAGCTGCGCACCTGACCGGGTCCGGGAACCCGGAGGGCCTCAGGAGACCCGGGAACACGGAGTGCTCCGTACCGTCCGGGGCGGGACGGTACGGAGCACGGTCGTGGGGTCGGCGCCCGCTCGTCAGCAGGTGCGGCCCACGTAGTGGGCGCCGTTGATCTTGCCGGCCGAACCCAGCCAGGTCTCGCCGGGGTAGACACAGCGCTCGTAGTCGGGCGCGAAGGCGACATCGACCTTGATGACCACGTGGGAGCCGTCGGAGGTGCAGTGGTTGTAGAAGGCGTCCGAGCCCGTCTTGTAGAACCCGCAGGGGTTCGCGGCCGCCGGGGTCGCAGTGGTGGTCGCCACTCCCAGGGAGGCGACCACGAGGGCGGCGGCACCGAGGGCGTTGGTGAACAGACGACGAGTACGCAAAGGAATCTCCTTGGCCGGTGAAGGGGGGATCGGACTGCCGCCCCAGGATGGCCCCTGCCTCCGCCGTCGTTGATCACCTGCCGTGCCCGTTCACCCGGCGAATCGTTCTGTCACTGGGCCACTGGGATGATCTTGCCCGGTTCGCCTCGTCAGGAGCGCGCCCGGCCCTCCTCCGCCCGCGCCGCGAGGCCGGCCGTCCACTTCTCCTCGATCCGGGCGAACCGCCACACGCCCAGGGCGATGATCCAGGTGGCGACGAACAGGCCGACGATGGCGAAGCCGAGGACGCCCAGGTCCAGGCCGGCGATCCAGTCCCAGAACACGCCGTGCAGGCCGAGCCTGTCGGCGAGCAGGCCGAGGAGTTCGACGGTGCCGATGAGGAGGGCCACGGCGACGGACAGACCGGTGATGGTGAGGTTGTAGTAGACCTTCCGGACCGGCTTGGAGAACGCCCAGCCGTAGGCGAAGTTCATGAAGGTGCCGTCGATCGTGTCCAGCAGGGACATGCCGGCCGCGAACAGGACGGGCAGGCACAGGATCGCGTACCAGGGCAGGCCGGAGGCGGCACCCGAGCCGGCCAGGACCAGCAGGGCGATCTCGGTGGCGGTGTCGAAGCCGAGGCCGAAGAGCAGACCGAGCGGGTACATCTGCCAGGGGCTGGTGATCGACCTCATGACGCGGCCGAGGAGCCGGTTCATGAACCCGCGGCTGTTGAGCTGCTCCTCCAGGGCGGCCTCGTCGTAGTGGCCCGAGCGCATCCGGCGGAACACCTTCCAGATGCCGGCCAGGACCACGAGGTTGATGCCCGCGATGACGTACAGGAAGGTCCCGGAGACCGCCGTGCCGATCAGACCGGTGACGTCGTGCAGTCGGGAGCCGTCGTCGCGGACCGGCCCCGCGAGGGCCTTCACCCCGAGCGAGAGCAGCAGGGCCAGGACGAAGACGACACTGGAGTGGCCGAGCGAGAACCAGAAGCCGACCGACAGCGGCCGCTGTCCCTCGCCCATCAGCTTGCGGGTGGTGTTGTCGATCGCCGCGATGTGGTCGGCGTCGAAGGCGTGCCGCATGCCGAGCGTGTACGCGGTCACGCCGATGCCGATACCGAAGGACTTCTCACCGATGCTGTAGTGGTGCGGCGCGACGATCGCGACCAGCGTGACCCAACCGATCACATGGAGGGCCACGATCACGGCGGTCATCCCGCCCACCCTGATCCACTCCTGCCGCGTCATGGAGCCAAGAACGCGGCGCCGCACCGAGCCCCTCTCGGGGGCGGTCGCGGGGAGGAGGGGCGGAGCGGAGTCAGGGGCGGCCGTCATCGGGAGGAGAACCTTCTTCTGGTCGTACGGCCGCGTCCAGCAGCCTTGTGCCATCCTCCGGCAGCTGCAAGTGATGTGCAGTAAAGCCCGTGACAGGTCTTCCCCACGACTGGGGAAAGCGCCCTGTCACAGGGCCGCGGTCACGCCGTGGCGTACGGCCGTCCGGCCGGCCCCGGCGCTGCTCGACCCTTTCGCGGCTGAGGAAGGACGACGACCCCGGGGTGAAGAACTCCGCTCCCAGCCGCCCGTCGGTGCCGTTCCCCGTCATGGCCCCCTCGTCCGTGAACCGGCCATCGGAGTCCTGCCAGAAGTGGCCGGACGGGAATCCGCCCGCGCGGCAGGCGTCTCACAGTGCCTTGCGTCGGACGAGGATCGCGAGTGTCAGGAGGCCCGGGAGCAGCGGCAGCCAAACGGTCAAAAGGCGGTAGCCGAGCACGGCGGAGGCGGCCGCGGCGGCCGGTGCTCCGGCGGCGGCCAGGGCGAGTCCGAGCGCGGCGTCGAGGGAGCCGAGGCCGCCAGGAGTGGGCAGCAGGGCGGCGGCGCTGCTCGCGGCGAGGTAGAGCAGGGCCACCAAGGCCGGGGACAGGGGCAGCGCGACGGCTCGGGTGACGGCGATCAGCACGAGGGCGTGCAGCCCGGCGGACGCCAGCGAGCCACCCCACAGACAGGCCGCGCGGCCCGGTCGGGCGTGGACGGCCGCGATGTCCGCCAGCACCGCGCCGAGGGCGCGGCGGCCTCGGGGCCGGCGCCGGACGCCGAGCAGGACGGCACCACCGAGGGTTACGCCGACGACGGCCGCCCCTCCGCCCCAGCCGGGCGGCACCCGCAGGACGCCCGGGCAGGCGGCGGCGAGCACGGCGATCAGGGCGGCCTTCGCGAGCCCGCCGGCGGTGGCCTTGACCGCGACAGCGGTCGCCGAACGCCCGGCCGGCAGCCCGCACCGCATGAGGAAGCGGAGGTTGACGGCGCCCGCGCCGAGCCCGGCGGGCAGCACCTGCCCTGCGGCGCAGGCCGCGAACTGGGTGGCGACGAGCCGCCTCCGGGGCAACCGCCGGAGCACGGCGCCCTGCAGGGCGAGCGCCGAGCAGCACCAGGTCGCGACCGCGGCCGTGGCGCCGGCCAGCAACCAGCCCTGGTCGGCCACGGCGAGCCGCAGCGCGCCGGTCTCCAGCACGGACCAGTGGCGCCGGACCAGCCAGAGGGCGGCTGCCAGGGCGCCGAGAGCCAGGACGGTCGGCCAGTAGACGCGCCCGCGGGCGGGGGCGACGACGACCTGCTCGGACGTCATACGACCGGTCCGCCTCGCCGCTCACCGACGACCATGGCGTCCGTGCCGTGGGTCATCGTCCACCCCTCACCCGGTGTTCGTCGTGGTGCTTCCCGGGCCCCGCGGCCGGTCACGCCGTGGGTGATTCCGGGGAAAGCATGGTCAAAATAACCCGCTTCGGACCGGTGCGCAGGGCGCCGCTGGGCCAGGTGCCTGAAGGCCCCGGGCGATCAGCGGGTACGTCGAAGGGGGTGCGGGCGCCGGCGTGCGCGGTCCGATGCCAGTCGTGCGTAGTCCGTGTCAGTCGTGCGGGAACGAGTGGTGTTCGTGGGCCATCAGCCAGTGGCCGCCCTGCGGCCTCCCCCGTGCACCAGACTGCCCCGCGAACCCGAAGTCATCGACTCGGCGCCGGATGGCACACTCGGACGCGTGCCGCCGACCTTCGACGACCTCCTCCGCCGCGCCGACGCCCTCACCCGCCACGGCCACCGTGCGCTCCTCGGCATCGCGGGCAGCCCGGGCGCGGGCAAGACGACGCTCGCCGAGCAGCTGGTACGGGCCCTCAACGGCGCCGGTGAGCCGTGGGTGGCGCACGTTCCCATGGACGGCTTCCACCTCGCCGACGTCGAACTGGACCGGCTCGGCCGACGTGACCGCAAGGGGGCGCCCGACACCTTCGACGCGGCGGGATACGCGGCACTGCTGCGGCGGCTGCGTCTCCAGGAGCCGGACGGCGACCTCGTGTACGCGCCCGGCTTCGAACGCGTGCTGGAACAGCCGATCGCGGGGGCGATCCCGGTGCCGCCGACCGCCCGGCTGGTAGTGACGGAGGGCAATTACCTGCTGCTGGACACGGACGTCTGGGCGCGGGTGCGGGGCGAGCTGGACGAGGTGTGGTTCTGCGAGGTCGACGAGGAGGAGCGGGTACGTCGACTGGTGGCCCGGCACGAGGAGTTCGGCAAGGGCCCTGACGAGGCGGTGGCCTGGGTGCTGGGCTCCGACCAGCGCAACGCCGAGCTGGTCGCGGCGACCCGGGAGCGGGCCGACCTGGTGGTGCGGGGCGCCGTGGGGTGGCCGGATGGGGTCGGACATCACCGTGCCGGCGGTGGACCGGGAGCGGTGGGAGCGGACGCCCGCGGCTGAGCGGGAGGACGTGCCGCACGAGGCCGCCTGTCCCGAGGGCGACTTCGGCACGGCCGCGGAACCGGAGGCGGGTTGAGGGTTCCCCGCTGCGCCCGGGTTCCGTGGAGCGGCGGTACGGGTTCCGCGGCGCCCTCGGTCGGTACCAGCCGCACTTCTGGGCGACGGAGGGCTGGGGCAGGGCCCGGGAGGTCGTCCCGCCGGCGCTGGGCGAGCGCCTCGACGCCTCTCTGCCGGGCCTGTTCCGGTGGGGCGTGGACGGGGACGGCGGGGAAAACAAGGACGGCGAACCGGAGGCCGGGCACTTCCGCTCGGACGCCGAGCCCTGGCGCCCGCTCCGGGCACACGTCCGTCCGCCGCCCGTCGTGGCCGCGCTCGGCACCCACTGGGTCCGGACCGAACCGCTGCTCGAAGAACCGCGCGGGATCCACGACACCCGCGCCTCGCAGCCACGGGGGCGGGTGCCGGACGTCGACGCGGTCGACACCCTGGTGCGTCAGTGGGCCGAGGCGGTCGACGGGACCGCGCGGCGCGACTGGGGGCTGCCCGTCCGACACGGACGGCCCCGGGCCCGAGGGTCCCTCAGCGGCGCAGTGACAGCGTCGGTTCCGCGTGCGCGTCCTCGGCACCGAGGACCGCCGTGAAGGAGTCCGTCCGGATGGTCAGGCCTGCCTCGTCCCGCTCGACGGACACCGTGAACGGCTCCTCGGTTCCGTAGCGCACCGCGAAGACATGCAGGTCCTCCGGTGCGTCCGGGACCGGACCGGCCTCCAGGGCCGACGAGGCGACCAGGTGCCGCCAGCCCGCGTCCGGGTTGCCGTAGCCGCGCGGGTCCTCGGCGAGGGCGAACGCGGCCTGCTGCTGGGTGAGCTCGGCTCGGGTGTCGAAGAACTCCGCGCCCTCGCCGTCCGGATGGGTCAGGCGCAGGGTGCCCGCGGAGGACACCGCCGCGTGTGCCGTACGCCGGACCTGGTCGCCGTCGTCCTCGGCGTACGGCAGGCCGGCCAGCAAGTACGGTGTCCCGTCGAGGCGTTCGACCGCGACCGTCGTCCACAGGGTGGTGCCGTCGGTGACGTACAGGGAGCGCACCCGGCGCAGGACGTGGTCGCGGCCGACGACCGGCTTGGTGACCAGTTTGGCCGTGAGGCCGTCGGCGCGGACGTCGCGGACGCGGACCTGGCCCATGGGGCGGCAGAACAGGAAGCCGTCGGTGACGGGGCCGAAGCCGTGCTGGCGGTCGACGGCCGCGGCCAGGCAGTACGTGCCGGCGGCCTCGATCACCGCCGGGGTCATGTGGTCGTCGAAGGCCACCGAGACCGTGCCCGCGCGCAGTTGGTGCCGGGTGGCCGCCGGGGACGGCTCGCGGTGCCAGGGCGTGGTGTCCTGGATCTGCCAGACCAGCATCCACGCGAAGTGGCCGTCGACCCCGCCGTCCGCCTTCACCGCGTGCCGGGCCCAGCGGCTGTCGCCCCGATAGCGGCCCAGGTCGGAGCCGATCCGGGCGCCGAAGTAGCGCAGGCCGAGGACCGACTCGAAGGCGGAGTGCTGCTCGCTGTAGCGGGGGCCGCCGTTGTCGAAGCCGCCGCCGGTGAGGCGGGCGTCGAGGTAGCGGGCCAGCGCGTCCCCGTCCTCGGCGAACACCTCCTCACCGCTGACCAGATGGGCCTGGGCCAGGAACGACAGGGAGATCGGGCCGTAGTTGTTGTCGTAGGCGCCGCCGTGCTCGGGGGGCAGCAGGGCACCCCGGTCGCGGACCCGGTGGGCGCGGATCTCGTCGGTGTACAGCTGGAGCGCCCGCGCGCGGACCGACTCCCGCTCCGGGGAGGGGAGATGGCGGGCCAGCATCAGGCCGCCGACGACGCAGCCGATCGCCTGGTTGCCCGCCTCCTGGGGGTTGAAGAAGGTCGCCCCGGTCAGCCAGCTCCAGTAGCCGCGCGCCGTCTCCACGAGCCGGGTGCGCTGCGCGTCGTCGACGAGGCCGTCCGCCGCGTCCAGCACGTTGACGGCCTGGAGCAGCGCCCACACCGTGCTCGGCCAGTCGCCGATCGGGTGGGCGCCCGCCGCGAGGGTGTAACGGGCGTACGGCAGCCGGGAGTCGCGCACCGTGAGGTTCGGGTAGCCGGGGTTGTCGTCGACGTACACCCGCTCGTCCAGGTGGAAGGCGAGGCTGCGGCGCACCGCCTCGGGCAGGCGGGGGTCCTTGGTGCGCTGCCAGGCGAACGCCAGCAGGGAGGTGATGCCCAGCGAGGTGTCGCCGATGTCGTCGACGCAGTCGGGGTGTTCGAGGTTTCCCTCGGGCGTGATGCGCGCGAGGGCCTGCTCGATGACGTCGGCGAGGACCGCGTCGTACGCCTCGGGGCTGTCGGGCAGGTCGTGCAGGGGGCCGCGCTGGTGCGTGAGGTGCACGGGAGGGGACGTGAGGTCCACGGGGATCAGCCCTTCATGCCTGGGACGGCCATGGCGTGGTTCGTCGGGGTCACACGACGGGGGCGGGCCGGCGGGCGCGCAGCGCGACGGTCAGGGTGTGCGGGCCGAGTCCACCGATATGGACGCGGTTGCCGGTCGTCGCGTCGGTGCCGCCCACCACCGTGTAGTCCTGACCCGGGTCGTACCGCAGTACGTCGCTCCGGTCCGGCCCGGCGAGCGGTTCGCCTGCCTCCAGGGCGGCCTCGACCCGGATCTCGTCGTCACCGACCCGGTAGGTCATCGGCCCGCCCGTCAGGCACCAGCGGTCGTCGCCGATCGGTAGGGCGCCCTCAAGCACGCCGCCCGGCCGGAAGGTCAGTTCGAGGGCCCAGGGCACCCGGGGACCGCTGATGTCGATCCGCAGGTCGGCGCCGTCCTCCCGCAGGTCCACCTCGACACGGGTCGTGTGGGAGACCTCGTCCCGAGGCCGGTCGGGGAAGGCCATCGAGGCCGAGAAACGTCCGTCGTCCACCAGCCGGTAGACGCCGTCGTCCCGCCTCTCGTCCTTCGGGAGCGGCTGGTAGTAGGCGGCCGTGAGGGTCTGGGTGAGCCGGTACCGGTTGTCGGCGGGCCGTCGCATGTCGGCGGCGCGGAACGGGCCCAGGTCGAAGAAGCCCCGGGAGAGGCGGACGGCGTCGAGGACGGCGTCGCCGGCGAACAGGCGCAGGAAGGTGGGGTTGCAGGCCAGGCCCGAGCGGATGCGCCGGTGTTCGGGCACGTCGGAGCCGCCGTACACCACCGTGTGCGCGGTGGCCGAGGCGCGTGCGGCGAGGCCTGCGGTGGAGAGGTACCGATCGCGCGGAAGTGTCTGAGCCGCCGGAGCCGGCAGGGGGCGGCACAGGTCCGGGGTGAGGAGGGTCTCGGCGAGCAGGTCGGGGTCGTCGACACCGCCGGCCGCCGCCAGTCGCGCCGCCCGGGCGAAGTCGCCCCGGCCGGTGCGGATCGCGAGCAGCCGGTAGTGCGGCAGGTAGGGCGCCAGCGGGAACGGGTGGTTCTGGTCCTGCCGTCGCGAGTGGACGGTCTCCACCGTGCCGTCCGGCCTGATGAGGTCCAGGGTGGTGGCGAGATTGCGTTCGACGGCGTCCAGCAGGTCGGCGCGGCCGAGCACGCCGGCCAGCAGCAGCAGCGACGGGTTGGACACGTGGGCCGCGTAGTTGGCGCTGCGTTCCGAGTACAGGCCCTCCGCGTCGATGTCGACGCCCTCGGAGAGCCACTCCTCGACGCGGTCGAGCAGCCGGCCGTCCGGGAAGGACCGGTGCAGCCGGGCCAGCGCCGCGCACAGCTCCCAGCGGTGGTTCGGGGTGTGCACCCCACCGGTCAGGAGACTGCCGGTGGTGGCGCCGGCGATCTCGGCGAGCGCGGCCGTGACCTCGCTCAGTTCCGGCCCCCCGCCGGCGGCGAGGACGTGGGCGTCGCACACGTCGTTGACGGTGAAGCCGGAGTCCGGCGGCGACTGCACGTTGTCGCCGCCGGCGAAGAGGCCGCTGGTGGTCTGCGCGGCCCGCAGGGCACGCAGGTGGGTCATCGCGGCGGCGACGGCCCGCCCGCTGCCGTGCAGTGCCGAGTCCGGGGACCGGTAGGCCGCGACCAGGGTCTTCACCCGGCGTGCCAGACCACGGTGCGGCACACCGGCGGGGTCCTCGTCGGGGCCGGCCGCCAGTGGGACGGCCGTCCGGTCGGCGGCGTCGGCCACCGCGCGGACGAACTCGTGGTCGAGCACGGTGGGCACGGTCAGTCCTTCAGTCCGGCGTTGATGTCGGCGCTCATCACGTAGCGCTGGAAGACCAGGAAGATGGCGATCAGGGGGATCATGGAGATCACCGACGCACCGAGCAGGACCGACCAGTTGATGTTCTGCGCACCCACGATGCTCTGGATGCCGATCTGCACGGTGAACTTGTTCGGGTCGTTCAGCATCAGCAGCGGCCAGATGTAGTCGTTCCACCGCCACTGGAAGGACAGGATGGCGAGGGTCAGCATGATGGGCCGGGAGATCGGCACCATGATCCGCAGGAAGATCGACAGTTCGCGGGCGCCGTCGATGCGTGCCGCTTCCACGAGTTCGTCGGGAACCGTCAGGAAGAACTGGCGGAACATGAAGCATCCGGTCGCGGTGAGCACGGCCGGGAGGATGATGCCGGCGAACGAGTTGTAGAGGCCGAGGTTGCGGACCACCAGGAACTCGGGGGCGAGCATGACCTCGGACGGCAGCATCGTGGTGGCCAGGATGCAGATGAAGAAGGCCTTGAGCCACCTGTTGTCGTACTTGGCCAGCGCGTACCCGGTGCAGCAGCTGACTCCCACGGTGAGGATCGTCGTGATCACGCACACGATGGCCGTGTTGATGAAGTACTGGGAGAAGTTGGCACTGCGCCACGCGGCCTCGTAACCCGACAGGGTGGGGTTGTGCGGTACCAGCGTGAGCGGATACGAGAACAGGTCGCTGGCGGGCTTGAGGGAGCTGAGGATGAACCACAGCACCGGCAGCCCGTACAGGCACGCCAGGATCCACAGCAGTGTCGTCGCGGGCACCGCCCGCCGGAGCCCACCGCTGCCCGCCTTGTAGGGCCGATTCTTGGAGACGGGCCGTCCGGCGTCGGCGTCGACCGGGCGCGGCATGTCTGTGGTTGTCATCGGTTCTCCACCCGCCGGTTGACGATCAGCTGGATGATCGCGACGGCCATCAGGATGAGCATGAGCGCGAAGGACGCGGCACTCGCGTAGCCGATCTGGCCCCGTTTGAAGCCGGTCTCGTAGATGTACTGGACCAGCAGGTTGTTCGACGTTCCGGGTCCGCCGTTGTTGAGGGCGACGAACACCGGGTATTCCTTCATCGCGTTGATCGTGTTGAGCAGGATGACGATGAACGAGGTGGGCGCGATGCTCGGCAGCGTGATGCTGATGAACTGGCGCCAGGGGCCGGCGCCGTCGAGCGAGGCCGCCTCGTAGTACGACACCGGCACGTTCTTGATCGCCGCGATGAACAGCAGCATCGAGAAGCCCGTCCAGGCCCAGGACGCCGCCATCACCACCACGATCAACGACAGGTCCGCGTTCGACTGCCACGGAACGGCACTGCCGCCGAGCTTCTCGATGACGTAGTTGACCAGTCCGAAGTTCTCACCGAACAGCCATCGCCACAGGACACCCACGACGATGGGCGACAGAAGCCACGGGATGAAGAAGATGACGCGGGCGACCGACGCGCCCTTGGCGTGCTTGCTCACCAGCAGGTTGGCGGTGAGCAGCGAGACCGCGAAGTTCAGCGGCACGAAGAGCACGGCGTACAGCAGCGTCCGGGTCAGCGCGTCGTAGAAGGTGGAGTCCCCGAACAGGTTGTGGTAGTTGTCCAGTCCGATGAACTGGAACGCCCCCACCCCCGTGTAGTTCGTGAAGGAGTAGACGAGCCCGATCACCGCCGGCCAGACGAAGAACAGCGCGAAGAGCACGACGTTGGCCGCGATGAGGACCAGTGGCGCGAGGGTGTAGGTGCTGCGTCTCCTGCGCGGGCTCACGGACACGTCCGAGGCGCGTTTTGTCATCTTCCTGACTCCGTGCTGTGGAATGGATTGCTGTGGGCTCACGCCATGAGCCCGCCATCACGTGGCGTCCACGGGCCGGGCGGCGGTGTACCGACCCCGCCGCCCGGCCCGGTCGGCCTACGATCCGCCGCCGACCTGCTGGTTGTAGCCGGCCACGATGTTCTCCAGGGCCTTGTCGGCCGACTGCTGGCCGTTGATCGCCTTGCCGAGCTCCGTCTTGGTCGGGTCCTCGGTGAGGCTCTTGCCCTTCAGCACCCACTTCGTCTGCGCGCTGTTGAAGTACCCGGAGATCGGGGCGTAGAGCGGGATCGACTCGTTGTAGAGCTTGAACGCCGCCTGCGCCGCCTCGGACTTGAAGGGGTACTTCGGGTTCAGACCGCTCTCGACCGGCAGGAACCCGGACGCCTCGCACAGCGCCTGGTAGTGGGCCGGCTCGTACAGCCAGGACAGGAACTTCGTCGCGGCACCGGCCGCGTCGGCGTTGTTGTTGAAGCCCACCGTCATGCCGCCGCTGTTGACGTCACTGGCCTGTACCGGCTGGGCGGGAGTCGGGACGCTGGCCCAGTCGAACTTCTTGATGCTGTCCGCGAAGGCGGGAACCTGCCACACGCCGGACCAGTAGGCGACGACGTCACCGCTCTGGAACATGGCCGACGGGTCGGCGCCGCTCGTCCACACCGACTTCGGCATGGTCTTGTCGTCGTTCCATCCGACGAAGGTGTTCACGGCCTTCTTGGTCGCCGCGTCCACCGAGAACGTGCCGGAGGAGTCCGCGTGGACGTACTTGCCGCCCATCTCGTACACCATGGCGCGCAGCCGGGACGGCGACTGGTCGAACGTCAGGGAGTACTTGGCGCCGGTCTTCTCGCGGACCTTGTTCGCCGCGGCGATGAAGTCGGTCCAGGACCAGGTCTTCTGGGGCGAGGCCGGGACGGAGACGCCGGCCTTCTTGAAGAGGGTCTCGTTGATGAACAGGCCGGACGCGGTGACGTCCGAGGGGATGGCCAGCACCTTCCCGGACGAGTCCTTGGCGAGGAAGTTGGCGTTGATCTTGTTGGTCTTGTTGTTGGCGATGGACTTGAGGTCGATCAGCTTGTTCGACCAGATCGGGTCCAGCGCCGGGACGGCCGCCACGTCGGGCAGGGAGTTCGCCTGCGCGGCGTTGTGGAGCTTCGTCGCGTAGCCGTCGTAGGGGATGTTGACGAGCTTGACGTTGACGCCGGTTTCCTTCTTGTACTGCGCCACCATCTTCTTCCAGCCCGCGTCCTGCCCCGGAACCGTGGAGATCCAGAACGTCAGCGACTTGGAGGTCCCGCCCGAGTCGGATCCCCCTCCGCAGGCGGAGAGCAGCATGACGCCTGCCGAGGCCACGGCAGCGAGGGGAACCAGGCGGCGGATGCCGCCACGGCCGAGTCGGCGAGAGCGCCGCACACCTACAGTGGTCATCTTCGATCCCTTTTTCGTCGTAGGGGACGGGGCACGGCGCCGACCGAGGCGGCACGGGTGCATTTTGTCAGGAATGTTCGCTTTCCGAGGGCGCGGCCTCGCCCGGCCGCGTCATCCACGCGGGGCTGGCTCCCCGGCCGTCATGGCCGTCACCGCACGGGCACGCCCTCGTGCGGTTGCCGTACGTCGAGTACAGGCGGGACGCTCGCCCCAAGTCGGCGTCCCGGCCGACTTAGAAAGCGCTTGTCCGGACATTGGCAGACCGAGTCGGAGGCCGTCAATCCTTCGCTCGCGCGGCTTCGGTCACGGTTTGGACTCCCCGGGCGACCGCGAGCCGGGAAGCGCCCACGACCGTGCCGAGATCGCCCACCGTGCTGCTGACCACTTCGGTGGGCCAGCTCAGCCGGGCCAGCTCGGCCCGCACACCGGGCACCACCTGCGGGTCCGCGCCCGTGCTGCCGCCCAGCACGATCAGCCCCGGGTCCAGTACGGCGGTCACGGCGGCGGCCAGGCGCCCCACGTCGGTGGCGTGCCGGCCGATCACGGCACAGGCCGCGGCATGGCCCTGACGTGCCAGGGCGAAGAGCTGCTCGGCGGTGCCGGGGCAGGGCCCGTCACCGGCCGGCCAGGCCTCGGCCGCTCTGAGCAGCAGGGAGCGGGCACCGATGTACTCCTCCAGTGCCTCGTGGCGCGGCTCGCGGCCGTCGTCCCAGGGGTAGGGCAGCCGGGCCAGCTCACCGGCGGCCCCGTTGGCTCCGCGCAGCACCTGGCCGCCGACCACGATGCCGAGGCCGATGCCCACGCCGATCCGCAGGTAGCCGAAGATGTTCCGGCCCCGGGCGGCCCCCTCGTGCAGTTCCGCGAGCGCGGCGCAGTTGACGTTGTTCTCAAGGTGCACGGGGACGCCCGGCGGCAGCGCGACGGCCATCGCGTCGAAGACCGGGCCCGCCTTGGCGGTCGCGGGGCGCTCACCGGTGCCGTCCTCGTGGGCGGTGACGTCGCCGACGGCGACGACGATGCTGCGCAGCGGAGCGTCGTCGGGCAGCGCGGCGAGCGCCTCGCGCACCACGTCCGCGGCCTCCTGCCGGGACCCGGCGGTCTGGGCGAGCAGGGTGCCGTCCAGGGCGCAGCCGCGTACTCGGGTGAGGGCGGGGCCCAGGTCGACGGCGAGGGCGGTGCCGGCGGCCGGCCCGAGCCCGTAGACGGCGGCGGAGCGGCCCGTGCCGCCGGAGGCGGTGCCCCAGTGGGCGGCGAGCCGGGCGCCCTCCAGCTCGGCGACGGCGGAGGACACCGTCGGTTTGGACAGGCCGGCCAGGCTCGCCAGCTGGGGCCGGGTCGCGGTGCCCGCCCCGGCCAGTACGGCGAACACCGCGCTCGCGCTCTCGGTCAGGCGTGGGGCGTTCGCCACGTCGTGTTCCACAGTTCTCCCACACAGGTCGAGGGCCGTGCTCCCGGGGTTCTCCGGTCTCCGCGGGGTGCGGTGAGGGGATGCCCTGACGTCGCGGCCGACCGCCCGTCGGCGGCCTGTCCGGGACGCCGCGGTGGTCGGGTGCGCGATTCTCTTGACACGCACTGTACTTCGTTAGTTAACTTCCTAACGAACGTCACGGTACTCGCCTGCCGTGCTCCGTCAGAGGCCCGTCCCGGGGCTTCCCTAGCACTTCCCCTGTCTCTTCCCGCCGGCACGGTTCGCCCACCGTCGCAGCCCCGCGCAACGACGAAAGAGGATCCGTGCAGGACGCTTCCCCCGCCGGCCCCGTGGTGGTCGGTATCGACGTGGGCGGCACCAAGACCCAGCTGCGCGCCTTCGCGGGCGAGCACTCCGTCGCCGATCACGTCCGCCCCAGCAGCGGCTGGCGGCCGCACGACCCGTTGGCCGCGGCCGGCTGGCTGGCCGCGCTGGTCGCCGAGGCGCTGCCGGTGGGCGCCCGGCCGTCCGCCGTCGCCGTGGGCGGGCACGCCTGCGAGACCCCCCGGCAGTGCGCCCAGATCCGCACCGCTCTGCAACTCCACTTCGACGCGCCCGCACTCGTCATGGGCGACGCCGAACTCCTCGTACCCGCCGCGGGTCTGCTGCGGGGCGTCGGCCTGGTGGCCGGCACCGGCTCGGTCGCGGTCGGCCGGCTCGACGACGGCGACCCCGTCCAGGTCGGCGGCTGGGGTGCGGCACTCGGTGACGAGGGCGGCGCGGCCGGCCTCGTCCGCGAGGCCGCACGGGCCGTGTGGGCGGCGCACGACCGCGGCGCGGAACCGGACGCCCTCGCCAAGGGCCTGATCACCGCGTTCGGTGTCGCCGAGGTTCCGGCGCTCGGGGCGGCGCTGGAGAGCGCGCAGGACATCTCCGCCGAGTGGGGCCGCCACGCACCCGTGGTGTTCGCCGCCGCGGAGGCCGGCTCCTCGCTAGCCCGCACGGTCATCACCGCGGGTGGCCGGTCGCTGGCCGCGCTCGTCGAACGGCTCGCCGCGCGTGGAGCCTTCGTCGACGACGTCGTGGTCGCGGGCAGTACCGTCCTCGCCCAGCCCGTCCTGTACGACGCCTTCGTGTCGTCGCTGGCCGAGCGGGTGCCGGGCGCCCGGCCGAGGCCCCTCGAAGTGCCGCCGGTCGAGGGCGCGGTGAGGATGGCCCGTTCACTCGTATGACATGTGGCGGACGTCGTGTCCTTCCCGATCCGACACGACTCGCCCGTAGATCTACGCTCGTACGGCCACGGACAGCGCGTTCGGCCCCCGCCTCACGCGCCGCCCCGCGAGCCGCCCCCGATCCGCACCACCCCTTCTCCGGCCGCAGGGCCGATGAACTCAAGAGATGAACTCGAGAGAGGCAGACGCATGCCGTCACCAGCCGGGCACCGCTCCCCTTCGTCGGTCCGTGGACACGCCGTGAACCGAAGGGGGTTCCTCAAGACGTCCCTGGGCGCCTCGGCCGGTGTGCTCGCCGCGCCCACCCTCGCCACCTGGCTGACCGCCACCGACGCGAAGGCGGCCACGGCCTTCGCCGCGTTCGTCGACGACTACAAGACCAACGTCATGACGAACCTGACGCCCGAGACCAACGCCGTGGTCCGGATCCTCGGCGGCTTCGCCAAGGTGTGGAAGACCGGCGACGCCTGGAACACCGGCACCCCGCTGCTGCCCGAGGTGCTGCGCGCCAACATGCGCTACTGCGCCCGGCTCACCTCCGCGCGCACGGAGGCGCAGGCCAAGGAGGCGTTCGTCTACGACCGCCAGCACCAGAGCTACGCGATGATCGCGGCCCTCGGCCCGCTGACCGACCTGTACAAGACCGGCGCCAAGGCGGTCACCTCGATCACCGAGGCCCCCGAGGGCACGCCCGCCACCACCATCAGCGACGCCGTCCCGGCCGGCGCCCCGGCCGGCTCCGCGATCGGCGCGGGCTCCTACGACTCGGCGCTCGGCCAGGTCGCCAAGCTGGTCGACACCGTGCGCGGCCCGTTCGCCTCCGGCAACCCCGGCAAGTACGCCTTCCAGTACCCGCGTCCGTGGCGCATGAACGAGCGCAGCGAGGTCGTCGACACGGGGGCGAAGGACGCGCTCGGCTACCCGGTGTACGACTCGGACGTGGTCGTCGTGACGCAGCTGCTGCGGCAGCGCAGCACCTCCCCGGTGGACGACGGCGGGTTCCCGAGCGGTCACACCAACGCCTTCCACCTGGCCGCCCTCGGCCTCGCGTACGCGGTGCCCGAGCGGTTCCAGGAGCTGGTGACCCGTGCCTTCGAACTGAGCCACACCCGGATCATGTCCGGCATGCACTCCACGGTCGACGTCCTCGGCGGCCGGACCATGGCCACCGCCCTGGCCGCCGCCACGCTGGCCGACCCGGCCAACGCCGACCTCAAGGCCGCGGCACGCGCCCAGGCACTGGCGTACTTCCAGGAGAAGACCGGCACGACGGCGGACACCCTGTACGCGTACGCCCACTCGGACGCCTCCGACGCGTACGCCGACCGGGACGCCAACGCGTGTGCGGTCAAGCCCCGGTTGACGTACGTGCTGACCCGGCGCGGGCGTGACGAGCCGCTGACCGTGCCGAAGGGCGCGGAGGTGCTGCTGGAGACCCGGCTGCCGTACCTGGACGCGGCACAGCGTCGCGCGGTGCTGCGGACGACCGCGCTGCCCGCGGGGTACGTCCTGCTGGACGGCTTCGAGCAGTGGGGGCGGCTCAACCTGTTCGCCGCGGCGGACGGTTACGGCTCCTTCGAGTCCGATGTGAGCGTCACGCTCGACGCGGCGGCCGGCGGCTTCAAGGCGGCCGACAGCTGGCGCAACGACATCGACGGCGACGGCGGTCTCACCAAGCGGGGCACCGGCACGCTGACCCTGACGGGCCACAACCGGTACACGGGCGGCACCGTGCTCAAGGACGGTGTGCTGGTCGCCGGTTCGGCGCACGCCCTCGGCCACGGCGAGGTCCGGGTGTCCGGCGGTACGCTCCGGCTGGGCAAGTCGCTCCAGGTCCACGGCACGTACACCCAGGAGTCCAGCACCCTGGAGGTCACACTGCGGTCGGGCCAGGAGCCGGTCCTCGAAGTGACGCGCCGGGCGGTCCTCGGCCGGGGCAGCAAGCTGTCGCTGCGTGTCGACCCGAAGAAGCCGCCGACCGCGGGCCGCACGGTCCGGGTCCTCGGCGCCCCGGTGCTGCGCGGCCAGTTCGACCGCGTCGAGCTGAACTCCGACACGCTGCGGGCCGTACCCGTCTACACGGCGGAAGGTCTGTCGGTACGACTCCTGAAGCGGTAACACCCTCGGGGGCGGGAGCTGATGCAGAGTAGGCGCATGAGACGCCGCCGCATCGCTCCCGCCGCCGCCCGTCCGGTGTCGCCGCGGGGCGGACGATGACGCACGAACGGCACTCGGTCCTGGCACCGGCCCCGCTGCCCGAGGTTCCCGACACCCCGGCGCCGAGGCGTCCCTGGCTCCGCCGCCGGCTGGTGCCCCTGCTCGTGGCGGTGCTGCTCGCCCAGATGGCCGCCGTCATGGTGACCACCGCCGTCCAGCAGACCCCGACCATCGACGAGCCGGTCTACGTGGGGACGGCCGCCGACTACCTCCACACACACCAAGTGCGCCACAACCCCGAGCACCCGCCGCTCGGGAAGCTGGTGATCGCCGTCGGCGTGGCGCTGGCCGACCCGAAGGTCGACCCGTCCTTCACCGGTGGCCAGAGCCTCCTCGGGCAGCACCTGTTGTACGAGTCCGGCAACGACCCCTGGCGGCTGATGCTGTGGGCGCGCCTCCCGGTGATCGCGCTGACCCTGCTGTTCGGGCTGGTCGTCTTCACCTTCGCCCGTGAACTGACCGGCCCGGCGGGCGGGTTGGTGGCGCTTGCCCTCTACGCCTTCTCCCCCGACGTCATCGCCCACGGCTCGCTGGCCACGCTGGACGTGCCGATGGCCGGGTTCCTGCTGACGTCGGTCTGGCTGCTGTGGCGGGCACGCGTGCGGCCCCGGCTGTGTCTGCCGCTCGCCGGAGTCGCCCTCGGGGCCGCCCTCGCCACGAAGATGAGCGCGCTGGCGGTACTCCCGGTGCTGCTGGTGCTCGCCGCCGTGTCGGTGTGGTGCGCGGGCGCGGGCACGCCGGACCGGCGGGCGCGCCTGCTCCGGGCGGCCGGGGGAGCCCTCGTGGTGGCGCTGGTCGCGGTGGCCGTCGTGTGGATGTCGTATCTGGCCGTCGATCCGCGGCTGCGCTGGTCGCCCGAGCAGTATGTGCCGGTCGTGCACGGGAAGCGGGGGCTGCTCGTGCGGCTGCTGCCCTTCCCGGAGGCGTACCGGGACGGGATGCGTATCCAGTTCGGCCTGGAGAACTACCCGTGGGAGGGCTTCCTGTTCGGCCGGGTGTACACCGGGTCCCTCTGGTACTACCTGCCGGTCGCCCTGCTGGTGAAGACCCCGCTCGGGATGCTGGCGCTGTGGGCGGCGGGCGCCGTCGTGGTGGTGTCGGTGCGACGGCTGCGTCCGGTGGCGCCCTACCTGCTGCTGCCGTCCGGGGTGCTGCTGGCGGCGGCCATGGAGGGGGCGCGGGACTTCGGCACCCGGTACGCGGTCTTCCTGCCGATGTTCCTCGCGGTGGCGGCGGGCTGTGTCCTGGCCTTACGGGGCCGGTGGGTGCCGGTGGTGACCGGGGCGCTGGTGCTGTTCGTCGCGTTCAGCTCGGTGCGGACGTTCCCCTACTATCTGCCGTACTCCAACGAGGCGTTCGGCGGGCCGTCCCAGACCCGGCTGCGGCTGCACGACTCCAACGTCGACTGGGGACAGGACCTCGGCCGGCTCGCCGACCGGCTGCGCGAGCGGTACCCGGGACAGCGGATCTGGCTCGTGTACAAGGGCAGCGGGGTGCCGTCCGCCTACGGCATCGACGCGTCCGATCCGCTCCGGGTGCCCGTGCGCGAGGTGCGCGGACTGCTGGTGGTGTCGGACTCCTCGGTCGCCAAGGCGAAGGGGCGGCTGGCCGAGTTGATCGACAGCGGTCGTCCGGTCGACCAGGTCGGTCATTCGATCACGATCTATCGCCGGTGATGTCCGTCCGACGGGGCGGTGTGCCGGAAGCCGTCGGCGCTCACATGCGCCATCACGCCACTGGCCACCCGGTAGCGGCCGTTGGGCACCTGCGTCGACCTGGTGATGTGCACGGCGAGGGGGCCCGCCCACTCGTACCCCTTGTGTTCGGCGTGCCGCATCAGAGTGTCGGTGAGCACCTGGCCGATCGGGGTGTCCCGGCGCGTCAGTTCGTCGTGCACGGAGTCGGCGAGTTCGACGTCGTAGGCGTTGGGGACCACGACACGGGTCTCGCTGCACACGACCGCGTTGCTGTCGCATGCGTGCCGCAGCGCGTCGAGCAGTTCGACCGGCCCCTTGTCGACGACCCGCGCCCACAGCGCCTCCCACCGGTTCTCCAGAGCCTGTTCCACCGTGCTGAGCGCGCTCATTCGCCTCTTCACCTGCCGCGGGATCGGGGTGCGCGTGCCGAACGTGAGAGTCGCCGTCGGCCGTGCCGAAAGGTTGCCGTGGGGGCGGGTTCCCGCCCTGCGCCCGGGTATCCGCGCCGATGACGCGCGGCGGGCCGGACCGTCGTCGCGGCCTGTCTGCTGGCCGGTCCTCGGGCTGGTGCGACAGCCCTGGTCACGACGGTGTGTGAGCTATGTTGAGGCACTGTGGAAGACAAAGGAGGCGCAGCCGTGCCATCGCCGCAGCAGGCGCGCGCCCAGGCATCCGCGATCACCTCGGGGAAGACCGCACCGGAGACGGAGGCCTCCCCGACTTCCCAGCTCAGGGGCCTGTTCGACCGGCCGCGACTGTCGCCCGGGCAGCGCCGCATCGCCCAGTACCTGATCGAGCACATCACCGAGGCGGCCTTCCTCTCCATCACCGATCTCGCCGAGCGGGTCGGCGTGAGCCAGCCGTCGGTGACCCGGTTCGCCGCGGCGGTGGGCTTCAGCGGTTACCCCGCGCTACGGGAGAAGCTCCAGTCGATCGCCCTCGGCGCCCTCGCCGGCGGTGCCCTCGCGGCGGAGGAGAACGGCAGCAACGAACTCCAGGCGGCGGTCGACGCCGAGATCGACAACCTGGAGAACCTGCGCCGCGACTTCGGTGACCCCGACCAACTGATCGATATCGGCCGCCAGTTGTCCCGCTCGACCCCGCTGACCCTGCTGGGCCTGCGCATCTCGGCGTCCCTGGCCGAGTACTTCGCCTACGCGGCCCGCCGCGTCCACCCGGACGTCCGGCTGGTGACGCGCGGCGGCAGCGTCGCCTACGACGCGCTGCTCCAGTCCCGCGAGGCGGGTGGCACCTGGGTGCTGGCCTTCTCGATGCCCCGGCACGCCCAGGAGACCCTGACCGCGGTACGGGTGGCGCGGAGCGCCGGGCTCAAGGTCGCGCTGATCACCGACCTGGCGCTCGGGCCGGTGGCCGACGAGGCGGACGTCGTCTTCGCCACCGGCACCGGGTCCCGCCTGGTCTTCGACTCCTACGCCGCGCCCGGCGTGATGGCCGCCGCGCTGTTGCAGGCCATGACGGACGCCGACCCGGAGCGCACCCAGGCCCGGCTGGAGGACTACGAGCAGATCTCCGACCAGCACCAGTTCTTCCTGCGGGACTGACTCCACCCCCTCCCCCACATCGGGACACAGGGGGATCATCCGTCCCAAACCCCGCATGAATGTTTTCATGCTCCTTGCAAACCGGACGGCATATATAAATACTGCTCACGGATCGCTCCCCCGGCCATTCCGGGACAGACGGTCCACCGCCGCATCCGCCCGCACAGAGACAACGGTCCGCCCATGCGCACGCCGCACCACACGCCGCGCGGGGACCGTCTGCCGTCGCGGGCTTCTGCACGGACACCCGGGGCCGCCGTCTCCTACCCGCGTCGGCGCCCGGGGTGTTCGGTCGGGCGCCGCCTGTGCGAGCGCCCGTGGCGGCCCCGGTCATCCCCTAGGCCGGGGCCGCCCCACCCCGTCGGACCACCCCGCACGACGCCGCACACCCGGGAGCGACGACCATGCCCCTGACGACCACGCGAACCGCCACACGGATCGACTCGGACTGGCCCTGCCAGGTCAAGTCCCCCGGCAGCTACGACTGGGAACGCTCGGCCGCCAAGTGGCTGCGCGAGCTGGTGCCCGCCCGCTACGCCAGCTACCCGGCCCTGATCCGCCACCCCGTGCTGCTCGCCCGGCACGCGCAGCTCCAGGTCCAGCAGGAGGTACGGGTCGCCCGCACCGCCCTGCAGACCGCGCGGGCCGATCTTCCCGGGCTCGGTCTGCCGGAGTCGGTCATCGAGCACACCATCAAGCTGTACGCGGCGGAGGTCATGCAGCTCCAGCACATCGCCCGCAGCGTGCGGGCGGTCACCCAGGCGCTGGTCGAACAGGGTCACGGACGCTGACCCGGCGCCTGTCCGAGGGGCGGGCACGGGGCCCGGGCGCCACCCGGCGCGGTGTCACCGATACGTGGGATCCGCCTCCACAAGACCGCGATCGAAACCTGCCGTGTGTGCGATGCTCAACGCGTGACGAGCGAGCCCTCCAGCCCCGCCGAGCCGGGTGCCGCGCCCGACATGGCAGCGCTGGCGAAAGTCGTTGCCCGGCAGCGTGCCCAGATGGACCGGCTGCGGGACCAGGCGGCCACGTCCGCCGTCCTGGAGCGGGCCAAGGGCGCACTGATGGCGCTGACGGGATGCACTTCGGAGGCCGCGGGCGGACAGCTGCGGAAGCGCGCCGAGGCCGCGAACCGCACGCTGCTGGAGGAGTGCCGGATCACCCTCGGTGACCTGGTTCCCTCGCCGTACCGTGCCGCACCGGGGGCCGGGTCCACCGGTTCCGGACCCACCGGGCGACTCGCCGGCTCCCCCGCGCCCGGCGTACCGGCCACCAGGGAGGCCCTCGCCACGGACCGCACCGACGCCGCGGACGGTACGGACGGCACCGGCGGCGTGGACGACGGCTTCGACACGCTCGGCCGCATCGGCGAGGCCCTGGTCCGGGTCGGCACCCCGCGGGATCTCGCCGGGTGCCTCCTTGAGCGTCTGGCGCCCGAGGTGGACGCCGACGCGGTCATGCTGTTCCGGCGCCTGCCCACCGGGGGGCTCGAACTCATCGGGCACGCCGGAATCGACGACGACCTGGCCGCCCAGTGGCACCAGGTGCCCCCGCTGGCCGGGATAGCGGCCCTGGACGCGCTTCGCACGCGCGAGCCGCGCTGGTTGGAGGACCTCGCCACGGACCGGGACCGGTACCTCCTCATCGGGGACCCGCCCGAACGCTGGCGTTCGCGTGCCTGGCTGCCCGTGCCGGCCGGGGACTCGACCGAGGTCTGCATCGGTGTGCTGCGTGGCCGCGCCGGGCCGTTCACCCCGCCGGTCCGTCGGCTCCTGCGGGCCGTCGCCCGGTTGTGCGCGGGCCGGCTGCGGGCGTTCGGCGCCCGGCGCGAGCAGTCCACCGACAGTGCCACCCAGGCGTTGTTCGACGCCCTGCCGGGCGCCGCGATGCTGCTCTCCCCGCTGACGGCCCCCTCGGGAGAGGTCGAGGACTACCGCATCGACGCGGTCACGGCGGACGCGGTCGACGTCGTCGGCCGTAGTGGCCGCGCACTGGTCGGCCGCCGCATCCTGGAGTCCTTCCCGGGCATGGCCGGCGAGGAGGTGTGGCAGGGATGCCTGCGCACGCTGTCGACGGGAGAGCCGTTCGAGGGGCAGCCGTTCGCCCACCAGGGGTTCGCCGACGGCACCGCGGAGCTCTCGACGTACTCGCTGCGCGCAGCACGACTGGGCGGCGATCTGGTCGTCGCCTGGATCCGGCAGGACTCCTCGGACCGGCAGGAACAGCGGCTGGCGGACGTCCAGCGGCTGGGCAACCTGGGCTGGGTGAACTGGAACCTGGTGACGTACGACGTCAACTGGTCGTCCCAGGTGTTCGACATCTTCGACCGGGACCCGGCTCTCGGCCCGGTGCCGCTGGCCGACCTCCCGCGCCTGGCGCTGTCCGAGGACGGGCCGACGCTGATCCGCTCCATCCGGGAACTGGTACGCGCCGGACGCCCCTTCGACATCCCGTTCCGGATCACCGCGGCGGGCGGGGTCCGGCATCTGCGGGCCGTCGCCGAGGCCGTGCTGGACGTCGACGGCACGGCCGTCGAGGTGCACGGCTTCGTGCAGGACCTCACCGCGCAGCGCAACGCCGAACTCGCCCTCGTGGAGAGCGAACAGGAAGTGCTGGCGCAGCACGGTGTGCTGCGCGCCGAACGGACCCTGGCCGCCCGGCTCCAGCACGCGCTGCTGCCGCTGCCCACCCGGCCCCAGCAGTTGGCGGGGCTGCGCGTCGAAGTGGCCTATCTGCCCGCCCAGTCGGGGATCCACGTCGGCGGCGACTGGTTCAGCGCCATCGAACTGCCCGACGGGGACGCCCTGTTCGTGGTCGGCGATGTCGCCGGGCACGGTATCGGTGCCGTCGCGACCATGGCGCAACTGCGCTTCACCGCCAAGGGCATGGTCATCACCGGCTCCTCGCTGACCGGCGCGCTGGCCCGTCTCAACACCCTGCTGCTGCACTCCCGCGACTCCCACGGCACCGCGACCATCGTCCTGGCCCGCTACAACGCCGCCGAGCGCCGACTGGTGTGGGCACAGGCGGGTCATCTGCCGCCGTTGCTGCTGCGGGCCGGCTCGGCGCGCTATCTGCCCCGCCCCCGCGGCATGCTGCTCGGGGCGAGCTCCTCGCCGGTCTACGAGGAGGCGGAGTGCCACCTGGAGCCCGGAGACCGCCTCATCCTGTACACGGACGGGGTGGTCGAGCGCCGGGCGGAGGGCATCGACTCGGGCCTCGCGCGGCTCGCCGAGGTGGTCGTCACCCGCGACACGGACGCGTCCGGCTCCCTGAACCGGCTGCTCGCCGGGATGCTGGAGGGCGAGCCGCTGGACGATGTCTGTGTGGTCGACATCCGGGTGCCCGACCGGGCGGAGTGACCGGCTCACTCGTCCCCGCGATGCCTCCAGTACCAGAACGCGCCCACGACCAGGGCCAGCAGGAACACGGTGGGCAGTACCAGGCCCGGGATACGGGAGCCGCTCATCGGCGTGGCCTTCGTTCGGGGCGGTGCGGGGTCCCTCGTACAGGGAGCTGCCCATGCTGACGGCAGCCGCTCCGGGGCCGCCGCGCACTTTCCCGACCCGTTGCGCTGTGTTCGAGCACCGGGGCGGAACGTCAGTCCACCGGGTGACCGGGTTCGATGGAGAGGGCCTCGCCCAGGCGCAGCAACGGACTGTCGCCCGTGCCCGGACGCTCGCCCCGGGCCACCGGATCGAGGACGAACCCGACATGGTCGCCCCCGTCGACGCTGCGCAGGACCGCGCCGACGAACCAGGCCGCCGCGTCCTCCAGGACGACCGCCCCGCCGTGCCCCTCCCGCAGGGTCAGGTGCCGGAACTTGTCCGTGGTGTCACCGGTCCGGCCCCCGAACAGCTCGGCCAGTTCATGCTGTTCGCGGGTGAGCAGATGCACGGCGAGGAAGCGGGCGTCCCGCGCGACGCGGCAGGTGCGGTTCACCTCGGACAGCCACACGACGAAGCGTGGCGGCCGGATGGAGCACTGCGAGGCGAACCCGACCAGACAGCCCGCCCGCTCCCCGTTCGCGGTGGCGGTCACCACGCACATGTCCGGGTCCAGCCGGTCGAAGAACGCGTCCATGTCCGCCATGCTCATGCCGCTTTCCGTTCGGTGGGTGTCACCGGCCGGGTACCCCGGTCCCAGCCGACCACGACACGGCCACCCCTGCCATCCGGGCCCGTGCCGGATCCATGGCCGACCCCTGCGGACCGGGGCCGGGCCCGCAGGGGCGGTTCCCGTTCATTCGCCGGTACGGGCCTCCAGGGCGAGTCGGGTGTCGTCGCCGTAGACGCCGGACTCGTCGCCGCGAATGCCGTACCAGACCTGGAAGCGGGCCACCGCCGCGGTCAGGGTGGCGTCGTAACTGCCGTTGGTGGAGCCGTCTTTGTAGACGTCCGGGATGCGCAGCAGCCGTTGCTGGAGGTCGGTCACCTCGGCGCCGGCGGCTCCTTCCCTGAGGGTGCCCGCGCCGTCGGGGTCGGCCGAGGGAGCGGAGGGGGGAGCGGCCGGGGCGGAAGCGGACGCGGACGGGACACTGGGCCGGGCCGAGTCGGCCTCGCTGCGGCCGGGCAGCAGGAAGGCGCAGCCGAAGCCGATCACGGCCGCCGCCGCGACGGCGCCCGCGAGGGTGGTACGGCGCAGGCCGTGCACCCGGCCGACGGGCGCGTCACTCCGTACCAGGTGGCCGCCGCCAGGCGCCGCGTGGCTGCCGTGCCGGGCCGGACGGGCCCCGTACCGGGCCGGTCGGGCGCGTCGCGGTGCCACCCGGCCGCTGTCGGTGACGGGCGGCAGTTCCTGTGTCTCCGGCTCGGGCGGTGGCAGCGGCACCACTTCGTAGTCGCCGTGGAGGTTCTCCGGACGGTCGCCGCTCAGCTCCCGGAACTCCCTGATCAGCTCCGCGAGGGCGTCCGTGTTCCGGGGGCGCAGTACACGCACCGGCTCCAGAGGCAGGTCGTCGGGCCGTTCGGGCGACGGCCCACGGTCGGTCGGTGTCGGCATTCAGCTCTCCTTCCGTCCCCTCCCCGGGGCCCTGCGGCTTTCCCCCGGGGAGTGATACGCGCCTGCCGCACGAGGAGTTCAGTTCCCCGGCATCGGTGATCGGCGCACCACGGCGAGGAACCGGTGCGGGGAGGTCTCCATCACGTCGGTACGGGGGCTTCTCGGCTCCGGGCGGCCGAACGTGGGCGACGGGTGTTCGTCAGGAACCGGCCGCCACCATGCACCCGCAGAGCACTCAGTACCCCCTGATCACTGCACTGAGTGCCATCGCTCCCGGTCGGGTGCTACTTTCCCGTCCATGAGCTCCAGCAGCGCGGCACCCCGTCCCGACCTGAAGGCAGGGACCGCCGCCGCGGCCTCGAAGCCGCCCATGCGGGACGCGCTGGTCGCGGCGGCCTTCCGGCTGTTCCTGGAGCGGGGTTACGAGCAGACCACCGTCGACGACATCGTGGCGCTGGCCGGGGTGGGCCGGCGGTCCTTCTTCCGCTACTTCCCCTCCAAGGAGGACGTGGTCTTCCCCGACCACGAGCGGTGCCTGACGGACATGACGGAGTTCCTGGCCGCCGGCGACGACGGGGACGAACCGGTGGGCCGGGTCTGCGACGCGGCCCGGCTGGTGCTCCGAATGTACGCCGAGAACCCGACGTTCTCCGTGCAGCGCTACCGCCTCACCAAGAAGGTGCCGGGGCTGCGAGCGTACGAGTTGTCGGTGGTGTGGCGTTACGAGCGGGCCCTCGCCGAGTACCTGCGGGGCCGCTTCGCCGGCCGGCGCGACGGGACCCTGCGGGCCGACGTCATCGCCGCCGCGGTCGTCGCGGCGCACAACAACGCGCTGCGCTCCTGGCTGCGTTCGGACGGGCGGGACGACGCGGGCACCACGGTCGACCACGCCCTCGGTTACGTGCGGTCCGCCTTCGGCGGCCCGCACGTGTCCCTCGTCGGCGGGCAGGGCGCCGAAGAGGTGGTGGTCGTGGTCGCCCGGCGCGAGGCGCCCCTGTGGCGGGTCGTCCAGGAGATCGAGACCACGCTCGGGCGCGACTGACCCAGATCAGGGGTACGCAGTGCCTTTACGCGTGGCACTGAGTGCCATACCCTGAGGGCGTGCACGGTGGCACGGCGACCGGGCACGTGCGTGCACGGTGACCCGCGCACGTCGGATTCCGTCCGAGCGCAGGGAGTTGACCAGCGTGTACCACCCCTCAGGAAGCGTCGATCGTCAGTCAGTCGGCTCCGCGACGGGGCTGCTGGAGCCCGGGAGTCCGCAGCGCCGGAGCGCGGACACGGACGCCGTCCTCTTCCAGCGCTGTACCTGGTGCGGCACCGCCATGTACCACCGGCTGCTCTGCCCGGTCTGCCAGGGCAGTGACCTGCGGACCGAACGCAGCGACGGCACCGGGACGGTCCGCCACTCCACGGTGGTGCACCGCAACACCCCCGCCGCCCGGAACGTGTCCCTGATCGAGATGGCCGAGGGCTTCGTCGTGCGCGGCCGGGTCATGGGACCGCTCATCGGCATCCACAGCGGGGACCGGGTCCGGTTGTCCACCGCGAAGGACCCGGTCCGGGGCGAGCCGGTCTTCCAACTGCTCGACGAGCCCTACCGCGCCTGGAACTGACGGAACGCCCACCCGACTCCCACCGGCGTCCGCGCCTCACCTCGACGGCCGTGTCACCGCGCGGCGCGCCGATGCCGGAGCTGACCCGGATCCGGGACGGCCGCCGACGGCACGCCTCGACCTCCGGTCCCGGTCGGCCCGCGCCGCCGTCGAAGGAGCAGAGGGCGGCTGCCCGGTAGGCGGGGCGTTCGGCGAGGGCCCGCGTGAACATCTGGGCGCGCCGGCCAGTGGCGGCGCGGTGGTGGGTGGATCGGCTCATGCACAGCCCCACCCCGCCGGCGGATCCGCGCACTCCTTCCGCCCCGGTCCCCGGTGGCCTGATCACGTCCTGCGCCGTCGGTCGACACTCCTTCACAGACAACCCACAGCCCGCCCCTTCCGTCCTCTGTGACGCGAGAGGCTCCCGGGACCAACGGGACGCCTGCGCCTGGTGTGTTGAGGAGGGGACCATTGATCCGTGCCCGGCGAATATGTGTGACCGCCGTGGCGGTGCTGGCGGCTCTGGCGGGATCGCCAGGACCGGCACAGGCCCAGCAGCCGTCCGAGACGAGACCGCCCGGGGCGAACGCCGACAACGGGCTGCCGCCCGGCTGGCGGGTCGTCGGGGAGGACGGGACGCGTGAGCTGCTCTGGCGTGCGCCGAAGCCCGTGCGGATGGGGGACGCGCGCGTCGAGTTCCATGCCGGGGGCCGGCTGCTCGGGGTGCCGACGGCCGGGAAGGACGGCCGGACGTTCCGGCTGGACCTCGACGAGGCCCGCTCCCCTCGGCTGACGGACCTTCAGGTACTGGCCGGTGGACGCCGGTTGGACGAGAGGGCGACCAGCGGGACCGCCCGGTCCCGCGCACAGGAGTCCCCGGCAGCCGCGCGGCTGCCGGCGAACGGCGTCGACCCCGGGAAGCCGGGTTCGTACCGCACGGTCACCGGCGAGTACACCCTGGATCCGGTGCGGCTGCCCGGGTTCGCCACCCCGATCGAGATGCGCGCCGAAGTGGTCGCCCCGCAGGGCGCCACCGGCAAGCGGCCGCTCGCGCTGTTCCTGCACGGCCGCCACCCGACCTGCTACAAGCCGGGCTCCGAGGACGACGTCACCGGTGACTGGCCCTGCCCGACCGGCCTGAAGTCCATCCCCAGCCACAAGGGCTACCTCAAGGACCAGAAGCTCCTGGCCTCCCAGGGCTATGTGACGGTGTCGATCTCGGCCAACGGCATCAACGCCCAGGACGCGGACGCCGAGGACGCCGGCGCACAGGCGCGTTCGTCGCTGGTACGGCAGCACCTGGCCCGCTGGGCCGACTGGTCCGCCCACCCGGACACCGCCCCGGCCGCCGTACGCAAGGCGCCGAAGGCGGACCTCTCCCGGGTCCTGCTCGTCGGCCACTCACGCGGCGGCGAGGGCGTGAACCGGGCGGCCATGGACAGCCTGTACCCGCCGCCCGCCGCCCAGGACGGCTATCGGGGCCCGGTGCGCTGGAAGATCCGCGGCACCGTGCTCGTCGGACCGACGATCTTCGGCCAGAATCCGGTCGCGGACGTGCCGTCGGTGACGATCCTGCCGGGCTGCGACGGCGACGTGTACGACCTCCAGGGCGAGGTGTACGTCGACGGGACCCGCGGCGTCAGCCGGGGCAACGCCCTGCACAGCGCCGTCTACATGGTCGGCGCCAACCACAACTACTTCAACAGCGAGTGGACCCCGGGCCAGGCCGAGGCGCCCGCCTGGGACGACTTCTGGGAGGACGAGGAACAGCCGGACCCGGTGTGCACCGCGAGCGCCCCGACCCGGCTGACCGCCGACCAGCAGCATCAGGCGGGTGCCACCTACGTAGCCGCCGCGGCCCGGCTGTTCGTGGCCGGCGACGACCGCGTGCGCCCGCTTCTCGACGGCTCCGGGAAGCGGGCCCCCTCGGCCGACCCGGCCCGGGTCCTCACCCACGCGGTCGGCGCCCGCCGGACGGCCGGTTTCGTCCCGGACGACGGCCCGGTGAAGGTGACCGGCGGCAGGCTGTGCGCGGCCGTCGACCCCGAGCCGGCCACGGCCTGTCTGAACCCCGAGACCCCGGGGCGGTCCCCGCACTTCGCGGGCTGGGACACGGAGAAGGAGACCGGCCGCAGCGCGATCGCGCTCCAGTGGTCGGCGCCGGGCACGGCGACGAAGGTCACCCCTTCCGCACCGCGCTCCCTCTCCGGCGCCAAGGACCTGACGCTGCGCGTGATGGTGCCGCCCAACACCACCGGCACCCGGCTCGACGTCTCCGTCACCGACACCTCCGGCCGCACGGCCACGCTCGGCCGGGTCCGCGTCGACGGGCTGCCCGGCACCGAACTCACCGCCTCGTACTGGGCCCAGGAGGTCCGCGTCCCGCTGGCCGCCGCCACCCGCGCCGGTCTCGACCTCAGGCATGTCAAGTCCCTGCGGCTGACGCCGCGTTCACCGTCAGGGCAGGCCTGGCTGATGGACGCCTGGGGCTGGACCCCCGGCACCCCGGCGGTCAGGGCGGCGGCGCTGCCGCGCGTCGACGTGGGCCGGCTCACCGTCAAGGAGGGCGACTCGGGCACCCGCACCTACCGCATCCCGGTGAAGGTGTCCGGCCACGGCAGCGGCCGGGTCCGGATCTACGTCCTCGACCCGGACACCGAGCGGCCCGAGAGCAGGGTGGTCACGGTGCGACCGGGCAGCCACGCCATCGACGTCCCGGTCGAGGTGAAGGGCGACACGAGCTACGGCTACGACGAGCAGCACGACCTCCTGGTCAAGGCCGTGCACGGCACGGTCGTCGGCGCGCACCGGGGCGGGGTCACCGCCGAGAACGACGACCCCGAGCCCGTCGTGACCCTGACGCCGGTCACCGACCGGGTGTCCGAGGGAGGGACGCTGACCTGGCGGATCTCGCTGGACGCGCCGACCGACGTGGAGATCTGGCAGCCGGTCCGGGTGCTCCCGGTCACCGAGGGCGCCGAGTTGTCCACCAAGGACGTGGACCCGCAGTGGCTGGCGGACTACTCCGGTGACTCGCCCGACCCGGAGCGGGCGCTGTCCCAGGCGAACCTGTGGGTGTGGACGGGCATCCCGGCAGGGGCCACGAGCGCCGACTTCATCGTGCCGACGGTACGGGACCAGGTGGCCGAGCCGACCGAGTCGACGAGCATCGCGCTCACCGACTTCGACGCCGAACCACTGCCCGGCGCCCCGGCGTTGACGGGCACGGTGCTGGACGCGCCGTAGTCCCTGACAGGTGCGGGGCACGGACCGGTCGCGGTCCGTGCCCCGCACCTGCGTCAGCCCGGACCCGTGTCAGCCCCTGCGTGCGTCAGCCCCTGCGGGTGTCAGAGCGTGACACGGATCCCGACCGTCCCGTCCAGGCCCCGGCGCAGCCGGCTGCCGAAGAGGGTGAGGCGGCCGGCGAGACCGTACTTGCGGGCCAGCAGCCGTCGGTAGCGGGCCGTGGTCTGCGGGTCGCAGATCTCGGCGGTGGCGGGCTTCTGGTCGCCGGTCGGATGGCCCCGCACATCACAGGGACCGACCAGGACGTCACCGCGGGCCCGGATCCGCTTCACCTTCCAGGCGTCGGCGACCGACCAGACCCCGAGCGCGTCACCGTCGCGCACCACCCACACCGGGGTGGCGACCGGGGTGCCGTTCTTCCGGTAGCTGGTGAGCAGCAGGTACTTGCCCGACGCGAGTCGCTCCAGCAACGTGTCGTCCATGTCGGGCAGTCTAGGCGGCCGCACCGGTCCCGACCGGGTCAGCGCAGCGCCGACGCCATCCGCCGTACCGCCTCCTCCAGGATCTCCGGCGATGTCGCCAGGTTCAGGCGTACGTGCCCCTGCCCGCCGGTGCCGAACGGGATCCCCGGGCTCAGTGCCACCCGGCCGCGGCGGAGGAAGGCGTCCGCCGGGTCGTCACCGAGGCCGAGCGCACGGCAGTCCAGCCAGGCGAGGTAGGTGGCCCGGCCGGGGCGGTAGGTGATCGCGGGCAGGTGCTCGGCGAGGAGGGCGGTGAGCAGACGCCGGTTGTCGTCGAGGGCGCCGAGCAGGGCGTCCAGCCAGGCGGTGCCGTCGCGCAGGGCGGCGGTGTGGGCGATGACGCCGAGGTGGCTCGGGCCGTGGCCGACCTCCTCGGGCAGCCGGGCGAGGTCGGCGGCGGAAGCCGGTCCCGCGACGGCGAGCCCGGCCTTCAGCCCGGCCAGGTTCCACCCCTTGGACGCCGACATGAGCGACAGCCCGCTGCCGCCGCCCGGCACGCTCAGATACGGCACGAACTCCGCGCCGGACGCGACGAGGGGCGCGTGGATCTCGTCGGCGACGACCCGCACGCCGTACCGGTCGGCGAGGGCGGCGACCTCGGTCAGTTCGTCGGCCGTGTGCACGGTCCCGGTCGGGTTGTGCGGGCTGCACAGCAGATACGCGGCCCGGCGACCGCCCGACACCGCCTGCCGGAAGGTGCCCTCCAGGATGCCGAGGTCGAGACGCCCCTCCGGCCCGAGCGGGGCCTCCACGACCCGGCGGTCCATGTGGTCGACGAACTGGAAGAACGGCGGGTACACGGGCGGGTTCACCACGACCGGGTCGCCCGGTCCGGTGACCAGTCTGATCATCTCGACCACACCGAGCATCACGTCCGGAACGATCGCGGTACGCTCCACCGCCAGTCCGCCCCAGCCCCACCGCTTGTCGGCGAAGGCGGCGAGCGCCTCGGCGTACGCGGTGCCCGCCGGGTAGCCGGTGTCACCGAGTGCGAGCGCGTCGGTCACCGCGCGCACGACCGGTCCGGCGAGGGGTACGTCCATCTCGGCGACCCACAGCGGAAGGACGTCCTCGGGGTAGGTCCGCCATTTCATGCTCGTACGACATCGCAGGCGGTCGAGGGTGAGTGCGCGCAGGGGATTCGGTTCACCGGACGATTCGTGCGGGATCCTGGTCATGGGGCACAAGATTAGGGGGCTGTGGTGTGACCGGGAATCGTGAGGACGGGGTGCCGGGGGCGCGTCCGGGGCGGGCCGGCGGGGTCGTGGAGATCGCCTGCGACGAGTCGGGTTCGGACGGCGAGAACCTCACCGCGGGGAACACCGACGTGTTCGCGCACGGGAGTGTGCGGCTGCCCGTGGCGACGGCCGCGGGGCATGTGCAGGAGGTCCGGGACCGGATCCGTTCGCCCGCGGAGGAGTACAAGGCGAACCATCTACTGCGGGAGAAGCACCGGGCCGTCCTGGAGTGGCTGCTCGCCCCCGCGGGCCCGCTGCACGGGCACGCGCACGTGCAGCTGACGGAGAAGACGTTCTTCGTGGTGGACCGGGTCGTCGACCTGCTGCTCGACGACGGGGCGGCCCAGGCGCTCGCGCTGTTCCGGGCGGGGCGGCGGGTCCTCGGGGAGCAGCGGTGGCGGGAGTTCCTCGCCGCGGCCAACCAGTTGTTGCGGGTCAGGAACGACGGGGCGCCCGAGGAGCCCGTCGACGCCTTCTTCCGGCAGGTCGACAGCGCGCGGCAGGCGTGTCCCGGTACGGCCGTGGCGGGCGTCCTCGGCGCACTCGCGGCCACCCGGCCGCGCGCCGCCTCCTACCGGGCGGCCGTCGCCGCCGGCCCCACGCTGGTCCCGGTGCTCAATCCGCTGCTGCCGTCCATCGTCGCGACGGCCGCCCACTGGAGTGCGGGCGGCCGTACCGTGCGGCTGGTGCACGACCGTCAGAACATGCTGACGCCGGAGCGCATCGCGTGGATCGAGGAGACCGCGCGGCGGGCCGGGACCGGCCTCGACGGGGTGCGGCTGGTGGTGGCGCGGGAGGATCCGCGGGTGCAGCTAGCCGACTTCCTCGCCGGGACCGCCCGCAGGATCGCCTCGGACGAGTTGAACGGACACGGCGACCGGGTGCTCACCGAGCTGCTGCGCCCCTATGTGGGGACCGCGTCCGTGTGGGGCGACGAGCTCAGTTGGTCCCGGCTCACGCCGGCACCGGACGGCTCGCCGCACGGCTCACCGGTCGACTCGGGTGCCGGATTCGCCGGTTGACGCAGGTGGACGCGGGTAGGGCGGGCCCGTCGGCCGCGCGGGGCGAGTAAAGATCACCCCTGTCGTGAACACCCCGCTCCTCGGCCACGTATGGAAGGTGGGCGCTCAACGACCGGAGGGCCCCGCGGTGTTGACGCCGCACATTCGGGTTCGGGAGCCATGCATGAGGCACGCACGACGACGGGTCGTCCGGCGAGTGACACGGCTGGCGGCCGTCGGCGGCCTCCTCCTGGGGGGCACGATGGTCACGCGGGCCATGGCGAGCGAGCCTCCAACCGCCTCCGCGGTCCCGCGGACGTACGCCCAGGAGGCCGCCGCCACGGGGACCGGTCTCGTCTCGCGGCTGGGCGGCTCCCGCACGGCGGGTACCTGGATCGACGCCGACGGCCGGCCGGTCGTGGCGGTCACCGACCAGCGGACAGCCGCCGAGGTCCGGGACGCGGGCGCCCGGGCGAAGGTCGTGTCGCACAGCATGAACGAGCTCAAGTCGGCGACGGCGACGCTGCGTTCGGCACCCCGGGTGCCCGGGACGGCCTGGGCGATGGACTACCGGACCAACCAGGTCGTGGTGCGCGGCGACAGCACCGTCTCGGCCGCCGACTGGTCCGAGATGACGCAGGTGGCGGGCGGCATCGGCAGCTTCGTCCGGATGGAACGCACCGAGGGCACGTTCACGCCCCGTCTGAACGGCGCGCTGCCGATCCTGTCGACCGCCGGACGCTGTTCGGCCGGCTTCAACGTGACCGACGGAAAAAGCGACTTCATCCTGACCGCCGGGCACTGCGGGCCCACCGGGTCCGTCTGGTTCGCGGACAACGGGGGCACCGAGCAGGTGGGAAAGACGGTCACCCAGAGCTTCCCGGGCAACGACTACTCCCTGGTGCAGTACGAGGAAGGCCGGGCGGGTGACGGCGCGGCCGTGGTGGCCATCGGCGACGGCAAGGGCGTACAGATCACCTCGTCGGCCGATCCGTCCGTGGGGCAGCGGGTGTTCCGCAGCGGCAGCACGAGCGGTCTGCGCGACGGACAGGTGACGGCGCTCAACGCGACGGTGAACTACCCCGAGGGCACCGTGACCGGTCTGATCGAGACGAACGTGTGCGCCGAACCCGGGGACAGCGGCGGTCCGATGTTCTCGGAAGGGGTCGCGCTGGGGGTGACCTCGGGCGGCAGCGGGGACTGCCAGTCGGGCGGTACGACGTTCTTCCAGCCGATCACGAAGGCGCTGGCCGACCTCGACCTCCAGCTGATCGTGGCGGCCCCGGCCGCGGGCGGCAGCGCCGCGCCGACGCCGTCGGCCGCGGCGACGCAGAGTTCGGCCGCGCCCGGTGCGGCCGCGCCGGGTGCGTCGGCTCCGGTGGCGGGCGGCACGGCGGGCGAGCCGCTGCTGTCCCGGTTGACGGACCGCAGGAACCTCGGTCCCGGTTTACTGGTGATCGCGGGCAGCCTGGTCGCGCTGGTGGCCACCCGGTACATCCGGGCGGAGCAGGACCGTAAGGCGTACCGGCGGTACTACTCGGCGACCTGGGGGTGACGGCCCGGGCCGGGTGCCGGAACCGGCACCCGGCCCGGCCGCGGGAAGGGAACGGGGGAAGCCGGGAGGCCGGGAGAGGTGGACGTCGGTCGAGGACGGCGGACGTCAGGGGTGGCGGTCGTCGAGGTGTGCGACGGCGGGCCTTCGAGGAGCGTCAGGCCGCTTCCGCCGGCTGCGGGGCCGCGGCGGCCCACTCCAGGACGAGCCGCCGGTATTCCTCGCGCTGCTCGCCGGTCAGTGTCCCGCCCGACCGGAGCCACAGGGCCCTGATCTCCTCGTTGACCTCGTCAGCCGAACGTTCGGTAGCGGGTTCAACACTGGTGGACATGATGTGAAGCATACGGCCGTGCACGTGAAGGCGATGTGAGTAATCACGAGCTAATCGGACATATCGGACCGTGTTACTGATCACGTCCATCTGTCAAGCCCCGCGCAGGAATTCAGGCCTGTGCCGCCCCCAGCACCAGCACCTGGATCGCCAGCACGGCGGCGCCGCGCGCCCAGTCGTGAAAGTCGGACACCTTGGTCTCCAGGTCGATCGGGTCGGCCAGCGGGTGCCGGTGGGCTCGGATGGTCTCCTCGACCGTCTTGCCCGCCACGTCCATCAGACCGACGCCCTCGCCCGCGAGGAGGATCTTGCGGGGCATGGCGAAGTTGGCGATCTGGGCGACGAGGGTGCCCAGTGCGCGGGCAGACTCGTCGATGACGCGGGCGGCCATGGGGTCCGCCGCGGCGGCGAGGGCGAGGATCTCCTCGTAGGTGTGGTCGCGGCCGGTGGCGGCCCGCACCTGGTAGCGGATGCTCGGGATGGTCAGCAGGGAGACGGCGCTGCCGCGTTCGCCCTCGGGGGTGAGGGGGCCGTTGGGGTTCACGATCCAGTGCCTCCCGAAGCCGCGGTCCTCCTCGACGTACGGCACCCGCCTGCCGCCCAGGACCAGGCCGTAGCCGATGCCGGCGCCGATGGTGAGAACGACGAACCGGTCGAGGCCTCGGCCGGCGCCGAACCACGTCTCGGCCTCCACCAGGGAGGCGACGTCGTTCTCGACGACGACCGGCAGTCCGGTGCGCTCCTCGACGAGCGCGGCCAGCGGGACCTCGCTCCACTGGAGGAACGGGGACTCCCCCACCACGGTCCGGTCCCGGACCAGGCCGCCGACACCGATGCCGACACCCGCGATCCGGGGGTGGCTACGGGCCATCTCGTCGGTCATCCCGGCCAGCAGGTCGGCGACCGCGGCCGGGTCGTGGGTGGTGAGCGGCCGGTCGTGGCGGGCGACGATGTCGCTGCGGAGGGTCGTGACGACGCCGTAGACCATGTCCTCGGTGATCTTGAATCCGAGGAAGGAGCGGGACTCGGCGACGACGTCGAGGGGCTGTGAGGGGCGCCCCTGGCGGACCTCCACCGGGACGCCCGCCTCGGGGACCTCGACCAGCAGGCCGGACTCGATGAGCGGTTTGGTCAGCCGGGTGAGGCTGCCGGCCGAGAGGTCGAGGCGGCGGGCGATGTCGGTGCGCGATAGCGGGCCGTGCACGAGCACCTCGATCGCCACCGAACGTTCGCCCTGGCTCAGGGGAAGCCAGCTGGCGGCATCTGCGGTCATGTCGGTCGGACCCCCCACAAAGATTTCTTTCGCCGTAAAACCAACATGACCACTCTACGACGTTCGGGGTGGCTCGGAAAAGATGTTTGCGCACCTCTTGACGCATGGATTCTTCCGCCACAAAAGTAAGTGCCGAGGATGAGCCGCCGCGGACAAGGGAGTCTCCCGATGACCATCGCCTCCAGTAGTCCCCCTTCGCGTCTGCCCCTGGGCGACGCGAAGGGGGCACGGACGAAGTCGAGGAAGGGCAGGCAGGGGGCCGGCGAGAGCCAGGGCGACGGGCGGCTGGCAGCGGTGTTCATCGCGCCCGCCCTGCTGGGCTTCGTGGTCTTCCTGCTCTGGCCCACCCTGCGGGGCATCTATCTGAGCTTCACCCGCTTCAACCTGCTCACCCCGGCGGAGTGGGTGGGCCTCGACAACTACGTGCGGATGGTCCACGACCCGATCTTCTGGGACTCCCTGACGATCACCGTCGAGTATGTGCTCATCAACATCGCCGTGCAGACGGTCTCCGCCCTCGCCATCGCCGTACTGCTCCAGCGGCTGACACAGTCCGCGGTGCTGCGCGGGATCGTGCTCACGCCGTATCTGATGTCGAACGTGGTCGCGGGCATCGTCTGGCTCTGGATCCTGGACACCCAGCTCGGTATCGGCAACGAGATCATCGCGGCGGTGGGGGCCGACCGGATCCCGTTCCTGGCGGACGAGACCTGGGCCATCCCGACGATCGCCCTGATCAACGTGTGGCGCCATGTCGGCTACACCGCGCTGCTGCTGTTCGCGGGACTCCAGGCCATCCCGGGTGACATGTACGAGGCCGCGCGGGTGGACGGCGCGAGCGAGTGGCGGATGTTCTGGCGGATCACGATGCCGCTGCTGCGGCCGGTCCTGGCGGTCGTGCTGATCATGACGGTGATCGGTTCGTTCCAGGTGTTCGACACGGTCGCCGTGACGACCGGCGGCGGGCCGGCGAACGCCACCAACGTGCTGCAGTTCTACATCTACGGTGCCGCCTTCGGCCGCTTCCAGTTCGGCTACGCCTCCGCGATGTCGGTGGCCCTGCTCGTGGTGCTCAGCGCGATCACCGTCCTCCAGTACCGGCTCACCCGAGCCGGTCAGACCGACCTCGGCTGAGCGGAAGGAGTCGCCATGTCCGCCGTGACCGTCCCGACGACATCGACACGCGTACGACCTCTCAGGCGCCGGCCCTCCCCCGGGCGGATCGTGGCCTGGGTGGCGATGGTCGCGATCGTGCTCGTCACCCTGCTGCCCTTCTACTGGATCCTGCGCACCGCGCTCTCCTCGAACGCGGGGCTCGCCGCCCATCCGGCCGACCCGCTCCCGGTCGACATCACCACCGGCGGATTCGAGCGGGCGCTCGGCCTGCAGTCCACCAAGGAGGCCATCGCCCAGGGCGGTGCGGGCGGCGGGCTGAAGTTCTGGCGCTATCTGCTCAACTCGGTGGTCGTCTCGACCCTGGTCACCGTCTGCCAGATCTTCTTCTCCGCGATGGCCGCCTACGCCTTCGCCCGGCTGCGCTGGCGCGGCCGGGACAAGGTCTTCGCGCTGTTCCTGGCCGGGCTGATGGTGCCGACCATCTTCACGCTGCTGCCGAACTTCGTGCTGATCAAGGAACTCGGCCTGGTGGACTCCCTGTTGGGGATCTCCCTGCCGACGATGTTCATGACGCCGTTCGCGGTGTTCTTCCTGAGGCAGTTCTTCATGAACATCCCGCGGGAGGTCGAGGAGGCCGCCCTGCTCGACGGTGCCGGGAAGGTGCGGATCTTCTTCCGGGTGCTGCTTCCGATGGCGTCCACACCGGTGCTGACCCTGGCCGTGCTGACGTACATCACGTCCTGGAACGACTACTTCTGGCCGCTGATGGTGTCCTACAGCGACAGCTCGCGGGTGCTGACCGTGGCACTGGCCGTCTTCCGGGCGCAGACCCCGCAGACCGGCACGGACTGGTCGGGCCTGATGGCGGCGACCCTCATCGCCGCCCTGCCGATGCTGGCGCTGTTCGGGCTCTTCGCGCGGCGCATCGTCAGCACCATCAGCTTCACCGGAATCAAGTAAGGGGCTGACATGCGGATTCGGCTGCACACGCGGATACGTCCGGCCGTGGCCGCGACCGGGGCGCTGGCACTCGCCCTGGTGAGCGGTTGCGCCCAGGGCGACGGCACGGGGGCGTCGGCGAACACGGTGACGTACTGGATGTGGGACGCCAGCCAGCAGCCCGCCTACCAGGCCTGCGCCAAGGACTTCGAGAAGCAGAACCCCGGCCTGAAGGTGAAGATCACCCAGATGGGCTGGGATGACTACTGGGCCAAGCTCACCGCGAGCCTCATCGCCGGCACCCAGCCGGACGTGTTCACCGACCACATCCAGCGGTTCGGTCAGTTCGCCGACCTGAAGGTCCTGGAACCCCTGGACGACCTGGGCATCGACGACGCCGCCTACCAGCCGGGCCTGGCCGCCAACTGGATGGGCCAGGACGGCCACCGCTACGGCTCCCCCAAGGACTGGGACACCGTGGCGCTCTTCTACAACCGGAAGATGGCGAAGGAGGCGGGCCTGACCGCCGACCAGCTGGGCGACCTGGCCTGGAACCCGAAGGACGGCGGCACCTTCGAGAAGGCCATCGCGCATCTGACCGTCGACGACAAGGGCCGGCGGGGTGACGAGCCCGGCTTCGACAAGAACAACGTCAAGGTGTACGGCCTCGCCTCCAACGGCGGCGGCGACGGCGACGGTCAGACCCAGTGGAGCAACTTCGCCGCCTCCGCGGGCTGGTCCTACACCGACCAGAAGCGGTGGGGCACGAAGTACCGGTACGACAGCAAGACCTTCCAGTCGGTCATCACGTGGTACTTCGGGCTGGCGAAGAAGGGCTACCTGGCCCCCTTCACCGACTACAACTCCCAGTCCAACCAGGCCAACACGCAGGTCGCCGCGGGCAAGGCGGCCACCGCCTTCGACGGGGCCTGGATGATCTCCTCCTACGACGGCTTCAAGGGGCTGGACATGGCCACCGCCGTCACCCCCGTCGGCCCGACCGGCAAGCGCGCCACGATGATGAACGGCCTCGCCGACTCGATCACCAAGGACGCCCACAACATGCCGGGCGCGAAGAAGTGGGTGCGGTACCTGGCCTCCGACGAGTGCCAGAAGACCGTGGGTGGTTACGGCATCGTCTTCCCGGCCACGCCCGACGGCACGAAGGCCGCGGTGGCGGCGTACGCGAAGAAGGGCATCGACGTGTCGGCGTTCACCGAACCGGTCGACGACAAGAAGGACTTCGCGACCTTCTCCTACCCGATCACCAACTACGCGGCCGACGTGTACGCGTTGATGCATCCGGCCATGCAGGACGTGTATGGGGGCGGCAAGTCCGTGGGCAGCCTCGACGCGACCAACGACCAGATCAATCTCATCCTCGACCAGTGACATCGACCGGTGACATCGACCGGTGACATCGAACAACGACATCGATCAATGGGGCGGTCCATGGGCCGCCCCATGAGATGAAGGGCACGCCATCCATGACGTTCTCCCTCGGCATCGTGGGCGCCGGACAGTTCTCGGGCCAGTTCGCCAGGCTGTTCCTGGCCCATCCCGGCGTCAGTGACGTCTACGTCACCGATCTGCTCCCCGAACGGGCCGGGCAACTCGCCGCCGACGAAGGCCTGACCGGCACCTTCCCGTCCTACGAGGCGATGCTGGAGTCGACGGCGGTCGACGCGGTCGCGATCTTCACCCAGCGCTGGACGCACGGGCCCCTGGTGGTCAAGGGCCTGAACGCCGGCAAGCACGTGTACTCCGCGGTCCCGATGGCGATCACCGCCGAGGAGATCGCGGCGATCATCGACGCGGTCAGGACGACCGGACTGACGTACATGATGGGTGAGACCAGCCAGTACAACCCGGCGACCGTGCACGCCCGCAACCAGATCGCCGAGGGCGCCTTCGGACGGCTCTTCTACGCCGAGGGCGACTATGTGCACGACATGGATCTGGGGTTCTACGAGGCGTACCAGTACAGCGGCGGCGAGAACTGGAAGGCGACCGCCAGCTATCCCCCACTGCTCTATCCGACGCACTCGATCGGCGGGGTGCTGGGCGCCTGGCAGACGCACGCGGTGAGCGTGTCGGCGATCGGGGTGGTCGACGACCGCCCGGACGGGGTGTTCGACAAGGAGGTCAGCCAGTTCGGGAACGATCTCTCCAACGCGACCGCGCTGTTCGAGGTGGCGGGCGGCGGGTCGTTCCGTACGAACGAGTTCCGGCGGGTCGGCTACCCCTCCCACATCCGGGAGTCGCGGTTCCGGTTCTTCGGGACGGAGGGGAGCATGGAACAGCTCGCCACGTTCGCCCTGTGGCAGGACAAGAACGGGGTGAAGGACATCAGCGAGCTTCTGGAGCCGAAGCCCACCATGTCCCCCGACGATCCCTCCCTCCGGCACATCGCGCCGGATCTGCGGGCCGCCTTCACCTCGGGGTCGGCGCCGGTGCACGACCGGGCGCGGCTGCCGCGGGAGTTCGACCACCTCCACAACGGCCACGAGGGCAGCCACCACTTCCTGGTGGACGACTTCGTGACCGCCGTGAACACCAGGTCGATGCCGTCGGTCAACGCGTGGGTGGCCGCCCGCTACACCCTGCCAGGCATCGTCGCGCACGAGTCGGCGCGGCAGGGCGGAGTCAGGCTGGAGATCCTGGACTTCGGGGACGCGCCCCGGTAGGCGCGGGGCGGGCCGGGTACCTGTCAGGTGCCCGGCTTACGGCCGTACACGAAGACGTCGTCGCCCTTCTTGAGCAGCGACCAGTACTTCTTGGCGGTGGTCTTGGTCATGTTGACGCAGCCGTGTGAGCCCGGCGGGTTCCACATGCTGACGCCGACGGAGTGGAAGGCCTGGCCGCCGTCGAAGAACTGGCTGTAGGGCATCGGCACGTCGTAGATGGACGAGACGTGGTCGATGTCCCGCCAGTAGACCGTCTTCAGACCGGTGCGGGTCTCGTAGCCGTTACGGCCGGTGCGGACCGGGACGGGGCCGTAGACGAGCTTCTTGCCGTCCTGGATCCAGCTCAGCTGGAGGGTCAGGTTGACGCAGGCGATACGGCCCTTGTTCACCGGACACTTGCCCGCCTTGTTGGGGTTGTTCCCGACGGCCTTCTGCTTGTTCATGAGGTCCATCACGCCCCAGGTCACAGAGCCCGCGTACCCGGCGTTCGGGGTGATGCCGTGCTTGTTCTGGAAGGCCTGGATGGCCTTGCAGTCGGCGGAGGACTGCTTTCCGTCGACCGGTCGGCCGAGGAACTTCTCCACCTGCTTCTGGTGGGGGCCGGCCTGTGTGGTGCAGCTCGCGGCCTGCGCGGGCGTGGTGCCCAGCGCGAGCGCGAGCGGCGCCACCAGTCCGGTGATCCCCAGTGCGACGGCTCCCCGTCTGCGTATGTCCCCCATGGCGGCCTCTCCCTGCGCGTGTCCGGTGTGTCCGAACTGATAGACAGGCCCGCGGGGCTTTCGGTTGTAGCGTCGGCCGGGCTGTGACCGAATGGTGAAGTTCGGCGCCTTCAGGGGTGGCCGGTCCGCCTACGCTGCCGGGCATGCATCCTCACCTCACCGACGATCTCGCCCGGCTTCCCGGGCTGCTGCAGTCCGCCCGCGACCTCGCCGCCCGGGAGCTGGCCGGTCTGGACGGACGGCCGGTCGCCCGTCTCGACCGGGCACCCGCACCCAGCGCTCTGCCCGCCGGGGGCGCCGGCGGCGAGGGTGCGCTGGCGCGGTTCGCCGAGCGGTGGGCGCCCGGGTTCTCCGGCTCGGCGGGCCCGCGCTACCTGGGCTTCGTGACGGGCGGGGCGACACCCGCGTCGGTCGCCGGGGACTGGCTGACGAGCGCCTACGACCAGAACGGGTCCGGGGCCGCCGGTTCCTGGGCGACGGCCCTGGAGCGGGAGACGCTGGCATGGCTGCGGGACCTGTTCGGGCTGGGCGAGGCGCACGGCGGGGCCTTCGTGACCGGGGCGACCGTGTCGAACACGGTGGGGCTGGCCATCGCGCGGGAGTGGCTGGGCGAACGGCTGGGGGTGTCCGTGTCGCGGGACGGCGCGAGCGCGCTGGGCCCGGTCGAGGTGTTGTCCGGCAGCCCGCACTCCAGCATCGGCAAGGCACTGTCCGTGCTGGGGGTCGGCCGCGACCGGCTGCGGCCCGTGCCGGTCCTCGCCGGGAACCGCGAGGCCGTGGACGTCGGCGCGCTGGACGCGGCACTGACCGCGCTGGCGGGGCGGCCCGCGATCGTGGTGGCGAACGCGGGCACCGTGAACACCGTCGACTTCGACGACCTGCGGGCGATCGTCGCCCTCCGGGAGCGGCACGACTTCTGGCTGCACGTCGACGCCGCGTTCGGCGCCTTCGCCGCGCTCTCCCCCGCGTACGCGCATCTCGTCGCCGGCCTCGACGCGGCCGACTCCGTCTGCGTCGACCTGCACAAGTGGCTGAACGTGCCCTACGACGCGGCCGTCCAGTTCACCCGCCGCCCCGATCTCCAGGTGGCGGTGTTCCACAACGCCTCGCCGTACCTCGGCCTGCCCACCGGCGAGCCCGACTTCCTGCATCTGACGCCGGAGAACTCACGGCGGCTGCGGGCCCTGCCCGCCTGGTTCTCCCTGGTGGCGTACGGCCGGGACGGGCACCGCGAGATCGTCGAGCGCAATGTCTCTCTCGCGCGGGTGCTGGGTGAGCGCATCGCCGACGTCGAGGGGCTGCGGCTGCTCGCGCCGGTCCGGCTGAACGTCGTCTGCTTCACCCTGGCCGAGGAGCCGACCCAGGAGCGGGTCGACGCGCTGGCCCGGGCGGTGGCCGCGTCGGGCGAGACGTTTGTGACGCCGACCGTGTACGACGGGGTGCCCGCGCTGCGGGCGGCGTTCAGCAACTGGCGTACGACGGAGGGCGACGTGGAACGGGTGCTCGCGGCTCTCATGACGGCCCGGGTGCGCTGAGCCTGTCCCTGTCCCCGGGCTTCCCCGACCTCGGCTCCGACTCCTGGCGCGGGAGGTCCCTGCGGGTGCGGACGGGCGAGAGGAAGACCGGCAGGAAGGCCACCGCCAGGAAGGCTCCGCCCACCCACAACGTCGCACGGACACCGGCCAGTTCACCGAGCAGGCCGGACACGGCGGCGCCGACGGCGAGTGCTCCGGTGAGCAGGAAGCGGAAGGTGGCGTTCATACGGCCGAGGAGGCCGTCCGCCGTCATCCGCTGGCGCAGGCTCACGCCGAGGACGTTGTCCACTCCGGTCTTGAACATGGCCAGCGTCCAGCCCGCCCCGGCGATCCACAGCCAGGGGCCACGGTCGATCAGCGGCACCAGCAGTCCGGCGGGCGCCAGGACGAGTCCGCCCAGCCCCAGGGTCCGGCCGTGCCCGAGACGGGCGGCGAGGGGGCGGGCACAGCGGGCGCCGAGCAGGAGGCCGACCCCGCCGGCCGCCCAGTACAGGCCCAACGCGCCCGCCGACAGGCCGAGTTCGTGGACGAACAGGATGGGCAGCATGGTGTTGACCATCTGCGAGCCCTGGTTGGTGAGGGCACCGGTGAGGGCGAGCGCGCGCAGTTCCCGGTTGCCGAGGACGTGCCGCAGGCCCTCGGCGATCCGCGCGACCAGCCCTTCTTCCCGCACCGGTGGGGACGGGGCCTCCTCGCTCCGGACGAAGGCCAGTTGGACGGCCGAGGCGAGGTGGGTGACCGCGGTGCAGAGCACGGCCACGGGTGCGCCGAGGAGTTGGACGAGGCCGCCGCCCGCGCCGCGTCCCGCGACGTTGCCCACGGCCTGGAGGCCTACCATCGCGGCGTTCGCCGGTACCAGGGCGTCACGGCCCACGAGCCCGGGCAGCGTGCTCTGCGAGCCGACGTCGAAGAACACGGTCGCACACCCGCCCAGCAGGACGACCGCGTAGAGCTGGCCGAGCGTGAGGACGTCCAGCCACCAGGCGAGCGGGATCGAGACGAACAGCACGGCACGCGCGAGGTCCGCCACGATCAGGACCCGGCGGTGCCGCATCCGGTCCACCCAGGCGCCGGCCGGCAGCCCGATGAGCAGGAACGCCAGGGTGCCGAGCGTGGCCAGCAGGCCGACCTGCCCGGGACCGGCGTCGAGGGCGGCGACGGCCACCAGGGGGATGGCGACGTAGCCGATGTTGGTGCCGAGCTGGCTGAGGGCGGTGGCGGCGAACAGGGCGCGGAAGTCGGCGGTACGCCAAGGGGATTCGGGCTGCACAGGAGAACGCTGCCCCGAGCAACGCATCAGGACAAGTGAAAAGATCTACAGGGAAACCTAAGCATCGCTACCCGTTCTCGGTGGCATCGCGGTCGAGGGCACGGCGGAATCCGGTGTTGACCGCCGTCAGGCCTCCGTCGACCGTGAGGGTGGTGCCGGTGATCCAGGACGCGTCGCGCGAGGCGAGAAAGGCGACGGCCGCGGCGATGTCCTCGGGCTCGCCGACCCGGCCGAGGGGGTAGAGGCCGCGGGCCGCTTCGAGGTCGTCGTCGCGGCCCTCCCAGGCCGAGGTGCGGACGGTGCCGGGTGTCACCAGGTTGACGCGGACGCCCCGCGCCGCCGCGTGTCCGGCGAGGGTGCGGGTCAGGGAGGCCAGCCCGGCCTTGCCGGCGCTGTAGGCGTGGTTGCCGAAGTCCTGGAGGCCGTTGACGGAGCCGACGCTGACGATGGCGCCGCGTCCGGAGGCCACCAGGTGCGGGAGGGCGGCGCGACAGCAGCGGTAGGCACCGGTCAGGGTGACGTCGAGGTCGCGCGCCCACGTCTCGTCGAGGTCGTCCTCGAAGAGCGGGGCGTCGGGCGTGCAGTGGGCGGCGCTGTTGACCAGGACGTCGAGGGAGCCGAAGGTGCGGGCCGCGTACGCGACGGCCGCCCCGACGGACTCCCGGTCGGTCACGTCACACGCGAACGCCCGGGCGCGGAGACCCTGTTGGCGCAGGGCGGCGGCCGTTTCCTGTGCCGTCGGCGGGTCCGCGTCGGTGACCAGGACCTGGGCGCCTTCCTCGGCGAACCGGCGGGCGGTGGCCGCGCCGATGCCTCTGGCGGCGCCGGTGACGAGGACTCCGTACCCCTCGAAGCGCTGTGTGTGCGTCATGGGCCGACGGTAGTGCCGCGACGATCAACAGGGCAGGTACCGTGCGGCCATGTCCGCGTTCCTTCAGCAACTCCCCGCCCTCTTCGGCGTCGTGATCGGCGCGCTCGGTTCGTACCTCGCGATCGTGCGCAGCGACCGGGCCCGCTTCCGGCGTGAGCGGGCGGCCCGCTGGGAGGAACGCAAGCTCTCCGTGTACGCCGACTACGCGCGCGCGTTGAAGAAGTCCGTCACCCTGACGTACCGGGTCGCCGCACATCTGGGGAACGACCCGCACCCGCATCCGCTCTCCCCCCAGGAGGCCGCCCCGCTGATGGCCGAGGCGACGGTCGCCCGGGATCCGTCCGGGGAGGCACTGATCCTGCTGGGCAGTCCCGAGGCGGTGGAGCGGGCCCGGGCGTGGGTGGTCGCCGTGATGGAGATGGAGCGGTTCCTGCGCGAGGGGACGCGTGATCCGCAGGCCTGGCAGGCCCTGTTGGAGCGGCAGCGCCGGGGACGCGAGGGCTACTACGCGGCCGTACGGGACGATCTGGCGCTGCCGCCGGGCCACTCCGCGCGCTGGCCGCTGCCGCCCGCCGGGGAGACGGGACCTCAGGGGTAGGCGGCCGGGCGGTGGCCGGGCGGCACCGGACCGGGCCTCCGGGGAAGCCGGGGCCCGGGCACCGGAGTTCAGCGGTAGCCGGCCGTGTCCGCCGGCTTGTCGGCGTCCTGGACCTCGACCAGGTAGCGCCAGGCGTCCGGGCGGCTGCCGTCGAGGTCGGTGAAGCCGTACACGGGGGCCAGTCCGCCGCTGGAGAGGGACGCGCCGTTCCAGCGGGCCACGTCCGGGTCGGCGGCGAGGGCGGCGACGGCCCGGCCGACGTAGCGGGGCGTCTCGGAGATCGCGAAGTGCGGAACCCGGGTGGTCGCGTCCCGCCAGTTGTCCTCGCGCACACCGAAGTTGTCGAGCATCATCTCCGACCGCAGCCAGCCGGGTGTGAGGGCGAGCGCGGTGGCGCCCCGCGGTCCGAGTTCGTGGGCGAGGGCGAAGGCCATCCGCAGGACGGACGCCTTGGCGAGGTCGTAGAAGAAGTTGACGCGGTAGGTGTCGCGGTTGTACTCGGCGGTTCCGTCGGTCATCTCGACGACCAGCCCGCCGGGGTGGCGCAGCAGCAGGGGCAGCGCGTGGTGGCTGGTGATCGCGTGGGTCTCGACGGCGAGCCGGAGCAACCGGAGGCCGTTGTCGAGGTCGTGCTCCCAGAGGGGGGTGTCCCAGGCGAAGAGGTTCTCGCCGCCCCAGACGTCGTTGACGAGGACGTCGAGGCGGCCCTGTTCGTCGGCGACGCGGTCGACGAGCGTACGGACCTGTGCCGGGTCGAGGTGGTCGGTGGGGACCGCGATGCCGTGGCCGCCGGCTTCGGTGACGAGGTCGGCGGTGTCCTCGATGGTCTCGGGGCGGTCGTACTCCGAGCGTTGCTCCCGTGTGCTGCGGCCCGTGACGTACACGGTGGCGCCGGCCGCCCCCAGCTCGACGGCGATGCCCCGCCCGGCTCCCCGGGTCGCCCCGGCGACCAGCGCGACTCTGTCCTTCAGCGGCTTCAGTGGTTCCGGCATGTCCGGCCTCCCGTTTCCCTGTGTGCGAGGGGTCGTGCGATCGGTGGAGCCGATCGCTCTCGCTACGAGGGTGCCGGGTAAGCCGGACATCTTCTGTCGTCATTCGGTGCGGGATCACCCGGCTGCCCGCACGTTCCCGTCCAGGACGGTGTCAGTGGCCCCGGGCGATCCACTCCTCCAGGTGCGGGGCCTCCACGCCGATGGTCGTCGGGTCGCCGTGGCCGGTGAGGACCTTGGTCTCGGGCGGCAGGGCCAGCAGGCGGTCGCGGATCGAGTCGATGATCGTCGGGAAGTGGGAGTAGGAGCGGCCTGTGGCGCCGGGGCCGCCCTGGAAGAGGGTGTCGCCGGTGAAGACGGCGGCGAGGGCCGGGGCGTACAGGCAGACCGCGCCGGGCGCGTGCCCGGGGGTGTGCAGGACCCTCAGGTCGGCACCCGCGGTCTCGATGACCTGGCCGTCCTGGAGCCAGGCGTCGGGGTCGCGGTCCGGGTGGGTCTGCTTCCACAGGGGCAGGTCGTCCGGGTGGAGCCAGACGGTGGCACCGGTGCGCTCGGCGAGGGCCGGCGCGGCGTCGATGTGGTCGTTGTGGGCGTGGGTGCACACGATGGCGGCGAGCCGGCGGTCGCCGACGGCTTCGAGGATGGCGTCGGCGTCGTGGGCGGCGTCGATCACGATCGCCTCGTGGTCGTCGCCGACGATCCACACGTTGTTGTCGACGTCCCAGGTTCCGCCGTCGAGGGTGAACTGGCCGGAGGTGACGAGGCGTTCGATGCGCGTGGTCATCAGAGCATCACCACCGAGCGCAGGACGTCGCCGTGGTGCATGCGCTCGAAGGCCTTCTCCACGTCGGTGAGTTCGATCGTCTCGCTGACGAACGCCCCCAGGTCCAGGCGCCCTTGCAGATGGAGGTCGATCAGCATCGGGAAGTCGCGGCTCGGCAGGCAGTCCCCGTACCAGGACGACTTGACCGCGCCACCGCGCCCGAACACGTCGATCAGGGGCAGTTCGAGTTTCATCTCCGGCGTCGGGACGCCGACCAGGACCACCGTGCCGGCCAGGTCCCGGGCGTAGAAGGCCTGCTGGAAGGTCTCCGGACGGCCGACCGCCTCGATGACGACGTCGGCGCCGAACCCGCCGGTCAGTTCACGGATCGCCTCCACCGCGTCGCTCTCGCGGGAGTTGACCGTGTGGGTGGCGCCCATCGCACGGGCCGTCTCCAGCTTGCGGTCGTCGATGTCGACCGCGATGATCCGCGCGGCGCCCGCCAGGTTCGCCCCGGCGACGGCCGCGTCTCCCACGCCGCCGCAGCCGATGACCGCGACCGTGTCGCCCCGGCCCACCTGCCCGGTGTTGATCGCCGCACCGATACCGGCCATCACACCGCAGCCCAGCAGCCCCGCCACCTGCGGGGCCACCGAGGCGTCCACCTTCGTGCACTGCCCGGCCGCCACCAGCGTCTTCTCCGCGAACGCCCCGATACCGAGCGCCGGGGACAGTTCCTGGCCGGTGGCCGCGAGGGTCATCTTCTGCCCGGCGTTGTGCGTGTCGAAGCAGTACCACGGCCGCCCCCGCAGGCAGGCCCGGCAACGCCCGCACACGGCACGCCAGTTGAGGATGACGAAGTCCCCCGGGGCCACGTCGGTGACGCCCTGGCCGACCGATTCGACGACACCGGCCGCCTCGTGCCCGAGCAGGAAGGGGAAGTCGTCGCTGATGCCGCCCTGCTTGTAGTGCAGGTCGGTGTGACAGACCCCGCAGGCCTGGACCTGGACCACGGCTTCGCCAGGGCCCGGGTCCGGCACCACGATCGTCTCCACCCGCACCGGCTCGTCCTTGCCCGGTGCGATCACGCCGCGTACTTCCTGCGCCATGGTGTCGGCCCCTTCACTTGCGTCGACTGGTGTCCGTCCCTGTTCCCGACCCTACGCGTGACTGATCGGTAACGGCACGGCGTCCGGTGACGGGAGAACACGGAGGGATCTCACGGGGGCCCGGGGCCTCTCACCTGAGGAACTTCCGCACGGTCAGGGCCAGCCGCTCCTCGTCCAGCGCGTCCGCTCCCCCGACCGCCAGCAGGCGATGCGGCACATGCAGCAGGGTGTCGGCGACCTGCCGGGCGGAGGTGCCGGCGGGGACCGGTTCGGCCAGGACGACATCGGCGTGCCCGGCGGCCAGGACGGCCGTGCGCAGGGAGACCTCGTCGAAGGGGCGGATGGTGGAGGTGTAGAGCACGGCGAGGTCGAGTCCGGCGGTGGCGCGGAGTACCGGGTCGAGGGTGGCACCGACGGCCAGGACGACGCCGGTGAGCCCCTCGCGGACGAGTTCGAAGCCGTCCGTCGTGCCGTGCGGTTCGGCGTTGGACTGAGGTGACACATGGACGTAGGCACGGTCGCCGCGGCGCACGGCCTCCAGGATCGTGCGGCGGACCTCCGCGGGGTGGCCGGGGACGTGCAGGGTCCAGTCCGGGGCGGCGGCGAAACGGGTCACCTCGGCATCGGCTCCGTAGCCCACGAGGACGGTGCCGGCCGTCGCGGACCCGGGGAGGGCCTCGGTCACGGCGAGCAGCATGTCGGTTTCCACGGATGGCCTCCTCGGCGGCGAGGTTCCCCGGCCGCATCAAGAAAATGACAAGAATTTCCGACGCCCATCAATATCGCCCCGGATTCCCGACTCTAAGCGCTTTCCGGGCCGCGAAATTCAACCTTTAGGAACCCCACAGGAACGTGGACACCTCTTTGCCCTGTCCAGACCGCCGCCTGGTTCTTGATCTTGGTCCGGATGCGTAGGTTGGCGCTCGTCTTTCCCTGCACGAAAAGCGGAAGGGGACACCGCCATGACTCAGCGGGAAACAACTCGCGACATCGGGCCGCTCGTCCATCTCATCGCCGGACCGACCGGCGTCGGCAAGAGTGCCGCGGCCGGCGAACTGGCCAGGGCGACCGGAGCCCCGGTCGTCGTCGCCGACCGGTTGCAGTGCTTCACGGACCTGGCCACGACGAGCGCCCGCGCCGGGGCCGAGGAGCCCGACGTGCGCAGGCACTGGCTCGGCGACCGGACCTTCGCGGACGGCGACCTGCCGGCGTCGGTCGCGACGGACGCACTGGTCACGCTCGTGGAGGCACTCGGCGCACGGCATCCGCTGGTGATCGTCGAGGGTGGCTCGATCTCGCTGCTGCGGGAACTGTCGGCCCGCCGACCGCGGCTGCGCTGGCGCCTGTCGGTGCGGGTGCTGCCCGTCCCGGCGTACGACGAGTACGTCGCCGCGCTCACCCGGCGGGCGGACACCATGCTCGCCCCGGCCGCGCCGGGCACCAGCCTGCTGCGGGAGCTGGCCGCGCTCTGGCGCGATCCGGCCAAACGCCGCCTGGCCGCCTCCGTCAACGGTTTCGAGGCGGTACTCGAATGCTGTGCGAAGTACGGGATCGACCCGGAGACGATCGGCGAAGGGGAACTGTCAGAAAGGGTACTGTCCCGAATGGCGGCGCTCATCGCGGAACGCCATGCGGAACACGGCATTCTTCAGCATCACGTGTTCGGAAACATTTTCGAAGAACAGGTCACGGGACCCGAATTCGATCTGGCCGCCCTGGTGCGTGCCGCGTGAAGGAAATGTCGGGACTGGTTCCCTCTCGGGGAGATGTCGCGGACGTGCCGGGTGCCGCGGACGACTTCGGACACATCGTCGCCTCCCGCCCGCTGGGCGTTCTCACCGCGCGGTCCGCGGACGCGGTCCGGGAACTCGTCGCCCACGCCGGTCCCCGCGAACTGCCGGTCGCCGCGCGCGGCGGCGGACACGCGCTCTACGGCCAGGGGCAGGCGGGCGGCGGCTACGTCGTCGACATGCGGGCGCTGAGCGAGGTGCGCTGCGCTCCGGACGACCGCACGCTGAGCGCGGGGGCCGGCGCGACCTGGAGCGAGGTGCTCCGGGTCGCCCTCGCGGAGGGCCTGGTTCCGCCGGTCGTCCCCGACCATCTGGGCGCGAGCGTGGGCGGGGTGCTCAGCACCGGGGGCTTCGGTGCGACCAGTCACCGCCACGGCCTGGTCGCGGACGCGGTGACGGAACTGGACGTCGTCACGGGCACGGGCACCCTGGTCACCTGCTCCCGGCAGCGGGACCCGGAGCTGTTCCACGCCGTGTCGGCGGGGCTCGGCCAGTGCGCCCTGATCGTCCGCGCCACCCTGCGCCTGGTGCCCGCCCCGGCCCGCGTGCGGCACTTCCGCCTCAGCCACGCCGGCCCTCGGAGCTACCTCGCCGACCAGCGACGACTGTGCCGCGACGAGCGTTTCAGCCATGTCTGCGGCCAGGTCAGGCCCGCGCTCGGCGGCGGTTGGACCTACACGATCGAGGCGGTGGCCCCACACGCACCCGAACTCCCGGGAGACGTCGCCCTGTTGCCCGGACGCCCGGTGACCGGCACTCCCTCCACCGACGACCTGCTCATCGGCGACTTGGACCACGATCCGGACACCGTGGAGATCGAGGATCTCTCCTACGCGGAGTACCTGCACCGGCCGGAGCGCGACGAGCGCCTCCTGCGGGTCACCGGCGAGTGGCAACGGCCGCACCCGTGGCTGTCGCTGCTGATCCCGGAGGACGCGGCGGCCGACTTCGTCCCGGCCGTGCTGGCCGACCCGGCGCAGCGGGGACTGCGGACCTGCGGTGTGGTCCAGCTGCGTCCGCTGACGGGGCGGACCCTCGGGGCCCCGCTGTTGCGCAGGCCCGCGGGCGACCGCCTGTGCCTGCTCACCCTGATGCGCACGGCGCCGCCCTCGGATCCGGTCGCCGCGGAGCGCATGGTCGAGGCCAACCGTGCGGTGTACGCGCGGGCCGTGGCCGTCGGCGGGGTCCTGCATCCGGTGAGCGCGCTGCCGATGGCGCCCGCCGACTGGCGGGCCCACTTCGGCCCGCTGTGGCAGGACCTGGTCCGCGCGAAGGACCGGTACGACCCGCACCGCGTCCTCACCCGGGGGTACGGGCTGTGGGCGTGACCGCCGTGACCGTCTTCTGCGGTGCCTCCCCCGGGCGCGGCCCCGGCCATCTGCGCACCGCCGCCGAGCTGGGCGGCGCTCTGGCCGAGGCGGGGCTGCGGGTCGTCTACGGCGGTGCCCGCACCGGTCTGATGGGCGCGGTGGCGGACGCGGCCCTGGCCGCCGGAGGCACGGTGACCGGGGTCGTGCCGCGGCGCATGCTGCCGTACGAGATCACGCACAACGGGCTCACCGAGCTCGTCGTCGTCGGGGACCTGCACGAACGCAAGGCGCGCATGGGCGAGTCGGGGGACGCGTTCGTGGCACTGCCGGGCGGGCTGGGGACGGCGGAGGAGCTGTTGGAGGTGGTGTCGTGGGCGCAGCTGCGGATCCACCGCAAGCCGTGTCTGCTGCTCGACCCGACCGGTTTCTACCGTCCGCTGCTCGCGTTCCTGGAACACGCGCGGGACGAGGGGTTCCTCCATCCCGGGGACCTGGAGCGGATCGTGGTGTGCGGGTCGGTGCGGGAGGTGGTCGACCGGCTGACGCGACCGCCCGCCGAACCCGCCCCACCGGCGCCCTCGGTGCGGCTGCCGACGGGCCGACGCGTGTTCCTGTTCTCCGGCGCCGGTTCCCAGCAGCCGGGCATGGGACTCGAACTCCACGCGAGGTTCCCGGTGTTCGCCCGAGCGCTGGACGAGGTGTGCGAGCACCTCGACCCGTATCTCGACGTGCCGCTGCGCGATGTGATGTTCGCCGAGCCCGGGAGCCGCACGGCCGCCCTGCTGGACCGCATCGTGTTCGGCAGTCCGGCGGTGTTCGCGCTCCAGGTCGCCCAGTTCAGACTGCTGGAGAGCTGGGGTGTGCGCCCGGACACGCTGTTCGGGTACTCGGCCGGACGCATGGCCGCGGCCCAGGCCGCGGGCGTCTTCTCCCTCCCCGACGCCTGCCGCGCGGTCGGCACGCTGTCCCGCCTGATGGGCACCCTTGCGGGCACGGGGGGCATGGTGGCGGTGGAGGCGACCGAGGAGGAACTGCGGCTGGGGTCCGCTCTGGTGGTCGCCGCGGTCAACGGCCCCCGTTCCCTGGTGGTTTCGGGCGACCGGAAGGCGGTGGAGCGGCTACACGAGGAGTGGGCGGCGCGCGGGCGGCGGTCCCACGTACTGCGCGTCGACCTGGCGACGCACTCTCCGCAACTCGACCCGCTGCTGGACGACTTCCACCGGACGCTCGGGACCATGGAGCTGCGGCCCCCGCGCCTCCCCCTCGTCTCCGCCGTCACCGCGCGACCGGTCGGGGACGAGGCCACCGACCCGGAGTTCTGGGTACGGGAGTTGCGCGAACCCGTGCGTTTCGCGGACGCCGTCGCGCGGATGCGGCGGGACGGTGTCGCCGGGTGGCTCGAAGTGGGCCCGGGCGAGGTGCTGGCGCGGATGCTCGACGACGTCCCACGCGACACGCGGGAGCGGGCCCCGGCGCTCGCGACGGCCCGGGACTGGCGGAGCCTAGTCCCGGCCCCGACGCGGCCCGAGCGCTCCGACGTAGCCTGAACCCTCCGACCGCAGCAGGCCCGAGGGAGCGCCGTGAGCATCACCGAGACCGAGTCCGGCCCGCCCGCGTGGCGGCTGCTCCTCGGATACGTACGGCCGCACCGATGGGCCCTGCTGACGGGCGCCCTGCTCTCGCTCGCCACCGGCGCCACGGGGCTGATGCTGCCGCTGGTGGCACGGGAGTTGATCGACGATCTCTCGCACGACCGGGCCATCACCGGCGCGTTGGTCCTCATGTCGGGGCTGGTGATCACCAACGCGGCGCTGGGCGGTCTGGGTTCGTACGTGCTGCGGCGCACCGCGGAGTCGGTGGTGCTCGGCGCGCGGCGCACCCTGTCGTCGTATCTGCTGCGGCTGCGGATCGCGGCCGTGGACCGCAGCGAGCCGGGCGACCTGATGGCCCGGATCACCTCGGACACCACCCTGCTGCGGGAGGTCACCACCGACTCCCTGGTGGGGCTCGGCACCGGCGGGCTCACGCTCGTCGCGACGGTGGTGATGATGGGCCTGGTGGATCCGGTGCTGCTCGGGGTCACCATGGCGGTGATCGTGTGCGCGGGTGTCGTCCTCGGTGTGATCGTGCCGCACATCAACCGGGCGAGCCGGCAGGCGCAGGACGCCGTCGGGGTGATGGGCGCGTCCCTGGAGCGGATCCTCGGCGCGCTGCGCACGGTCAAGGCCTCCGGCGCCGAGCACCGGGAGGAGCGGACGCTGCACGCGGCGGCCGAGGAGTCGTGGCGGCAGAGCGTACGGGCCGCCAAGTGGTCGGCGGCGGCGGGCAACACGGCCGGGCTCGCCATGCAGATCGCGTTCATCACGGTGCTCGCGGCCGGCGGGGCCCGGGTGGCGACCGGGGCGATCGACGTGGGCACGCTGGTGGCGTTCCTGCTGTTCGTGTTCTACCTCATGTCGCCGATCCAGCAGGTCGTCGGCGCGGTCACCCAGTACCAGACGGGCGCCGCCGCCCTCGCGCGCATCCAGGAGGCGCTGCGGCTGCCCGCCGAACCCGCGGCGGCACCGGCGCCCCTGCCCGCCACGGGCGCGCGGCCGGCGTCCCTCGCCTTCGACGACGTGCGGTTCCGGTACGCCGACGACCTGCCGTACGTGCACCACGGGGTGACGTTCACCGTGCCCGCCCAGGGCATGACGGCGTTCGTCGGACCGTCCGGCGCGGGCAAGACCACCGTCTTCTCCCTCATCGAGCGGTTCTACGACCCCGAGTCCGGGACCATCACGCTGGACGGCCGGGACCTCGCGGACTGGGATCTGGCCGGCCTGCGTTCCGCGATCGGCTATGTGGAGCAGGACGCCCCCGTCCTGTCGGGGTCGCTGCGCGACAACCTGCTGCTGGGCCACCCGGAGGCGGACGAGGACGCCGTCACCCGGGTGGTGAAGACGACCCGCCTCGACGGTCTGGTCGCCCGGCTGCCCGCCGGACTCGACACGCTCGTCGGCCATCGCGGCACCAGGCTGTCGGGCGGCGAGCGGCAGCGGGTGGCCATCGCCCGCGCCCTGCTGCGCGGCCCCCGGCTGCTCCTCCTCGACGAGGCCACCTCGCAGTTGGACGCGGTGAACGAGGCGGCGCTGCGCGACACCGTCGCCGACGTCGCCCGTACGACCACGGTGCTGGTGGTCGCGCACCGGCTGTCCACGGTGACGATGGCCGACCGGATCGTGGTGATGGACGCGGGGCGGGTGCGCGCGGTGGGCACCCATCGGGAGCTGGTCGCCGCGGATCCGCTGTACGCGGAGCTGGCCGCCACGCAGTTCCTGGCGACGGCCGGGTGAGGCGGCGGGTGACGTGCCGGGTGACCTGCCGGGTGGTCAGCTCTCCAGGCGGCGCAGGCGTTCCGCGTCGCCCGTGCGGGGGCAGGTCCCGCAGGCCTCGGCGGGCCTGATCGCGTAGAACATGCAGCAGCCTGCGCGGGTGCGTGTCGCGTGCCGGCGGCCGTCGTCACCCACCAGGTGGCGGAAGTCGGCGCCGGAGGGGTACGGCGGCACCGGGGCCGGCAGCACCTCCGTGGCGGCCCGCAGCGCGTCGCCCTCCTGGCCGAGCATCCGGCCGAGGTACCAGATCCCGGAGACCAGGTCGTCGGAGACCATGCCCCACAGGGTGCGCCCGCCGCGTCGTACGGTCGGGCCGATCGCGGCCAGCAGCGGACGCATGTGGTCGGCGACCGTCATCCTCAACGCGGCCCGCAGCTGCTCCTCCTGGGGAAGCGCCGACACACCGGGGAGGGTGGCCACGGGGTCACCGGGCAGACAGGCGAGTTCGGTGCCGGGAGTGATCGCGTAGACGCCGGTGACGAGGTCCAGCCGCAGATCCTCGGGCCGGACGATCGGCACCCGGCGTTCGAGATACCAGGCGCCGCCCATCAGCAGTCCGACGGACCAGGCGTAGTCGTGCAGGGCGCGGGAGGCGGCGACGTGGCGGCGCGGGACCACCCCGTAGCGGGTCTCGATCCGGGCGGCCTCGGCGTCGACGAAGGCGTCGAGCGCGCCCTGGTCCGACGTCAGTTCCGCCGCCGACACGCCCACTCGCGCGCCCTCCCCGCCCGGTTCCGCGACCCGCACGGTGAGCGCTTCGCAGACCTCGGCCAGTCGCCCGTAGACATCGGCGAGGGCGCGGGTGACGGCGCTCTCCGGCGGGGTCTTCAGGGCCACGGACATCGGCGCTCCAGGACGGGGGGCTCGGCAGATTCAGACTAGGCAAGGCTTACCTTACCCATAGGATCACTGGGAGACGATCAAGGGGGTTCCCGTGCGCGTTCGCAAAATCCGCACGTCACAGCAACACCACAGTCGGTTGAAAACTAAAGCAAGCCTCACCTAAGCTCGCCCCTCGTGACCGTGACCCAACGGGACGCACCCGCCACAGGTGTGCCCTTTCGTGCCGTCCAGCACATACCGCTCCTTCTCGCCGGTCTCGGCGCCCTGGTGGTCTGTGCCGCGCTGAGCCTCGCCCTCGGGGCCCGCCCGGTGCCCCTGTCCACCGTGGCCGACGCGCTGACCGGACACGCCCACGGGCGGGAAGCCCTGGTCGTGACCGGGCTGCGGCTGCCGCGCACGGTCATCGGCCTCGCGGTCGGCGCCGCGCTCGGGGTCGCCGGAGCCGTCGCGCAGGGCATCACCCGCAACCCCCTCGCCTCGCCCACCACCCTGGGCATCAACGCGGGCGCCGGATTCGCGGTGGTCGTCGCGATCTTCGCCCTGAAGCTCACCAGCCCCGTCGAGTACGTGTGGTTCGCGTTCGCCGGTGCGACCGGTGCCGCCCTCTTCGCCCAGGCACTCGCGCGCCGGGCCGGTGACATCGATCCGGTACGGCTCGCGCTCGGCGGCACCGTGCTCCAACTCGTGCTGCTGTCCTGGACGTCGGCGGTGATGCTGATGAACCAGCGCACCCTCGACGAGGCCCGCTTCTGGCTCGCCGGATCACTGTCGGGCCGGTCGCTGGACGTCCTGTGGCCGGTACTGCCGACCCTGCTGCTGGGACTGGTGGTCGCGCTCGCCGTCTCCCCCGCCCTCAACGCCCTCGCCCTGGGCGACGATACGGCCCAGGCGCTCGGCGTGCCGGTGACCCGGATCCGCCTCGCGGGCGGCATCGCGGTCGTCCTGCTCGCCGGTTCGGCGGTCGCCGTCGCCGGACCGATCGCCTTCATCGGCCTCGCCGCACCCCATCTCGTACGTCCGCTGCTCGGCGGCGACCACCGGCTGCTGGTGCCCGGCTGTCTGATCGCCGGCCCGCTGCTGCTGCTCTCGGCCGACGTCCTCGGCCGGGTCGTGATCCGGCCCTCGGAACTGGAGGTCGGCATCGTGACGGCGTTCCTCGGCGCGCCCCTGCTGGCACTGCTCGCCCGGAAGGTGACCCGATGACCGGCCTCACCCTCTCCGTCCCGGCACGGTCCACGTCCCGGCCCCGGGTCCGCCGCCGTGTCCTGCTGTTCGCCGCGACCGGCCTCGGCACCCTCTTCGTCCTGCTCACGGTGTCCCTGACCACGGGTGAGATGTCGATCCCGGCCGGCACCGCACTGCGCGCCCTGGTCGGGCTCGGGGATCCGGGCGACGTCCTCGTGGTGCAGCAGTTCCGGGCCCCGCGGACCATGGCCGCCATCGCCGCCGGTGCCGGACTCGGGGCAGCGGGCTGCGTGCTGCAACGGCTGTTCCGCAACCCCCTGGCCTCTCCCGACGTCATGGGCGTGACCGGCGGGGCGTCCCTCGGCGCGGTCGCGCTGATCGCGGCCGGAGCCTCGCAGTCGCTGATCCCGGCCGGGGCGCTGGGCGGCGGTCTGCTCGCCGCCCTGCTGCTGGGCGTGTTCGCCTGGCGCTCGGGGCTCGCCGTCACCCGGCTGGTGCTCACCGGCCTCGCCGTGCAGGCCGGGCTCGCCGCCGCCGTGAACCTCATGGTCGTGCGCTTCCCCGCCGAACTCGCCGGATCGGCGCTCCAGTGGACCACCGGCTCCGTCTACGGCCGTACCTGGACGGAGGTGTGGGGCGCGGGCATCGCCCTGCTCCTCGCGTTCGCCGTCACCTTCGTCCTGCACCGGAGGCTGGCCGTCCTCGACCTCGGGGACGACTCGGCGGGCTCGCTCGGCCTCGACACGTCCAGGGCCCGTCTCCAACTCCTCGTCGTCGCCGTCGTGCTGGCGTCGCTGGCCGCCGCGCTCGCCGGGCCGGTGACCTTCGTGGCGCTGGCCGTGCCGCACATCGTCCGGTTCGTCACCGGCCCGCCGACCGCCGTGTCCCTGGCGTTGGCCGGCCTCACCGGGGCGGTCCTGCTGCTCGCCTCCGACCTGGTGGTGCAGCACCTGCTGCCGGTCGAGGGCCTGCCGGTCGGCGCGGTCACGGCCACCCTGGGCGCCCCCTGGCTGCTGGTCCTGATGTTCCGCCAGAGCTCGCCCGTCCGCAGGAGCCAGGCATGACCGCCGTACGGAAAGAGCCGCAGGAGCCTCCCATGACCACCGCCAACCAGCTCGCCACCGAGGGCCTCGATCTGCGCTACGGCGACCGACTCGTCGTCGGCGGGCTCGACCTGACCCTGCCCGGCGGCGCCGTCACCGCGATCGTCGGCCCCAACGCCTGTGGGAAGTCCACCCTGTTGAGAGGGTTGAGCCGGCTCCTCGCGCCGGCCGCCGGCACCGTGACCCTCGACGGCGCCGACATCCACCGCATGTCCGCCCGGGCGCTCGCCCTGCGGATGGGGCTGCTCCCGCAGCAGCCGGTCACGCCCGAGGCGATCACCGTGGAGGCGCTCGTCCGGCTCGGCCGGTATCCGCACCAGCGGCTGCTGTCCCCCTGGTCGGCGGCCGACCAGAGGGCCGTCGACGAGGCGCTGGAGCGCACCGGCACCGCACCCCTGCGCGACCAGCCGGTGGACCAGCTCTCCGGCGGGCAGCGCCAACGCGCCTGGATCGCGCTGGCGTTGGCACAGGACACCGAGCTGCTCCTGCTGGACGAACCGACCACCTTCCTCGACCTGCGGCACCAGCTCGACGTCCTCGATCTGGTCGCCGCCCTGCACGCCGAGGCGGGCCGCACCGTGGTGATGGTGCTGCACGACCTCGGACAGGCCGCCCGCTACGCGGACCACATGGTGGTCCTCAAGGACGGCCGACTCGCCGCCACCGGCGCCCCGGCCGACGTCCTCGACGCCGACCTGGTCAAAACCGTGTTCGACGTGGACTGCCGGGTGATCCCCGACCCGGAGACCGGCACCCCGCTGGTCGTCCCGAGGAGCAGCGCGGTACGGCACTCCGCCGCGACCGCCTGACCCGCACCACCCGTACGCCCCCGGGCCGTACGCCTACCAGAAAGACCGACCCCCCATGCTCCAGCGCTCTCCCCTGCGCGGAATCGGCCGGCTCCTCGCCGTGCTGCTCTCCGTCCTGCTCGGCTCGGCCGTCCTGGCCGCCTGCGGCACCGACAGCTCCTCCGACCCGGCCGACCCCGCGAAGGCGGGCGGCGCCGCGTCCGCCGGCTTCCCTCGGACCCTGAAGACCGTGATGGGCGACGTGACGATCCCGTCGCAGCCCAAGCGGGTCGTCGTACTGGACACCGGCGAGCTCGACGACGTCACCCTGCTCGGCATCGACCCGGTCGGCGCGGTCGCCCCGCACTTCAAGACCGAGGGCGGCTTCCCGACGTACCTGAAGGGCGAACTCGACGACACCACCGACGTCGGCCCGCTCCTGGAGCCCAACCTGGAGAAGATCGCCTCGCTCAAGCCCGACCTGATCCTGTCCTCCAAGGTCCGCCACGAGAAGGTCTACGACAAGCTCGGCGCCATCGCCCCGACCGTCTTCACGGAGACCACCGGCGGTGTCTGGAAGGACAACCTGAAGGTCCACGCCGAGGCGCTCGGCCTGGAGACGCAGGCCGCGGCCAAGCTCAAGGAGTACGAGACGCGGGCCGCCGCACTCGGCGCCGCGATCAAGAAGAAGGACGGCGGCACCATGCCGACCGCGTCCGTGGTCCGCTTCATCGCCGGTCCGACCCGCCTGTACCAGTCCAACTCCTACAGCGGGGTCGTCCTCGACGACATCGGCTTCGAGCGGCCCTCCTCGCAGGTGTCCGACGACCCCGAGGTCACGATGAAGGACGTCAGCCCGGAGGAGATCGACCAGGCGGACGCCGACCTGATCTTCGTCACCTCCGCCGACGCCGACGACAAGACGCAGAAGTCCGAGGTCGTCTCCAACCCGGTGTGGAAGGACCTCCCGGCCGTGAAGGACGGCAAGGTCTTCGAGGTCCCCGACGAGACCTGGATGTCCGGCATCGGTGTGCAGGCCGCGGAGCAGATGCTGAAGGACGTGGCGAAGGCCACCGGCGTGGCACTCCCGGCGAAGTAACTCCCGCGTACCGGGGCGGGCCGCGACCACGAGCGCGGCCCGCCCCCGCGACCCCCCACCCGCGAGCGGAAGTTGTCTTCCCGTCATGCGCCTGTACCTGCTTGCCCTCAACCCGACCGACTCCGTCACCGAGGGGTTCCTGCCCGCCGCCGCCCGGCTCGGCCTGGACCTCACCGTCCTCACCGACCGGCCCGACGCGCACCGGGCCGCGTACCGCGACATCGGGATCCTGCCGGACGTCGAGATCCTGGAGTGCGACGTCCGTGACTTCCGGGCCGTGATCACCCGGATCTCCACGCACCACCGCCCCGACGCCGTGTTCACCAACAGCGACCACCTCCAGACCCAGTCCGCCCTGGCCGCCGGCTACTTCGGCCTTCCCGGCAAGGACTGGCGGGCCGCCCTGCGCACCAAGGACAAGGCCGAGATGCGCCGCCGGCTCGCCGCGTCCGGCGTGGACAGCGTGTGGTCGGCCGAACTCACCGAACCCGCAGCGCTCGACGCCCCCTACCCCTGCGTGGTCAAACCGCGCGAGGGCGTGGCCAGCGAGGACGTCGTCCTCGTCCACGACGCCGAGGAACTGGTCGGCTGCGCGAAGGAGATCCTGGACCGGCGTCCCGGTGCCGTGCTGGTCGTCGAGGAGTACCTCCCCGGCGAGCTGTACACCCTGGAGACCCTCGGGGACGGCCGTACCCGCCATGTCCTGGGCGGCTTCCACACCGAGCTGTCGCCGCCGCCGTACTTCATCGAGGAGACCCTGACCTTCGTCCCGGCCCACCCCGAGCCGGTGCTCGCGCAGGTGCTGGCGCAACTGGACGCGCTGGGCGTCGGGTTCGGCGCCTGTCACACCGAGTTCGTGGTGCACGCGGGCCGGGCCCGGATCATCGAGGTCAACTACCGTGCCATCGGCGACCAGTGCGATCTGCTGCTGGCCCGGCTGCTGGAGGTGCCGCTCTTCGAGCACATCCTCCGCACCCACCTCGGCGAACCGCTCCCGGCCGACCTGGACGCCCGCCGGGACGGGGCCGCGCGCCTGGAGTACCCGTGCGCCGACCGCGCCGGAACCCTTCTCGACGCGCCCGCCGCCACCGAACTCACCGTCGACGGAGTCCAGCTGACGTACCGTCCGCTGCGGCCGGTGGGCGAGCGGCACCCGCTGTACCACACCAACCGGGACTACCTCGGTGTCCTGCGGGCCACCGGCACCGACCAGTCGACGGTGGACCGCGCCGCGGCGGAGTTCCTGGCCGCCCGGCACTGGGAGATCCAGCCGTGACCGCGCCGACCACCGGCCCGGCCACGACCGGACCGGCCGGCGAACCGACCGTCCACGCGGGCCGGACCACCGTGGACGCCTGCGAGGCCGAGCTGCTCACCCGGGTGCTGAGCGCCCTCCTGCGCGAGGACGTCGTCGGGCTGCGCAGCCGGAGCACGCTCACGCACCGGCCGGACGGCGACTGGCTGCGGCTCCCGGCCCCGCGGGGCGACGCCCTGTGGCTGCCCGTCGCCGAGGACGGCTACCAGTGCGTGTACGCCGCGCGGCTGCCGCTCCTGGTACGCGAGTCGGACGGCGTCGAGCTGGCCTCGCACGAGCGTGTGCTCGGCGCGCTGCGCGCGCTCGCCGAGCCCGCGGACCAAAGCGGCTTCGACGCGTTCGCCGAGGAGTGCCGTCAGACGCTGTCGACGATGCGCCTGCACGAGGCGACGCGCGAGGAGGTGGCCGGGCTGCTGACCGCCCGGCACGGCGAGGACCCGGCGCGCTGGACCGGCCAGGCCGCCGGCCTGGCCTACGACACGCTCGCCGCGCGGCTGGACCATCCCGTGTATCCGACCGCGCGCGGCCGTTCGGGGCTCACCGAGACCCAACTCCGGTCGTACGCACCGGAGTTCCATCCGCGTTTCGCACTGCGCTGGCTCGCCGTGCCCCGGGCGGCGGTCACGCGGACCGGCACGCTTCCGGAGTTCTGGCCCACGCCGGCCGTGCTCGGTCTGCCCGAGCTGGAACGCACCCACCTCACCCTGCCCGTCCACCCGTCGACCGTCGGCGCACCGCTCGACGAGGCGCTGCGGTCGGCCGGTCTCGCGGAGAGCGCCGTGCTCTTCGAGCGGGCCCGCCTCGAAGTGGTCCCGACGCTGTCGATGCGTACGGTGGCGACGGCCGCGGACCCGTCCGTGCACCTCAAACTGCCCCTGGCGACCGCCACGTTGGGCCTGCGCAACAAGCGCTCCATCAAGCCCGGCACGCTCGTGGACGGCGCGGCCGGGCAGCGGCTGGTCGAAGCGGTGATCGCCCGTGAACCCCGCTTCCGGGACACCGTCCTGCACGCCGACGAGACGACGTACGCGCACGCCGGGCACGAACTGCTCGCCGTCCTGTGCCGCCGCTACCCGGCCGGACTCGACGACGCGGTGATCGTCCCGATGGCCGCCCTCCTGGCCGAGGCGCCGGACGGACGGCCGGTGCTCGACCACCTCGCCGACCGTTTCCACGACGGGAACCCGCTCGCTCTCCTCGACGCCTGCCTGACGCTGCTGTTCGACTGGCAGACCACGCTGTTCGGGTACGGCATCGCGTTGGAGTCGCACCAGCAGAACATCTCGCTCGTGCTGCGACCGGGCAGTGTGCGGCTGCTGTTCAAGGACAACGACGGGCCCCGGATCAACACCGGGCGACTGGACGCCGTGCTTCCCGGCCCGTGGGGCTTCGACGACATGCGGACCTTCGGGCGGGACGACGGGCCGGTCGCCGACCTGTTCGCCACCATCACCGTCCATCTGTGCGCGGGTGCCTACGCGTTCGGGCTCGCCCGGCGGGGCCGCGCCCCGCTGCCCGCCCTGCTGGGGCTGGTGCGGGACCGGCTGGCGGAGGCGGTCGGCCGGCTGGGCGGGGAGGCCGGGGACGCGCTGCGCGCCCGGGTCCTGGACGCGCCGAGCCTGCCGGTGAAGGCGATGGTGAGTGCCGGGACGCTGCTGTCCAAGGAGCGTTCGGGCGCGGCCGACATCAACAAGCACTACACGACGGGTCCCAACTACCTTTTGCCCTCCGGAGGTTCGGTATGAGCGCCGAGACCCTGCGGATGCCGAACTCCTCCTCCTTCGGCCGGAGCCGGGTGCACGCGGTCGCGGGCTGCTACTTCGTGGCGTCCTTCGCTGCGCTCGGCCTGCCGCCGTATCTCACCCAGATCCTCCCGGAGCTGGGCGACAAGGACGCCCGCTGGGCGGGGATCCTGTATGTCGTCCCGACCGTGTTCGGCGCGCTGGCCGCCCCCCTGTGGGGACGGCTCGCGGACCGCTACGGCCGAAAACGGCTCCTGCTGCGCGCCCAGTTGGGGCTGGCCCTGTCCTTTCTGCTGGCGGGCTGGTCGGACTCGCCGGTCACCTTCACCGTGGCGCTGGTCCTCCAGGGCATCCTCGGCGGTACGTTCGCCGCGTCCAACGGATATCTGGGCGCCGCCCTGGAGGGCCCGGCCCTGTCCAGGGCACTGACGCTGATGCAGGGCAGCGCGCGGGCCGCCCTGGTCGTCGCGCCGATCGTGGTCGGTTCGCTGTCCGGCTGGCTGTCACCGCACCGCCAGTACGCGCTGCTCGCCGTACTGCCGCTGACGGCGGCACTGCTGCTGTCGGCGCTGCCCGAGCCGGACCCGGCCGACCAGGTGCCCGAGCAGGAGCCCGCGACGGCGCCCGTGGCCCGCCCGGTCGTGTCGCTGAGGACCCTGTACGCCCTGGAGTTCGCCTTCGTGTTCTCCACCGTCGTCTCCTTCCCGTACCTGATCGCCTTCGTCGACGAGCGGCTCCCCGGTACGTCGCCGCTGCTGTCCGGGATGCTCTTCGCCCTGCCCCACCTGTGCTACCTGGTGGTGGCGCTGGCGGTGCACTCCGGGTTCCGGGACCGCCCCCGCACCGGGATCGCCCTCGGCTTCGTGTGCATAGCCGCCGGCCTCGCCGGTCACGCCGCCGCCGAGTCGCTGCCCACGCTGATCGCCGTGCGGCTGCTGCTGGGCGTCGGGCTCACCCTCGGACTGGTCTGCCTCCAGGTACTGGCCGCGGAGTGCGTCCGGGGCCGGGCGCCCGGCGGGCTGTTCGGCGCCCTGGAGTTCTTCTCCAAGGCCGGCGCGGTCCTCGCCGGCGTGACCGCGGCCGCGGGCAGCGCCCGTTTCGGTCCGGCCGCACCCCTGCTGACCGGCGGTGCCGCGGCCGCCGTCACCGCCCTCGCGATCACTCTCCCCTCGCTGAAGTTCCGCACCCGCTGGAGCCGTTGATGCCCTCGCTGACCCATTCGCCCGGGAGTTCCCCCCAGCTCTCGGCCTCCTTCGAGCCCGGAAGGACGCCTCTGGCCCCCGCCGATCTGCCCACCGCCGACGAGGTGGTGGCCCACACCCTCCTCAACTGTCTGCTGCGCGAGGTGTCGGGACCCGAGCGCCAGTCCGTCGTCACCGACGGCAGGCTGCTGCTGCGCCTGCCCCGCCGCGGGGTCCTGCTGCGGGTCGCCCTGCGCCGCACCTCACTGCTCGGCGCCCACCGGTTCGCCGGCCCGGTCGCCGAGCGGCACGAGGACGGCTGGGCGGAGGTGGACTGGCGGCGCCTGGCCGCGTACACGCACGACGAGTTGTGGCTGCGCACCGGCGTACGCAACGAGGAGTTCCTGGAGCAGATCGCCTCCAGTCACGACGCGATCACCACCGCCCTGTCCGGCGTACGCACCGAACAGGTGCCGGACGACCGGCTTTCGGCGTACCTCGCCTCCGAGCAGTCACTGGTGTTCGGGCACCGCTTCCACCCCACGCCCAAGGCCCGCACGGGTGACCCGCGCGCCTGGTCCGCGTACGCCCCGGAGGCGGGCGCCGTCTTCCCCCTGCGGCATCTCGCGGTCCGCGAGCGACTGATCGCCGAGGAGTACACCGACCCCGCGGCCGTCGCCGTGCTGGACCGGCAGCGAGCCGACGTACCGGAGGGCTACCGGCTGCTGCCCGCCCACCCCTGGCAGTTCGAGACGCTCCGCGAGCACCCGGCGCTGCGCGCGGCCCTCGCCGCCGGTGACGTCCTCGATCTCGGCCCGGGGGGACAGCCGTTCGCCGCCACCGCGTCCGTGCGCACCCTGTACGACGGCGAGACGTTCCTCAAGTTCAGCCTCAATGTGCGGATCACCAACTGCCTCCGCAAGAACAGCAGTTACGAGCTGTCCGGCGCGGTCGCCCTCACCCGTGTGCTGGCCCCGGCACTGGCCGACCTGGCCGAGCGCTTCCCCGGCAGCGCCGTGCTCCGCGAGCCCGCCTACCGCACGCTCGCCCTGCCCGGCCCCGACGGGACACCGGACCGCGCGCTGTTCGAGGGCTTCGGTGTCATCGTCCGCGAGGGGCTGCCGTGCCGTCTCGCGCCGGGCACCACGCCCCTGCTCGCCGCGGCCGTCGCCGACGAGTACCCGACCGGCGCCGCCCACATCTCCCACCTGCTGGCCGGCGCGGACGAACAGCGGGCCCTGGACTGGTGGTCGGCCTACCTCGACCTCCTTCTCCCGCCGGTCCTGGCCGCCTACTTCGACCACGGCCTGGTTTTGGAACCGCATCTCCAGAACGTCCTGATCGGCGTCGACGGCGACGGCCGGCCCAGCCAGGTCCTGTTCCGTGACCTGGAGGGCACCAAGCTGGTCCCCGAACACCACGGGGAGACCCTGGCCGCCCTGCCGCCCGAGGTGGCCGGGCCGATGACGTACGACGCGCAGCGCGGCTGGGACCGGGTGGTGTACTGCCTGCTGGTCAACCATGTCGCCGAGCTGCTCGCCGCCGTGGCCGACCTGCACCCGCGGGCCGAGGCGGCGCTGTGGGGCCGGGTGCGGGACACCCTGCGCACCTACGCCGACCGCAGCGGCTGCCCACCGCGCCTGGCCGCCCTGCTCGCGGGGGTACCGCTGCCCGCCAAGGCCAACCTGCTCACCCGCTGGGAACGCAAGGCCGACCGCGAGGCCGGATACGTCCGGCTGCCGTCCCCGCTCGGCGAGGACATCCTGCGCGACACGACCGGGAGCACCCGATGACCGACCCCACGCCCGCGGTCCGTGACCTGGTCCGGTCCGCCCCCTCCACCGACCTCCCCGCCTACGTCTACGACTTGACGGCACTGCGCGCGCACGCCGCCGTCGTGCGGGACGCGCTGCCGGAGCGTGTCGAGCTGTACTACGCGGCCAAGGCCAACCCCGAGCCGGAGATCCTCGCCGCGCTCGGTCCGTACGTCGACGGCTACGAGGTCTCCTCGGGCGGCGAACTCGCCCATGTCGCCGAGGCGGTGCCGGGCCGGCCGCTCGCCTTCGGCGGGCCGGGCAAGACGCCGGACGAGGTGACGGCCGCCCTGGAACGGGGAGTCGAGCGCTTCCACGTGGAGAGCGAGTACGAGCTGCGCATGCTCGCCGAGTTGGCCCGCCGATGTGCGCCGGGGCGGCGGGTGGCGGTCCTGCCGCGCGTCAACCTGCCGGTCGCCGACGGGTCGTTGGCGGGCAGTTCGCTGGCGATGGGCGGCCGGCCGACGCCCTTCGGCCTGGACCCGGAGCGGGCCGGGGCGATGGTCCGCGCCCTCGCCGACGGCACCTACCCGCAGCTCGAACTACGGGGCATCCACGCCCATTTGGCGAGCGGTCTGGCGGCGGCCGAGCAGTTGTCGGTGGCCGAGACCGTCGTCTCGTGGGCGACGGGCCTCGGTGTGCCGCTCGCCGAGGTGAACGTCGGCGGCGGCATGACCGTCGACTACGCCCGCCCCCAGGACCGCTTCGACTGGGCCGCCTACGGCAAGGGGCTCGCCCGGCTGACCGAGGCGCACCCGGGGCTCACCCTGCGCATCGAGCCGGGGCGGGCGCTGACGGCGTACTGCGGCTGGTACGCCACCGAGGTGCTGGACGTGAAGCCCAGCCACGGCGAGGAGTTCGCCGTCGTCCGGGGCGGCACCCACCATCTGCGGACCCCGGCGACGAAGGGGCACGACCAGCCCTGTTCCGTCCTGGAGGTGGACTCCTGGCCGCACCCCTGGCCGCGACCGGCCGCCGAGGGCGGGCACGTCACCGTGGCCGGACAGTTGTGCACGCCCAAGGACGTACTGGCCCGGAACGTGCCCGCGCCCGGGCTGCGGGCCGGTGACCGGGTGGCGTTCTCGTTGGCGGGTGCCTACGCGTGGAACATCTCGCACCACGACTTCCTGATGCACCCGCGACCGGGCTTCCACTTCCTCGACCAGGACTGACCCCGCCGGGAACGACACGAAGGGCCGCCCGAGACCGGGCGGCCCTTCGTGGTCGTGCGCGTGGTGCGGGTCAGTACTCGACGGCGGGAACCAGGCCGGTGACCGGGGCGGCCAGGTCGGTGAGCTGGTGCAGCTGGCCCAGGTCGTTGAGGCGGCCGAGCTGGGTCAACTGCTGGGAGACCCGCGGGATCTCGGCCTTGTGCTCCTCGGGGATGTCGCTCACGGCGAGGGAGTCGAGCGTGGCGATGGGGTTCAGCTTGCCGGCGCTCGGGGCAGCCGCGTCGGCCGCGTTCGCGAGGGGAGCGGCGAGGCCGGTGACACCGACGGCGAGACCCACGGCGGCGGCGATACGTCGTGTTGAGATCATGGTCCCAACAACGCCCGCGGGGCCGTTCCGGACACGGGCGGGCGCCGTCCCTCACTCGTCAGGCTCAGCGCGCGGCCTGCGCTTGCCGAGTCCGCCGGGGCGGAGGAGTCTCGAAGGAGAGGCCCTTCGCGGCCCGCTCCTCGATGGGTCGCGGCCTTCGAAGGAGGTCACCATGGGCACGGCGGCACGCTCCGGCTTCGACACCGAGACCCTGCGCCGGGGCATCGAAGGACAGACTGCGGCGACTCTTCTGTCGCTCTACGCGGACGACGCCGAGATACGCGTCGTGGACCGCACCACCCAGCCGAGCCGACCCAAGGTCCTGCACGGCCGCAACGAGATCGGCGACATGCTGAACGACGTCTACAGCCGTGACATGACGCACAAGTTGGAGCAGTGCGTCGTCCAGGACGACCGCGTCGCCTTCAGCGAGTCCTGCCGGTACCCCGACGGGGTACGCGTGTTCGCCGAGTCGATGCTGTCGCTGCGGGACGGGAAGATCGTCGAGCAGACCATGATCCAGGCCTGGGACGAGCCGTAGGAGACGGGAGGTCACCCACCTACCGCCACTCCCGCACCCGGGACCTGTCCGCCGCCGTCCACGAGGCGGACATCGTGGTCGCCGCGGCGGACGGCCGCGGCTGATCCACGGCCGGGACATCAAGCCCGGCGCCGTGGTGATCGACGCCGGGAATGTCGGCCACCTCGACTTCGACTCCGCCGTGGAGCGGGCCTCGTTGATCACGCCGGTGCCGGGCGGTGTCGGTCCGATGACGATCGCCCCGCTGCCGGAGCAGACGGTGGACGCCGCCTGGCCGGCAACTGGGGCCGGTGTGAGAGGAGTTCTCAGCGCATCCAGACGTTGTAGTCCATGACGTCGCCGGCCCGGACGCCGTACCTGGGCTCGTCCGCCGTGAAGGTGGACTCCAGGCCGAGGACGGCACCGTCGGCCGGATCCATGATCAGCAGCTGGCGGACGCCGGAGCCGTCGTACACGTACGCCTGCCCGCGCCGGCCGAGCCGGTCGGTCACCTGGCCGGCCGGCCGCAGCCCCTCGGTGTCCGCGAGAAGGCGGGCGAGCGTGGCGTTCTCGCGGGCTCCGAGCGTCCAGTGGTCGAGCAACACGGCCACGGCGTCGAGGAGTTCGGGCGTGGTCAGCGGGGTGTCGTAGTGCTGCGCCTCCTGGAGATAGGCGCGCAGCCGCCTCACGTCGTGCGGCGGCGGGGACTGGGGCGGCGCGTCACTCCAGCTCGGCCCGAAGGTCCGCCGGCTGATGACATGGCCGTCCGCCACCGGGCGCGGTTCGCCGTCCTCGTCGGACAGGACCGGCCGGCCAGGGCGTCTCGGGTCGGTCGCCACGACCAGCTCCGTGTGGCTGTCGTCCGCCTTCCAGCGCACGATCCGCTCCTCGGCGAACGTGACCGGCGGCTCGTCGTCGGACATGCCCATGCTCCACGACAGCACATGCGTGCCCTTGCGCAGCCGGGGCGAACCGTCCGCGGCGTCCCGCCCGGCCCGCTCGGCCAGGAGCCGAAGGGGTACGGGGGTGGAATCGGCCCGCACGACCAGCGGGAGCGGGGCCGCGACCGCCGGCGGCGGGTTCGGGCCGCCCAGTACGAGGGTCAGCGCGAGGGCGGAGACGACGGTGGCGGCGAGGAGGCCCCAGGCCAGCCGGGCGCGGGACCGCGCGCGCGGGGTCTCCTCGTGCAGCAGCCGGTTGAGGCGCCGTTCGGCGTGGTGGTCCAGGGGGCCGTCACCGAAGGGCGGGCCGTCGGCCGGAACCGGGTTGGCGCGGCGCAGGAGTTCCAGTTCGTCAGCCATGGCCGGGCTCCTTGGACGAGTGGGACGGTGATTGCGGCGAGGACGACGGGGATGCCGGAGAGCGCGAGGGAGCTGTCGGCGCGGTCGCGGCGGGCCGGAGGCGGTCGATCTCGGCTCTCAGCCGGCGCCGGGCGCGGTGCAGCCGCATGGCGGCGGCCCGGTGTCCGCAGCCCAGGGCGACGGCGACCTCGTCGACGCCGAGTTCCTCCCAGGCGGTCAGGCGCAGCACCTCCCGGTCGGCCGGGGCCAGCCGGGCGAGAGCGTCGTGGACCCAGCCGCCCGGGGTTTCGGCCTCGGGGCCCGCCGCGATGTGCCGCCCGTGCGCGGCGTCGTCGTTACCGAGCCGGTCGACGAGCCGACGCCGGCGCCCCTGGCCGCGTACCGCGTTGGCGAGGCAGTTGCGTGCCACGCCGTACAGCCAGGGCAGTGCGGAGGCCGGCAGGTCGGCCCGGCGCCGCCAGGCGACCGTGAACACCTCGGCCACCACTTCCTCCACCTCGCCGGTACGCCCGTCCAACCGTCGCGCGACGTAGCGGCTGACCGCCCAGTAGTGCTCGCGATAGGCAGCGGCGAAGTTCTCGTCGTTGCTCATGTTCCGTTCGTGTCCGGCACGCTCGTGATCGTCACACCCTTCTCGGGTGATGCTTGTCGCCCCCGTCGAGTGTGACCGCCGGGCGGGGCGCGGACACAGGCGGGGCATGGGACATCTCAAGTGGCTCACCACCACTGACCACAAGACGATCGGGACGTTGTATCTGGTCACGTCGTTCGCGTTCTTCTGCATCGGTGGCGTGATGGCGCTG
>NZ_JBVIOL010000013.1:11632-221581 GCF_055578825.1 Streptomyces sp. NPDC032822 | reverse complement strand
GCCACACACGACACCGACTGAACACCGGCAACCCAGACCCGGTGGGTCAGAACTCGACCGCCCACACCGGGTCAGGATTCAACCGCCGCCGACAGCCATCCGTCGCCTTCGATCAACGTCCTCAGCCAGTACGTCTACGTCTACTGATCGGCGACGTTCACCGGCGGCTGGTGGCGGTGCCGCGAACGGGAGCGCGACGTCACCCCAGGGGTCTCGTGTAGAGGGCCGGGGCGTCCTTACCCTCGATGCCTCGATGCCTGACGGCGGATGTCTGAGGGCGCCCCTGCGCCGCCCACGTTGCCGTAGATCGACTGCGTGGCTCGTCGTCAGTCGGGCGTCTCGGTCGAGTCGGCCGACCCGGAGTCGTCGTTCAGGGCGGACCGCTCGATGTCGTCGTTGATCGCGGCCCAACTGGCCAGCAGATTCAGGGCGTCATGAGTGGGTGAGTCGGGCTCGGCGGTGTAGGTGAGGAGGAACTGGCTGGGTCCGTCACCGACAGGGAAGGTCTCGAAGGGCAGGTCGAGGTCGCCGACGACCGGGTGGTGCAGGAGCTTCACGCCGGTGGTGTGCATCCGGACGTTGTGGGCCGCCCAGCGGCGCCGAAACTCCTCGCTGCGGGTCGACAGCTCCCCGATCAGGTCCGTCAGCCGTCGGTCGTAGAGATCGCGGCCTGCCTCGGCGCGCAGCATGGCGACCGTGTCGTTGGCGACTTCGTCCCAGTGGCGGAAGAACTCGGTCGCGTGCGGGCTGAGGAAGACGAACCGCGCGTTGTTCGGCGGCCGTGCCGGGTCGGCGTAGACCGGGGAGAAGAGCGCGCGCCCGAGGTCATTGGTGGCCAGGATGTCCCCGCGTCCGCTGAGAACGAACGCGGGTGTACCGGACATCGAGTCGAGGACGCGCTGCACCGTCGGGCGGACACGCTGCTGGGCCGGGCGGCGGCGTGGCGGACGGGTCGTGCCGGCGCCGCGCAGGAGGTCGAGCAGGTGGATGCGTTCGGCCTCGTCGAGCTGAAGTGCGTGCGCGATGCCTTCGATGACGTTCTCGGAGACGCCGGTGGCGTTGCCGCGCTCCAGCCGCGTGTAGTACTCGCTGGAGATACCCGCGAGGAGGGCTACTTCTTCGCGGCGCAGCCCGGTGACGCGTCGGCGCTCTCCGCCGTAGAGGGGCAGGCCGGCCTGCGCGGGGGTGACCCTGGCCCGTCGTGTGCCGAGGAATTCCCGGATCTCCGCGCGGAAATCGTCACGGATGTCGTGCTTGCCGCCTTGTGGGTCGTTTCTGCCTGCCATGCGCCTCACTCTACGAGTGCTTCCGCCGGGTTGGGGGTCCCTGTCAGTGACCCCCTCATCAGGGACTCCCACACTCGCGTGACATGCGGTTCTGTTGGTGGTGCACCGCCCACGGCGGTGTGCACCGTCCGGACAGACGGCGGTTGTCCCGCCGGTCCCAGCCGCCTCTGCGGCGCTGCGCGCATCATCACCCCCGCACACAGTGGGCGCCGGCTCACGGCGCCTGAAAGGAAACGTCCCATGAGCAAGGTCGTTCTCGTCACCGGTGCCGGACGCGGCCTGGGCACGGACATCGCCCGCGAAGCCCTCGCCGCAGGCCACCAGGTCGTCGCCACCGGCCGCCGCCCCGAAGAGATCGAGAAGACCCTCGGCGGACCGCAGGACAACCTGCTGGTCACCAGGCTCGACGTCACCAGCCTCGAAGACGCCGAGGCCGCCGCTCAGGCCGCCATCGACCGCTTCGGCCGCATCGACGTCCTGATCAACAACGCCGGGAACCTCTTCACCGGATACTTCGAGGAGATCTCCCCCGCGCAGATGCGCCGACAGTTCGAGACCAATCTCTTCGGCCCGATGAACGTCACCCGCGCCGTCCTGCCGATCATGCGCAAGCAGCGCGACGGCCACGTCATCACCATCACCTCGACCGCCGGACTGGTCGGCATGGAGTTCACCTCCGCCTACGCCGCCTCCAAGTTCGCGGAGGAGGGCTGGATGGAGTCGCTGCGCTACGACGTCGAGCCGTACGACATCCGCACCACGATCGTGGAGCCCGGCTACTTCCGCACCGAACTCCTCGTGGACGGCTCCGCCAACTGGCCCGAGCTGTCCATCGACGACTACGCCCCGCGCACCGCCCCCAGGATCGAGGGCATGAAGAGCATGAACGGCAAGCAGCCCGGCGACCCCGCCAAGCTCGCCCGCGCCCTGCTCACCATCGGCGGACAGGACGAGCCGCCGCAGCGTTTCATCGCCGGCGCGGACGCCATCGAGGCCGCCGAGGCCAAGGCGAGGGAACTCCTCGCCCAGGCCGAGGCATCCCGCGAACCGGGCGACAGTCTGGCCTACGACGACGCCCACGCCTGACCACCATGCCCCGCCCTGATCATGACCATCGACCGGCCTGAGGGCCGTCGCGACAAGGAGTACCTGATGCAGCACGTATCACTGGGCGGACTCGATGTCTCCCGCATCGGCCTGGGAGCCATGACGATGGCCGGCACGTACACCACAGGCGGGGAACTCGACGACACCGAGTCGATCCGCACCATCCACCGGGCGCTGGACCTCGGGGTCACCCACATCGACACCGCCGAGATCTACGGCCCGTTCCACAGTGAGGAGATCGTCGGCAAGGCCATCAAGGGCCGGCGCGACGACGTCGTCGTGGCGACGAAGTTCGGGCTCGTCTCGCATGCCGGCGGCGGCCCCCGCGTCATCGACAGCAGCGCCGGCAACGTGAAGACGGCGGTCGAAGGCTCACTCCTGCGGCTGGGCACCGACCACATCGACCTCTACTACCAGCACCGCGTCGACCCGAACACGCCCATCGAAGAGACGGTGGGCGCGCTGGCCGAGCTGGTCGCCGAAGGCAAGGTGCTCCACATAGGACTGTCCGAGGCCAGTCCGGAGACGATCCGCCGGGCACACGCCGTGCATCCGGTGGCCGCGCTGCAGACCGAATACTCCCTGTGGACCCGCGACGTCGAGGCCGAGATCCTCCCGCTGCTGCGTGAGCTCGGCATCGGGTTCGTGCCCTACTCCCCGCTCGGGCACGGCCTGCTGACCGGACAGATCCGCACCGTCGAGGACTTCACCGACGACGACTGGCGCAAGACCAACCCGCGCTTCACCGGGGAGAACTTCCAGCGCAACCTGCGCATCGTCGACGAAGTCCAGGCCATCGGCGCCGAGATCGGAGCCACTCCGGCGCAGACCGCACTGGCCTGGCTGCTGACCCGCGGCGACGACATCGCCCCCATCCCCGGAACGCGGCGGGTTGCCCGCGTCGAAGAGAACACCGCCGCCGACGCCATCGAACTCAGCGCCGCTCAGCTCCACCGCCTGAACAACCTCACGCCGGCCGCGGGCGAGCGCCACGACGAGGCGAACATGGCCACCATCGACCGCTGATCCGACACCACGGCGATCTCTCCCTCGTCAACGTGAGGTCGGTTGCGGCGAGGCGTTCGTCGATGAGGTTGCTGCGGTGGCTGAACCCGTGCCGGTGCAGCATCTGCGCGATGGCGGCTCGGCGTTTCGGCACCGGAGCGCATGTGAACAGGCGACCGCGATCCCGTCCGGGGGCGCGGTCGCCGACCCCAACTCCCTTTGGAATGAACCCTCGTGACGTCCCACGCGCTGTTACACAGCCGAGGGGAGGCCGCGATCGGCCCGATACGGGACGGAGGCATGCCGGAAGAATGACGGACTCATACTCCTCGTCGGAAGGGGCGGCCGGGCGTCGGCCGCCCCTCGAGTCCGCCGGGGTCGCGCCCGGTGGCAGACGGAAGTGAGTCCACCTTGCGCAAGTCAGTGAGCCGACGGGCGGTCACCTCCCTCGCGGGAGTCTGCGCGTTGGGAACCGTGTTCGCCATGGCACCCGTCGCCTCGGCGATCGTCGGCGGAGTGCCGGTGCCGGACGGCGAGCGGCCCTTCGTCGTACAGATCGAGCAACAGGGCGACGACGGGACGTGGTCGCATTACTGCGGCGGAGCACTCGTCCACAGCCGCGTCGTCGCCACGGCGGCGCACTGCGCCAGGTTCGCCGAGCAGGGCATGGTCAAGATCCGACTGGTTGTGGGGCGGACCGATTCGAGCACGCCCGGCGGAACAGTGGTGACCGGCGACCACTTCTCCGTCTACAGCCACCCCGACTTCGACACCGCGACCAACACGGACCTGGGGCTCATCGTGCTCGACAACCCGGTCGGCCGGCCTCACGCGGCCCTGCCACCACTGGGAACGCAGCTGCGGCCGGGGCGTGTCGTACGCGCCGCCGGGTGGGGACGTACCGATCTCGCCGATCCGAACAAGCCGACCCGTATGCACGAAGTGAAGTTGCCCGTCAACAGGTTCGACACGGAGGGCGGTACCTGGGACAAGGAGTTCATCTGCGCGGGCACCGCCGAATCCCGGGTCGGCCCCGGGGACAGCGGGGGACCGTTGTTCGATACGAAGGCCTCCGGCAGAACGGTCGTCTACGGACTCGTGACCGGGGACACGAACACCTGCACCGGGCTCTTCACGAACCTGGCCGACCCCACCATCTGGAAGCCGTTCCGCGACCCGCTCGCCTCTCATGGGCTCGGGCACGTCATCCCGGACTGAACCACACGGATGGCGTACCGGGTCAAGGCGCTCCCTTCGGGGGCGGCTTCACCCGGATTCGATGCGACCCCATGGGGCGACGCTCTCCGACAGGGACTCTTGCGCTGCCGACCAGCCGTCATACTCAGTGCCGAGTGCCTGGCGAAGGTAGGCCGAGGTGACCTGCTGGATCAGGGCTACACGTTCGAGGCTTTCGTCTGTTGCTTCCCGGGCCTCGTAGCCCGCGATCCCGGCGAGAGATCGCCGATACTCGGCTGATACACGGTTGAGCCTGGGCGGAGGCACGGTTCTGGCAGGGTGAGAGAGCCCCCGAACCTACCTCCGGACGGAAAAGATGCCCGCTTCAGCAGCTGACGGGGGCGCGCCCGTGTCCATGCCCGCGCCCGTGACGATCCTGCTCGTCGAGGACGACGCGGTGATCCGCAGATCCGTCACGATGGCGCTGGAGCGCTACGGCTACCGCGTCACCGCTGCCGCCGACGGCCTGACCGGACTCGAACGGTTCCGGGAGGGCCGGCACGACCTGCTGTTGCTGGACGTGATGCTGCCCGGCCTCGACGGCATCGGGCTGTGCCGCCGGATCCGGGAGACCAGCGTGGACCCCGTCCTGATGATGTCGGCGCGCGGCGACGCCCTGGACATCGTCTCCGGCCTGGAGGCAGGGGCCGACGACTACGTGGTCAAACCCGTCGACACCGCCGTGCTGGTGGCCCGGATCCGTTCGCTGCTGCGGCGGGCCACCTTCACCCCGGCCCCCGGCCCAACGGCCGGGACCGTGGCCGATCGTCCGGGCCCGTCGGACCAGCCGGACCCGCCGGACCGGTCGGGGAGACCCGGCCGCGACCGGCACGCTCGGCTCGTCTTCGGCGACCTGGCCATCGACACGGGCGGCCTGGAGGTGTTCCGGGCCGGTGAACCGGTCGCGCTGGCCCCCACCGAACTGCGGCTGCTCCTGGAGTTCGCCGCGAACCCGGGCATCGTGCTGGACCGGCAGACCCTGCTGCGCGACGTGTGGGACTACGGCTGGGACGGCGACAGCCGCGTGGTCGACCTGTGCGTGCAGCGCCTGCGGAAGAAGATCGGGGCCGAGCGGATCGAGACCGTCCGCGGCTTCGGCTACAAGCTGCGGCGCTGACGTGGGGACCGTACGCGCGCTGCCGCCCTGGCGTTCGCTGCTTTGGAAGATCGCGCTGCTCGTCACCGTGGCATGCTGTGCCATCGCGGTGACCGTCGGGCTGCTGGTCCACCGCAGCACCCTGGAACGGTCGATGAACGACGGTGCGGCCAAGGCCCTGACCCAGTTGTCCGACGCTGTGGAGGACTACGAGCGGGACGGCGTCCCGCCCGACGGTCTGGTCCTCTCGCCCGGGGAGATGCCCGACGAACTCCTGCGCCGCCTCCAGGACCGGCAGGGCAAGGCGGTCGGCTCCGCCACCTGGTACGACGGCGACACCCCCGGCGACCACCCCTCGATGTGGGCCGTTCGGACCCTCCATGGCGCTCCCGTGGCGGTGAGCGCCGACATGACCCCCGACCTGCTCACCCGGCGGGCGCTGGACCGGCACATGTGGAAGTACTCCCTGGCGGCGCTGGCGGTCGTCGTTCCGCTGTCGGCGCTCGCCGCCGAGTTGCCGAACCGGAGGCTGCGCCGGGTGGCGCGGACCGCCCGCCGGATCGCAGGGGGCGACCTCGCGGCCAGGACCGCGGTCGGTGGCCGGGGCGGTGACGAGATCACCGAGATCTCGGCCACCGTCGACTCGATGGCCGACAGTCTGCGCGAACGTCTGCTGACCGAGCAGCGCTTCACCGCCGACGTCGCCCATGAGCTGCGTACGCCACTCATGGGCTTGGTGACCGCGAGCGGGCTGCTTCCCGAGGGCGAGACCACCGACCTGGTGCGTGACCGGGTGGGGGTACTGCGGACGCTGGTGGAGGATCTGCTGGAGATCTCCCGGCTCGACGCGGGCGCCGAGCGGGCCGAACTCAGGCCCGTACCGCTCGCCGAGATGGTCGGAGAGTCCGTGGCCCGCACCGGGCTGGACACGCGGTTCACCGCCACCGGTGCCCGGTCGGCGCAGACCGATCCGCGCCGGCTCGACCGGATCGTCGCCAACCTCGTCGTCAACGCCCACCGGCACGGCCACACGCCCGTCGAGGTCGAGGTGGCCGGGACGACCGTGACCGTACGGGACCACGGCCCGGGCTTCCCGGCGGAGCTGCTCGCGGACGGCCCGCAGCGATTCCGCACGGGGGCGTCGGAGCGCGGCCACGGGCACGGCCTCGGGCTGACCATCGCGCTGGGGCAGGCCCGGGTCATCGGGGCGTCGCTGGAGTTCGCGAACGCTCCCGACGGTGGGGCGCTCGCCACCCTCCGGCTGCCGCCCGCGGGCTGATGCCGAGCGGCCGATACCGAACGGATGCCCGACCGAGCGGTGCCCGATCCGTGACCGGAGCCGGGCGGAGACCCGCTCCGCGGAAGGTGGTCGACGTGCGTGAACGCCGCGCACCCGCCCTCTTGGAGGTGTCCCTCCCATGTCACCGGTTCCCTTTTCCGGAGAGCCCGGCGCAGGCCGGGCCCAGCCCTCGTGGTCCACTCCGGCACTCCCGCCGGCGGCGCCCTGATGTGGGCGGCCACCGCGTCCGACAAGGACGGCCGGGACCGGCTGATCCTCGGAGTGGTGCTGCACCAGCGCGCCGGCACCGACCCCCGGCAGGGGCTGCGGGCCGCTCTCGCCACGAGCCCCGCGCTGATCGAGGGCGTACGGCGATGGCTGTCGACGATCTCGCCCGGAACACGGTGAGACGGCAGTGACGAACTCCCTCGACACCGCGCCCGCCCTGCCGGAACCCGATTTCATCCGCCCACGGAACGAGGACACCGACGTCCGTCGGCCGCCGCTGGTCCTCGGCTCGCTCGCGGTCCTGGCCACGCTGATGATGCTGGGCCACGCCCTCGTCCCCAACCGGTTCGGCCGTCTCGGCAGCCTCGTCGAGACCTTCCTGCCCTGGACGGGTGTGGCCGTGCCGCTGCTGCTCCTGTGCGCCCTGGCCCGCCGGTCCAGGGCCGCCGCCGTATTCGTACTGCTGCCGGCCGTCGCCTGGTGCTCGCTCTTCGGCGGGACACTCGTCGACAAACGGGAGGACGGCGGCAACCTGACCGTCGTGACGCACAACGTCAACGAACACAATCCGCGGCCGGTGCACACGGCTCGTGCCCTGGCCGCCTCTGGCGCGGACGTGGTGGCGCTCGAAGAGCTGGGCGGCCCGTCGACAGCGGCGTACGAGAGAACGCTGGCCGGCACCTACCCGTACCACTCCGTGCAGGGCACGGTCGGTCTGTGGAGCAGGTATCCGGTCGCCGACGCCCGTGCGGTCGACATCGCGCCCTGGCCACGTGCCCTGCGCGCCACCGTCCGCACGCCCGAGGGACCGGTCGCGGTCTTCGTCACCCATCTGCTGTCCGTCCGCCTCACCGCCGGCTCGGGGTTCACCTCCGACGCACGTGACGCGGCCGCGCGGCGACTCGCCGCCGCCGTGCGCGCCGAACCACTCCCCCGCACGATCCTCGTGGGCGACCTGAACGGCACGACCGACGACCGGGCGTTGTCCGGGCTCACCTCCCAACTGCGGTCCGCGCAGGCCGAGTCGGGCGCGGGGTTCGGTGCCAGCTGGCCGGCCTCGTTCCCGGTGGCCCGGATCGACCACATCCTCGTACGCGGTGTGGAGCCGCGGTCCGCCTGGACCCTCCCGGCCACCGGCAGCGACCACCTGCCGGTGGCGGCGACGGTGCGGATGTGAGCGCGCGCGCTTCCGGAACGGCCGGCTTGATCTCCTGGAACTGGCTGCCCCTGCGTGCTTGCGCGGTGACGGACTCCACCAAGCTCCAGTCGCTCTGCGCCGCATGGGCGCCAGGCGACTGGAGACCCGTACTCGGCGACCGTGCCGCGGAACAGCGACCGCTCGCCACCGCCTCAGCGGATACCGGTTGCAGTGTGAGCACGTCCGCCAGACCGACTCCTGATCCCCACCCCGTCCTCTCTTCGCCTGGGACGGGCACAGGTTGGGAACGTGACCTCAAGAGCTGTCGGGCACGTCCCGTGCAGGAGCAGGACGGCGGCGCCCTGGCGCAGAGGGCCGTCTTCGAAGGCGAGCTGGCGGACGGCCTCCTCGTACAGCGTCAGGGCGCGCGGGTCGGAGTTCTCCCGCGCAGCCGCCGCGGTTCGCCTCCCGGTGCCCACTGCTCTTCCCGCCGGCCGCGGGCTGCCTCACGACGTCCCGTTCAACGAGGCTGCGGCCTTCCCAGCCCCGAGAGCACCCACCTCACCCCAGCCGCTTGACTCCTGCTTCGCATCGGATGGCCTCTTGCCGGCGTCCTGGACCCGGCCGTTGCGGCCGACGGTGAAGGTGCCCTTGACCGGCTGAGAATCCACGATCAACGTCACCAGACGGTCCAGCAACGAACTGGCCCGCTGAACAGGCTTGGAAACGGGGCCCTTTGGGTGGCTCCGTCCTCTGGGTTTCACCCCATGGCCCCATCCGTCGGCCCAGAAGGCCGACTTCCCGCAGCACGGCAGCGCCTGTGACCCGCCCGCTGCTGTTGCGCTTTGTGACGATCCCGGCTCCTCGGCGATCTTCAGTCTGCTGCTGTCGGCCGTCCCGGCGTATACGCAGAGCGCGCCAGCGGGGGCAGCGACAAGGTGGGCCGACCACCGGTGTGCTGATCTGTACGCCGAGGCAGCCGACGAACTCGCCCAACAGATCGCCCTCATGCGGCATGGGCTGCCGGTGGGCCTCGCCGAGAGCGTCGCTCCCTGTGCTTGGTCACGGCGAGGCGTCGCACCCCAGCCATGGCACACCGGTGATCGGGCACCTCACGACACTCTTACCGGAGGTTCAGGGGCCCACAACTCAAAACTCGCCACTGGTATTCGGACCCGCACCAAAAGCGAGCATAGATCCAGACGATCAACAACCAACGCGGTACCGTATACGTCGCGTCACCAACTGCACGAAACTACTGGATGGCGGCACGAAGGGAATCCACGCAACTCTCCCAAAAAATCCAGCAGCTCCCCCGATTCGCACACAAGTGGAAGGAGAAGAATCTTGTCCCGCCGAAAGGGTGACAAAGAAACAGAGCAGTCTCCCGTAGGCGTGTCGCGTCTCAAGGACAAACGTTTCAACGGTTACCTGCGTCACGACATTCCGCACGAACTGGACTCTGTCACCGAGGCGGTGATTACCTCATACATGGAGAGTTCCGCATCCGGCAGGCAGAGAGCGATCGACGATCTGGACGGGCGAAGCGCATCCGTGCTCAGCGCATATGGGCAGCGAATGGCCTCGACCGCAGTCCGTGCCGGATCGAAAGAGGAGTTACGCCGCGGACTCATCGCTGTCGGCATCGCGGATGAGCGCCTCAGTGACGCTCGTGAGAACTTGTACCCGCTTGTGGCCATCAACGACGGCGCGTGTCTGATCGGCACCTCGCTGCGGAATCTGATCACCGATGTGGAAGGTTTTCTGCCGCCTACGGTGGTAGAGAAGCTGCGCAAATTCGATCAACGTCAGGAGCAAGGCAAATCACTTGAGGCTATGGGCTTGAGGAGATTTGGCAGCGGCCAGGAGTTCCGCTACTCCTGACTCCCCACCTTTACGAAGGCGCTCCAACTGTACCTTGCCTGATCGCGCGTAAGTCCACCTGCCTCGATCGGCATGAGGAACCGTCACCTTCCTGACAACCCCTCATGCTGTGGCATTTGGCGGGGTTTTCAGAAGTGACCCCTCCTCCTCCATAGCGGGATTCGCACGTCCACGTTTCGCTATCTTCTTGCAGCAGGGCCGCGGCCAGGGCGAGGAAGTGCGAGCCCTTTTGTGGCGGTGCAGCCCAGGTATTCCCTAACGCCAAGGATCGAGGGCGAGCTTGCCGCAGGTCTGGCCCGCTTCGAGTTCCTGCAGCACCATCGCCCCCTCAGCCAGAGGGCGAACCTGGGGCGTACCCGGCGCGTACACGCCGTGGGCGATGAGGGTCTCGATCTCGACGAGCAACGACTGGTAGAGGGACGGGGCCGCGACCGCCAGTGCACCGATGTGCAGACCCTTGACCTGGACCTGGTGGGTGAAGACCAGGTCGTGTGTGGTCAGGGTGGCGTCGCCTGAGGCTGCGCCGAACACGACGATGCGTCCGGTGAAGGGTTTGGTGACGGACAGGCTGGTCTTGAACGTGGCCTGTCCCACTGATTCCAGGACCAGATCGACACCGCCGGTCAGGCGTGTGATCTCCTCGGCCAGATCGGGACGTCGGCTGTCCAGGACCTCGTCGGCGCCGAGCGCCTTGGCGGTGTCGTGCTTCTCCGGTGAGGCCGTGGCGATCACACGTGCGCCGTAGTGGCGGGCGAGGCGGACGGCGGCCTGCCCGACGCCTCCGGCCGCGGCATGTACGAGGACTGCCTCACCCGTCCTGACGTCGCCCAGCGGCTTCAGTGCCGCCAAGGCGGTGGCCCAGTTCAGCACCAGGCCGAGGGCTTCGGTGTCGCTCCAGCCGGACGGCACGGGAAGCACACCCGCGGCCTGCATCGTCATGTACTGCGCGAAGGCGCCCGGGCCGACTCCGACGACGTGCGTGCCAAGCTGCAGCGGGCTGTCGACCTCCGGGCCGACGACCACGATCTCGCCAGCGGCCTCAAAGCCCGCCACATAGGGCGCCTGCGGGCCTCCTCCGTAGGTGCCATGGGTCTGCATGACGTCTGCGAAGTTGACCCCGGCGGCACCGACGCGGATCAGGTACTCGCCTGGCCCCGGGTCAGGGCGTCGATGATCGGTCGTGAGGGTCAGATCCTTCGGTCCCCGGTGCGACCGCTGGACCAGGGCTCGTACCGTCTGCTCAGCGGTTTGCCGCTGCTCGTCGATGTCCATGCACCAAACGTAGGAATCTGACACTTACGTCAAGGTCAAGCGCCGGTCAGAGACCAGTACGACGGGCCTCTCGCAGGTAGACGTCGAGCGCCGCCTGCTGATCGCTGAGAACCGCGATGCGAGCAGCCAGCCGATCGCGATAGCTCTGCACCTCGTGCAGGAACTCCGCGCACACCACGTCGGTGCCGGCATCAGATCCATCGGTGAGGCTGGGCAGGACCTCCCTGATCAACCGCACGGGCAGCCCGGACTCCAGCAGCGAGCGGATGACGAGCACCCGATCGATGGTGGACTGACAGTAGTCGCGGAATCCATTGCTGAAACGGCCAGGCACGATCAGGCCCTCGTCCTCGTAGTGCCGCAACGATCGCGCGCTCACACCGCTGACCCGGGAAGCTTCACTGATCCTCATACCTGCGGCCAACGTCCAGGAGCACCGCGGTCTTCCCGCATTCGCTGCGACGAGTCGAGAACCAGCTCAGGCGTCAACAACCTCATGTCCCGCAACATCTAGGCCTTGATCGGTGCGGCCGACCTGGCGGCCTGCTCGATCTTCGCGCAGTAGGCGGCACGGGCTTCCTCGTCGATCTGCTTCTCGTGTTCGGCGCGCACCCCGGTCCGGCCGTCGAGGCCCTCGCGCAGGATATCGGCCTGCCCGGTATGGCGGTTGGACTCGCCGAGGACATGGACGATGACGGCGAACAGGTTCGTGTTGGGACGAGGCTCCGGCCACCACGGCACGTGGCCGGGGGTGTCGAGGGGAAGCTCGTTGATCGTCGCGTCCGAGTGTTCCCACGTGCGCCGGTAGAACCCGATGACCTGATCGCGGGTCTCGTCCTCGGTCGCCCACAGATCGTTGCCGTCATAGTCCTGCCACCGGGGCAGCGGTTCCGGGGAAGGGCGGTCGAAGACCTCGCCGAAGTACCTCGCCTCGACGGTGGCCACGTGTTTGACCAGGCCGAGGAGGTTGGTCCCGGTCGCCGTCAAAGGTCGGCGGGCGTCGTATTCGGACAAGCCGTCGAGTTTCCAGAGCAGCGCCTTGCGGTCCCGCCGCAGCCTTACGTGCAGGTTGTTCTTCGCGAAGTCATCGATCATGCGGCATGAGCCTGCCATGGGGTGCTCGTGCTCTCAAGATCCCGTATGTGGTCCGCAACGACTGGAGGAAGAGTTCGACGACTCCGGCGGCACCTACGGCTCGCCGAGGATCCGGATCAGGCTGGTGAGGCACGGCTCGCGGGTCTCGGTGAGCATCCTGAGAAGTACGGCCTCAGCGGCACCAACTGCTCGGCGGCCGTGTGTCTCGCGGGGATCGACGTCGCCAGGTCGGGCGGGCTGCTGCGCGGCTTCGCGGAAAAGATCCTGCCCATGTGACCCCGGTCGGGGTCCTCCCGCCACGGTGCTGACTGACACCTGAGCTGGCGCCCCAGGGGCGGGCCGGCAGCTCCCGAGCCATCCGGCCCAGCATCCTGTGGCAGGCGACAAACCGTCGGCCCACCGTGCCCCGCTCAACGACGGAGCCCGGCGGCGGCTCACCGCGTGGTGGTCGGCGCGGGCAGCGCGGTGGCGGACCGGCGGTATATCTGCGTCGTCAAGGTCGTGGCCGGCTCGGTGCAGCCCGCGGATCCGCTGGGCGTCGAGTCCCCCGGAGCCGGGCGCGGCCCTCAGCTGAAGCGATCTCGCCGGAGAACGAGCCCTTCCTGCAGTACAGCACCATCCATTGCCAAGAGGGGATCCGGCGCAGCGTCTTCGCCGGGGCAGAGCGACGGCCTTCACGGGCTGCTTGGGCCAGTTCAGCGTTCGCGTAGCGCAAGTCATACGGGAACGTGGACTCCGACGCGCCCTCTCGGCGGAGGAGCTGACTGGGAGTCGTGCGGACAGTTCGGGACATCAGGAGCCTCCGTAAGGCCCTCCGGGCTCTCCAGAGGTACCTACGGCGGGTGCGTAGTGGTCAGCACGACCCAGCTCCCTTCGTCGAGTAATCGTCAAGAGTTGTGGATCGGCTGATCTTGCCGCTCACGAGAGATCATTTCGCCGGGAGGGTGTGGGCGTAGCTAAGACCCCGGCGCACCCAGGCGGCCAGGTGTGGGGAGATTGCGCAGGTTCGGGAGTTCACGGTGATCCAGCCACGCATCGGCCGGCCGCGCATGACCGTCGTCGTTGCGCCGGGCTCGGTGAGCATCTCGTCGTGTTCGGCAGGGGGTACCCGGACCATGAGTCCCCCCTCGCCGCGTGCGACGACGGCCATGTTGCCTTTCACCATCCAGGCCAGCCCGCCGAACATGCGCCGCTCGGTCATGCCGGGCCGGCTACCGATGATCTCCCGTATCCGGTCGGCCAGCGCCTCGTCGTACGCCATGATGCGACCTCCTCATTCCGCTCGGTATGGTCACTCGTTGACCGGCGCCTGCTGTTGGCTGAACGCGATGAACGGTGTGCGGTCGAACACGAACCGGTTGTAGACGATCTTGCCGTTGCTGACCGTGACGCACTCGGCCGCCGGTGCGCTCTTTGCGGGGATGGTCTCGGTGTCGTACATGAGCAGCGCTGTGCTGTCGTCCCCGAATGCGGCGATCAGCTCGGCCCTGATCAAGAGCTGCCCGGCGAAGGGCGCCAGGAACTCCCGGTAGACGTCGATGCCCTGGATGCGCCCGGACGGCGCGTCGCATACGACGTCCTCGGCGAGGTAGCTCATCGCCAGGTCGAGGTTCTTGCCGGTCCAGGCGCGGTGGTGGGCGAGTGCGATCTGCAATGCTGGGCTGGTCATGATGTTCTCCTTCGGTAGTCAGTCACGGGTACTGACACCGGCCCGGCACGAAACGGAACGTGGTGTGACGCAGGTCACGTTCGAGGGGATGGTCCGGGCGCACCGGCGCGAGCTGCTGCTGCACTGCTACCGGCTGTTGGGCTCGCTGACCGATGCGGAGGATGTGCTGCAGGAGACGCTGCTGGCGGCCTGGCACGGCCTGGACGGCTTCGCCGGCCGGTCGTCGGTACGGACGTGGCTGTATCGCATCGCCACTCGCCGGTGCCTCAATGCGCTGCGCGAGCGCGGCCGACGGATCCCGCCCGCGCCGACCCCGCCGTTTTCACCGCCCCCGCACAGCCGCCACGGCGACACGACGTGGCTGCAGCCGTTTCCGGACGTGCTGCTGGAGCACCTGCCCGACACTACGCCCGGACCTGAGGCTCACTACAGTGCCCGGGAGGCGATCGAGCTGGCGTTCATCGCCGCGCTGCAGCGCCTGCCGACCCGGCAGGCCGCCGTACTGGTGCTCTGCGACGTGCTCGGCTACCCGCTCAGTGAGGCCGCGGCGATGCTGCAGACCACCCCGACCGCGACCAAGGGCTTGCTGCAGCGGGCCCGGGCCGCCGTGGCCCGACACCGGGCCGATCACACCTCCCCGGGTCGCGGTCAGGCCCCCGCCCCTGGATCCGCACGGGAACGTGCCCTGGCCGACCGTTTCGCCGAAGCCTTCACCGCCGACGACATCGACGCCCTGATCGCCCTGCTCACCGACGACGCGTGGCTGGCCATGCCTCCCGCCCCGCACGAGTACCACGGCGCCGCCGCGATCGCCGACTTCCTGCGGGCCAGCACCGCGTGGCGCCAGGGCGCCGGCCTGGGCATACGGCTGCGCGCGATCCGGGCCAATGGGCAGCCGGCGTATCTGTGCCACCACCCCGACAACGACACCACCGAACAACCCGCCGGACTGATCGTCCTCACGCTCACCGGCGACCGCATCAGCGGCATCACAAGGTTCCTCGACAACCACCTGCAGCACCACATCGAGCACCTGATCGCCGATCCGAACCCGGCAGATGCCTGATCGTCCCAGCACCCCGGCTCCGCCTCTGCCCCGCCCACAACGACTCCCGGAAACGCCGCGCCAAGGCGTGGGTCGCCATCCGGGCGCATCTTGGTGTCCTCGGCGTTCGTGTGCACGTGACCGGCCATGCCGAGCGTCTCGGCGGTGGCGACGTGACCGGGGGTGTCGTCGATGAAGAGGACCTCGGCGGGGTCGGCACCGATGCGTTGGAGAGCGACCGTGTAGATGCGTGGGTCGGGATTGGCGTATCCGACCTCGCAGGGCAGGACGATGGTGTCCACGATGTCCAGAAGTCCGCCGTTCGACATTCGGGGGCGCTTCTGCGGCCAGGTGTTGCTGACGATCCTGTCTTCGCCGTACCGCGGAGGCAACACAGGCTCCCTAGCCGGATGCCCCATTCGGTGGCGGCTGCGGCCAGGTGGTCCGGGACGAGTACCCCGCCGATATCGATCAGGATCGCCCGGCCAGCGGGCGAACAACTGCCGGGACGCGCGGGTCGATTGAGGTGCGTCATGCGGCGAGGTCTCCGGGGCGTTCGACGAGATGGCCGTTGTCGAACTGGGCGCCGGCGCGGACCAGGGCGACGAGGTGGGGTGCAGTGACCGCGCGCCACCGGGCCTGGGCGGACTCGACGAGCTTGAAGACCATCGCGAAGGCTGCGGCCGGGCTGCCGGCACCGCGGGTGACCTTGGTGCGGAGCTCGACTCCCGAAGACCGATCCACAAGTCCTGAGCATTGCTCCTTCGTCGCGCGGAACGATCTACCAGCAGCACAGCAGTCGCGCGGAGATGCGGAAGCCGAGGTTTTCCGCTCGCCCCTACTACCGGGTCAAGCCGCTCCAAGATCCTTCACGGAACTGCGGTTTTTCCCGACCTATGAACGTGGCCCAGCACGCTCTCCGAGAGGTCCTGCACCGAGGCCGGCCCAGCCCGCCCAGGGCGCATGCCCGTTCCGCGTGCGCACCGCAGCGCCCCGCTCAGAGCGGAGACGTCGCAGGGGGACGGGTCACGTCTCCACCCAGCTGTGGAGGGTGTCGCTGGTGTGCTCGATCTCCTCCATGAGGCGGGTGGCCTCGACGACCAGGACGCCGTAGGGCCGGGTGGGGTCGGCCAGTGGCAGAGACCGTGCCTCGGCTTCGTCGGCGACCTCTCGGCGTCGTGCTTGCGCAGCGCGGACCAGCTCGGCCAGCTCCTGTGTCCGCCGGCTCAGGTTCGTCTCGTCCAGGGTGCTCAGCGCGAGGGCGGTCTCGGAGATGGCTTCGAGGAAAGCCGCGTACCGGTCCAGGAAGTGGCGGTACCGGCAGTCGTTCTCCTCTTGTTGCCACTGGTCGAGACTCCGGCTCAGGGAGGCCAGTTGGTACAGGGTCCGTTCCAGGGCGTTCAGCACCGTCTCATACCCCTGGAAGGTCAGGTGTCCACGGTGGCGCCGCAGCAACCGTCGGGGGTTGTAGTAGGTGCTCTCCTTGGCGGTGTCCAGGCCGGACCTGGCCTCGGCGATGAGCCTGTCTGTCTGTACGGCGCGCTCACGCCACCGTGTGGTGGTGTCCGCTGTGGGCACACCGTCGCGCAGGGCGGGGTGCATGTCCGCGGTCAGGTGGTAGAGCGCGCGGGCGAGGATGCGGACGCTGTGTTCGGCGCTGCGGTGGCGCAGCGGTGGGGCGACGGTGACGTTGACCGCGGTGCCGATGACGCAGCCGATGAGGACCAGGAGCACGATCTGCCCGAGCTGCGTGATCCGGGTGATGTTGTCGGGGGCGCTGCTGTAGGTGGAGAACGCGAAGAACGCGGCCGTGGCCACCTGTGGTCCCTGCTCCCCCAGCATGCCCCAGCGCCCGATCGACAGAGCTATCACCGCCACCAGCACGAAGGTCAGCAGATCCGGTCCGGCGAGGAAACCGAGGGCGGCCTGCACAGCCACCCCGGCCGCGACCGCGCCGACATAGCGCAGAGACTGCTTCACGGACTGGTAGACCGTGACGTACATGATCATTACCGCGGAGAAGGGTGCGAACGCGGGCGACTGCGCGTCCAGAACGTAGTAGGAGACCACCCAGGCCAGAGTGGCCGCCAGGGTGCTCTTGCCGATCAGCAGCAGGGTGTGACGCTCGAAGGCCGCGTAACGCACGGCCCGCCACCACCACCGCCTCACCCGTACACGCCACCCCGGCGACTCCTGAGCATCCGTCTCACCAGCAGCCATATCCAGACCACTCTCTTCCCGTTTCCCTGCCGGACGCACCGGACCGCTGACACATCGGCTCCGACAGCGCGGCGACCACCGCTCGGCGGGCAACGATCTGGACCGTCGTGCTCCGCACCGCCCTGGCGAATGCCCCACCTCAGCCCGCTCATCCCCACTCGTTCACGTCTTGGAGAACAGCAGGCGCACCAGACACAACGACGTCCCGGCCGCCTTGTTTCGCAGCCGTCGCCTCAGGTCGTCCCCGTACACCGCTGCCTGGGACGCGACCGGACCTTGACCACCTGCCGGCGCCGTCGCCGGGGCGCCGCGTCGCTCGCCGGGCGGGGCGCCCGCCCACCGATCCTCGGATGTCACCGTGCCGTGCCTCAATGCCTCGTTCAGCAGCAAGACCACCCGGGGGCGTGGACGGCGTGCTGTGAGGTGCTCAGGCCGGCCTTGGCGTCGCCGGCGCCGTACGCGTCGTCGCCCAGTCCCGGCGTTCCGGCGACCAGCACGGCGTCGAACTCGACGGAGCGGGCGATGGCTGTAGGTGCGCTGCACCGTCAGCGCTCCGCCCGCGGCGTCGGGCTTTCCGCCCACCGATGCCATGACGAGGGGCACCATGCCTGCCTGGAGCAGGGCCTCGCGTATGGCGTGTACGCCGTCCAGGTCGCCGTCGGGCCCGGTGACGATCCCGATCACCCGCCCGTCCGTCGGCCAGGTGTGACCGGCCTGCGAGAGCGTCGGGCTGGGCTGGGCTGGAGGGCGACCGGCGGGACGGTGCGTTCGGGCACCGGCAGGCCGAGAACCGCGAACGAGCGGTCGCCCAGGCCGGATTGACCGTCGTGCCAAGGGGTACTCCGAGGCTCTTCTCAGACAGGCCCGCCGGGCCGATGGCCGAAAGGAGAGCCGTGCCGGACCAGAAGGTGCAGAACGTCTTCGTGATCGGGCTCGACGAAAGTAATCTGCCGACGCTCCAGGAGGTCCCGGGAGCCGACTCCCTGCGCTTCCACCCCCTGCTGACGATCGAGGAACTCCAGCTCGGCGAGGTGGAGCTGCCCGCTCTGATCGAAAAGGCCCAGGGTGTGCTGGACGCCTTCGAGGGGAGCATCGACGCGATCGTCGGCTACTGGGACTTCCCGGTCAGTACCCTCGTCCCGATTCTGAGCGAGCGCTACGGCACGCGGAGCACCAGCCTCGCGTCGGTGGTCAAGTGCGAGCACAAGTACTGGAGTCGGCTGGAGCAGCAGAAGGTCACGGACCGGCACCCGCGCTTCGGCCGGGTCGACCTGGCGGCCGATCCGCCGCGCCCGCCCCAGAACGTCAAGTTCCCCATGTGGGTCAAGCCCGCGCTGTCCTACTCCTCCGAACTCGCCTTCGGCGTCGAGAACGAGGAGGAGTTCCAGGCGGCCGTCGCCGAGATCCGCGAGGGGATCGCCCGGATCGGCCGCCCCTTCGAGCACATCCTCGAACGCGTCGATCTGCCGCCGGAGATGGACGGTGTCGGTGGCCAGGTCTGCCTGGCGGAGGACACGATGTCAGGCTTACAGGTCGCCGTGGAGGGCTACGTCCACCACGGCGAGGTGACGGTCTACGGGGTCCTGGACTCCATCAACTACCCGGACACCGCCTGCTTCCTGCGCCATCAGTACCCCTCGACGCTGCCGCCGCCGGTCATCACGGAGCTGCACGACGTCACCGAGCGGGTGATGCGGCGCATCGGCCTCGAATCGGCCACCTTCAGCATCGAGTACTTCTACGACCCGCGGACCCAGGAGATCAACCTGCTGGAGATCAACCCCCGGCACTCCCAGTCGCACGCGGAACTGTTCCAGTACGTCGACGGCGTACCCAACCACCACTGCATGCTCAGCCTCGCCCTCGGCGAAGACCCCCGCATGCCGCACCGCGAAGGCCCGTACGCGATGGCGGCGAAGTGGTACCACCGCTGGTTCACCGACGGGGTGGTACGCCGCGTGCCCGGGCCGAAGGACATCGCCCGGATAGAGCGGGAGATCCCCGGTGTACGCATCGACGTGATCCCCGAGGAGGGCGGCAGGCTCTCGGACCTCCCCCAACAGGACAGCTACAGCTACGAGTTGGCGCACATCTTCACCGGCGGGGCGGACGAGGAGGAACTGCGGGAGAAGTACGACCACTGTGTGGCCGCCCTGGGCCTCACCTTCGACGACATTCCGCGAGAGTAAGGAGCACCTCGGTTCTATGCGTTACGTGAGCAACCTGCCGTACGCGACCAAGGAAGAACAGCACGTCACGATCCCCATGTCGGACGGTGTCCGTCTCTCCGCGCACATCTGGCGTCCCACCTCCTCGGACGACGAGCCCGTGCCCGCGGTCCTGGAGTACATCCCGTACCGCAAGCGCGACCTCACGGCCGTACGCGACTCGGTGCACCACCCGTATCTCGCCGGACACGGTTACGCCTGCGTCCGCGTCGACCTGCGCGGCACCGGCGAGTCGGAGGGCGTGCTGCGGGACGAGTACCTGGAACGGGAGCAGGCCGACGCGGAGGAGGTCCTGGCCTGGCTGGCGGAGCAGCCCTGGTGCGACGGCGGTACGGGGATGATGGGCATCTCCTGGGGCGCTTTCGCCGCGCTTCAGGTGGCGGCTCGCAGGCCGCCGAGTCTGAAGGCCGTCGTCATCGCGTCCTTCACCGACGACCGGCACGCCGACGACATGCACTACATGGGCGGCGCCCTGCTGTCGGACAGCCTGGCCGAGGCGGGCACCATGTTCGCCTACGCCACCTGCCCGCCCGACCCCACCGTGGTCGGCGACCGCTGGCGCGAGATGTGGCACGAACGGCTGGAGCACACCCAGCCCTGGGTCCTTCCGTGGCTGCGCCACCAGCGCCGCGACGACTACTGGCGGCACGCCTCGGTGTGCGAGGACTACAGCAGCGTACGGTGCCCGGTGCTCGCCTCCAGCGGATGGGCGGACGGCTATTCCAACGCCGTGACCCGGCTGCTCGGGCATCTGGACGTGCCCCGCAAGGGGCTGATCGGCCCCTGGTCGCACAAGTTCCCCCACCTCGGGGAGCCCGGGCCCGCCATCGGCTACCTCCAGGAGGTCGTGCGGTGGTGGGACCACTGGCTCAAGGACGTGGACAACGGCGTCATGGACGGTCCCATGCTGCAGGCGTGGATGCAGGACAGCGTGCCGCCGTCCACCGCGTACGAACAACGGCCCGGCCGCTGGGTCGGCGAGCCCGACTGGCCCTCCCCGCACATCCGCCCGCTCACGCATCGGCTCACCCGGCACCGGATCGAGCCGGCGCAGGACGCGACGCAGGAGACGGACACGACGGACGTGCGGAAGACGACCGACGGCGAGGCGATGACCGTGCGGTCACCGCTGTCCGTCGGCCAGTTCGCAGGCAAGTGGGCCTCGTACAACGCGCCACCGGACCTGCCCTACGACCAGCGCGAGGAGGACGGGGGTTCGCTCGTCTTCGACAGCGAGCCGCTGACCGGGCGGCTGGAGATCCTCGGCTCACCGAGCGTGGAACTCGACCTGTCGGTGAACGAACCGGTCGCCATGGTGGCAGCGCGCCTGTCCGACGTACACCCCGACGGGTCCGCGACCCGCGTCTCGTACGGCCTGCTCAACCTCACCCGCCGCGACAGTACGGAGTCCCCCGAGGCCCTGGAACCGGGCCGGCGCTACCGCGCCACCATCCCGCTGAACGGAGTGGCGCAGGCGTTTCCGCCGGGCCACCGCATCCGGCTCTCCCTCTCCACGTCCTACTGGCCCCTGGCCTGGCCGCCGCCCAAGCCCGCCCTGCTCAGCGTCCACGAGCATTCCAGCACGCTCACCCTGCCGGTCCGGCCGGTGGAGGAACCCGACGACATGCCGCCGAGCCCTTTCGGCGAACCCGAGGGCACACCGCCGATCGCCACCACCCAGGTGACGGCGCCCGAGGAACGCTGGGACGTCAGGCGAGACCTGATCGGCTACCGCTCCGAGCTGGAGATCGTGAAGGACCGGGGCACGGTCCGCTTCGAGGACATCGGCCTCGAAGCCGGCCTCCGCGCCCATGAACGCTACGTGGCCGTCGCCGACGACTTCACCTCGGTGCGCGGCGACTCCACCTGGACCATGCGGTTCCAACGCGACGACTGGGACGTACGGGTGGTGACGCACACCGAACTCAGCTGCGACGAGAGGGACTTCTACGTCGATGCCACTCTGGACGCGTACGAGGCCGACCGCCGGGTCTTCTCCCGTACCTGGAACGAGAAGGTGCCCCGCGATCTGCTGTAGAGCCTGAGGCGACCAGCCGGGCGGGACCCGGTGCGGTCCTCGCTCCCTCCCGGGCGCGCGTCCGGTCCAGAGCATGCGCAGGACGACGCGTTCGGCAGGGGCACGGGGCCGCCGCACGCGCCCTGGACACCGGGACGCGGCCATGCGGCGACCAGAGGGCCAGGGCAACAGCGGCCCGGCGGCCAGGCCGCCACGCCCCAGGCGAACGGACTCGCTCAGCCCGGTTCCAGGAAGCGCGTGCGGCCCCGTGGGCTCGCCCAGGAACGGACGGCGAGCCAGTTGGGCGCCGAAGCCGTCGGCCGCCCCTTACGTGTCCGGCGCCGGACAAGGGCTACGGGCCGGACGTGCATCACGACCGGCCCGCATGAAGACTGCGTGAGACCAGGTGCCCTCAGCTGCCGTCGAGTCGCGCACGCAGCAGCCGCTTACCCAGCTCGGCACCCTTGCGGCTGTCCGCCTGGGCCCTGCGGAACAGATCCACGACCTCGGTGTCCTTCTCGCGCTCGGCGTCCGCGATGTACTTCTCCAGGCGCAGCGCGTTTTTCAGGCACGCCTCGACATACCAGATCAGGTTGTAGTCCTTGTCCGGTATGCCCGTGGCGCGGCCTCTCTGTCGGCGGGTCCTCGCCCGTCGCCGCCGCCCGGGTACCCGCTTCGGCGCCGCCACACGCTACGGCCCGTCCGTGTCTCCCACCTGCCGGAAGGTGTGGACGGGGCCCACCTGGATACGCGGAGTCAAGGCACCTGAACCCCTCCGAAAGGCACACACACCATGGGCACCCAGAACCACGACGACGTCATGGGCGACGAGGTCTACCAGCCCGATGGGCCCGACAACCGGGAGGACGAGGGGATACTCGACCCGGAGGACACGCTCAACGAGCGGGGCAGCGACCCCTACGAGGAAGGCTGGTCGCCGCCCGAGCGCCCGCTCGGGGTCGAGCACCAGGGCACGACCGCGCGTGAGCAGCGCGAGGGCGAGAGCCTGGATCAGAGGCTTGCCGAGGAGCGCACCGATCCCGCGCTGGAGGAGTCCGGCGCGGACGACGGCATCGGGGACCTCCCCGGCGGGGAGGGCGAGCCACTGCCGGCCGAGGTGGGGGCGGACCGGGCGGGCCGCCTCGTGGCCCTGGACGAGGGTGCCCGCGAGGACGCGGAGAAGGACCTGTTCGCCGAGGACGTCGGCATCGACGGCGGTGCCGCCTCGGCGGAAGAAGCTGCCGTCCACCGGATACCGGATGACAACGACATGGCCCCGTAGCCCTCGCGGCTCGATCCGCCTTCGCGTACGGGAGGTTCTTCTTTCCGTACGCGAGGTCCTTCATGGGTTCCGGCCCCGCCCGACCGTCACCGCTTGCAGGTCACACCGCGGGTGAACGGCAGACCCCACACGTTCAGCGTCGACCACCGCTCGGTCCTCCTGGACGTGCTGCGCGAGAACCTCGATGCCCTCAGCACCCCCTCCGGGTAGCCGATGCCGCTGGTCCGGGACGAGATCCGTCAGCGGCTCACCGGTAACCTGTGCCGTTGCGGTGTGTACCCGACCATCGTCGAAGCCGTCGGGGAGGGGACCTCGCGAAATATCGAGGCCGGCTCTGGCGATGAATCAGGCTCGCTGTCACGATCAACAGCATGGATCAACTCGCCTGGGCAGGCATGGCGTTGGCGGCAGCCCTCGTCGTGTACGGCGTACTCGGCGCCGTCTGGTGGTCACGTGACCGGGCCGACCGCAAGGCGGCGGCACGGCTCGGCTCGCTGGAGATCGACCCGTACCACGCCGTCGCCACGGCGGGGCTGCCGCAGGACGCCGACCGGGCCGCGGCGGCCGAGCTGATCCGGAGCGGCATGGTGGCTGTAGACGCCGATGGTTTCCTCACCGTCACGGGACGGCGTGCCGTTCCGGCGCAGTCGCCGACCTACGGACCGGGACACCCGGTGCCGGTCGCGCTGCTGGATGCCCTCACACGCCACGACAACAGGTCGACCCTGCGCGCGCTCGTCAAGGACAAGCCGCTCGGAGCGGCCCGGGAGGCCTTCCTGCGCGCGGAGGACGCCAGGGTGTCCCGCTGGTCCGACCGCCGGAAAGACGGACTCCACTCCGTCGCCATCTCGATCGCGCTGTTGGTGGCCCTTTTCCACGCTGTCCAGGTCGTCTTCCTGCGGGACGCGCCGCATGGAGTGCTCAACACCGTGTTCGCCCTCTTCCTCCTCGTGATCCTCTGGCTGATGATCGCGGTACCCGTCTGCTGGTTCGTGCTGAGGTTCTGGCCGGGCCGCCGAGATCCCTTCCGCGAGCACTGCGCCCAACTGCCGCAGCATCCGGCCTTGGCGGCCCTCACTGAGCCACAGCGCGCGGGGTTGACCAAGAGCGTGCTCTACCGGGAGCCGTGGGAGGTCGAGAGAGACCGCTGGGTCGACGTGGACGCGCCCGGCGCCTTCTAGGGTCCCTCCGATGCAGGCCACCAGCCGGCCCGGGACATCCAGCGGGGCGCCGAAGGCGGTGGCCGGCGCGTAGCCGAGTTCGCCGCCCTCGTGGATCGTGCCCGGTACCGCCGGGGACAGGTGACTCGGGAATCCGCCGGGAGCACAGTAGCGACGGGACAGTTCGGTCAGCCCGCCGCGTTCCGGGCGAGCGTGGGATCGTATGCCTCGTGCGTCCCCTCCAGCCACAGGTTGGCGTGGTGGGCGGGAGCGCCGTGGCCAGGACCGGTCACCACCAGCGCGCCGCACTCGCCCCGGACGTCTTCGCCCATCACTGCCGCCGCGGCATGGCCTCGATGGCCGCGTCCCTGTTTGTCACTTGTTACGTCTGCCATCAGGGGTACTCGTGGGGCGCTGCCGGCTCGTGACCGCGCAACGCCCCACCCGTCCCCGACCTGGGAGCAACCGTGAAGGCACTGGTCATCAACCGCACTCTCAAGCGGTCGCCCGAGCCCTCCCCTGCCGAGGCGCCGGCCTCCGTGGTGGCGGAGCGGCTTACGGGGCACGGCGTGGGCGTGGATTCCGTACGGGCCGTCGATCTCGACGTCGCGCCCGGTGTGGTCACCGATGCGGGTGACGGCGACGCGTGGCCCCAGGTCCACGCCCGGTTGCCGGAATCGGAGATCCTGATCGGCTCCACGATTACCGGCCAGGCCCGGACGTACGGGTACCTCGGTCCGGGCCCCGGGCCCGACTGCCTGGAGGAGCAGCGGGGACGCGACTGGGCCCGCAGCACCGGGCGCACCCTGGCCGACAGCCACTTCGGCGCCGCGCGGGCACTGTCCCCGCGGCCGTTGCAGACGCGCGGCTGAGGAAGGCACCGATGACCACCGAAGCCCTCACCGCCGCCCCCGGTCTCCGCTGCTGGGTCCCCCGGGGCGTGTACGCCCCGCAGACCGACTCCCGGCTGCTGCGGCGGGCCCTGCACCGCGAACGGATCACGGCGGAGACGGATGTACTGGACCTGGGCACCGGAAGCGGAGTGCTCGCCGTGGAAGCGGCCCGGCTCGGTGGCCGGGTCACCGCGGTCGACATCTCCTGGCGGGCACTGGCCGCCGCCCGCTTGAACGCTCTGTTCAACGGACAGACCCTGCGCGTGCGCCACAGTGACCTGGCGACGGCCCTGCCCGGCCGCCGCTTCGACCTCGTGATCAGCAACCCGCCCTACGTGCCCTCTCCGAGCACCACTGCGCCCCGAGGCGCCGCCAGGGCCTGGGACGCCGGACGGCGAGGCCGTCTGCTGATCGACCGCATCTGTGACACCGCGCCGACACTCCTGCGGCCTGCGGGGAGGCTCCTGATCGTGCACTCTCACCTGTGCGGCACCGACACGACGCTGACCCGCCTGGAGACGGCCGGTCTCCGTGCGGAGGTCGTCGACCGGGCCCTGCTGCCCTTCGGCCGTGTACTGCGTTCACGACTCACCTGGCTGCGCGAGGAAGGGCTGGCAGCCGACGGGACGACGGAGGAACTGGTGGTGATCCGTGCCGAACACACCTGAACGCCCTCGCCGCGTCCGCGTCCAGCGCGACGGGCCCCTGCTCATCGAGGGGCCGGTCGAAGTGGTGGGCGAGGACGGCGAGGTGACGGTCTCTCACCGCTTCACGGTGGCCATCTGCACCTGCCGCCGCAGCCGCGTCTTCCCCTGGTGCGACACCAGTCATCGCCCACGCCGCAAACCGTCGGCGCCGGGCGGCGCCCACGCCGACGCGGAACCACGCCGCCCCCAGGAACCGGGGCGCGCACCAGAGGCGGGTCCCGCACCGGAACCGCGCCGCGCACAGGACGGTGGGGCCCCATGACCAGCTCCCTCTCCCGGCAGCAGTTCCGGCTCCGGCCGCCGCCGCTGCCCGAGCCGCGCGGACCGCTGTCCACCGCGGTGATCGCCCTGTTGCGGGGATCGGATCCGGGGCGGATGCCGTCGCCGGAGGACTGTTCCGCGTACGGCGACGACCTGCAACTCGCCCTCTACGTCCTCTACGAACTGCACTATCAGGGGTTCGAGGGCGTCCCGGACACCCTTGAGTGGGAGAGCGACCTGCTCGCCCACCGCGCTGCCATCGAGCACCGCTTCCTGGACGCACTGCGCAGGGACGTGCCCGTCGATGACACGGAAACGGCCGAGCAGGCGCTGGACGAACTCCAGCTCGAACCCGTCGGTGACGACGGCAGCGGCGTCTCGTACTTCCTCCGCGACGAAGGCAGCCTCGACCACCTGCGCGCCTACGCGGCCGTACGCTCGCTGTACCACCTCAAGGAAGCGGATCCGCACGCCTGGGTCCTCCCCCGGCTGCACGGCCGGGCCAAGGCGGCCATGGTCGCCGTGGAGTTCGACGAGTTCGGTGCGGGCCGTGCCGAGGAGATCCACGCCCAGTTGTTCGCCGACCTCATGGCAGACCTGCGGCTCGATCCGACGTACGGCCGCTACGTCGACGCCGCGCCGGCCGAGGCCCTCGCCACCGTCAACCTGATGTCCCTGTTCGGTCTGCACCGGGCGCTGCGCGCGGCGCTCGTCGGACACTTCGCCGCCGTCGAGGTGACCTCGTCCCCGGGCTCCCGCCGCCTCGCCGAGGCCATGCGCCGAGTAGGCGCAGGCCCGGCGGCCGTACGGTTCTACACCGAACATGTAACGGCGGACGCCGTGCACGAGCAGGTCGTACGGCACGACGTCGTCGGCGGGCTCCTGGAGAGCGAACCGCACCTGGACGCCGACGTGGTGTTCGGGATCCGCGCGACCGCTTATGTGGAGGACCGTCTGGCGGACAGGCTGCTCGGTGCCTGGCGCGCGGGCGCCACCGGGTTGCGCGGGAGTGTTCCGGCAGAAGGCGAGCGGCCCTCGCTCGGTTCGCCCCTCGGCGGTCTGCCGTCTGCGTCCCGCCCGGGTTGAGCCCTCGCGCTCGGCTGCCGGTGCGCCACCCATGTGCCCGGATTCCGTCGGCCGGGTGGCGTCCAGGGCAGTGGTGTACGGGTTCGACCTGATCAGAGGGTTAGCTCCGGCTGCTCCGCAAGGGGGCGCCCGGATGGCACTCTCGACTGGATCCGCTGTCAACTGCGCCTCTGTGCGGGACGCGTGGAGGGGCCTTGGTGCCGTACGGCACCAAGGCCCCGAAGGAACTGCTACACCATCTACCGGCTTTACTGCTGTGCTGGCCTTCTGTTTCCGCAGCCCCGACCGAGATGCTGTCGGGGGTGCTGGGATCGCGGTTGCTTGACCGGAGACCACCTCACTATCGATGTCCTGCGGTACCCGGGTTCGAAAACGGCCCGGGCGATCCTGATGGCGTTCGGCTCCTCCGTTCTTCCCTCTGGGCTCAACTGCTTACAAGTGGGGTACTGCGTACCGCTCCGCGGCCTGTCACAGCGCCGCTCTCCGGCAGCCAGCCCCGTCGCCCGTCCTGCGTCTGCTCTGGCTTGGAACCCCACTGCCGAACTTCCCGGTGCGCGCGTCCGCAGCCGACGCCTTCACCGAGGTGCTGCTCACTGACTTCACTGCTGGGTTCCGCGAACCGCACGGATGGGTACTGCCCCTTGCGGTCCGGCTCACGGCGGCCCCTGATCACTGCGGGCCGCCCGGTCCGGTCGTCAGTTCCGTCGCCGCCCTACAACCACTCTGGCTTCGAAACTCCACCACCGCACCGCCCTGCGAACTACATCCTTCTGTCTTGCTCTGCCCGGCAGTTCGTGTCTGTCGGGCCCTGCTGTCTCTCTGAGCTACGAGAGAACCATAACCACGCCCACACCCCAATGTCTACTTCAACAAAGATAGATTTCCGCGTGCTCGACAGTGAGGCAATCGACCTCGAACAGCACCGAAGCCAAGGGTGCCGAATCAGGCATGGACCACATCGACGCGTCTTCTGATCAGGTGTCAGGGAGCGCCCCAGGTCACCGGGAGGGCGCGCAGGCCGTAGACGATGTTGTCCTGGTTGTAGGTGAGTTGGTCCGGGGGGACGGCCAGGCGGAGGCCGGGCAGGCGGCGCAGGAGGGTGGTGAGGATGATCTGGAGCTCGACGCGGGCCAGGGTCTGGCCCAGGCACTGGTGGATTCCGTAGCCGAAGGCCACATGCCGGCGGGCGTCCCGGGTGAGGTCGAGGTCGTCGGGGGCGGTGCACTCGGCGGTGGGGGCGAAGAGGCCCTCGTCCCGGTTGGCCGTGGACAGCATGCAGATCACGCCGTCGCCCGCCGGGATCGTCACCTCGCCCACGCGCACGGTCTCGGTCGCCGCGCGGCCCAGGCCCAGGTGGATGATCGTGAGGTGGCGCAGGAGTTCCTCCACCGCACCGCGGACCAGGTCGGGGTCCGCGCGCAACAGGTCCCTCTGGTCGGGGCGGCGCAGCAGGGCGAGCACGCTGACGGCCGTCATGTTCGCGGTGGATTCGTGACCGGTGACCAAGAGGAGGAAGCCGAGCGACGCCGTCTCCTGGGGGGTCAGGTCGTCGCGGGCGGCGAGCCGGCTGAGGATGTCGTCCGCGGGGTGGTGGCGCTTGTGCTCGGCCAACTCGGCCAGATACCCCATGAGCCGGGTGTGGGCCCGCTCCGCGTCCGGGCGGGTCGTGCGGTTGTCGAGGAGGGTGCGGCTGAGCGACTGGAACAGGTCGTGGTCCTCGTACGGCACGCCGAGCATCAGGCAGATGACCAGGGAGGGGATGGGCAGGGCGAAGTCGGCGACCAGGTCGCCCGACGTACGTCCCTCGGTCATGCGGTTCACGGCCTGGTCGACGATGTCCTGGATGCCCGGGCGCAGTTCCTCGATCCGCCTGACCAGGAAGTCCTTGCTGACCATGCGGCGCAGCCGGGCGTGTTCGGGGTCGTCCATGCGGATGAAACTCGGCTTGGCGGTGGCCAGTTCACGCTGGCCGGCCGAGAGGAAGGGGAAGCCCGGCGTGCGCGCGTCGGCACTGAACCGGGCGTCCGCCAGCACGGCCCGGACCTCGTCGTAGCCGGTGACCAGCCAGCACGCGGTGCCGTCCGGCAGCGCGGCACGGGTGACGGCGGCCTGGCGGGCGGCGGCGGTGTAGGCGGGCGGCGGGTCGAAGGGGCAACCGCCGTAGGGGGCAGGGAGGTTGAGGGAGGTGGCGACGGTCATGGGCGGGCTGTCTCCTGGTGGTGAGTCAGGGTCGGTGTCACGGGGCGCCGGTGAGCGCGATGGCGCCGCTGGGGCACAGGTCGGCGGCGAGGCGCACTTCGGAGGCGTATCGCGGGTCCGGCTCCGCCACGAGCAGGGTGACCCGGCCGTCCGTCTCGTCCTGTTCGAACACCTCCGGCGCCGCACCGACGCACTGGCCCGCGCTGCAACAGCGCTCGCGGTCCAGGACCACGGCGAGAGACAGTCGCCGGGGCGCGCTGTCGGAGGGTGTCCGCAGGGCGTTGAGGGTGGTGCACATGGTGGAGGTCTGGCCGGTCAGGACGAGCAGTTCGACCAGTTGGTCGGGGCGCAGCGCCTCGGCCAGCTGGCTCCACAGTCCGTCGGGGACAGGGGCGTTGGCGGCCAGCAGGTCGGCTGTCTCCAGCAGGGCGCGTTCCTCCACCGGCCAGGGGTGGGTGTCCAGGTCGGCCGCGGTGGCGTCGATCTCCGCCGCGGTCAGTCCGGCGTCCGCGGCCGGTGTCCGGTGCCGCCGGTGGACGTATGGCGCGTCGAGCCGGTGGGCGACGCGCAAGATGATCAGCTCGCGCCTGCGGTGACCGAGGGTTCCCTCGTGGGTGAGGACGCGGGCCAGGGAGAGCCAGGCGTGGGCCAGTACGGGGTGGTGGGCGAGGGTGCCGAACAGGTTCTCCCGGCCGGGACCGTCCTGGTGGGAGTCGGCGAGGAGGGATCGCAGGGCCGGTGGCCAGAGGGAGGGCGGGAGGGGAGCGATGCGGGGCGGAGTCGTGGTCATGGCGCTTTCCCGTTCGTACGGTGCCGGGCGTTCAGGGGCTGTGGTGGGTCACCAGCGGCAGAGGACCACTCCCGCGCTGGCTCCGCTCGCGAAGCCGAACATGCCCACCAGATCGCCGCGTTGCAGTCGCCCGCTGTCGAGGGCGACGGCCAGTTGGAGCGGGATGGTGTTGGTCGCCACGTTGCCGTGGGTGGGAAAGGTGGCCAGGATCCGGCCCGGGTCCACGCCCACCCAGTCACAGACGACCTTGGTGAACGGCACCGACGGCTGGTGCACACAGACGAGGTCCAGGTCCTCGCCCTCGACGCCCAGTTCCTTCAGCGCGCCCCTTACCTTGCCGGGCAGCCCCTCGAAGGAGCCCACCAACTGGGCGGAGTCGATGCGGAGATGGCCGAGCTTGCGGTGCTGGGCGTAGGGGTTGGGGAGGGTCGCCGCCCGCCAGCCCCAGGAGTTGGCGAAGAAGCGGGAGCCGAGGATGCCGGGCCTCTCCCCCGCCTCGACCAGCAGGGCCGAGCCCATGTCTCCGGTGCTGAGGCTGGGCAGCGCGGTCAGCAGGTCGGCGGGGTCGTCGATCTGCCATCGGCTCTCCCGGGTGCTGACCTCGGCGGTGGTCACCAGCACCCGGCGGTACTGGCCGCCCCGGACGAACGCGTCGGCGACCTCCAGGGCGTTGAGGACTCCGTTGCAGGCGTTCTTCAGGTCGAAGACGGGACAGCCCAGGCCCAGCTTGTCGGCCACGACATGGGCGGTGGCCGGCTCTTCCATGTCGGCGAGGATGCCCGCGTACAGCAGCAGGTCCACTTGGCCCGGATCGATGCCGGTCTCGGTGAGCAGGCGCCGGGCCGCGTGCACGGCGAGGTCGGAGGGCTGCTCCTGGTCGTCGGCCACGGTGCGCTCGGCCAGGCCGTACATGCGCTGGAGGACTCCGCGGGACAGCGGTACGGCGGGACTGGCCGCCCGGAATCGGTCTTCCGTCGCGGTCACGCTCTGCCGTCCCTCGGGGATGTGGACGGTGGCGTGAACGATGGAGCTGTGAACGGTCATTGATCAGTCCTCGGTGGTGAAGAGCAGCACCACGTTGTGTCCGCCGAACCCGAAGGAGTGGCTGACGGCAGTCCGGACGCACTGCTCGCGGGGCTTGCCCGTGACGCAGTCCAGGTCGAAGGGGAGGTTGTCGGCGGTGAGATTGGCGATCGGCGGCACGAGGGAGCGATGCAGGGTCAGAGCGGTGAGCGCCGCCTCGATCGCGCCCGCCGCGCCGAGGCTGTGCCCGAGCACCCCCTTGGCTGCGGTGACAGCGGGCCGGTGTGGCAGTACCCGGCTGATCAGCGCCGCCTCGGTGAGGTCGTTGAGCGGTGTCGAGGTGCCGTGCGCGTTGACGTGGTCGACGTCCGCCGGGCGCAGGCCCGCCTCCGCGAGCGCGGTCCGCAGCGCCGCCTCCGCGTGAACTCCCCCTGGGGCCGGGGCGGTCGGGTGGTGTGCGTCGGAGGTGAGACCGGCGCCCGCGAGCCGGGCGTACCGGCGCTGTCCACGGGCCCGCGCGTCCGCCTCCCGCTCCAGGACGAGTACGGCGGCGCCCTCGGAGATCACGAAGCCGTCCCGGTCCGCCGCGAACGGCCGGGAGGCCGCCCCGGGGTCGTCGACGCGGGACGAGAGCGCCCCCATCCGCTGGAAGCCGGATGTGATCACCGGGGTGACGGCCGCCTCCGCGCCGCCGGCCACCGCGATGTCGCACAGCCCGGCCAGCAGCAACTGGCGCGCCGTGGCCAGGGCGCTGGCGCCGGAGGCACACGCCGTCTCCGTGGCCAGCGAGGGGCCGCGGGCGCCCAGGTCCAACAGCACCTCTCCGGCTGCCATGTTGGGGATCAGCATGGGCACGAGGGCGGGCGAGACGAGTTCGGGGCCGCCCTGGTGGTGGCGGAGCGTCTGCTCCTCCAGGTGCGCGGCTCCGGCCAGGCCCGAACCGATCACGACGGCGACCCGTGCACCGTCCCAGTGGGCGGGGTCGAGCCCGGCGTCGGCGACGGCCTCGCGCGCCGCGAGCACGGCGAGTTGGCTGAAGCGGCCCATGCGCCAGGCCTTGCCGCCGCCGATGCGGGCCTGTTCGGGGGTCATTTCAGGGATGCGGCAGGCGACGTCGACGACGCAGCCCTTGAGTTGGGGGTCCGTGGCCGCGACGGAAAGCCCTCGCAGGATCCCCTCCCATGTCGCCTCACGGCCGACCCCGGCCGGGGTGATGAGCCCCAGGCCGGTGACGGAGACAGGTGCGCACGGTGCCGTCATCACGCCCGCTTTGCGTTCAGCGCGGCGACGAGTTCACCCACGGTGCTGTGCTTGGCGGCCTCTTCCTCGGCGACGGGGACACCCAGTTCCTCCTGGAGGGCCAGGGCGAGTTCGGCGAGCGCGAGGGAGTCGAGGTCGAGACTCTCCAGGGTGGCCTCCGGGTGGATGCTCTCGGGGCTGACCTCGAACTTCTGGGTGAGGACGGCGGTTACGGCGTTCTGGACGGGGGACATGGGCGTTTCCTTTCGGTGGGGTGAGGGGAGCATTGGAATCGGGGCGCTCACCCTGTTTGTCGGACAGGGAGCAGCCAGGACGTTCGAGAAGAGGACCGGCGAGTCTCAGGCGATCGGGAGGCGCATGGCCGGCCCGGCAGCGTCGACGCGCGGCACGGCCGGCAGCTCCGGCCACACCAGAACCGCCGATCCCCAGGTGAGGCCGGCACCGAAGGACGTCAGCAACACCCGCTGCCCGGCGTGCAGTTCGCCCCGCGCGGCGGCGTCGGCCAGGGCCAGCGGGATGGAGGCGGCGCCGGTGTTCCCGACCCGCGCGATGTTGGTGACGTGCCGGTCGTCGGGTACGGGGATGCGGTCGCCGACGGCGGACAGGATGCGCGCGTTGGCCTGATGGGCGCAGAACCGGTCCACGTCCTGGGCCGTCCAGTCCGCACGCTTGAGCACGGTGTGGGCGGACTGCGTCATGCGGGTCACCGCGTGCTGGAACACCTCACGCCCCCGCATACGGAAGTAGCGGTCGTCCGGGCCGTAGTCGTCGGGGCGGGAGCGCTCCAGCGCGCCGCCGCCGGGCACCTGGATCAGGTCGTGTCCCGAGCCGTCGCTGCCGAGGTCCAGCGCCAGCACGCCGCCCGGCTCGTCCCGCTCGCCGCGGCGCAGGACGGTCGCCGCCGCACCGTCACCGAACACGATTCCGGCGGAACGGTCCTGCGGGTCGAGCAGGGTCGAGTACACCTCGGCGGCGACCAGCAGGACACGGTCGGCACACCCCGAGGTCAAGGCCCCGACGGCGGTGGCGAGACCGTAGACGAATCCGCTGCACGCGGCGGACACGTCCCAGGCGGCCGCTCCGCCGAGCCCGAGGCGGGTGGCCAGCCGGGGCGCCATGGCCGGCATGGGCCGGTCCGGTGTGGAGGTGGCGACAATTACGGCGTCCACCAGTGGATCACCGGCGACCGCCAGCGCCCGGCCGGCCGCCTCCAGGGCGAGATCACCGGTGGCCACCCCCGGTGCCGCGCGGCGCCGCTCGCCGATGCCGGTGCGTCGGCGGACCCAGGCATCGTCGACACCCCACGCGGCGGGCAGGTCATCGTTCGCCACCGCGTCCGGAGGGACGAAACCGGCGATGCCCTCCAGGACAGCCGCCTGCGGCGTCTTCAAGAGGGGGCCTGCGCAAGGAGATCGGAAAGTCACACACGCCTCAATGAGAATTGATCTTGGAAGAGCGGCACGACTGTAGACCGGACCAAGATCCGTTCCCGGTGGAACGTGATCCGAACACATGAGCCGTTCAGCCGGAACTCCCACAACGTCCCAGTTCAGTCGGCATGGTGCGGAAACGTTACGGCCGTTGGGCCATCAGTGGATCACTCGAAGGAGGGCCCTTGAGGACGACCGTTCGACAATGGCCGGCACGCGACTCGCGAGAACCTCTGGCACGGTGGCGGCGTGGCAGGACCGTGGTGAGGCAGGAGTCGTCGGGCCGTGGGCGGCGCACGGTCGGGCGGCGTCTTCGGGTGGAGTGCAGCACGAAACGGGCCCCGGGGATCCTGGACGCGAAGACCCGAGGGTGAAGGCCTTCAACCGCCACTCGATTGTGCGGCGCCTCGTGTCGCACGTGGTCCAGGTCGAAGCGGCGCAGGAACGCCTGCCTGCACCGCTTGGATCTCCGGGCCGGCCAGGCCGGTTCGGGAGGACCACGGTCGCACCGCCAGTGGGTCGCCGTCACAAGGCAGATGGCCGCCTGGAAGGCGGTCCGGTGACTTCACCCTTGCCCAGGCTCCGTGTCCCTGCCGGACGTTCAGACCCGTCGCTCGACCCGTCCGTCCTCCAGCACGACGGCGCTGCTGCGCCCTGGCTGTCCTGGTTGAAGAGGCTCGACCCTATCGAGGCAAGGCCGCAGGCCATGAGAGAGGGGCACCGGTTGGCCGGTGCCCCTCTTCCGCGTACCCGCGCGACTCAGCGCTCGACCGACAGCTCACCCGAGAAGGCGGCAGCCATCCGCAGCCAGGGCGCCGCCTCGTCTCGGCGCCCCTGGCGTTCCAGAGTGCGGCCCAGCATCAGGTGGGCGTAGTGCTCCACCGGGTCGCGGTCGATGACCTCGCGCAACTGCTCCTCGGCGAGACGCAGTTGGGCCGAGTGATAGTAGGAACGGGCCAGCAGCAGCCGAGGGCCGGTCTGCTCCGGGACCTCCTGGACGACGACGGCGAGGAGACGGGCGGCGCCGATGTAGTCCCGGGCCTCGAAGAGCAGGCGGGCCCTCTCCCAACGCTCGAAGACGGTCTCCTCGTGCGGCACGCCGACGCCGTCGTCGAACAGGTGCAGGGCACTGGCCCAGCGATCGGGCGCGACTCCGGCTTGCGCCGCATAGCCGTTGATGCTGTCGAAGCTGTCAGTCATCGGTCTTCCTTTCCTGTCGGCTCCTGCGCGAGGCCTGCACCGCCGGTGGCGAGCATCGAGGCATGGGTGGGAGCATCGGGCACCTGGGCAGGCCGGCCCTTGGCGAACTCCTTCCGCAGCACGGGCACGACCTCCTCGCCGAGCATGTCGAGCTGCTCCAGCGCCGTCTTGAGCGGGACTCCCCCGCCGTCCACGATGAACAGCTGGCGCTGGTAGTCGCCGGCGTACTCGCGGAAGGTGAGCGTCTTCTCGATGACCTGTTCCGGGGTGCCGACCGTCAGCGGGGTCTGCTCCATGTACTCCTCCATGGGCATCCCGCCGCCCATCACGGGTGAGCGGTCGAACATCGGGCGGAACTCGCGTATGGCGTCCTGGGAGTTGCGGCGCATGTAGACGTGACCGCCCAGACCGACGATCGCCTGCTCGGCACTGCCGTGGCCGTAGTGCGCGTACCGCTCCCGGTACAGGTCGATCATCTTCCCGGTGTGCTCCTTCGGCCAGAAGATGTTGTTGTGGAAGAAGCCGTCGCCGTAGTACGCGGCCTGCTCGGCGATCTCCGGGGAGCGGATGGAGCCGTGCCAGACGAAGGGCGGTACGCCGTCCAGCGGGCGGGGCGTGGACGTGAACCCCTGGAGCGGCGTGCGGAACTTGCCCTCCCAGTCGACGACGTCCTCGCGCCACAGCCGGTGCAACAGTGCGTAGTTCTCGACGGCGAGGCTGATCCCGTCGCGGATGTCCTTGCCGAACCACGGATAGACCGGGCCGGTGTTGCCGCGGCCCATCATCAGGTCGACGCGGCCGTCGGCCAGGTGCTGGAGCATCGCGTAGTCCTCGGCGATCTTCACCGGGTCGTTGGTGGTGATCAGCGTGGTGGAGGTGGACAGGATGATGCGCTCGGTGCGCGCGGCGATCCAGCCCAGCATCGTGGTCGGGGACGACGGCACGAACGGCCGGTTGTGGTGCTCGCCGGTCGCGAAGACGTCCAGGCCCACCTCCTCGGCCTTCTGCGCGATGGCGACCATCGCCTTGATCCGCTCGTGCTCCGTCGGCGCACGGCCCGTGGCCGGGTCTATGACGACATCACCGACGGTGAAGATGCCGAACTGCATCATGATCACCCCTTGCTTGAGTTGACGCATCAACTATACCTCCGCAACACACCCCGGCGCCTCGGTATTCCGACCCCGTGCGCCAGCCGTCCCCAGGCGCGGGCGCGACGCCCATGTAGTTGACGCATCACCACGGCTTCCCTATGTTCCTCGATGACGATCCTCGTCGACGCAACGACCCATGGCCCGCGAACCCCGGCCGGGGCGCGGGCCACACGGGAAGGGACCACCTCCATGTACATCACCGCCGCCGTCCTCAGCGTGCTGCTTGCCCTTGTGGCGCTGGCCGCCGGCGCGCCGAAGGCCATGCTGAAGGGCGAGGTGTCCGCGGGGCTCCAGTCCCACATGGGTCTGAGCGCCGGTCTGGTCCGCTTCATAGGGCTGGCCGAGGTCGCCGCGTTCGTGGGCCTGGTCGTGGGGCTCTTCTGGCAGCCTCTGGGGATCGCGGCCGCTGCCGGCTTCGGGCTCACGATGATCGGCGCCGTGGGCTTCCACGCCAAGGTCGGCGACTACGCCGACCCCGCCACGCGCGGTAGCGCCATGGCCCCCATCATCCTCGCGCTGGTCTCCGCGGCGACCGCCGTCACCCTCGGTCTGGCCATGTGAGCCTGCGGCCTCGGACATCGTCCCCGGCTGCCCCTGCTGCGGTCTGGGCAGCCGACCACGTACCGGTCAGAACGGTTCTTGGTCCGGCCGTTCGGCCACCCGCTCGGAGATCCGGGCATCGGCCGGATGGACCAGCACCTGGAAGTCAGTCGCCATGACGAGAGGGCGAGCGTCGTTGATCAGTCATGGCTGACGTCTTCTGCTGCACGCGCGTGAGGGTTCCGGGAACGTGGACCGTTCCGTCGGGTACGGGCCGTCAGGCCTCGGGCTCGGGGGCCGAGCGTTGTGTGCGCAGGGTCGACCACCGGTCCAGTCGGCGGCGGATGTGCTCCTCGTAGCCGCTCCCGGTGGGGTGGTAGTAGGTCTCGCGGTCCATGCCCTCGGGGAAGTAGTCGGCGCCGGAGAATCCGTCCGGTGTGTCCGGGTCGTACTGGTAGCCCTCGCCATAGCCGATGTTCTTCATGAGCCGGGTGGGCGCGTTGAGGATGTGCAGCGGAGGCATCAGGGAGCCGGTGCGGCGGGCGCGTTGCCGGGCGGCGCCGAACGCCCGGTAGACCGCGATGGACTTGGGGGCGGTCGCCAGCTGGACGACGGCCTGCGCGATGGCCAGTTCGCCTTCGGGTGAACCGAGTCGCTCGTACACGTCCCAGGCCGCCAGGGCCTGTTGTACCGCCTGGGGGTCGGCGGTTCCGATGTCCTCGTTGGCGAAGCGTACGAGCCGGCGGGCGATGTACAGGGGGTCCTCGCCGCCGTCGAGCATGCGGGCGAGCCAGTACAGGGCCGCGTCGGGGTCGGAGCCGCGCAGGGACTTGTGCAGCGCCGAGATCAGGTTGTAGTGGCCCTCCTGGGCCTTGTCGTACAGCGGAGCGCGCCGCTGGATCTGCTCGGCGAGAGCGGCGGTGTCCAGTGGCGGTGTGCCGTCGGGCAGCGCCTGGAGCTGTTCGGCCATGTTGAGCAGGAACCGGCCGTCGCCGTCCGCCATGGCCATCAGGGCCAGGCGGGCCTCGTCGTCCAGCGGCAGTTCGCGCGAGGAAAGCTCCTCGGCTCGCGAGACGAGGATGTCCAGGGCACTGTCGTCTAGGCGTTTGAGGACGAAGACGCGGCAGCGGGAGAGCAGTGCCCCGTTCAGCTCGAAGCTGGGGTTCTCGGTGGTGGCCCCGACCAGGGTGACGGTGCCGTCCTCCACGTAGGGCAGGAAGCTGTCCTGCTGGGCCCGGTTGAACCGGTGGATCTCGTCGACGAACAGCAGCGTGCCCTGGCCGATGTCGCGCCTGCGCCGGGCCGCCTCGAAGATCTTCCTCAGGTCCGCGACACCGGAGAACGTGGCCGACAGCGGCTCGAAGGCCAGCTCGGTCCGTTGCGCCAGGAGCCGGGCGATGGTGGTCTTCCCGCATCCGGGCGGACCCCACAAGACCGCCGACACCAACCGCTGCTGCTCGACCATGCGCCCGAGGGGAGCACTGGGCGCGAGCAGGTGCTCCTGCCCGACGACATCCGTCAGGGTGCGCGGCCGCAGCCGGTCGGCGAGCGGGCGCCGCGTGCCGTCGTCGAACAAGGGCAGCGCTTGTGCTTCGTGCTTCATGGACGGGTCCTCGGCTCCGGGACGCGCGCGGTGGGCGTGGAGAGCGGCCGGGTGTTCATCAGTCGGTGACGCCGCCGTAGGCGATGACCTTGGTGGGGTGCAGGCGGACGACGAGTTCACCGGGGACGGCGTTGCGCTTGCCGAACTCCTCGGCCTTGTCCGCGCCCATGTAGCGGGCACCGGCCCGGGTGGCGACATCGAGGAGTTCGTCGAGGTCCTCGCTGAGCGTCACCTCGCCGCGCGCCTCCACGTAGGCGAAGGGTGCGGCGTCGTCGGCGACGCAGAGGGAGGCACGGGGGTTGCGCCGCAGGTTGCGGGCCTTGGCCGTGGCGCCACCCGTGGTGAACAGGAAGGCCTCGCCGTCGAAGACGTACCAGACGGGCGTGATGTTCGGTGTGCCGTCGGCCCCGACGGTGGCGAACCGTCCGGTGGGCGCGCCACGGGTGACGAAGGCGTGCCATTCCTCGGTCGACATGCTGTGCATGGGCGGTCCTTGTCCGTAATCGGTTGGTCGGTTGAGGGTCATCGGGGACGGCGGCGGTGCGGAACCGTCTGCAGGACGAGGTGGTAGGAGTGGTCGACGAGTTCGGCGACCAGGTCGGCCGTGACGTCCCGGCCGGCCCCTACGGAGATCCAGTGCCGCTTGCTGAGGTAGCGGCCCGCGGTGATCGACGGGTGCCCGCCTTGGAGCAGCCGCCCGTACTCCGGTTCCGCCTTGAGGGTGACGATGAGTTCGTCCGGGTCGTCCGTGACGATGAGGAAGACCTTGCCCGCCACCTTGTAGACGTCCAACTGCTCGGTGAACGGGCGCCCGTGGCCCACTTCCGGGAGCGCGAGCGCGGTGCGGCGCGCGGCGTCCTGGAGCTTCGTGCCGTCGAACGACATACCCGGGGGTCAGGCGCGGCGGCCGTAGGTGTGCGGGTCGACGGGCTGCTGGGACTTGGCGAGCCCTTCGACGACAAGTCGGTAGGAGTCGGTCACGAGTTCCTTCACCAGCGTCTCGTCGATCGTGTGTCCGCCCTCCAAGGTGATCCAGTGCTTCTTGTTCATGTGGTAGCCGGGAGTGATCTCCGCGTGCTCGTGACGCAGGGCGGCCGCCTCGTCGGGGGCCGATTTGAGAATCACCATGGGCTCCCCCGTCACCTGCGTCATGAGCATGAAGACCTTGCCGCGCACCTTGTACACCTCCCACTCGATGCCGAACGGGTGCTCCAGGCCGACCCCGGGAAGTTCCTCGGCACAGTCGGCCGCGGCCTTCTGCAGCGTCTCTCCGTCCATGGTCAACAGCTCCTTCATCGATACGAGCGCCCCGACCGGCGGTACAGGGCGTGAGGTGCCGTTTCCGGCATGCTCAGTGCGAACAGCGGTCTCGGCAACACGACTGCGACGGTGAGCACGTCACCGCTCTCCCGTTCGCGAAGGGCCGAGTGCGAGTGCCCCGGCACTCACCCCCGCCGACGGCACGCACACGCGGGCCGCAGTCACCATCCTTTCCCCCCGGACCACCATGAGGGCGGTAGACTGCGGACACATGATGGTCGACAGGCGACAACCGGCAGAGCCGGAGCGCGGTTCCTCCGCCCTCTTCGTCTCACGGCCCGACTCCGCCGCCCGCGCGGAGCCGGAGTCCGTGCCGCTGTTCGGATTCCAGCCCCCGGTCGGGACCCCGTACGGCCTGGAAGTGACCACTCTCCAGGACTTCCATGCCGACCACGACGACTGGCCGTGGAATCCGCCCCGTCCAGGCCGCGCCACCTTCCACTACCTGATCCTCGTCACGGAGGGTGAACTGCGGCACGACGTCGATCACGTCACACGCACGGTCGCTCCCGGCCAGTGGCTGTGGGTGCGCCCCGGGCACGTGCAGTGCTGGCACGACCCCGGCCCCGCCCGTGGCCCCTTCATCCTGTTCGAACCGGCGGCGCTCCGGCCCGACATCGCCCGTCAGCTGGCTCCCGTCACCTCGCACGACGCCCCCGCCGTCCTGACCCCGCATCCCGCCGATGCCCCTTGGCTGGAACAGACCACCTACCAACTCCTCGACGAGCATCGTGCGTTGGGTCGCCGTCCGCTCGCGGCCCATCACGCCCTGCGGTGCAGTCTCCTCGAAGCCCTGCTGCTCCGCCTCGCCAACTCACCGGACCTCACGGAAGCTCCGGTCGCCGGCAGAACCACTCCCCCGGGCAACACCTCGCAACGACGGCCGCTCTACGAACGGTTTCTGGACGCCCTGGAGCTGCACTACCGCGAGCTGCACCGCGTCGACGACTACGCCCGGCTGCTCGGCTGTTCCGTCCGCACCCTCAGTCGCGCCACCCGGGCCGCCGCCGGCACCGGAGCACGGGAGGTCGTCGATCAACGCCGCCTGCTCGAAGCACGTCGCCTGCTCGGCCACGCCCGGTGGGCCGCCCGTGCGGTCGCCGACCACCTCGGCTTCACCGACACCGCCAATTTCGGCCGCTTCTTCCGCCACCACACCGGCCTCACACCCGCCGCCTACGCGGCTCGTCAGGCCGCCCCGGACCTCTGAGGGGGCGGAAACCGGTGTCGCGAGCGACGCTGTGCCGTCGCGGCCACCAGTCGCGCTCAGGGTGCCCCTCGGGTCTCAGACACGCCAGTGCACTTTGAAGACCCACGCATGCCGGCCCGCCTTGCGTGCGGCTTCGGGGACGTCGATCACCAGCGCCCCGTTGCTGAGGGTCCAGGTCAGGGGCCGGCCATGGCCGAGCATGGTCACCTTGTCCCCGCTGCGGATCGGTATCGGTGCTTCGACGGTGAGTCTGGCGCCCGGCTCGGCCAGGGAGTGGATGTAGAAAGCCTCGTCGGGGCGGATGGTGAACCGCAGGTCCTCGCCCAGTTCGGCCATCCGCGACCAGTACGTGGTGTCGTAGATCGCCTCTCCGTTGGTGTGCAGCCAGCGGCCGGTCTCCCGCAGCCGGGTCTGCATGATCTCGGGGATGGTGCCGTCGGCACGTGGGCCGATGTCGAGGAGGAAGTTGCCGTTCTTGGAGACGATGTCGACGAGGCTGTGCACGACCTCCTCCGTCGTCATGTAGGCGTCGTCCGGGGTGGCCCGGTTGTACCCGTAGCTGAACGGGTCAAGGCCACGGCTGGACTCCCACTTGGCGACGACCGTGTTGTCGTACGTCGTGTACTCGGGGGTCGTGAAGTCGTGGAAGCCGATGCCCGAACGGTCGTTGACGGTGACCTCGATGGGCCGGGCGCGGTTCTTCGCGTGGTTGAAGTACTCGGCCAGCACATGGAGGCTGTCGTTGGCGCCGCCGATGTCGCACCAGATGAGCTCCGGGTCGTAGCCCTGGATCAGTTCCAGCATCTGCGGGGCCTGGTAGTCCTTCACGAAGTCCTTGCCCCCGGTGTATCCCGTGTAGGGCACCGGCTCCAGGGTGTACGGATTGCGTGGGGCGTGCCCCATCCAGGGGGTGTCCGGGTTGAACCACTCGGGCATGGAGAAGTAGAGCCCTCGGTGGAGTTCGGGGGTGTACCGGCGGGACGCCGCGAAGAGTTCCCTGACGAGGTCCCGCTTGGGGCCCATCTTCACGGAGTTGCGGTCGGAAACCTTCGTGTCCCACAGCGCGAAGCCCTCATGGTGCTTCGAGGTCAGCACGTGGTACTGCGCGCCCGCGTCCCGGAACAGTTCGACCCAGGCGCGCGGATCGAACTTCTCCGCCGTGAACATCGGGATGAAGTCGTCGTAGGCGAAGTTCTCTCCGTACTTTTCGCGGTGGTATCCGTGGACGGCGTTCGCGGGGTCCTGCATGTGGTTCCAGTACCACTCGGCGTACTGCTTTCCGACCGGCGACCAGGCCGGCACCGAGTAGACGCCCCAGTGGATGAAGATGCCGAACTTGGCGCCCTGGAACCAGTACGGGGCCTGGTGGCCGGAGAGAGAGGACGCGGTGGGCTGGTAGTCGGCGACGCCGAGGGTCAACCGGCTTGTCTGCGCGGCGACTTGGCTGCCGCGTCCGGTGACGGTCACCGAGCCGTCGCGGACCGTGCCGGGGGCGGTGCCCCCGCGGTTGCGGATGCCCACGCGGACGCGGGCCTGCTCACCGGGGTCCAGGCGGCGAACCCGGGCGGCCTCGACGGTGCGGGCTCCCGGAACCACGACGCCCACCGAGACGCCGTCCGCGGCCAGTACGGAGACCGTTCCCGCGTTGACGACGGTGGCTTCGATGCTCTGGGCGCCGGACGACTCCAGCAGCGAGTTCGTGGACCGGGCCCCGCGCAGGGCCAGCGCCCGTCCCTGAGCGGCAGGTTGCAGGGACAGCGCGAAGACGTGGAGCGACGCCTTGTTCGCCTCCGCCGGGTTGGTCACCGGGAGCGTGATCGCGACGGCGTCACGCTGTGGGTCGAACCACAATTCGGACGTGCCGATCCCCACCCGGTGGGCGTCCCTGGTGCCGTCCGGTGCGTAGCGGTACGGCGTCGACAGGGATCCACCCGAGGCGTACCAGTCGGATCCGCCGAGAGGGGCGGTCGTGGTCGAACCGTCCGTGTAGTGGACGGTGGCTCTGCCGGAGGCGTTGCCATAGCTGCCCGCGGTGAGGAAGACGGCCGAGAGGTAGCGGCCTTTGGGCAGTTCTACGCGCTGGCCGAGTGCGACGACATTGTTCTTCGCGCCTGCGTCCGAAGCCGGGAAGACAAAGAGCGTGCCGTCGACCTCGACACGGCCCCTGGGCAGTTCCTCGCCCGGGAACGTGTAGCCCGAGCCGTCGAAGTCACCGCCCCGGGCGGCGGCGGTGTCGACACCGTCGTTGTCGTAGAGGGAATCGAGGGGAACAGGCACGGGGTCGGGGACGGGAGCCCACGGTCCGGTGCGCTCGGCGAGTGGTGCGGCGGCATGTGCGGCGGTGGCTGAGGCGAGGGGAAGGGCTGCTGTTGCGGCGACTCCGGCCGCGGTGCCCAGGACCTGACGTCTCGGATACGTACCCATGAGCGGCTCCCATTCATCGGATGTCTGATGATTGATGGGACGCGTGAAGCTGTCAACGCCGCCGACATGAAGGAAAGTTGAGATCATAGGTCGGATGAAAAGTGGGTGGCCTGGATCCACGTACCGTTTGAGCGGTTTCTGACACATCTCCAGTCCCACCACAGCCGGCTCTGGAAGGACAACGGGTCCGGGCTCAGCTCACCGAGAGGACCATGGGCCCTCGACAACGGCTGACAAGGCTCCCCGTCAGGCTCGGATGAGACCGCCGACGACATGTCCCGTGGCTCGCACCTCCTCGCCACGCTGTTCGTGGGCGGCCGACGACCGAAGTCACGCGCTGGTGAGGGTCGGCGCGTCACTGACCTGTACGCGGTGCTCGACCCTCATGTGCCGTTCACCTTGCGAAACCTGTCGGTGAGGGCGCCTGCGCTCAGGCCAGGCCGAGCGTGTCGACCAGCACGGTGCGGGTGGCCGTCACGTCGACCCGGCCGGGCTCGTGGATGTCGTCGAAGGGCGCCCAGGGGGACACGGAAGCCGATCTCGTCCGCGTCGGCGGCTTCGGCGACAGCACCAGCGGTCTCGACGGCGAAGCGGATGCGTGCGCGCGGCGAACCGTCCCGACCGTCGGTGCGCTGCGTGGAGTTCGGGGTGAGGAACTGAAGGCCCGTACAGCCTCTCAGGCGGGATCCTCGTCCAGCTTCCCCACCACGCGGTCGGAGATGTCGGCCAGCGTCCGCAGCTCTGCCGGGGTGACATGGTCCAGGAACAGCTCGCGCACCGCCTCCACATGCAGCGGAGCCGCCGCCTCGATCGCCGTCCGCCCCGCGTCCGTGATCACCACGAACGCTCCCCGCGCATCCTCGGGGCACTCCTCGCGGACCACCAGCCCTCGTCCGGCCATCCGCGCGATGTGGTGGGACATCCGGCTCTTCTCCCACTCAAGCGCCCGGGCCAGATCCTGGTAACGCTGCCGGCCGTCCGGCACATCCGTCAGATTGACCAGCACGCCGAAATCGGCGGCCGAGAGTTTCGACTCACTCAGCAACCTGCGTGACAGACGGCCCACCAGCCGCTCATGCAGTCGGACAAAGCTCCGCCAGGCGTGCTGCTCCTCCGCCGTCAACCACCGCACCTCTTCATCCATACAAGCGAGTGTAGAGCAGTTGACGGGTCACCCATCTTGCTGCCGCAAGCCCACTTCCGGGTTGGCACACCCTTCGGAAGTGAGTTGCGGCCAACGCTCGACGAGGATCCCCCGCCCGGCGGTGCGGGGGTCAGCGCAGCTGTGCCTCCAGCCACCGCAGGACGTCAGGGGTCACCGGGTCGGCGATGTCGGCGAACTCGTCATGCCTCTTCAGGAACTTGGCCACGTACGGGCAGGCAGGCACGATCCGCTTCCCGGAGGCACGCGTGCCGGTGAGCGCCTGCCGCACCAGCTCCGCGGCCAGGCCTTGTCCTGCGTAGGCGTCACCGACCTCCGTGTGGAAGAACACGCGCTGCTCCTCGCGGTCGCGATACTCGGTCACGCCGGCGCGCTTGCCGTCGACCACGATCTCGTACCGGTGGCGGGCGTCCACCCGCTCGACGACCGGAGTGGCATCGGACTGGCTCATCGAGGGACCTTTCTGTGGGAGATCAGCGGCGCGGAGGGTTGCGGCGCGGCCTGATGGTGGCGTTGGGGAGGGTGGGCGCGGGAAGCCGGCCGCCGGGAAATCCCTCGACCGTGCCGAAACGGTCGGAGGAGGTCTCCCAGTCCTCGCGGGCCTTCACGATGTCCGCGTGCGTGCGGCCGATGAAGTTCCACCACATGACGATCTCCTCCTCGAACGGCGTACCGCCGAGCAGAATCGTCCGCGCCGGATCGTCCGACTCGTTCGTCAGCGTCAAGGTGCCGACACCCGGCGGGACATACCCAAGGTCAGCCCGGTGCAGCGAGGTGTCGGCCACACGGACGTCCCCGCTGTCCACGAGAACGCCGTGCTCGAAGTCGGCGTCCACGGAGAGGGTGACCGTCATCCGCGGTTCGAGGATGATCTCGGCGCCGAGCAGCGGTGTGAACGTCCGCACCGGCGAGACCTCGCCGGCGAGCGAACCGAGAAAGACCCTGATCTCAGCCCCTTCGATGCGCACGGGCTCGGGCGCATGGTGCTGGAAGTCCCGTTGCGCGTCGCGGTGCGCCTCCGGCAGTGCCACCCACAGCTGGACGCCGTGGACGACGGTCGTGCGCGGGGTGGAGACCTCCGAGTGGGCGATGCCGTATCCGCCCGTCATGAGGTTGATCTCTCCGGGGCGCACCAGGGCGTGGGTGCCGAGCGTGTCACGGTGCTCGACCTCTCCGCCGAACAGCCAGGTCGCCGTCTGCAGTCCGGTATGAGGGTGGGGGGCCAGCGCCATGCCACCCCTGTCAGTGACCTCGTCGGGACCATAGTGGTCGGCGAAACACCAGGCGCCGATCAGCGGACGGTCACGCTGCGGCAGTGTCCGCCGCACCGTCATCGAACGCGGGCCGCCCAGGGGGACGTCCCGTGCGGGGAGCACGTCGACCCGTGACACTCCGGCCGGCCGCACGTCGTCGGCCTGCGACCCGCATCTCATCACAGCCGGCTCGGCTTCGGCATTACTCATCGAGGCCACCTCCCATGAAATCTAGTTGTTACGTCAACTAGAGTGCCATGGTCATAGAGCGAAGACCAGAGCGAAGTGGACGACGAGCGGGAGACATGCGCATCTTCATCGACAAACAGAGCCCCCAGGCCTTCGACGCCTTGGTTCAGGCCGCGGAAGCGGTGCGCGCGGTCGCCGGCGAGGCAGGGCTCGACCGCCCCCTCGTGGAACTGATCAACCTGCGCGTGTCGCAGATCAACGGCTGCGCCTACTGCCTCGACATCCACACCAGGGCGGCCTTGCGCGCGGGTGAGTCGGCGCAGCGGCTGGGAGTGCTGGCCGCCTGGCGGGACACCGAGGTGTTCACGCCCGCCGAGCGTGCCGCCCTCGCCCTGGCCGAGGCGACGACCGACCCCGCCGACGCCACCGCGCAGGAGTCCGCCTACGAGGCCGCTCGACAGGTGCTCACCGATGACCAGATCTCCGCCGCGATCTGGGTGGCGGTCACCATCAACGCGTTCAACCGGGTCTCGATCATGAGCAAGCATCCGGTACGGGCCGATCACCGCACGTGAGGCCTCGTCCTGCCCGGCGACGGCTCAGCGGCCCTTGGACGGAGAGGCGGGCGATCTTCGCCGACCCGAAAGCACGGGCAGAGGCTCTGCCTGCGGCATGCCGTCCGCGCTACGCGTTTCGCCCTACGCCTGGAGGAGGCGTGCGCGGCGCGGGCTCTGCGGCGCTGTCCGCGGTGAGCGTGCCGGCGGTGCACGCGGTCGGCCGCGGCGGTGCCGAAGGCTGAACGGCGCAGTCGGGCCTCGACACAGCAACCGCGGTCCGCGGCAAGGCCGGTGAGCGACCGCGGTGCCCGGTCACACCGTCCTCGCTCAACCCCTTGCCCGACGGGCGGACCTTGTCCCACCTTCGTGGCCGGGCGGATGGCCGTCTCCCAGAACGGGTTCTGGAAGGGCGGCAACTTCGCCCCGGCGGACGGCGACCTACAGGCGAACACCCGGATGGCCCGGCTCCGGTGACGGGCGACAAGCGGGTCGGCCCGTGCCACGCCGGGCAGGGCGCCTGGATCCCGGCCCAGTCGAAGAACAAGGACGCAGCAACGAAGGGAAACCCGCCATGACCGACCGCAATCGAACCGAGTCTCCGGGATTAGGGCGACGCAGCGTGCTGCTCGGCGCAGCCGCCGGCGCAGGTGCGCTCGCCCTGGGCGCGGGCCCGTTGGCGACCCCGGCGCATGCGGCGAGTTTCGTCAAGGGCGCTGACATCAGCTGGTTGCCGCAGATGGAGGCGAGCGGCTACTACTGGAACAACAGTGCCGGGGTGCGACAGGACCTGTTCACCATCCTCAAGGGGTACGGCATCACCGCGATCCAGCTGCGGACCTGGGTCAACCCCTCCAGCGATCCGGGCAATGGGCACTGCAGCATCGAGGAGACCGCGCAGCTGGCGAAGCGGGCCAAGGACGCCGGCATGCAGGTCCTCATCGGTTTCCACTTCGGCGACACCTGGAACTCGGTCGGCGTACAGAAACCGCCGGCGGCCTGGGCGGCCATGACCTACAGCCAGATGCTCGACGCCATGTACGACTACGTCTACCACTCGTGCAACATCATCAAGTACTACGGCGTGACGCCGGCCTGGGTGAAGATCGGCAACGAGACCAACTCCGGCATCTGCAAGCCGATCGGCAGCATCGGTCAGCCGGCACAGATGACGGGCCTGCTGAACGCCGCGTACGACATGTCCAAGGACGTCTTCCCGAACACCCCGGTCATGGTGCATCTGGCCCAGCCGCAGAACCTGGCCAGTCTCCAGAACTTCCTGGGCGCCTACCAGGGCAACGGCGGGAAGTGGGACATCACCGGCCTGTCCTCCTACGCGCAGGGCGGCAACGTTCCGGTCGTGCTGGCCAACATGCAGACCATCCAGTCGAGTTACGGCAAGCCGATCATGCAGGTGGAGTACGGCGGCCCGGTGGGCAAGCCCACCCAGGTGCGTGACTCGCTGAAAGCCTTCATCACCGGGATCAAGGGCTTCGGCGGCCTGGGCACCTTCTTCTGGGAGCCGGAGGGCTATCCCTCGTTCAACGCCTACAACAGCTCGGCCTGGGACGAGAGCACCCGGCGGCCCACGGCGGCGATGGACGGGTTCCTCGGCGTGTGACCGTGGCGCGCGGGCGCCGCGCCCGCGCGCCTTCCCAGTGAGCGACGAAACCCGGAGTGAATGATGAGACCTGTACGGAACATCGGACGTGCCCTGCTGGCGGCGGCGGTCGCGGCGACCCCCTTCGCGGTGCCCGCCGCTTCGACGGCCGCGGGCAACGCGGCGGCGGCGAACGTCTATTACGTCGCCCCGGACGGCAGCGACAACGCCGCGGGGACGCAGGCCGCACCCTGGGCGACCCTCGCCCATGCGCAGGCCCTCGCCCAGCCGGGCGACACGGTGTACCTACGGGGCGGCACCTACGGCTATACGCACGGGACCAAGAGCTGCGTGAGCCAGACCGACCGGGTCGACGCCATCACCCTGAACAAGAGCGGCAGTTCGGGCAGTCCGATCCGCTACTGGGCCTACCCGGGAGAGAGACCCGTCTTCACCTTCTCGGGCATGAAGGACAACTGCCGCATCAAGGGCTTCGACGTCACCGGTAGCTGGATCCACCTCAAGGGCCTCGAAGTCACCGGGGTGCCGCAGAACAACAACCTCAACCACGAGTCCTGGGGAATCTGGATCTCGGGGAGCAACAACACCTTCGAGCAGCTCAACACCCACCATCACATGGGCCCTGGCCTGTTCATCCAGAACGGCGGCAACAACCTCGTCCTCAACAGCGACTCGCACGACAACTACGACACCAACTCCTCCAACGGGGCCGGGGAGAACGCCGACGGATTCGGCGCGCACATCTCGGCCGGCAATCCCGGGAACGTGTTCCGGGGCAGCCGCGCGTGGTGGAACGCCGACGACGGGTTCGACCTCATCAGCGCCTACTCGTCCGTGACCATCGAGAACTCCTGGGCGTGGCGCAACGGGTACATGCCCGGAACGACCACGGCAGCCGGCAACGGAACCGGTTTCAAGGCGGGCGGCTACGGCGGCGACTACGACGCCGGCGCCGTGAAGCACACCGTCCGCACCTCGGTGGCGTTCCTCAACAGGGCATCGGGTTTCTACGCCAACCACCACCCCGTCGCCAACGACTACTTCAACAACACCAGCTACGGAAACCGCCCCGACTTCAACATGCTGGGAGTCGACTCCGGCGGCGGCGCCGTCGGCCGGGGCACCCTGCGCAACAACCTCGCCTACACCGGCACCCTGACGTCGAACATGACCGGTACGAGTGCCGCCAACAACTCCTGGAACCTGGGCATCACCCTGTCGGACGCACAGTTCCAGAGCGTGTCGACATCCGGCTGGGACGCGTCCCGCCAAACGGACGGCAGTCTGCCCGTGCTGCCCCACCTCCGTCTCGCGGCGAACAGCGCCCTGATCGACAAGGGCGTCAACACCGGCCTGCCGTACCAGGGACAGGCCCCGGATCTCGGCGCCTTCGAAACCGACTGAGGTCCGCCACCGGCCGCGCCGGCCGCGGTTCAGCCACCCACGGCCGACTCCCGGCTCCCGGCGGGAGAGGGCTGCGGGATCAGGGCGGCGACGGTCTCCGGGGCGGCCTGCGCGACGAGGTGTCCGCCCACCGTGGTGGTCGCGCTTGTCACTACACCTCGAACTTCGAGGCGTTCTCCGCCAGCCAGTCGTCGAAGCTCTTGAGGGCCGGGTTGATCTCGCGCAGCCGCTTCAGATCACGGGCGCCGGTGAACTCCTGGTCGAAGTCGCCGTAGTACTGGAACATGTTGCCGAGCTCCTCGGCAAGCGGAATCTCAAGAGTGCGGAAGAAGTCGTAGGGCACGGACTGGAAGCGCACCGGCTCGCCCAGCGCCGCAGCCAGCTTCTCCGCATACTGCGCACCGGTCAGGTGGTCGCCGGCCAGGCCGACACTCTGCCCGATGAACGGCTCGCCGCCCTTGAGGATGGCGAAGGCCGTGCGGCCGATGTCCGCCACGTCCACTCCGGCCAGCAGCTTGCCGTCCTCCAGCGGCAGGCTCAGCGTCAGCACACCGTCCTCGCCACGCTGGGGGCCAAGGCCCTGCAGGAAGCCCTGGAAGTAGAAGGTGGTGTTCAGGAAGGTGGTCGGCACGCCCGCTTGAGTGAACAGCTTGTTGCTCTCACCCTTGGCGTCGAAGTGAGGCACGTTGTACTTGTCCTGCAGGACCGGCATACGGCCGTCCTCCAGCGGCAGCAGCTCGCGGGTGTCCTCCAGCGTCGAGGAGACCACGTGACGCAGCCCGGCGGCCGCGGCCGCGCGGGCCAGAACCTCGATCTCCTCGATCTCCTTCGCCGCCGAACCGTGCGCCCAGAAGTTGGTGACGAGGAAGGCGCCGTAGGCACCCTCGAAGGCCTTGTGCACCGTCGGCTCGTCAGTGAAGTCCGCCTGCACGACCTCGGCCCCGAGCACCGCGAGTTCCCTGGCCGCGGGCGAGTCGGGGTTACGGGTGAGCGCGCGGACCGTGAAGCCCGACTCCGGGTCGGCCAGGACCGCCCGTGCGGCACCGCCGCCCTGCGCACCCGTTGCTCCGGCGACCGCGATGACCTTCTTGTTGCTCATGACAGGTGTCCTTTGCCAGAAGAGGATCTTTGTTGACGCATCAACAACACTACTGCGAATCGGTTGATCTATCAATCATCGAGATGAGCTGGAGCACGTCAGCCCGTGCCAGGCCGGAACGAGCCCGGCACGCAGGATCACGCCGGAAACCCACGGCACCGCTACGGCCGCCCGACGCGGGCCGACTTTATTCGGTTGCCGCTGCCCGTGTCCGTCCCTCACCCTGGGCCGGACACCGGGAGCTGCCCGGTGCTCCACGAGAGGAGGCACGACCGTGACCACGACTGTCCTCGGCCTGCCCGCAGACCGCCTCCCTTTCACCTCATGGAGCACCTCCAGCGATGTCTCACGACAACCTTTCGCCATACCCTCAGCACCCGGCATTTCCTGACGACTTCGTCACCGCCCCCTACCACCACGTCCCGCCGCCGGACGAACTGGGCGACGTGGACGACCGGTTCGTCTTCGACTTCCGTTCCTACGACGACCTCCAGGACGGCCAGCGCTGGTCGACCTGGCTCAGCGTCGAGCCCCTCTGCCGAGGCCCCGAGCCGCTCCCGGACTGGGTGGTGACCTCGCAGGGCGCGATCGACACCGAACTCGGCGTCCTCAAGACCGGCAAGGAAGCCGACGTCCACCTCGTCGAGCGCACCGACCCGCTCGACCCCGCCGCCGGCGTGGTCATGGCGGCCAAGCGATACCGCTCTCCCGAGCACCGGACCTTCCACCGCTCCGCGTCGTACACCGAGGGCCGCTCGATGAAGCGCTCACGTGACGAGCGAGCCCTCAAAAAGAAGAGCACCTTCGGCCGGCAGGTCGCGGCCGGCGAGTGGGCGGTGTCCGAGTGGGGTGCGCTGGTACGGCTCTGGAACCTCGGTCTGCCGGTCCCCTACCCCGTCCAGATCGACGGCACCGAGATCCTGATGGAGTGGATCACCGTCGTCGACGAGGACGGCGCCGACCAGACCGCGCCCCGGCTCGCCCAGACCCGGCCCTCCCCCGAACTGCTGGCAGCGTACTTCGAGCAACTCACCGACGCGCTCGCGACGATGGTGCAGAACGGCCTCGTGCACGGCGACCTCTCGGCGTACAACATCCTGGCGGCGGGCGAACGGCTGGTCATCATCGACCTACCGCAGATCGTCGACCTGGTCGGCAACCTCAACGGCATGACCTTCCTCCAGCGCGACTGCGCCAACATCTGCGGCTGGTTCCGCTCACGGGGCCTCGATGTCGACGAGCACGCGCTGTTCGCGGAGCTGATGGCGCATGCCTTCTAGACCGGGTGGCGAGTCTTCCGAGTCAGGAACTCCGTTCAGACGTGCAGGCCGCACTTCACCTCCACCCCCCTGGTGACCACGAGCCTGCTCAGAGATCGATAGACCACGCCGGGCCGGGCTTCGCTCAGGAAGACTGCCCCGACGGTCTCTTGAACCGGAGCGCCCGCACACCACTCCGCAATCGGCAGGGCGGATCTTGTTTCCGCCGGGCCCACTGCCGGGTGGTCAGATCGCCTTCACCGGGATGCGCGGCCCGTGACGCGATCACCGACGTCTCTGGGCCGGGAATCTCAGGAGTTCCCTTCCTGGCGGGGCAGGAGGGGACCGAGTGGGCCGAGGTCGAGGTTGAGGTCTTCGGGCTTCAGGCCGTAGCGCTCACGCAGTTCGGTCATGCGGTCGTCGAGGATCATGAGGGTCATGCCGATGCGTTCCTCCTGCTCCTCGGTCAGGTCGTTCTTCTCGACGCGGCGGATGGCCTGACGTTCCATGAGCTGACGCAGCAGCTCCACGACGGTGAGCACCAGTCGGACGAGGTCGCGTTCGACGGTGTCCTTGTCCAGGTCGAGGCGCCGGGGCGAGGCCTGTTCGGAGTCGGGGGGCGGCGTTGTCCGGGTAGCGGAAGGAGGCGGGTGTGGTGCGTCGGGGGGTGGGGTGCGCGGGGCGAGGAGGGAGGCGGAGGCGGGGGTGTATTCGCCGTGTGGTGTCACGTGAGGATTCCTTCGGTGGCTTCCTCGACCGAGGTGAGCAGGGCCCGCAGGGAGATGCGGACCAGTTCCACGTCGGCGATGCAGAGGCTGAGGTCTCCGGTGATGACGACGCCGCCGGCCAGGAGTCGGTCGAGGAGGTCGACCAATGCGACCTCTGCGTGGGGCGGGACGGGGGCGGTCATGGTGTCGTCAGCGTGATCGCGGGGTCCCGTTCGGTCTGTTCCGGTGGGGGTGTGGCGAAGGAGTACGGGGCCCAGGGTCCGGTGATCTCCAGTCGGGCGCCGGGGGTGTCGGCGGCGAGTGCCTCGACGCGGTCCTGGAAGCTGCGTGTGTGTTGTCGGGGGACGAGGTAGGCCGCGTTGACGATGTTCTCCCCCGGTTGCGCGGACAGAACGGCGGGCTGGGGGCGATGGTGGCGTACTGATGTGGCCAGGTTCGCTTCCGTGAGCATGCGGTCCACTTGTGCGCCGAGGTCGGCGGCGGACTGGTGGGCCAGGGCATGGCTGTCCCGGCTTGTGCGGCGGGCGCGCAGGTAGTCGCGCCCGGAGCGTGGCCGGTCCTCGGGGGGTGGGGTGGTCGCAGGGGGGTTGGCGTAGATCTTGACGCCCCACTCGTCGTGGCCTTCCAACTGGTTCAGGGTGGCGCGGAAGTGGCCGTCGTCGGCGTGCAGGCGTCGCAGCAGGCTGTCGTCGTCGAGGTACACCGTGGCCAGACGCAGGGGTAGTACTGCTGTGTGGGAGGTGAGGGCGGCGATCACCTGGTGGTGGTCGCGGGCCAGGCGTTCCAGGTCGGTGATGTCGTCGAGCCGCTGGGCGATGACCTCTTCGGTGAAGGTGCGGGCGGGTACGTCGCTGACGACCGCGGCCGTGCCGGCACCATGCAGGATCCGTACCGGCAGACCGTCGACACCGCGCAGTTCACGGGCGGCCGCTTCGGCCGCCTCGTTCTGCAGCAGTACGGCGTACGCGTAGACCGCGTCGGTGAGGTCCGCCGGGGGCGGGGTCGAGGGCTCAGAGGTCATCGGGTTCCTTCAACCGGGCGTTGAGCGAGTGGAGTTCGGCGCGAAGGCGGGCGTTCTCGGCGGCGAGTTCCGCAGTGCGGTCGGGGTCGGGTGGTGGGGCGGGGCGGGCGGCGCGGGAGGACAGGGTCGGGTCGTGTTCCCACCAGTCGATGCCCATCTCGCGTGCGGTGTCGACGGAGACGACGAGCAGCCGGAGTTTGATGGTGAGGAGTTCGATGTCGAGGAGGTTGATTTTGATGTCCCCGGCGATCACGACTCCTTTGTCGAGGACGCGTTCCAGGATGTCGGCCAGATTGCCTGCGTTGCCTGGCGGGGGCGACAGGGCAGTTGATCGCCGGGTGAGGGCGTCGGTCACGGGGGGCCTTCCTGTAGTGCCGGAGCGTCGGCGCCCAGGTCACCGAGAGGGTGGGGGCGGGTCGTGTCGCTGTGCACGGACGCGGTGGCCGGATCGCGGGTGCTCCTGGTGGGAGCAGTTGGGGCAGCGGGAGCGGCCGGGGCATCGTGGGCGGCGGGAGTCTCGTCCCAACCGGGGTCGGCCCAGTCCTCGGCGTTGCCGGTGGTGATCTGTTCCAGGCGATCCAGGAGTTCGTCCTCCCGAAGGTCGAACTCCTCCTCGGTGATGTGGCCGGCCATCAGGTCGGCTTCCAGCTCGGCCAGTTCGCGGTGGATGGGGGCCGGGTCGGCGTACTGCCGCTCGGCCTCCTGCACCACCTGTTCCAGCACCCAGCCGACCCCGCGCAGCGGAGCCAGCGGCAGGCCGAGCAGGCTGCTCAGCAGGCCCATACAGCGCTCTCCTTCCGGTCGGGAGGCAGTGGCGGTGGGTGAGGCGCGGTGCCCGGTCGCGGGGTCCGTGCGGTCACGCAGTCACGCAGTCACGCAGTCACGCAGTCACGCAGTCAGACGAAGCTGTAGGGCGGGAGAGGGCCTGTCACCCGCAGTTCCAGCCCGTGTCCGAGGCTCTGGGCGATCTGGCCCACGGACGCGGCGAACGCGTCGGTCTGCCCGCGTTCGACCAGCAGGCTCAGGTTCAGAAAGACCTCGCCGGTCGGGTCACCCGCGGAGGTGCGGTGGGCCAGCGGCTCCAGCAGGCGGGCGATGTCCTGGGCGTGCCGCGCCTGCAGCGCCTGGACACCGGCGGCGACGACCGTGCCGAGGGCCACCTGGTCCTCGTGCGTCCCGGCGCCGTCCCGGGTGAGGGCGCTCAGGCGCCGGGCTTCGGCACTGTCCCGCAGGACATCGCGCAGGGCGGTGTCCTCGTCCTGCAGGGCTTTGACGTTGAACTCGACGCGGTCCTCGACTTCTCGGAGCCGGTCGGTGAACAACGACTCCTGGTCGGCCAGCGCGCGGCGCACCGCGCCGTCGTCGGGGGCGAGCGTGCCGAAGCGCAGGGGTAGCACGGCACCCGCGGCGCCGAGCATCAGCAGCACTTCCTGATGGGCCATCAGATCTCTCCGCTTGGCGCGCAGTTGCGCCGGCGCCTCGCTGACGACGGCGGCCACCCGGGCAGCGCGTACCGCCCGCAGGGGGGCGGGTGAGGACCCGATGCCGGTGGCGCCCTCGACCGGGAGTGGATGGTCCGCGTCGGTGACCGCATAGAGGTAGAGCGGCATCTGTCAGACCTCCCCGCCCTGCGGTCCCTTACTGCCCCGGGTCCTGCCGCGTCCGGTGGGGGGAGTCTGCTGCTGGTCGGCTGTCGTGGTCGGTCCGGGGGCGTCGGTCACGTCCTGCACGGTGTGCACCGTCACCTGCTCCACGGCGGCGGTCTCGCCGGCGGCCGGTACCGCGGGTTCCGTCACCGGGACCGCGGTAGCGACCGCCGGGACGACCGGACCCACTCCGGCTGCCGTCGGAGCGACGGCCCCCACCACGGTGCCGGCCGTCTGGCCCACCGTGCCGACCACGTCACCGACAACCGGCGCCACACCCTGGACCAGTCCTCCGACGGTCGGGGTGACGGCACCGACGACACCACCGACCGTCTGCCCGACCGCTCCGAGCGCCTGCCCCACCGTCTGTCCCAGGTTCCCGACGACGGGTACCGGCGCCCCGGCTGCGGATGGCCAGGCGGTGACGGGCTGCCCCTGCATGACGACCGTGCCGGGAGCGGGAGCCGCAGCGACGCCCGGCGGAACCGCCCCCTGGCCGGCCGGCGCGACGGCCGTGGGCAGGGCCGGTGCGAGCACCGTGGGCGGCGAAGTCACCACGGGAGTACCGCGGTTCTCCAGGTCGAGGCGATTGGTCGCCTCCGCGAACCGCAGGTAGGTGTCGACGCTGGCGATGACGATGCGGATGTCGACACGCAGGACCTCGATCCCGATCACCGACACCCTGATGAAGACGTCGATCACGAGCCCGCGGTCGAGGATCAGGTCGAGGATGTCGTACAGGCCTCCATCGGTCTTCTGGGCACGGGGGGCGGCGGTCTGGGCGAGTACGGTCATGAGTGAGTTCCCTCTCAGAGGTGGGGCGAGGGTGGGCGGTCGTGCGTGCGGGCTTCGTAGGGCAACCGGACCGATGTACCGGGCCGGCGCAACCGGGTCAGGAGGCGAGGGCGTCGCGGATGTGGACGCCGCGACGGAAGGCGGTGCACTCGTGCGCAGGGGGCTGAGGGCTGGGGGGCCACGCCGCACAGAGGGCGGTGATCCGGCACCGTGGCCGTCACTCGGGCCGCCCTGTACACCCTCACTGCCGGTCGACCTGGCCTCGGGTGTAGCGGCGGCTGCGGGCATAGCCGAGAAGGAGACCGTCGCCGTCCAGTCTCACCCGGTAGACGGCCAGGACGCTGGTGGAATCGGGGATGCGCGCCAGCTCCACCACCTCGACATCGACCTGCCAGCCCGTCTCGTCGCGGCTGATGGCCGACACCGACTCCGGTGTACGGCCCAGGAGTTCGGCGAGCTGGGCGCGCGCGTTACGCATCGCGCTCACGGCGTCCCCGACCACCGGGGCCCCGGCAGCGGGCGGCGCCGGCGCCTGGTGCGCTGCAGGATCGGGTAAGTCGCTCGTGCTCATAGTTCGTTCGGTCCGTCCCACTGGAAAGTACGTCCGACAGGTCACCGCATGACGGCAGGACCGTCAGGCCCCCTCGCGCGTCCCCCGAGCGCGACGTCCGGCATGCTCTGCCCCACCAAAAGCCATGCACATGATCTCAACACATCTTGACCACGCGGTACCCACAACTTCGACAGATCAAGCACACGAATTTTCACTACCCCACCCACCACACACGGCAACCCCACCCACCAGAGGCCCAGCAAGGGACAATCCGGCCACACTCACGCCACCGCGGGCAACCGCACGTCTGCGGTGGCGAGTTGGAGGCCGTCGGCACCGCCGAGTCGCCGAGCACCACGCTCTCCGCCGCGCGGGACGGCGCTGCGGTCGGCCGTGTGGCGGTGGCCTACGGCGGCAACACGGGGGCGATCACCCGACGCTCGACCGCGATATCGCGCTGCGCGGGGGCATCGCCCCGGTCCGCGTTCCTCCCGTGCCGCGCGACGCCCCGTGCTGTCATTAGGCGGTGCGCTTCACGTGGCGGACCAGCCACATCAGCAGGGCGTCCAGGTCGGCGGCGGCTGCCAGGACCCGGTCGACCGCCTCGGGAGTGTGCAGCCACTCCTCACAGCCCAGGGGCCGGGCGGCGATCAGCGAACGGTGGCGCAGCAGGTGCGTACGGGTGTGGTCCACCGGATAGCCGCGCGGGGGGCGTTGCATCACGTCGCCCGAGATGTCGTAGCCCTTCTTCCGCAACTCCGCGACGATCCCGGTCAGTTCGCGCCCGCTGCCCTCGACGGCCACGGCCTTGCGGAACATGTCCACCTGGCCGGGATCGGGGTACCACCAGGCTCCCTGGATCCGCAGACCGTCCAGGTCGAACCGGAGACCGATCTCGATCTTCCGGCCGAGCCGGATCACCGCGCCCTGGTGCTGCCACCACCAGGAGTCGGTGCGGTAGTGCCAGACGGAGAAGTCCTCGTAGCGGGGATCGGCGTCCGCGACCTCGTTCAACAGGGCGATCATCGGCTGCCGGACCAGGCGCTCGCGGTCCGCGCGGCAGCGCTCGCGCGTCGCGTGGGTGGGTTCGCCCTGCAGCTGCCACAACACGTCCATGGCCTGTGCCGGCCAGCCGGTGAACGGTCCGCGCATGCGCGGAGAATAGCCCACCCTTGATCCGCGGGGGGCGAGACGGGCGTCGAAGTGTCCGTGGTGTTCATCGACGCACACCGCCAGGTGTGCGGAGTCGAGCCGATCTGCCGAGTCCTGACCAGTCACGGGCCGAAGATGTCGCCGAGCACCTGCCGCGCCGCCGAGAGCCGCGCCCCCACCGCCCGGCCGGTCCGCGACGCGGCGTCGCAGCCGCAGATCAGCCGCGTCCGCACGGACACCTTCCGTGTCTGCGGGGCGGAACAGGGTCCAGGGGGCGTGCAGGGTCGAGGGGCGACCCGGGGGCGTTACTCGGGCAGGGGTTCGGCGTAGTGCCGGACCCCCGTGGGCTCGGTGTGGAGGGCGTACAGGCGCTCGGCCGGGACGGCGGGGCTGCTGTGTGTCGCGTGAACGCGGCGGGTCGGTCAGGGCTTGAGCAGGACCTTGATGGCGCGGCGTTCGTCCATCGCCCGGTAGGCGTCGGCGGCCTGCTCCAGCGGGAGGGTGAGGTCGAAGACCTTGCCCGGGTCGATCCGCCGGTTCCAGATCAGGTCGATCAGCTGCGGCAGGAACTGACGGACCGGGGCGGGGCCGCCGTGCAGGTGGGCGTGGGAGAAGAACAGCTCCTGGCCGTCGAGGGTGACGTCGTGGGAGACGCCGACGTAGCCGACGTGTCCGCCGGGGCGGGTGGAGCGGATGGCCTGGAGCATGGACTCCTGGGTGCCGACCGCCTCGATGACCGAGTGGGCGCCGAAGCCACCGGTCAGTTCCTTGATCTTCTCGACGCCCTCGTCGCCGCGCTCGGTGACGATGTCGGTGGCGCCGAAGTCCAGGGCGAGCTTCTGCCTCGACTCGTGCCGGCTCATGGCGATGACCCGTTCCGCGCCGAGCTGCCGGGCGGCGAGCACACCGAGCAGGCCCACCGCGCCGTCACCGACCACGGCGACGGTCCTGCCCGGGCCGGCCTGGGCGGCGACCGCGGCGAACCAGCCGGTGCCGAGCACGTCGGAGGCGGTGAGCAGGCTCGGGATCAGGTCCTCGTCCGGGATGCCCGGGGTGGCGACGAGGGTGCCGTCGGCGAGCGGGACGCGCAGCCGCTCCGCCTGGGCGCCCATCTCGTTCATCCACTCGCGCCGGACGCAGGCGGTCTGGTAGCCGGCGCGGCAGTTCTCGCAGGTGTTGTCCGAGGTGGAGAAGCCGCCGACGACGAACTGGCCGGGCTCGACGGTGGTGACGGCGCTGCCGACCTCCTCCACGACGCCCACGTACTCGTGACCGATCGGGGAGCGTGCCTCGAAGGGTTCGGCCCCGCGGTAGGGCCACAGGTCGGAGCCGCAGACACAGGCGGCCGACACCCGGATGACCGCGTCCGTGGGGTGAAGGATCCTCGGGTCCTCGCGCTCTTCGACCCGGAAGTCGCCGGGGCGTGCATCACTACACCGCGCATGGGGGTTGCTCCTCGCGTGAAGGGACCGGCCGTGTCAGTCGGCCGGGCGGGCCGGGTGCCCGCGTCATCCAGGTAACCAAGGCCGCGCACGGTCAACCAGTTGCTGATGAAGCATGTACTGGCAGTACATCCCTCATGGCGGGCGGGCGGCGTACGGTCGAGGCGTGGACAACCGTGACGAAATCCGCGAGTTCCTCACCTCGCGGCGAGCCAAGATCACCCCGGAGCAGGCCGGGCTGCCGGCCGGCAGCCGACGCCGCGTGCCCGGACTGCGCAGGAGCGAGGTCGCCACACTGGCCGACGTCAGCGTCGAGTACTACGGGAAGCTGGAACGGGGCAGCCTCGCCGGAGTCTCCCCCGCCGTGCTCGAATCGGTCGCGCGCGCACTCCAGCTGGACGACGTCGAGCGGACGCACCTGCTCCACCTGGCCCAGGCTCAAGAAGGCTCCGACACACTCGCCCGCCCCCGGTCGCGTTCCATCCGGCAGAAGGCCCTGCCCAAGAGCCTGCAGTGGGCTCTGGACGCCGTCACCGCCGGGCCCTCGTTCGTGACGAACGGCCGTCTGGACCTGCTCGCCGCCAACCAGCTGGCCCGTGCCTTCTTCGCCGACATCTACGACAGCGGCACGACACCGCCGAACATGGCCCGCTTCCAGTTCCTGGACCCGGCGGCCCGTCGCTTCTACCCGGACTGGGACCTCATCGCCGACATGACCGTGGACGTGCTGCGCACCGAGGCCGGCCGCAACCCGCACGACAAGGACCTCCACGACCTGGTGGGCGAGCTGTGCACCCGCAGCGACGCCTTCCGGACCCGCTGGGGCTCCCACAACGTGCGCCGTCACGGCACCGGCGTCAAACGCTTCCATCACCCGGTCGTCGGCGGCCTCACTCTCGCCTGGCACGGCTCGGCCGTGGACGACGAGCCCGGCCTCACCCTCCTCATCTACACCGCCGAACCCGGCTCACCCTCCGAAGAGGCCCTGCGCCTCCTCGCCTCCTGGGCCGCCTCCCGGGACGGTGCAGCCCCCGCCGACCCGCTGGCGCAGTAGGCGATCTCACCTGGGGCGTCGGGCAGGCGGTGGCGGGCGACACCTGCTCCGGTGACCGCCACGACACCCCGCACGGCGTGCTCCTCTCAACACCGGGGCCACCACCATCGTTTCCGCTACGGCGGGGCCCTGACGGAACGGCTCCCCTTCCGGGCACTGACGACCCCACGCAGCCCCCGCCCACCCGAACACCTCATCGGCGCACCGCACGCCCGCGGATCGCAGCTCTCCACGCGTCACGATCCGCGGGCGGCGGGTGCATCCGATGCCACAGCCTCACCGGCCGCAAGGATCAGCAGTGGACTCCGGCCACCGCGACTCCGCAACCAACCAGCAGTGGCTCGTCGTCGCCGCAGACCGGCTCCCTCGTCGGTGCTGCGTGCGCCAGTCAGCGCAGTCGTGTGGTCAGGCGGAACGTGCCTGACGGGATTCGGTACGAGGACACCCCGTCGGTATGGCCGAGGAAGCGCACTCCGTCCACTCGGGCGAGCGGCGTTCGTCCCTCACGGACGGAGTCGGCGGTGGCTGCCGGGAGGCGCAGGGTCGCCCCGCTGTTCGCGGGCACGACCGCGTCGTAGCGCAGGGTCCGGCCCGCGTCCTTGAGCACCCACTCGCTTCGGATCTCGCCGTACGGCGACTCGTACCGTCCCGCGGCCCGGGTGATCCTGCCCGTCGGATCGGTATGGGGTTGCAGGACGAAGTGCTTGAAGCCGGGGCTGTCCGGGTCGCGGGCGATGCCGGCCATGTAGGCGTACATCCACTCCATGATCGCGCCATAGGCGTAGTGGTTGAACGAGTTCATGCTGACCGGGCCGAACCCGTCGTCCTCGGAGTAGGAGTTCCAGCGCTCCCACACGGTGGTGGCACCGTTCTTCACGGAGAAGAGCCAGGACGGCATCGCGTCCTGGTGCAGCAGCTTGTACGCCAGGTCCGCGCGTCCCTCGTCGGTGAGGACGGGGGCGAGGACGTTGACGCCGAGGAAGCCGACGGACAGCGTGTTCTCGGCGTACCTGACCCGGCTGCTGTTCGGGTGGGCCGCCTTGTAGGCCGCGTCGTTGCCGATGTTGTCGGCGAGATGCCCGACGAGCGCGCGGCGTTGGGCCTCCGTTTCGTAGAACCCGAGCTTGAGGACCCAGAGCAGTGCTGTCTGGCTGTTGTCCTCCGTCTTCTGGTCGGGGTCGGCGCCCGGTTCGATCGGAGAGGCCTCGCCGAGGCTGGACCTGACGGTGACCGTGCCGCCCTCGGTGTCCAGGTACTTGGTGATGAACGCCTGTTTGATGCGTCCGAAGAGCTGGTCGTACGCCTCCCTCTCCGCCGTCCTGCCGATCGCGTGGGCCAGCTGTGCCATCAGCTGGGCGACGTAGCCGTAGTAGAGGTCGCTCATCATCTGGGCGCTGGTCTTCTGCGGCGCCAGCCAGTCGCCGGTGAGGGAGCCCTGTCCGGCGTAGGTGTCTCCGGTCTGCTGCCGGATCCAGTCCAGGTAGCGGGTCATCGCGGGCCAGTTGTCCTCGACGACGGTCGCGTCTCCGGTCATCTGCCACACGGTCCACGGCACGATGACTCCGGCATCCGCCCAACCGCTGCCGCCACCGGGGAAGTTGTACCGTCCGGTGGGGGCCACTCCGGTGAACTGTGCCGTGTCCACACCGTAGATGGTCTGGGAGTCGACGACGGTGTCCTGGAAGTGGCTGAGGAAGACTCCGGCGTCCGTGTTGTACAGGCCGGTCGTGGAGAAGACCTGGGTGTCGCCGGTCCAGCCGAGGCGTTCGTCGCGTTGGGGGCAGTCGGTGGGCACCCAGAGGTAGTTGCCGCGCTGGCCCCAGCGAATGTTGCTCGCCAGCTGGTTGATCTCGGGATCGTCGGTGGTGACGGTGCCGATCTCGCGGATCGCGGACGTGGCGACCTTCCCGGTCAGGCCGTTGATCGTGACGGTGTCCGTCGCGGTGACGGACACGTAGCGAAAGCCGTAGAAGGTGAGGGAGTCCTGGTGGGTCTCGCCGTGCCGGTCGCCCTTGAGGATGTATGTGCTGGTGGCCTTGGCGCTGCGGAGGTTGGCCCGGTAGAGGGAGCCCTTGGGGCCGTCCGCGCCGGTGCTGTCGTCGTTGAGTATCTCGCCGAACCTGAACTCGACCCTGGCTCCGGCCGGGCCGCGCAGCCGGTAGTGGGGCACGCCGACCATGTTCTGTCCGAGGTCGAAGAGCACGGTCTCGCCGCCGGCGATCGTGACCGAGGCGGAGGCCGCTTTCGCGGGGTCGGTCACCGTCCGGGCGGGGTCCACGACGATGTGTCCCCTGCCGTTGGGGCTGCCGTCCTGCCCGGCCACCCCGGTGGCGACGGTGATCGACCGCGGTCGACGGTCCCACTGGGGCATCAGGCGTGCGGTCTCGCCCGGGTAGGCGAGGAGTTGTGCGTCCGGGAACGTGTCGTCGAAGGCGACGCGTTCGACATCCGACCAGGCGGACTCGTCGAATCCGTGCGTCGTCCAGCCCGGCAGTTCCTTGCGGGCGTCGTAGGTCTGGCCGTCGTAGATGTCGTCGGCGCGGTAGGGGCCGTCGTCCGTGGCCTTCCAGCCGTCGTCCGGCCTGGTGACGACCGTCCGCGATGTCCCGTCGGTGTACCGGATCAGCAGCTTGGCCTTGGCCGCCAGCGGGTTGCCGTCCTCCGAGTAGTAGGTACTGCCCTCGGAGATGCGGCCGTTGTACCAGCCGTTGCCCAGGACGACCGCGAGGGTGACGTACGGCTCCTCTGTCACGAGGTCGGTCACGTCATACGTCATGTAGTTGACGCGTGCGTCGTAGTTGGTCGAGCCCGGGGGCAGCAGTTCGGTCGTGGTGCCGCCGTCCTGCGGGACGCTGACGTGGCGTCCGTTGACGTAGGCCTCGTAGACGCCGAGCGCCGAGAGGTACAGCCGCGCCTCGCTGACCTTGGGCCGGCTCTTCGCGGCGCCCGCTGTCCTGACGTGCTCCTCCTTCCGAAGCATCGGTGCGCCCGCCGAGTTGGGGGCCTTCCCTTTCATTCCGATCCACTGGGCTCCGCCCCAGCCGGCCACGCCGTCGGTGCTCATGAGGCCGGTCTCGAAGAAGGCGGGGGCCGCGGTACCGACCGGACGGCCTTCGGCGTCCCAGACGGTGACGGTCCAGTGGTAGCGGGTCGAGGCCTGGAGCGCCTTACCCGCGTAGCGGACGGCCACCGAGTCGGAGGAGCGGACGCGGCCACTGTTCCAGACGTCGGCGCGGCCGGCGGTCAGCTTGCCGGCCGTGCTCGCCACGAGGATCTGGTATGTGCCCTGGCTCCGTCCGCGTGCCGTGGACCGCATGCGCCAGCCGAAGCGTGGCCGGGCGGCGTCCACGCCCACGGGATCCGTGCGATGTTCCGCGGTCAGCCCCGTCACCGCACCGTCCGCTTCCGCTGCGCGGGCCGCTGCCGCCGCAGGTGTTCCGCCTCCCGCGCCGGCTACCACCACGGGCACGGCGCCTGCTGTCGCGGCGAGCATGGTTCGGCGACGCACTCCTGTCCTGTCGCTGCGGGGAGGAACACCCTCATGGCCCTCGCGGTCGGCTGCGTCCGCACTGCGCGCTTCATGATGCACCCGTCTTCCTTTCGGTTGTGCGGCCATCGGTGAGAGGCCGGCTCAGGCGTGGACTGTGCGCTGAAGATGGTGTGGGGTCGCGGACGTGTGGGCGGTGCCGCCCCCCGTGGTCAGCTCCCGGCCTTGTAGTCGGCGTCCATTTCCTTGAGGAGGTCTTGCGGCGTGGACTGGTCGCTGAAGATCTCCTGGAGGCCGCTGAGCATGGTCTGCTGGACCTTGGCGTTGGGCCAGAGCTGGTCCATGAACGGCACGGTGCGGTCCGCCTTGATGAACGTGGACAGTTCGGTCAGCGACGGGTCGACGGCATAGCCCGTGTCGGGCAGGGAGGGCAGACTGCCCTGCTTCTTGGCGAACAGGTTCATGCCTGCGGGAGACATCACGAAGTCCACGAACTTCAACGCCAGGTCCTTGTTCTTCGCCTTGGCGTTCACTCCGTAGCCGGCACCCGCGGCGGCAGGTATGAGGGTCTGGGACGGGTTGTCGGTGGCCGGGAGCGCCCGGAGCAGGAACGTGCCTTGCGGGTTCTTCTGTTTCAGGAGGGCGATGACCCAGTTGCCCTGGATGATGCCGAGCGTTTTGCCGGAGGCGGCGAGGCCTTGGCTGGCTTCGTAGTTGGTGCCCAGTGGGTTCTTCTGGAAGCACCCGGTCTTCTCCATGGTCAGGTACTGGTCCAGAGCCGTGGTCCACCGCGACTGCGCGAAGGTGAGCCGGCCGGCCTGCATCTTCTTGTCGACGTCGCGGTCTTCGCCGTAGACGGTCGTGGCGACCAGCGCGTACAGGGCGAGTTGGGTCACCCAGTTGTCCTGGTTGCCCAGGGCGAAGGCGGGCGTTCCCTTGGCCTTCGCCGCCCGGCAGAAGGCCAGCAGCTTCGTCCAGGTGTCCGGCGGGGTGAGTCCGGCCTTCTTCATGGCCTGCTGGTTGTAGACCGCTCCGATGCCGTTCTGGCCGAAGACCGCGTTGTAGGTCTTCCCGTCGTACTGGGCGACGCTCTTGATGGCATCGGGCAGCTCGGCGGCCCATGGCCGATCCGAGAGATCGCGCAAGTAGCCCGGTTTGGCCAGCACATACGTGGCAGCGGGGTTGCCGTTGCCCGGCCAGACCGACATGACATCGGGTGCGGTGCCCGAGGACAGCTGGGTGCGGATCTGCTGCTGGTACTGGTCGGCGCCGCTGGTGGTGTAGCGGACCTTGACGCCTGGGTTGGCCTTCTCGAAGGCCCTGACGACGTCCTCGACGGAGCCCTGGTCGACCGAGGCGAGCGTCAGGGTCTTGGAGCCGCCACCGGAGCCCGCCTCGGTGCCGCCGCTGCAGGCGGCCAGCACGGCCACGGACGTCACCGTGGCGACCAGGACCGGGAGTATGCGTTTGTTCATGAGGTCCCCCTCGGGGAGGTGCAACCGGACATGAGGGACGGGCGGGCGCCGTGTGTCACCCCTTCAGCCCTCCCGCGAAACCGTTGATGATGCTGCGCTGCAGCAGGAAGTAGACGAGCAGAACGGGCAGGATGCTGATCACCAAGGCAGCGAAGATGAGGTTCCAGTCGGTGACGTACTGGCCGACGAAGCCGGCGATCGCGACCGGCATGGTCTGCTGGGCGCTGCCGCTGAGGTACAGCAGTGGGGTGAAGAAGTCGTTCCAGATGGCGACGGTGTTGAGGACCAGGGCCGTCACCGTGACGGGCTTGAGCATCGGCAGGATGACGTGGCGGAAGCCCTGCAGCGGGGTGCAGCCGTCGATCAGGGCCGCTTCCTCGAAGTCGCGGGGCAGGGCGCGCAGGAAGCCGACGTAGAGGAAGACGGTGAAGGGGACTTGGAGACCGGAGTAGAAGAGGACCAGCGCCCAAGGGGTGCCGAGCAGGCCCATGTCGCGCATGCTCTGGTACAGCGGCAGCGAGGCGAGCTGGAAGGGCAGGACGAGCCCCAGGAGGAAGGTCAGGTACGTCCCCCTCGACCAGCGGGCCGCGACACGGGCCAGCGGATAGGCCGCGAGCGACGAGACGGCCAGCACGATGACGACACTGCACGCCGTCACCAGCAAGCTGTTGCCCAACGCCCCGCCCAGCGAGCCCTGTTGCCACGCCTGTGAGAAGTTGTCCAGGGTGGGCGAGGTGGTCGGGCTGATCGGCGACGAGGTGTCCGAGGCAGGTCGCAGGGCCAGGTTGACCAGGATGTACACGGGGAAGCCCACGGCCAGGGCGGCGGCGATCATCGTCAGTTCCAGCGCGAGGGTGCGCGGACGGTAGCGGCTCACGATGCGGCCCTCTCGTTGCGGGACAGCACGACGTACTGCCCGGTCGAGACGACCGCCACGATGATCGTGAGCACGACCGCGAGCGCGATGCTGTACCCGAACTCGCCGAGCGTGAAGGCGTCCTTGTAGATCAGCGTCGAGATGGTGTCGGTGGCATGTCCCGGCCCGCCGCCGGTCAACGCGTAGACCTGGTCGAAGAGTTTGATCCCGCCGATGATCGACAGCATCAGGTTGATCGTGAGGGCCGGAGCCAGCAGTGGCCGCGTCACCGACCAGAAGCGCCGCACCGGGCCCGCTCCGTCGATGGCCGCCGCCTCATGGACCTCCCTCGGCACCGACTGGAGCCCGGCCAGGAAGATGACCATGGAGTAGCCCGCGAACTGCCAGACGATCACGCCGACCACCGACCACAGCGCGACCTGCGGACTGCCCAGCCAGTCCTGTCGCAGGCCGTCCAGGCCGACCGCGCCCAGCAGGCTGTTGACCGCGCCGTCGGGGCCGAGCAGGTTGCGCCACAGGTAGGCGGTGACGATCGGCGTGATCACGGCCGGAGCGAACAGGAAGACCCTGAGCAGGTTCCGGGACTTGATGGCCGAGTTGACCCCGAGGGCCAGCAGCAGTCCCAGCGCGTTCTGAATGACCGTGATCGACACAGCGATCAGCAGCGTGTGCCAGATCGCCTGCACCGCATCGGGATCACGGGTCATGTCGGCGAAGTTGTCCAGGCCCACGAAGGAGAAGCTGGGGTCCAGGCCGTCCCAGTCCGTGAAGGCGTAGTAGACACCGCAGACGCTCGGCACCAAGACGACGAAGGCGAACAGGACCAGGGCGGGAAGCGCGAACCACCAGGGCGGGCCGGCACGCGCCCGCCGCGCTGGTGGAGGCGGCTCCGCGTCCGGCGGCCGGTCCTGGTCCGGAAGGTGCTCGTTGGGAGCGGGGGTCACCGACGCGCCTCCTTTCCTGAAACGATTCAAACGGGCTGTCAGGTCGACACTGCTGCCAGTCGGACTCGGGGAGGAGCAGCTGTCGCCGCCCCGTCGCGGGATGGTTGCTCCGACAGGTGCCGGATCATCTGCAGCCCTGATGGGTAACGTTTCCCACGGGGTGTGGCCAGACCCTAGGGAGCGTTCCCGCGTGACGTCAAGATGCCGCGCACGCTGCACGATTGTCACGACGGGGAAACGGCGCGGCCCGCACAGGGAACTCGCCGAGTCACCGGCCCGTACGTACGTACACTCGGCGGCAACGTTTTCCAAGGGGAGAGGAACCGGATGGAGCGACAAGCACCGCGCCGCCGTGTCACCATCGTCGACGTCGCACGACACGCCCAGGTGTCCACGACCGCCGTGTCCAAGGTGCTGCGCAACGCCTACGGAGCCAGCCCCGAAATGCGGGCGAAGGTGCGCCGCGCGATCGACGAACTCGGCTACCGGCCGCATGCGGGCGCCAGGGCCCTGCGCGGGCAGACGTACACCATCGGCGTGATGCTGCCCGACATCCGCAACCCCTTCTTCCCCGACATCCTCGACGGCATCACCCAGGCGTTGGAGGACACGGAGTACCAGGTGCTCGTGGGGCCCGGCTGCAACGGCGAGAAGGCGGAGGCCCGCGTCACCGAGGCCATGATCGACCGCGGTATGGACGGCCTGATCCTGGTCGCGCCCGTGTCCTCGCGCACCCACCTGGAGCATGTCGCCGTCACCGTGCCGACGGTCGTCGTGGGCCGGCACGGGTCGTCCTCCGTGTACGACACGGTGGTGAACGACGACATCGAGGGCGCGTCCCTGGTCGTCGGTCACCTCGTCGGTCTCGGCCACCGGCGGATCGCCCACATCGAACACCACGACACCGACCCCACACGCCTCGCGGAGATGTCCAACGCCCGGCGCGCCGACGGATACCGACAGGCCATGCGCGCCCATGGCCTCGCGGAGTTCGTCGACGTCGCCTCCACCAGCTACACCCACGAGGGCGGTCGCCTGGGCGCCAGGGAACTGCTGGACCGCCCCCGGCGACCCACAGCGGTGTTCGCCGGAGCCGATGTCGTGGCGATGGGCGTGCTGGAGGCGGTCGCCGAGGCCGGGCTCTCCGTTCCCGAGGACATCTCGGTGGCGGGCTACGACAACACGACGATCGCCAGGTTCGGCCCGGTGTCGCTGACCAGCGTCGACCAGGCGGGCCGCGAGATCGGCGGCAACGCCGCCCGTCTCGTACGGGAGCGGATCACCGACCGCCACAAGACCTCCGTCCAGGTCAGCCTGGCCCCCACCCTCGTGCCGCGCCGGACCACCGCCCGCCCCCCGGAGTAGCCCGCCGGCCCTGAGCTGCGACGGGGGCGTTCAGCCAGTCGGGAGCACGCGGACTCCACCGTGAGCCTGTCCGATCGCCGCGAACGGACGACGCGCGGGGGCGAAGGTAAGGTTCTTCGCCGCCCCCGCCGCGCTCCTGGTGTGGACGTGGCCTGTGACGACAGCGCCTAGACGCTGGAGCCGGTGTTCGCCGGGCCGGTCCTGCGGACGTGCAGCACGCTGCCGTCCAGGGGCAGCGGTGACCGGCCCACGAGGGTCAGGCCCACGTCGGCGAACAGCCTGGCGAAGTGGTCGGCGCGGCGTTCGCGGCCACCGACGTTGCACATCATGTGCAGGTCCCAGGCCGTGGCCAGCGAGGCCGAGCCGTCGGCGGGCAGAACGCGCTCGACGACGAGCAGATCGGCGCTGTCGGACATCGCACGGGCGCAGTGGCGCAGGATCTCGCGGCAGCGGTCGTCGTCCCAGTCGTGCAGGACGCGGGACAGGACGTAGACGTCACCGCCCGCGGGGACGTCCGCGAAGTCGCCGGCCCGAAAGGTGCACCGTGCCGTGTGGCCGGCCTCGCCGAGGTGACGGCGGGCGGTCTCGACGGTGTGCGGGCGCTCCAGTAGAACACCGTGCAGACGGGGGTGTGCGGAAAGGATTCGGCCGAGCAGTTCGCCGTTGCCGCCCGCGATGTCGACCACGGTGGCCCCTTCGGCCGCCACGGTGAGGACCGGGTGGGCGGGCAGCGGGTCGAACATCCGTGAACCGGCGGCCATCGACCGGTCGAAGAGTTCGGCGAGTTCGGGATCGCGGGCGAAGTGGTCGAAGTGGTTCTCGCCGAAGCGCTCCTCGAAGGCGACCTGTCCGGTGCGCACGGTGTGCCCGAGCCCGGCGAAGGACTCGTAGAACGGTCCCCCGTACATCAGCGCCAGCGGCCGCATCGACCCGTCGGCGTCCGCCCGCAGCAGGCGGCCGGTGTCGGTGAGCCGGAAACCGTCGCGGTCCTCGCTCACCATGCCGAGCATGGTGAGGTAGCGCAGCAGGGTGGCCAGGTGGGGCGCGAAGGCGTTGACGTCCCGGGCCAGTTCCGCGACACCGACCGCCCGCTCCTGGTGCATCGCGTCGGCCACCTCCAGTCGCGCGAACGCCGCCAGGGCCTGCGTCGTCCACGCCCCGGTCAGCAGGCGCAGCAGGGTCTCGGCGGGCTGCCGTCGGCGATACTCGTCGAGGTGGGCGGTGAGGATGTCGCGGTGGTCGCCGGGGACGTACAGCTCCACGCGCCGGTACCCGGCCTTGGCCTCGGCGGGCGTGGTGAAGTAGAACACCGTGCCGTTCTCGTGCGGGTTGTAGCCGCCGCCGTCGGGGACGGCGCCGTAGCGTCCGAAGGTCGCGCACAGGCCGCGCAGCACCAACGGGTCCGGTGCCTCGACCTCGAAGGCGACATGCGCCTCGTGCTGCCGCTCCCGTTCGTGCGCGGCGACCGTGTCGAGGTCCGATCCCGGCCGCACGGTCAGCGCGAACACCTCGACCATGCGCCGCGCCCCGTCCAGGCACTCCACCGCGGGGCGCACGATGCCGACGTCGAGCTCCGCCGCACACCGCTGGTGCCGTACGGCGAGCCGCTCGCGTACGACGACGCTCGGCCGCGGCGGTCCGTCGGCGGCCAGCCCGCAGTCGGTGAGCGTGGCCTCCAGCGCCGCCTCGTCGGGCGGGAAGACGAGCAGCGCCGCGTGGGAGAAGTCGCAGCGCTCCGACAGGGCCCGCAGCTCCGGGCCGTCGAGGCCGGGAAGCAGAAGCGGGAGCAGCGTGGCGGTGTCCTGTTCCTTGACGAAGTCGACCGTCGCGCGCAGGCGGGACGTGTCGCCCGACAATGCCGTGATCATTGCGGGGTGATCCTCATTCCGGGTTCGGATGTCTGTGTACGGATGTCTGTGTACGGATGTACGTGTGCGTGGGCTTGGGGGTGAAGGCTCGGGGGTGAGGGGCTAGACGCCGACGTAGTGCTCGGCGAACCAGTCCTGTTGGCTGCGCGAGGTGCGCAGCGAGGCGAGGCGGGTGCGGCGCAGGGAGTTGTGGAACAGCGACTCGCCGTCCGCGCCGGGCGGGCCGTGCAGCAGGCCGATCATCCAGTGCGAGAACTCCTGTGCACGCCAGATGTGTGTGAGGCAGCGTGCCGAGTAGGCGTCGAGGCCTTCGGGGTCGCCGACGGTGAGGTCCTCGATCAGGGCGTCGGCCAGAGCCGCCGCTTCGAGGACCGCGAGGTTGGCGCCCTTCGCGGCGGACGGGCTGATCAGACCGGCGGCGTCGCCCACGAGGAACAGCGCGCCGTGGCGCAGCGGTTCGAGCACATCGGACTCCAGGTCGACGACGGCCCGCTGCACGACGCGCCCGCGGCGCAGCGGGCCGTACTCCCGTGCCCGCATCCGCAGGTCCAGCTCGTCCCAGATCCTCTCCTCGGACCAGGCGTCCGCCGGGGTGCCGCGTTCGCACTGCAGGTAGTAGCGGGTGACCTCGCTGGTGCGGGCCATGTGCCCGGCGAATCCGCGCTCGTGCACCGCGTACCCGACGGCGTCCAGGCTGGGCGGCGCCTCGACGAGCAGGCCGAGCCAGGTCACGCCGTGGTCGCGGTGGTGGCGGAGCGTGCCGGCCGGCAGTGAACGCCGGGCCGCGCCGTGCCGCCCGTCGCAGCCGGCCACGTACCGTGCCCGCCACCGGCCGGTCCGCCCGTCGCTCTCACGCACGGCCACCTCGGGCCGCTCGCTGTCGGCGTGGTGCACGGCCACCGCCTCGGTGGCGAAACGGATCTGTCCGCCGCGTTCCAGGAAGCGCGTCAACAGGTCGGTCACCAGCTCCTGCTGGGGGTAGACGGTGTGCCGCTCCCCCTGCCCGAGCCCGCTGTAGTCCAGCCGGAACCGGCCGTCCTCGGTACGGAACTCGCAGGTGCTGTGGGGCTGTCCGTGCCGGTGCAGCCCCTCGGCGAGACCGTGCCGTTCCAGGGTCCGCACGGTGTTGGCTGCCAGGAACCCGGCACGTGCCCGCGTCTGCACCTGCGTGCGCGCGGACCGCTCCAGGAGGACGCAGTCGATCCCCCGGTCCACAAGGATGTTGCCGAGCACTAGCCCGGCCGGTCCTGCCCCGAGGACGACCACATCGGTCGCATGGTCGACCGGTCGTCGCCGGCTCTTCCCGTCTGTCACGGAACCTGATGCTAAGGAGCCAAAAATCCTTGATCACACAGAAGTCACCTGAATGCCAGGATCGAACGGCGAAGCGATCACTCCTCCGGCCAGCAGACCCGAGTCCTGCCGTGGCGGGGCGGAGGGGAGTTCGACGACAGGGTCCGGCGGTCTACGGCGTCCATGGTGGGCGTTCACGGGCCGGTGCGGTCCGCCACCGGGACGCCTCGCCCGCACCGGGGAGTCGGCGCCTCCCCGGCCACCTGCACCGAGACCCCGCACGCGCCGACCCGTGTCCGGACACGGCTCGCCCCACCACGACGGCCTCGGCGGACATCCGGCCTCCGCTCACCCGCGATCCGGTATCGCGTCCGCCTGCCTCACCGGACCGGGCAGTCTCCACCTCCAGGCCGCACAGCTGCCGTTGAGGTCGGCTCTCGGCGGTGGCCGCGGCCCCGCGCTCGGCACCCGCCGGTGCTCGAACACATCGGCGTGGCACCAGGGTTGATGCCACCACGCATCAGGGAGCAAGGGCCGTGCGCAGGGCGGTGGCCATCAGAGCGATGGCTTCCTTCCCTTCCGGCACCGGGCCGGTGTGGGTGAAGTAGTGGTCGACGCCCGGGAAGACACGGTGGGTGACGGACACCCCGGCGGCCTCCAGGGCTTTGGCGTAGGCGTCACCCTCGCCCCGGAGCCGGTCGTACTCCGCGGTGATGACCAGGGCGGGCGGCAGTCCGGCGAGGTCGTCGGCGAGTCCGGGTGAGACGAGAGGGTGGGAGAGGTCCGCGGGGTCGCGGACGTAGGCGGCGGTGAAGATCCGCATGAGCTGCGGCGTGAGCAGGGGCTTGGCGATGGGTGACTGCTTGGTCGCCGGGTCGGCGAGCTGGTCGAGCGGTGCCGAGTCGAGGATCTGGAGCCGGGGCGTGAAGGTGCCGCGGTCTCGGGCCGTGCGGCAGACCGCGGCCGTCAGGTTGGCGCCGGCGCTGTGTCCGCCGACGGCGAGTCGCGAGCCGTCCCAGTGGTGGGCGGCGCCGTTCTCGACGACCCAGGCCGTGACGTCGTACGCCTGGGTGACGGGGACGGGGAAGGGCCGTTGCGGAGAGACGGCGTAGTCCACGTTGATCACGACGCAGCCGGCCGTTGCGGCTATGTAGCGACAGAGGTGGTCGTCCTGCTCGGGGCGGGCGATCACGAAGCCGCCGCCGTGGAAGTTGACGTACACGGGGGCAGGCGTCTCGGGGGTGACCGACGGACGGTAGACGGTGCAGGTCACCGGCCCGGCACCCGTCTCCACCCGCAGGACTTCGGTCGTCTTGGGGATGTCGGTGAAGCGCAGATCCTTGTGCACGCGACTCATCACGCGCCCGAGCAGCAGCTGCACTCCCCTGGCCTTGACGCGGGGGCTGAACGGCATGACTCACCCATCCATCAGTACAAGGTTCAAATAACAGGTTTCCTGATAATGGACGCTTGTCTCGCCGCACGCAAGAGGGAGGCGCTGAAGACCTCCGGCACGTGGACCCTCCACTGTCGGGCCGAGGTCGCATGCCCTGTCCGGGTGCACCTGCCCGGCCCGGATCCGGGGTTTCGCTGAGCAGCCCGCGCCCATACGGTGGCCCGATGATGTCGATCAAGAAGTTCCAAGTCACCTTCGACTGCGCGGAACCCGAGCGCCTCGCTCGCTTCTGGTGTGAGGTGCTGGGGTACGTCGTGCCGCCGCCACCGGAAGGGTTTGCCACCTGGGACGATTTCAAGCACTCGCAGCCGCCGGAGCAGCAGGACGCCTGGTTCGCCTGCATCGACCCTTCCGGCGTGGGCCCACGGCTGTACTTTCAGCGCGTCCCCGAAGGGAAGGCCGCCAAGAACCGGTTGCATCTCGACGTGCGGGTCGGCACCGGACTCGTGGGTGAAGAGCGCCTCGCCGCACTTGAGGCCGAGTGCGCACGACTGGTCCCGCTCGGGGCGGTACACGTGCAAACGCTGTATGACGGCAATGATGCGTGCATCCCGATGCAGGACATCGAGGGCAACGAGTTCTGCATCGACTGAGGGACCGCGCACACGCCGCCCGAACATCGTCCGGGCTCGGTCCCCGGCGACACCACTCACCGCACCGGCAGGCGGCGATCAGGGTCACGGCGCCGTAGTTGACGTGGGAAATGAGGGCGTCACGTACCGGCCGGCGCCAGCACGATGTCGAAGGAGACCCGGGACCACGAGCCGTCCACCGCGTGACCGTCCGGCGTCGGGGAGCCGGGGGCCTGGCGTTCGAACCCTTTCACCAGGGACGACTTGACTCCGAACACCGTGTCCGAGTCGAGCAGTTCGTCGCCGCGGACGAAGATGTGGGTGACCAGCGTGCGCTGTCCTGCCGCGCTGACCATGAAGTGCAGATGCGAGGCCCGCATGGGGGATCGGCCGACGGCCGCCAGCATCTTGCCCACCGGGCCGTCATGGGGAATGGGATACGGGGTCGGTGTGACGCCCCAGAACGAGTAGCGTCCTTCGGCATCGGTGAACAGGTGGCCGCGTGCGGCGGTCCGGCCGTCGTCGTGCTGGACGTCGTAGAGGCCTTCCGCGTCGGCCTCCCAGACCTCGATGCGCGCACCGGCGACCGGGTGTCCGTCGCCGTCGGAGACGGTGCCCTCGACCCAGCACGGTTCGCCGGGAGCGCCGCCGGAGAGGGAGCCGCCGAGGGGGATCTCGGGGCTGTTCTCGACGAAGAACGGACCGAAGACGGTCGCCTCGGTCGCGTCGCCGTACGCCTCGTTGTTGATGCCGATGGTCTGCATGGAGAGGCCGAGTACGTCGGAGAGCAGGATGAACTCCTGACGCTTGTCGTCCGTGATGTGCCCGGCGGCGGTGAGGAACTCGATGCCCTTGGTCCACTCCCCCTCGGTCAGGCGCACCTCACGGGCGAAGGCGTGCAGGTGGTGCACGAGCGAGGTCATCAGCTGCTTGAGTCGCGGGTCGGAGCAGCCGTCGAACGAACGGACGACGCGCTCGACCAGGTCCGCCTCGCGACGCTCCTGTTCGGCGGAGACGCTGTCGGTCATCGGGGCTCTGCTCCTTCCCAGGCCGCGCGCAGCAGCCCGGTGATGTTGTCGGGGGTGACGGGGGCCGGATTGCTCGGTGGCACAGCGGCGAGGACCGCTTCCGCGGCGGGGGCGATGCCGGACTCCGGCATGCCGTAGTCGCGAAGAGCCCGGGGTGCATCGAGCCGAGCACGCAGTCGGGCGAGCCCGGCGGTCGCTGACTCGGCGTCGAAGGCGGCGGCGATACGCCGCTCGGCGTCCGGCGCCGCCGGCGCGTTGAAGGCGAGTACGTGAGGGAGGACGACGGCGTGGGTCTGGGCGTGCGGGAGGTCGAACATCCCGCCGAGGACGTGACAGATCTTGTGGTGGAGTCCCGATCCGGCCGAGGCGAACGCCACCGCGGAGAGGTAGGCGCCGTACAGGGCGTGTTCACGTCCGTCGAGGCCGCCCGGCTCGGCGGCGACCAGCGGCAGTCCGATGCGCAGGGCCCGGATCCCCTCGCCGGCCAGGGCCCGGTCGATCGGGTCGGCCCGTGGGGCCCACATCGAGTCGACGCAGTGCGCCAGGGCGTTGAGGCCGGAGGCCACACTCAGGTCGACCGGCAGGGTGAGCATGAGCGTCGCGTCGTAGACGATCGTTCGCGGGAGCACCCGGGGGTCGATGCCGGTGGTCTTCCGGCCGTGCTCGGTGAGTCCCCAGACGTTGGTGGCCTCCGAGCCCGCGTAGGTGGTCGGCACCGCGACGATGGGCAGACCGGTGGTGAGCGCCACGGCCTTGGCCAGGCCGGTCGTCGAGCCGCCGCCGATGCAGACGAGTGCGTCGGCGCGGTGGGCGGCGGCCTGTTCCCTGGCCCGCTCGGCGACCTGGACCGGCACGTGCATGGCCACCTCGTGGTGCCAGTGCGCCACGGGCAGCTGTGCGGCGATCCGGTGGGCGAGTTCGCGTTCGGCGTCCGCGGCGATCACCATGACCCGGGCCGCGCCGAGTTCCTTGATCTCGTCCGCGAGGTTCTGTGCCGCCGCGGCCGAGGCGAACCGCACGCGTTGGGCGAGGGTGTCGTGGTCGAACCGCATGCCGTTCACGCCTTTCCCAGGATCTGGCGCAGCGCCGTGCGCAGAGCGCCCTCGGGGTCCTCGGGCATGGTCATCGAGCGCCAGGCGATGTGCTTGTCGGGGCGCACCAGGACGACTCCGCTCTCGTCGACCTCGCGCAGCTTCGCCCAGTCGTAGTAGAGGTCGGTGACCTCCTGGCCCGGTCCTATGACAACGGCCTGGAGCGGAATCCCCAGCTCGTGCGCGACCTTGTCGGCCACCGAGGCCCACGCCTCGCCGGCGATGCCGGTGACCAGGGTGAAACGGTCGTAGGGGGCGAGGTCCATCATCGCCGTCCTGCGCATGGTGTCACCGACCCAGGCGTGCGGCAGGTGCGAGCCGGGCACGGTGGACATCTCGTAGTACAGGTCGGCGTCACGGCCGGGCGCGGGCAACGAAGATCCGTCGGAGACGACCGCGGCCGATTCGTAGTGCTGCCCGAGGTCCACTCCGTGGGCGTTGAACTCGTAGTTCTTCAGCTCCATCGCGGCGACGAGGGCGGCGCGCTTGGCCGCGCCCTCGGGTGTGTTGGCCTTGCGTTCCTCTATCGCCGCGACCATCTCCTCCTCCGTCGTGGCGTCGAGAAGTCCGAGCACCTCGAAGAACTGCACGAACTCCCGGCTGGACCGGTTCGCCCGTCGGACGATGCGCTCGGCGACCGGCGCCCGTTCGGCCGAGTAGGTGTCGAGCAGGCTCCGGTCGGCCTGACCGCGCAGCACGAGGGCGAGCTTCCAGGCCAGGTTGTAGGAGTCCTGGATCGAGGTGTTGGAGCCGAGACCGTTGCTCGGCGGATGCCGGTGGATCGCGTCCCCGGCACAGAAGACGCGGCCCTTCTGCAGGTGCTTGGCGTACATCTCGTTGTTGCCCCACAGGCTGGTGCCGGTGATCTCGACGTCGATGTCGGGCATGCCGAGGAGATCGCGCACGATCTGGGTCGCGGACGCCTCGTCGACGACGGGCGGCTCGTCGTCGATGTCGTAGCCCCAGACGATCAGCCACTCGTTCCACGGCCGCACCATGCGCACCAGGCCGGCCCCGATGCCTCCGACGTTCGCGCCCGGCTGGATCACCCAGTACAGGACCGAGGGCCGGTGACCGACGTAGCGCTCGATGTCAGCCTTGAACGTGATGTTCATCGACCCGGCGATGTCCATCGCGCCTTCGTACGGCAGGCCGATGTCCGCGGCGACCTTGGACCGGGCACCGTCGGCGCCGATCAGGTACTTGGCCCGGATGGTGTACTCCGCGCCGGTCAGCCGGTCCCGGGCCAGGACGTCGACGCCGTCCGCGTCCTGCGCGTGCGAGAGGTACTCCGTGGAGAACCGTGTCTGCGTGCCTCGCACGGTCGCGTTCTTGACCAGGATCGGTTCGAGATAGGTCTGCGGGATGTCCACCACGAGGCACGGCGACGCCAGTTGGTAGTCGGCCTCACGCGCCGGGTGGGTCCCCCAGGTGTGGATGCGTCCGATCTCCTCGCCCGCGATCGACGTACAGAAGACCGTGTCCCCGACCAGGTGGTGCGGCGTGGCATCGGCCAGGACCTGGTCCTCGATGCCCATGTCCCGGAAGATCTCCATCGCCCGCTGGTTGGTGATGTGGGCCCTCGGTGTGTTCGCCGTCCACCGGTACTTCGTGATCACCATGGTGTCGATGCCCAGCGTCGACAGGAACAACGCCGCCGACGCGCCTGCCGGTCCGGAGCCGACGATCAGGACGTCTGTCTCGACCACCGACGACGCGGGCGGACGGGTCTCGGGCTGGCCGTCGTCGAACACGGGCATGTTCCACACCTCTCCTCGTCCCGGACCGGGGCACCGGGCCGGTGCGTACGAGTGTCCGCGCTCACACCCGGGCCGGCCCGACGATCCGGGCCCGGATGGCGGAAATGAGCATCGCGGGACGCGACCGGTCAGGCGGATCCGGCACGGACCGCTCCGGCGGTGATGCCGAACCGCTCGCGGAAGGTGCGGGAGAAGTACGCGGCCGATGTGAAGCCGCACCGTGCGGCCACGTCCGATGTGCGCGGGCCTCCGGCCGGATCGGAGACCAGCATGCTGTACGCCGCGTCCAGCCGGCGCGCCAGGATGTGCCCGGGCACGCTGGTGCCGACGGCCGCGAACAGACGCGACAGGTGTCGCTCGCTGATACCCGTGCCGGACGCGATGTCGGCCGCGCGGAGCATCGGATCGGTGAAGTGCTCCTCGATGAACGTCCGGGCGGCCGCTCTGTGTGCCACGGGGAGGCCGACGTGGCCGGAGGCCGCGAGCACCGATACGAGTTCGACGACGGTCTGCTCGTCCGCCGGCACCGGGCGATCCCGGCGGACCGCCCGTGCCGTGAGCCGGGCCAGGGCCCGGCCGTGCGGGTTCTCGCCGGGGCCCACGTCGATGACGACGGGCGCGGGTACGGACGCCAGGCCGGTGAGCGCGGACAGCGCCGAACGGGGAACCTTCACGGCCAGTTCCTCCAGCCCGCGGCCGAACCCGCGGAGGAAGGGCCGGTCGGCATCGCAGACCAGGAGCTGACCGGGCCGCAGCACCCGACGGTGTCCGTCCTGCTCGAAGAGCGCCTCTCCCCTGAGGGCCATATAGACGGCGATCGCCTCCGTGGGCTTGGCCTCGACCAGCTCGGCGGAGCGCTCGACCACGTGCCGCGTGCCCCGCACCCGGGCGAGGTGGACCCGCTCAAGCTGGAGGTTCACCTCCACGGCCGCGAACGACCGGGCCACCGGCGGCCGACAGGTCAGGGCGATCAGGGACTCCGCGTTGTGCCGCTCCCAGAGCTCCACCTGACGGTCCGCCTCGATGTGCTCGGTGGCGAAACGATGGGCTGTGGGAATTCTGACGGCGCTGGTCATGCTGCACCTGCCTGCTCCATACCGATGCCCTCACCGTGTGCGTCCGGGGCACGTGTGGGCCAAGGCTCGGAACGGTACCGCCGGGTTCCCGGCTCCGTAAGACGGGCGGTGCACCTCGACGACCGGGGCGGCCCGTGCGCGTGTGGCGCACCGGCCGCCACCCCCTTCAGCGGGCCGCCTACTGCTGCCCGGTACCGCTCGTTCCGCTGTGGCCGCCGTGCCGGCCCAAGGGTGACGGTCTCGGTCTGGGCGAGCGGACGTGGACGACCCTGTCGAGGCGGAGGCCCTGTACCGGTTCCGGGACCGGGGCGACACCGTGGCCGGCCGCGGCGAAGACGACGAGGGGGCGGTCTCGCCCACCTCCGTCAACGGCGAGGGTACGAATCCGGCCCGGGCGCGCAGGCGGCGAGGCCCCGGTCGTGCAGGGAGGGGTGGACGACGAAGGGTTCGTCGGCGAGTTCCGCGAGGGCGGCCCGGCTCCGGTCGGCCGGCCGGTGACCGGCGGGAAGGGCGGTCACCCGTCGTTCGGCCCGCGGGGCGGTGAGGTTCGGGCCGCCGTTCGGCAGGGCATCGGAGCGCAGGGGTCAGAGTGAGGCCCCGGCGCACTGGACGAGTTGCTGCCCGGTGATCGCTCCGCCGTCCGGGCCGAGGAGGAACGCGGTCAGGCCGGCGACCTCGTCGGGAGAGACGAACCGGCCGAGGGGCGGGTGGGCCGGGGGCGTGCGGGCGCGGCCGGGGTCGGAGAGCATCGGAGTGTCCGTCGGGCCGGGGGCGATCACGTTGACGGTGATGCCACGGACGGCCAGTTCCGCGGCCCAGGAGCGCGCGAGCGCGGGCAGGGCCGCCTTGGTCGCGGCGTACTGGCTCTTGCCGGGTACACCGGTCGCGGTACGGCTGCCGACGAGGACCACGCGGGCACCGTCGGGCAGCCGGTCGGCGAACGTGTCGACGAGGATCGTGGCGGCCTGGACGTGGACCCGCCACATCAACTCGCCGTCGTCGGCGGACAGTTCGCCCAGTGGCGCCGAGCGCTGGAGCCCGGCGGCGTGCACGATGGCGTCGGGGGCGGGTACGCGGTCGAGGACGTGGACCAGTTCGGTGGGCTCGGCCAGATCCGCCGGGAGCCAGGTCAGCCCCGGCGCGGGTACCGGACGGCGGCGGCTGATCCCGGTGACCCGCCATCCCTCCCGCAACAGACGGCCACTGATCGCCTCGCCGATTCCCGAACTGACCCCGGTGACCAGAGCGTGCCGTGTCTCAGTCATGGCGCACCCGCCCGGCCCGCGTCCCCGCGTGCCCGGTGCTCTGTGTCGAGGTCATGAAGGCGACGTCCTGTGCTCCGGCTCGTGGGAAGCCGTCACCTCGGTCAGCACCACCTCGACGCCGCGTCCGCGCAACTCGGCCACGATCGACGGGTCGGCGCCGTCGTCGGTGATCAGGGTCCAGTCGGCCGGGAGCTTCGCCCAGGCGTGGAAGGGGCGGCGGCCGAGCTTCGCCGCATGCGCGAGGACGTACACATGGTCGGCGCGGCGGGCCATCAGTTCCTTCAGCCGCGTCTGGCGCAGGTCGGCCTCGCAGATGCCGTGCTCGGGCGAGATGCCGTCGGTACCGAGGAAGACCCGGTCGAAGGTCATCCGTTCCAGTGCGGCCTCGGTCAGTGGACCGACGAAGCCCTGGCTCAGCGGTCGCAGCGTGCCGCCGAGACACTCGACGTGCACCGTCTCGACGTCGGAGAGCTCCTGCAGGGCCGTCAGTCCCGTGGTCGCGACCGTCAGTTCCTTCGCGGAGCGCAGTTCGTGGGCGAGGGCGCCCACGGTCGATCCGGCGTCCAGCAGCACCGTCTCACCGGCGCGCACCTCGATGGCGGCGCGCCGTGCGATGGCCCGCTTCGCGTCGAACGCCTCGCCCGTACGCTGCCTCAGTGATGCCTCGGGATGGGCGGTCAGCGCCATGGCGCCGCCATAGGTCCGAGCCAGCCGGCCGTCGGCGGTCAGCTTGGCGAGGTCGCGGCGGATGGTGGAGGGCGTGACACCGAAGCGTCGCGACAACTCCTCCACGCTGGTGAGGCCGGTCGTGGTGGCCACGTACAGGATCCGTTCGCGCCGGGCCTTGGATCCGAGGGGAGACATCTGTCGTGGAGTCCTTCTCTGCGCGGACTGGGGGCGGCGGTCTCAGCGGGCCGCTGTGGACGACATCTCGGCTGCCTGGCGCACGGCCTCCACCATGCTACCCGGGTCGGCCACGCCCTTGCCCGCGATGTCGAAGGCCGTTCCGTGGTCCACCGAGGTACGGATGACGGGCAGTCCCACGGTCAGGTTGACGCCCGTCTCGATGCCCAACACCTTGACCGGGCCGTGCCCCTGGTCGTGATACATCGCGACGATCAGGTCGTAGTCGCCGCGCCCGGCGAGGAAGAAGGCCGTGTCGGCCGGGAGGGGGCCGCGGGCGTCGATGCCGTCCGTGCGCAGCACGTCGAGGGCGGGGACGATCTTCTCCTCCTCCTCGCCATAGCCGAACAGCCCGTTCTCACCCGCGTGCGGGTTGATGCCGCAGACGCCGATCACCGGTTTCGCGACGCCGGCCCGCACCATCGCGTCGTGACCGCGGCGCACCGTGCGCTCGACCAGGCCCGGCTCGATGCGCCGTACGGCGTCGATCAGGCCGATGTGGGTGGTGACGTGAATGACCTTCACCCGGGGCGTCGACAGCATCATCGACACCTCCTCCACGCCGGTGAGGTGGGCCAGCAACTCGGTGTGGCCCGGGTAGAGATGCCCGGCCAGGTGCAGGGCCTCCTTGTTGAGGGGCGCGGTGCAGATGCCGTGCACGGCGCCGCTCATCGCGAGGTCCGCGGCCACCCGTACGTACTGGTAGGCGCCCTCGCCGGCGAGGGCGGACAGTTCGCCCCAGGACAGGTCGGCGGGGAGCAGGTCCAGGTCCACGACGTTGACGCGTCCCAGCGGGAACTCGGCCTCGCCCGGGGCGCCCACGGAGACGATGTCGCAGTCGACGCCCAGGATCGCGGCGGCCTGCCGCAGCCGCCCGGCATCACCGACGACGACGGGACGGCAGCGGGCGAGGGTGTCCGGGTGCAGCAGCGCCGGGACGATCACCTCGGGGCCGATGCCGGCGCCGTCTCCCATGGTCACCGCGATGAGCGGGAGCGAACGGTCATTGTCGGCGGTCGGGATCGCGTTCACCGAGAGGTCTCCTTGTGGTGGGCGGTGGGGAGGTCCGGCCGGAGCGCCGTGGCGATCCGCAGCAGGGAATCGGTGTCGCCGAAGCTGCCGGGCCGGGTGACGACATGGCGTCCGTCGGGCGTGCGGGTGTGGACGGCGCCATGGTGGATCTGGCCGAGCGGCGCCAGGTGCGGAACGGCGAGCGCGTCGAGGACGCGGCGGGCGGTCTCACCACCCGTCAGGACGAGGTCGGCGTCGCCCGCACGGTCGGCGGCGAGGCGAGCGAGTGCGGACACCAGACGGCGTGCCGATCCGGGCCGGATGCCTGGGCCGCTGTCGATGCTGAGGACGGTGACATCCCCTGACGTTCCGTCACATGAACGCGGTGCGTTCGGAAGTGACAGCGCGTCGGAGTTGACGACGTCGGAGTCCAGGACGTCGGGATGCACGGATACATGGCGGGCGCCGCGCTCCGTGAGTTGCGCGATCTGCGCAGGCGCGGAGGGATCGGCGGTGCCGACGACGATCAGGAGGGGCCGTCGCCGGCGTCCCCCGGCCGGAGCGGCAGCCGCTGATCCCGCCGTGGTCGCGGCCGGGGTCCCGTCGGTGCGCCTCAGCAGGCGGCCGACCGCCGCGGCGAGGCCGCTCGTGCCCGTCAGGCGGACGCCGGGCCCGCAGGCGAGCGCCGCCTCGGCGATCAGGTCCAGGTCGGTGTCCGTCTCGGCGTCGCACACCGGGAGGTGTCCGGCACCGACCGCCGCGCGCAGCACGGCGGTCAACGCGTCGCCCCGTACCGCCGCCAGCGGGACGAGCGTCGTACGGGCACCCCCGAGCGCGGCGGAGATCGACGGCGGGGGCGCGGTGCTCTCCGCCCGCCAGGCGTCCGTGGTGTGCAGGGGGACGCCGTCGAGACGGACGACACCGTCGCGGACCGTGCGGCCGAGGGCCGGTAGGGCGGTGGCGACGACGACGCCCCGGGCGCCTTCGGCGCAGGCGGCCGTCTCGGCAGCGAGGTTGCCCCGCAGCAGTGAGTCGGCCTTCTTCAGCACCAGAACGTCCGAGGGGACGGTTCGCAGCGCCTCGCGTACGCGCCGGGCCGCGTCGGCCGGGGGCAGGCACCGGCAGTCGAGGTCGACGACGACGGCCTCGCCGCAGGCGTGCGGGTCCAAGGACGCCGGACCGAGCACGATCCGGCCCGGCGCGCCGAGCGCCACCGCGGTCTCCGCCGCCCCGGACAGGTCGTCGGCGAGGGCCAGGACCCGTCGCGGCGCCGTCTCCTCGCGGAGGGGGGAGGGAGAGGGGAAGGGCACGTCATCCTCCTGGACCTGTGGGCGAAGGGTGGGGCACGCGGGGCGGTCTCGGTGCTCGATAATGACACAGCTTGCGTGATCTGCGCGAGACCTCTTGCGTGATTCGCGCAACCATGGAACGGTTTCCGGCGCGACAGAAACCGACGGCGTCCTGCGGGACGGGACGCCGTCCCGAGCCGGTCGCCGCACAAGAAACCCCGAGAGGTCGACGATGACCCGAACTCCACCGAGTGAGACGCCCAGCCGTCGCGCCCTGCTGCGCTGGGGCGCCGCGGGCGGGGCCGGTCTCGCTCTCTCCCCGCTGGCCGCCTGCGCCGGACCCACCGGCGCCCCCGGCCCCGGCACCCTCACACTCGGGCTGAACCGCTCGCTGGTCAGCCTGGACAACAAGCTCAACCAGTTCGACGCGGCGGTGACCGTGCAGCGGGCCGTGCGTCAGGCCCTCACGGCCATCGGTCCGGACATGCGACTCGTACCGGTCCTCGCCGACCGGTTCGAGATGACCGCGCCGACCACATGGAGCGTCCGCCTGCGCGACGGGATCCGCTACTCCGACGGCCGACCCGTGACCGTCGACGACGTGGCCACCGCGGTGCGGATGTACGCGGACGTCGCCGGCTCGTTCATCCTCGGCCTCTTCCCCGAACTCCCCGACGTCGAGGCCACGGGCGCACGCACCTTCCGGCTCCACACCCGCGAGCCGGTGCCCGTCCTGGACCGGCTGATGTCCAACATCCTCATCACCCCGGCGAAGGACAACCGGCCCGAGGAACTGCGCTCCGGCGTCGGCACCGGCCCCTACCGGGTGGCCGGCGCCAACAGCGGCGCGGGCGAGTACACCCTGGCCCGCGTCCCGGACTACTGGGGCGGGCGGCCGCCCGTCGAACGGGTCCGGGTCCGCTTCGTACCTGAGGAGTCGAGCCGGGTCGTCGCCCTGCGCAGCGGCGAACTGGACGTCATCGACACCATCACCCCCGACTCCGCCGAACAGCTCACCGGGCTGCCCGGCGTGCGTCTGGAGCGGACCGCCGGCGTGCGGATCTGCCAGCTCTTCTACAACTTCCGCAAGCCGCGCGGGCATCCACTGGCCGACGCCCGGGTGCGCCGGGCCCTGACGTATGCCATCGACGGCGAGTCCCTCGTCCGGGACGTGCTCACCGACTCGGCCGAGCAGGCCCGGGGAGTCGTCCCGCTCAGCCTCCAGGGCGCCGAACGCACCGGCCGCTACGCCCACGACCCGGCACGGGCACGGCAGTTGCTCAATTCTTTGGGCGCCGACGGGCTGCGGATCAAAATCATCTGGGAGTCGGGCGAGTTCGCGGCGGACGCCTCCGTGATGGAGGCCGTCGCGGAGATGTTGAAGGAGGTCGGTGTGCGCGCCACCCTGCAGCAGTTCGAGCCCGGCGGCGACATCCTCAAGTGGCGCCAGGGCAAGGGCGGCGACTGGGACGTCATCGGCAACGGCTTCCCCGGCCCCACCGGCCAGGCCGTCACCATGCTGCAGGCGATGTACGCGGGCACGGCCGAGGACGAGCGCACCGGTGACGCGTTCATGGGCTACGTCGTCCCGAGCATCGCCCGGCAGTTGTCCGACGCGGCCACCGAGACCGACCCCGCCACCCGTGACCGCAAGCTGGCCACCGCCCAGCACGCCGTCTGGGACACCTGGCCCGCCCTGTGGGCCTTCGTGCCGAAGACCTTGCTCGCCCGCCGCGCCCGCGTCGACGGCATCCGGCTGCTGCCGGTCAACTCCTACGACCTCACCGCCGTACGGCTGGAGGGCTGAGCCGTGACCAAGTACCTCGCCCGCCGTCTCGGCCAGAGCCTGCTGACCGTCTTCCTGACCCTCTCGACGGTCTTCGTGCTGGTCAGGCTCGCACCCGGCGACCCCGCCTCCGCATACGCGCCGCCGAGCGCCACCAGCGCCGACCTGGAGCGGATCCGCGCCCAGTTCGGCCTCGACAAACCCTTGGTCACCCAGTACGGGATCTTCCTGCGCGACCTGCTGAGCGGCGATCTCGGCACCAGCTTCTCCTTCCACGACTCCGCCCTGAGCGTGGTCCTGGACCGCATGCCGTACACGATCACGCTCTCCGTCGCGGCGATCGCCGTCACCGTGGCCGTCGCGGTCCCGCTGGGGGTGTGGATGGCCCGCCGCGCCGACACCTCGCGCGAACTCGGCGCCAACGTCCTGACCATCACCGGACAGTCCATGCCGGACTTCTGGACCGGCGTGATGCTGCTGACCGTCTTCGCCGTGCTGCTGCCGGTGCTGCCCGCCTCCGGCTTCACCTCCTGGAGCGGCCTGGTCCTGCCGACCGTCACCATCGCCATCCTCCAACTCGCCCTCGTCTCACGGCTCGTACGCCGCGAGATGACCACGGCACTCGCCTCGCCGTACATCACCGTGGCCCGCTCGCGCGGTGTCTCCGAACGGGCCCTCACCTGGCGGTACGCCCTCGCCAACTCGTCCGTCCCGCTGGTCACCGCGGTCGGCACCCGCTTCGCGGCACTGCTCAACGGCGTGGTGGTGGTCGAGGTCGTCTTCGGCTGGCCCGGCGTCGGTTCCCTCGTCGTCCGTGCCCTGGAGACCCGCGACTACCCGCTCATCCAGGCGACCGTCCTGGTCACGGCGACCCTCGCCATCCTCGTCCAGCTCCTCGTCGACCTCGCCTACCCGCTCCTCGACCCGCGGGTCCGACTCGGAAAGGCGGCCTGACCATGTCCGCCACGCTCACCCCGTCCGCCGCCGGCGCCCGGCCCAGTGCCGTCACCGCCGGGCAGCTGGCCCGCGCCACCGCCACCAGGCAGCGGCGCAGCGCCCGCTTCAAGCTGTGGGCGGGAGCCCTGTGCACCGCGCTGGTCGCCCTGCCGGTGGCTCTCGCCAGCCTGCTGCCGCTGCCGGACCCGGACGCCCAGAACCTCGCGGGGCGCCGGGTGCCGCCACTCACCGACGGGCACCTGTTCGGCACCGACCAGCTCGGACGCGACCTGCTCTCCCGCATCCTGCACGGCGGCCAGGTGTCGCTGACCGTGGGCGTCCTCGCCGTCGTCGTCTCCGGGCTCATCGGGATCGCCGCGGGCTCGGCGGCCGGCTACTTCGGGGGCTGGATCGACACGTCCGTCAGCCGTCTCCTCGAAGCCCAGCTGGCGCTGCCCCTGCTGATGATGCTGCTGCTCGTCGTCGCCCTGTTCGGCCCGTCGGTCACCGTCATCACCTGTGTGATCGCGATCGCCCAGTGGCCGGAGGTGGCCCGGCTGACCCGCTCCCTGGTCCTCGTCGAACGCGAGAAACCCTATGTGGCGGCCGCCCGTCTGCTCGGGATGCGCAGCTGGTCCGTCCTGGGACGGCACATCATCCCCAACATCCTGCGCCCCGCGAGCCTGGTGGTCCTGCTGCTGCTCGCCCAGGCCGTGCTCCTGGAGAGCGCCCTCAGCTTCCTGGGCGCGGGCCCCCAGCGGCCGTTCGCCACCTGGGGCCGCATCATCTCCGACGGCCAGGACTACATCACCACCTCCTGGTGGCTGGTCACACTCCCCGGCCTGGTCATCGCCCTCCTCGTGGTCGGCGTCAACCTCATGGGCGACGGCCTGCGCGACCGCATCCGTACGACCAAGCCCGCGAAGGGAGCCTGAGCCATGACCAGCGACACCCCGCCGGCCTCCGGCGCCCTGCTGGACGTCGAGGACCTCCAGATCGAACTGGTCACCCGCCGTGGCGTGGTCCGTGCCGTCGACGGCGTGAGTTTCACCGTCCGACGCGGCGAGACCGTCACCCTCATCGGGGAGTCCGGCTCCGGCAAGTCCACCACGGCGATGGGCGTGCTGCGGCTGCTGCCCGAAGGACTCGCCGTCCTGTCCGGCACCGCCCGCATCGGCGGCGAGGACGTCGTCACCGACCCCGGGGCGGCCCGGCGGGCACGCGGCCGTACCGTGTCCCTCATCCCCCAGGAACCCATGACGGCGCTCAGCCCCGTCCACACCGTCGGACGGCAGCTCGGCGAGGCCCTGCGGCTGCGGCACCCCGGCCTGTCCCGGGCCGAGGCCCGCGAGCGCGGCACCCACCTGCTGGACCAGGTACGGATCAGCAGGCCCGAAACGCGCTGGAAGGCCTACCCGCACCAGTTCTCCGGCGGCATGCTCCAGCGCATCCTCATCGCCGTCGCACTGGCCGCCGAACCCCAGCTGCTGGTCGCCGACGAACCCACCTCCGCCCTGGACGCCACCGTCCAGGCCAGCGTCCTCGATCTCCTGATGGACCTTCAGGAACGCACCGGCGTGGGCATGTTGATGATCACCCACGACCTCGGCGTCGCCCGGCTGGTGTCCGACCGCATCCACGTCATGAAGGAGGGCCGGTTCGTCGAGTCGGGGCCGGCCCAGCAGATCGTCGAGCGTCCCGCACACCCGTACACCGGGAAACTCCTCGCGGCCGTCCCGAGCCTCGGGCCCTGGGACGAGGACGGGCCGGACGACCACACCGCCCGGCCCGAGCAGGAAGGCAGGGCCACCCGATGAGCCAGGCAGCAGTGACACCGGACGCGTCCGACACGGCCGACGCATCGACGTTTCTCGCCGTCGAGGACCTCGTCGTCGACTACCCCACGCCGGCCGGCCCCGTGCGCGCCGTCGACCACGTCAGCTTCAGCGTGCCCCGCGGCGGCTCACTCGCCGTCGTCGGCGAGTCGGGCAGCGGCAAGTCGACCATCGCCTGCGCGATCGTACGGCTGCTCAAGCCCGCCTCCGGGCGGATCGTGCTGGACGGCACCGACCTCGCCGCGCTGCCCGAGCGGCGCCTGAGGCCACTGCGGCGCCGCGTCCAGATGGTCTTCCAGGACCCCTACGGATCCCTCGCCCCGCACCTGACCGCCCTGGAGATCGTGGCCGAACCGCTGCGCGTCGCGGGCCTGAAGGACAAGGCCGAGCGGCGCCGCCGCGCCACCTCACTGCTCGACCGGGTAGGACTGCCGGCCACGGCACTCGAACGACGGCCCGCCGAGTTCTCCGGCGGACAGCGCCAGCGCATCGCCATCGCCCGCGCCCTGGCCTCCGAACCCGACCTGCTGGTGTGCGACGAGGCCACCTCGGCCCTCGACGTGTCCGTGCAGGCCCAGGTCCTCGATCTGCTGCGCGACCTGCGGGAGGAGACCGGCATCACGTACATCGTCATCGCCCACCACCTCGGCGTGGTGCGCGAGATCAGCACCGACGTCGTCGTCCTGAAGGCGGGGCGGGTCGTCGAGCGCGGCCCTACCGCCGACGTCCTCGCCGGCCCCGCCGAGCCCTACACCCGCGCGCTGCGCCGCGCCGCCCTCGACCCCACGGCGATACGGGGACTCAAACCCCGCACCCGGGCGGCCTCGACCACCGCCTCTCAGGAGCCGAGCCCGCCCCACACCCCCCTGACCACCCCACCGGAAGGAACCGGCAAGTGACCACCGGCATCGAACTGCCGAACGTACCCGTGCCCCTGTCCCGGCTCGTCCTGGGCACCATGACGTTCGGCGACACCGTCGACCTGGCCGGCGCCGCGGACATGCTCGCGACGGCGCTGGAAGCCGGTATCACAGGCGTGGACACCGCGAACGGCTACGCCGGCGGCGAGAGCGAACGCATCCTCGCCGAGCTGCTCCCCGCCCACCGCGACCGGATCGTGCTCGCCACCAAGGCCGGTATCCCGCACCCCGACCAGGGGGAGCACGCCCCGCTGTCCGCCCCCGGCCTGCGGGCCGCCCTGGAAGGCAGCCTCAAGCGACTCGGCACCGACCGCGTCGACCTGTTCTATCTGCACCAGCCCGACCGGGCCACACCCCTGGCCGAAACCCTCGCCACCGTCGCCGAGTTCGTCGCCGAGGGGAAGGTCCTCGCGCTCGGCGTCTCCAACCACGCCGCCTGGCAGATCGCCGAACTGGTGCGCGTCGCCGACGAGGTGGGTGCCCCACGCCCGGTCGTCGCCCAGCAGTTGCACAATCTGCTCGCCCGCCGGATCGAGGAGGAGTATGTCGAGTACGCCGCCGTCACAGGTCTGCGCACCATGGTCTACAACCCGCTCGGCGGCGGCCTCCTCACCGGACGGCACAGCTACGACAAGGCCCCCGAGGGGGGACGGTTCGCCGACTCCCGGCTCGCGGACATGTACCGGCAGCGCTACTGGGATCCGCGCCTGTTCGCCGCGGTCGCCGAACTGGCCCGTATCGCCGAGGAGTTCGGTGTCCCGCTCGCCGAACTGGCCCTGCGCTGGCTGCTCGACCGGCACTCCACCGACGCCCTGCTGCTCGGCGGTTCCCGGACCGGGCACCTGCGCGCCAACCTCACCGCCGCGCAGGCCGGACCGCTGCCCCCCGACGTGAGCGCCGCCTGCGACGAGGTCGGTGCCGGCCTGCGCGGCCCCATGCCCGCCTACAACCGCTGAGCCCGCACGCGCCTTCGACGCCCCCGCCCCGCCTCCCGCGAAGGAACACCTGCTCATGACCCCCGCAGAGTTCACCGCCGCCCTGCGCGCCCGCGAGCAACTGCTCGGCTACTGGTGCCTGATGGACGCGCCCGTGGCCACCGAACGCATCGCCCGCCTCGGTTACGACTACGTCGCCCTGGACGCCCAGCACGGTCTGTTCGGCTACTCCGGCATGCTCAACAACCTCCTCGCGATCGACAGCCGGGGCTCCACGGCCGTCGGCCTGGTCCGGGTGGAGGCCAACGACCCGGCCCCGATCGGCCGGGCTCTCGACGCGGGCGCGACCGGAGTGATCGTGCCGCTGGTCGACACGGCCGCGCAGGCCGCCGAGGCCGTGGCCGCGGTCCGTTACCCACCCCTCGGCCGGCGCTCCTACGGCCCGATGCGCTCGGCGCTGCGGATCGGCCCCGACCCGGCCGACACGCACGACACCACGGTCGTCCTGGCCATGATCGAGACGGCCGAAGGACTCGCCGACGTCGAGGCGATCTGCGCGACGCCGGGCCTGGACGGCGTCTACGTCGGCCCCTCCGACCTGCGGATCGCCCTCGGCGGCGCCTCGTCCACGGACCCGGCCCTGGCCGATGCCTTCGAGGCCGCGCTCGGCACCGTACGCGAGGCGGCGGCGGCCGCCGGACTCGCCGCGGGCATCCACAACCCGGACGGCGCGAGCGCCGCCAAGCGGCTCGCCGAAGGCTTCACGTTCGCGACCGTCGCCTGCGACCTGGTGCACCTGGAACAGACGGCGCGCCAGCACCTGACCGCTGCCCGGACCCCTGGAGAGGCACTGTGATCAACCGACTCCTCGACGGCTTCGACCGCACCGACACCACGCTGCCCGCACCGACCGTGCAGAGCCACGCCGCCAACCTCACCGTGCTGCCCGGCGGAGACCTGGGCTGCGTCTGGTTCGGCGGCACGCAGGAGGGCATGGCGGACATCAGCGTGTGGTTCTCCCGGCTCACGCCCGGCACCACGACATGGACGGAGCCCGTCCGCCTCTCGGACGACCCGGCACGCTCCGAGCAGAACCCCGTGCTCTTCCCCCTGCCCTCGGGCGCCCTGTGGCTGCTGCACACCGCCCAGCGAGGCGGCGACCAGGACACCGCCGAGGTACGGCTGCGGGTCAGCCACGACCACGGCACGACCTGGGAGGAGACCCGCACCCTGTTCCCCGCCACCCCGGGCTTCGGCGGCGTCTTCGTCCGCCAGCCACCCGTCGTCCTGCCCACCGGCCGGCTGCTGCTGCCCGTCTTCCGATGCCGGACGGCCCCCGGTGAGAAGTGGTCGGGCGACCTCGACACCAGCGCCGTCATGATCAGCGACGACGGCGGCGAAACCTGGTCCGAACAGCCCGTGCCCGGCTCCACGGGCCTGGTCCACATGAACGTCCACCGGCTGCCGGACGGCTCCCTGCTCGCCCTCTACCGCAGTCGGCGCGCCGACGCCGTGCACCGGTCCGTGTCGCTGGACGACGGCGGCACCTGGAGCGAGCCGCAGCCGCTGGGCCTGCCGAACAACAACTCCTCGATCCAGTACGTCCCGTTGGCAGACGGCCGCCTGGCCCTCGTCTACAACCACAGCAGCGCCGCCGACGCCACCGCCCGCCGCGTCTCCCTCTACGACGAGATCGACGACACGGGTTCACTCGCCGACGACAAGGACCCCGACGGCTCGGTGACGACGGCGGTACGGCAGACCCCCTCGACCGCGTTCTGGGGTGCCCCGCGCGCGCCGCTCAGCCTCGCCCTCTCGTCCGACGGCGGCCTCAGCTGGCCGCTGCGCGCCGACCTCGCGACCGGCGACGGCCACTGCCTCACCAACAACTCCCGCGACGGCCTCAACCGCGAACTGTCCTATCCCTCGATAGCGCAGACACCGGACGGCGCCCTCCACATCGCCTACACCCACCACCGGAAGGTCATCCGCCACATCAGGCTCGGCCCGAAGAGCGCGAGGTGAGTGAGTGACTGACCACTCCGACCGGTCGAACCCGATGGACCTCAGGAGTCTTCTCCCCGCGCGAGAGCTCGATTCGTGTGCCCCTTGATACACGGAGCACGGGTGCGCTTCGTTGGCGGGTGCCGCCGCCACCGGCACACACTGAGGTGGTGGCACGGCCGGGCGGCGACGTCTCGCTCAGATCACTCACGGCCCCGTCAGGCCCGCAGCGCAAAGCCGAGAGCCGCGTCAACCCCCTCTCGCGATCGAGCAGGACACCTCCTGCCCCTGTGGTCCCGCGCCGAACGAGGAGCACGAGCGCAGCTGTTCGGGTCAGGTGCGCTGGGCGAGCCCGCCCGCGACGTCCACGGCGATCTCGATCGCCCGTGCCGCGAGTGGGGAGTGCGTGCGATGCGCCTGCCACAGCAGGAAGATCTCGCGTGGCGGGAGTCCCGGTTTGAGCTCGTGGACGCGCAGTGACGCATCGGAGCCGATGTCACTGCTGTGGACGGCGAGTTGGGGCAGGATCGCCGAACCCAGGCCTGCGCGCACCATCGACAGGACGGTTTCGTTGCCCGCCGTGCGGCACACGAAGTGCGGTCGCACGCCACGGCGTGCGAGGGCCTGCTCCATCCGGGCCTGGTCACAGATCGGCGGGTGCGCCACCATCGGTACCCCGTCGAGTCGGTCCGGGCTCACCGGACCGTCGGGGAAGGTGCCGGGCCTGGCCACCAACAGGTAGGGATCGTCGAGAAGTTTGCGGCATTCGACATCGCCGTCGACGCGGCCGTCGAAGAACATCAGGTCGAGCTCCTGGACTTGCGGCTGGTCGGTCTCCTCCTCGAAGAGTCTGATGTCGCAGCCGGGGTGCTCCTCCCGAAGCCTGCGTACGACCGGCGGCAGGATCGCGTTGGACACGCTCTGGAAGGTGCCGATGTCGACCCGGCCGTCCCCTGCCTTGAACCGGTCGACGGCTGCCGCCATCGCCTGGGCCTTCGACAGCAGCTCGCGTCCGTGTGCCAGCACCACCGCGCCAAGTGGCGTGATCCGTACCGGTTTCGGCCCGCCCGGCCGGTCGAACACGGCACCGCCGACGGCCCTCTCCAGTGCCGCGATCTGCTGGCTCACCGTCGACTGGGTGTACCCGAGCCGCACGGCGGCCCGCCCGAACGAGCCCTCGTCGGCCACGGCGGCCAACGTGGCGAGATGCCGCAGTTCAACGTCGGACATGGGCCTACTCTAGCCTTTTACATCGCAGAAACCGATCGACTTCATCAGAAAGTATCGCTTTTCCCGATGGACTGTCGGGTCTAGCGTGATGTTCATGACGACCCCCCTTTCGCACGGCGAGAAGCTTGTCGGGATCAACGACGTCGAGCTGTGCTTCGAGACCTTCGGAAACCCCGCCCACCCTCCGATTCTGCTCATCGACGGTGCGACCGCCTCGATGCTGTGGTGGGAGACCGAACTGTGTGAACAGATCGCGCGCGGCGGCCGGTTCGTGATCCGCTACGACAACCGGGACACCGGCAGATCCACCAGCTACCCGCCCGGGCGGCCGGGCTACAGGTACACCGACCTGGCCGGAGACGCGCTCCGCATCCTGGACGCCCTGAACGTCGAGCGCGCACACATCGTCTGCCGGTCCATGTCCGGCGGAATCGGGCACATCATCGGAGTGGACCACCCCGACCGGGTGAAGTCACTGACGTTCGTCTCCACCTCCACGGGCGAGGACGGGCTCCCGCCGTCGTCGCAGGAGCTGACCAGCACCATCCCCGCCGATCCGGACCCCGCCGATTCCGGCGCGGTGGTGGACTTCGTCGTCGCCTCGGCGAGAGCGTGCTCGGGCGGCTCGCCCTACTTCGACGAGAGGGCCACGCGTGCGCTGGTCGAGCGGGACGTGGCCCGCACACGCGACATCGCGTCCACCCTCGTCAACCACTACGCGATGTCCTTCGACGGGTCGTCCCGCGACTTCGCCTCCCTCAAGGCGCCGACCCTGGTGGTGCACGGCGACCACGACCCGGTGTTCCCCCTCCCCCACGGACATGCGCTGCGCGACGCGATTCCCGGCGCGTCGCTGCTGGTCCTGGAAGGCGCCGGACACGACCTGCCGAAGCCGCTGTGGGACGTGTTCGTCCCGGCGCTGCTACGGCACACCGAAGGCGGCCGGCCGTGACCCGGTTGCGGTCGGCGCTCTGGCTGCCGATCTTCGACGGTCTCGCCGACCCGGCGGTGGTCGCACGTCTGGCCGCCGAGGCGGAGGAAGCCGGCTGGCACGGCGTGTTCGTGTGGGACCACCTGCGCTGGCGGGCGCCGGTCCGACGGGTGGCCGACCCGTGGATCACACTGACCGCGATCGCCACCGCCACCGAACGCCTCCGGTTCGGCCCCATGGTCACCCCTCTCGCCCGCCGCCGGCCGGCCAAGGTCGCCAGGGAAACCGCGACGCTGGACCGGCTCGGCGGCGGCCGTCTCACCCTCGGCGTCGGTCTCGGCAGCGACCGCTTCGCCCACGAACTGTCCGCCACCGGCGAGGAACTCGATGATCGGCAGCGCGGCGAGATGCTCGACGAGTCACTGGAGATCCTCACCGCCGCATGGTCCGGAACGCCGGTGCGCCATCACGGCCGGCACTACACCGTCGACGGCATCTCCTTCCTGCCCAGACCGGTTCAGCGCCCGGGCGTGCCGGTGTGGGCCGCGGGACTTCCCGGCAACGTCAAACCGCTGCGCCGCGCCGCCCGGCACGAGGGCTTCGTCCCGGTCAACCTCCAGCACCCGGACCAGCTCGCCGACGTCGTCACCACCCTCACTGGTCTTCGCAGGCGACAGACGACCCCGTACGACATCGCCGTCCCCCTCCCACCCGGCGCCGATCCGGCGCCCTACGCCAAGGCGGGCGCCACCTGGTGGCTCGCGGAGTTCGAACCGGAAACCGTGACGCTGGACGAGGTGCGGGGCGTACTCCGCGACGGCCCCGCAGACGTCGGCAGCGAGAGGATCAGGTGACGATGATGTCCGAACAGTCCAAGCCGTTCGACTACGACGCGGAACTGCGCCTGCACAACGCACTCTTCCGCGCCGCTGCCCGCGTCGGCTCTGACGACCGTGTCCTCGACATCGGCTGTGGCACGGGCCAGTCCACACGTGAGGCCGCCCGCGCCGCCGTCAACGGAAGCGCGGTAGGCGTCGATGTCTCCGCCCCCATGCTCGAACGGGCCCGTCGGCTCAGCGAGGACCAAGGGCCGGCCAACGTCACCTTCCAGCAGGCGGACGCCCAGGTGCACCGCTTTCCACCGACGCGCTTCGACCTCTGTATCAGCAGGTTCGGCACGATGTTCTTCGCCGACCCGGTCGCCGCGTTCACCAACATCGGGCGGGCACTGCGCCCCGGGGCGCGCCTGGTACTGCTGGTCTGGCAAGAGCGCGACCGCAACGAGTGGGCCACCGCGATCCGCCGGGCCCTCACGACGGCATCGGCCCCGCCCCTCGGTCCGGACGCGTTCTCACTCGCCGACCCGACCGTCACGGAGGGCATCCTGACGGCGGCCGGCTTCGAGGAGGTCGGTTTCACCGACGTGCACGAGCCCGTGTACTACGGCCCGGACAGCTACACCGCCTTCGACGCCGTCCTCCGCCTGTGGGAATCCAAAGACCTGCTGGCCGGCCTCGACGCCGCGGCGGCCGAGCACGCACGCACCCGGCTCCGCACCACCCTCGACGCCCACACCACCGGCAGCGGCGTGTACTTCGACTCGCGCGCCTGGATCGTCACCGCCCGCCGCCGTCCCTGACCACCACCGCTCCGCCGCTACCGCCGGGATGCTGACACACTCGACGACGATTGCCGCCGGGGGTCAGCCGTCCACGACGGGATGCCGTCCGACGCTCCCAGCGGGCACGCGGACACCTCGCGACAGCCCGAGACCGAAGGAAGAGGGCGAGGGGGCTGTCGATCAGCGGGCACGAGACTCATGGGGCGGACTTCGGCCCGCCGCCGCTACGGACGTGCGCCCTGACCCGTGAGGCCGGGCGGGCAAGGAAGCTCCTGGCCGCCGCAGAGTGGCGCCCCGCCGCGGCGGACTCCGAGGCGGCAGCGGCCGTCCTGGACCGTCTCGCGGCCCCGCTCCCGGCCCGGCGGGCAGCGACCGCACGCACATCGGCCACGGACCGGGACCGAAAACCCGGTGCCCGACACAGCGTCCGGCACCGTGAGACAGGCGTGAAACCCATGGTGACGTTCAAGGCTCGCTTCGAAACCGTCAGGCGTCGAGCGCGTCGATCAGGGCCTTGGTGACGTCCTCCGTGGTGGCCGTGCCGCCGACGTCGTGGGTGAGGACGCCCGCGGCGGTCGTGGCCTCGATCGCCTTGTTGAGGCGGGCCGCCTGGTCGGGCGGGCCGAAGTGCTCCAGCATCAGCGCGGCGCTGCCGACCGCGCCGATCGGGTTGGCCAGTCCCTGGCCCGCGATGTCCGGGGCGGAGCCGTGGACCGGTTCGAACATGCTGGGGAAGCGGCGCTCGGGGTTGAGGTTGGCGCTCGCCGCCAGCCCCAGACTGCCGGCCAGGGCGCTGCCGAGGTCGGAGAGGATGTCGGCGTTCAGGTTGGAGGCGACGACGACCGAGAGGTCCTCGGGGCGCAGGACGAACTTCGCCGACATGGCGTCCACGAGCACGCTTTCGGTCTCGACGTCCGGGTAGTCGGCGGCGACGCGCTTGAAGACGTCGTCCCACAGGACCATGCCGTACTGCTGGGCATTGCTCTTGGTGACGGAGGAGACCTTCTTGACCGCCCGGGTGCGGGCCAGGTCGAAGGCGAAGCGCATGATGCGTTCGCAGCCGACCTCGGTGAACAAGGCCGACTGGACGGCGACTTCACCGCCGTGTCCGCGCGCGGAGAGGTTGCGGCCGCCGAGGCCGGCGTACTCACCCTCGATGTTCTCGCGGACGACGACCCAGTCGAGCTCGGTGTCGTCGGCCTTGCGCAACGGGCTGACGACACCCGGGAGGAAGTGCACGGGGCGGACGTTGGCCCACTGGTCGAAGTTCTGGCAGATCTTCAGGCGCAGGCCCCACAGGGTGACGTGGTCGGGGACGGTGGGCCAACCGACCGCGCCGAAGTAGATCGCGTCGAAGTCCTTGAGCCGCTCCAGGCCGTCGTCATCGATCATCTTGCCGGTGCGGGTGGGCCGTGGGCTCGATGGGTGCGACCACGGCACCGCACGGCGGGCCAGCCGGGTCCAGGAGGAGGGCAGGACCGTGCCCCCACCCCGGTGAGGACCAGCGGCAGGATCGATGTGCGGTCCTGTCAGTACCGGCACCGGGCAGAGGTGTCGTGCACGGGTGACCATTACCGGGGGCGGGCCGTCGTCGATCTGCGCCTGCAAGGCACCATTCCGTCGGCGCACCCGGCACCCGGACGTCATCAATCCGGCGCGGGGGGCCGTCGGGCGGGCGCGGCCCGGCCGATCGGGCGGCTGCGTTACGCGCTGCCGCCAATGGCCGTCGATCTGGTGGCGGGCCTGAACCGGCGGCCGAGCGACTTCCCGACTCCCCGCCGACGGCACCCCGGGCTCACGCACGGCCTGCCTGGACCGGGAACGCCCCCGCGAGTGCGGATCACGCCGAGCGCGGCGAGGAGTCGAGCACCGCGAGACGACTCCAGCCCCAGGTCAGTTGTCACCCGCGTCCGATTCCGGCGCCTCGGCAGCCGCCGGGCCGGCGCGGAGCATGGCCCTGTAGAGGGCCTCGTGCTCGGGCGAGGCGGGCAGAGGGCCGCGGGCCGGGGCCTCGAAGGACTGGACGAGCAGGGCGACGACGCGCCGCCAGGCGTCGGGGGCGGCGTCACCGGTGGCGTTGACGACACCGGCGTTGGCCATGTGCAGCAGCACCAGGTCCGAGGAGTCGAAGTCCTCGCGCAGCCGTCCCGTCGCCTTGGCCCGGCCGATGAGTTCCACCATGCCCTCATAGGCCTCGTTGCGGCGCCGCTCCAGGGCCTTGGCGGTGGGGAAGGTGGTGGTCAGGACGTCGGCGAAGCCGCTGTCGGCGGCCTGCATCGCGCAGGCGGCCTCGATGTAGCCGACGAACCCGTTCCAGGGGTCGGGGTCGTCCAGGGCGACGGCGACGGCATGGGCGTAGGCGTCCATGCGGTCGAAGAAGACGGCGTCGACCAGCTCCGCCTTGGTGGGGAAGCGGCGGAACATGGTGGCGATCCCCACCCCTGCCTCACGGGCCACGGAGGCCATCGAGGCGCCCAGACCGTCGCGCGCGAACACCGCCCGCGCGGCGGCGATGATCCGCTCCCGGTTGCGCTCCGCGTCGCTGCGCAGCGGCTGGGCGGCGGGGCCGTCGGAGGGCTGGGCACCAGGGTTCATACCGATCACCCTAGCAACCGGATCGACCTATCCACTTCTGGTGGTACGGTGGCGACAGTGAAACGGAAAGGCCTATCCGGATCTTGAAATGGATAGGGCTGTCCGAATACCTGCTCTCGTCGACCACCTAGGGAAAAGGATCGCTGTGACCAGCATCGCCATCATCGGAGCCGGCCCTCGACTGGGTCTGGCCATCGCCCGCACCTTCGGCTCCCAGGGCTTGGACGTCGCCCTGATCTCCCGCAACCGCGACAGGCTCGACGCTCTCGTCGCCACGCTCACCGCCGAGGGCATCACCGCCGCCGCCTTCCCCGCGGACGTCCTCGACCGCGACGCACTCACCCAGGCTCTCAAGGACGCCGCCGCGAGGTTCGGGCGCATCGACGTCCTGGAGTACTCCCCGCTCGCGGGCCTCACCACCGCGCTGGCCACCCCGGTCGAGGCCGAACCGGCTCATATACAGCACGAGATCGAGTTCCAGCTCTACGGTGCCATCGCCGCCACCAAGGCGGTCTTGCCGGCCATGCGGGAGGTCGGCGCGGGCACGCTCCTCTTCACCACCGGCGCGGGCTCCATCGATCCCGTGCCGCAGGTCGCCAACGTCAACGCCGCCGCCGCGGCGCTGCGCAACTGGGCGATCAACCTCCACAAGGAGCTGGACGGCACCGGCGTCCAGGCCGCGCACGTCGGCATCGACGTGTCGATCGGCACGCCGGCCGTCCCCGGCTTCCCGACCGCCCAGCCCGAGGAGATCTCCCCCGCCTACTGGGAGTTGCACACGACCAGGCGCGACCAGGCCGAACTCGTCTTCAGTCGCTGAGGACCGCGCCCGGGGTCCTCAGCGGTGTGACACCGGCTCGCTGCGGGCTCCGTCAGCGATCGACCGGCTCGTACGCGAACCAGTCGTAGTGGACGGAGCCGGCACCGGCGAACATGCCGATCACCCGGCCGGTGAAGCCGCCGGCGACCTCCGTGGCCAGGTACTTCCCGTCCAGTGAGGCAAGCTCGACGAAGGTGCCGTCCGGCTCCTCGATGCCGATCGCGACGGTGTCCGGGCCGGTACGTGAGTCGCCCACCGCGTGTACGGCGGTCACCTCGATGCGGAGCACCACTGGCCCCGGGGGTGTCGGCCGGGACGCGACGACAGTGCTCAACGGGCCGATACGGGCCCGCACTCGAACCTCGCCGGACGAGGCCTCGATGTCGTAGTGGTGCTGCTCGTCGAGGCGGACGGCCAGGCCGCCGCGGCCGTCCGAGACATCGACCAGGGCTCGTACACGGCAGGACAGGTGCTGCTGGCGTCGGCCGACGAACGTGACGTCGGTGTCGTCGAGCGATCCGCCGCGTGCCCGCAGAGTGAGCCAGCCGGGCCTTTCCTTCGTCGTGCACACCTCCGGCGGCCGGTGCCGCAGCGAGATCCAGTGCGGGGCCAGCTCGCTCAGGTCGAAGTCGTCCAGACCGGGGACGGGAGCGTGCGGATGCAGCGGCCAGGAGGGGGCCGGCATGGAGGTGGACAGTTCGCCGACGACCGGCCAGTCGTCGACCCAGTCGACCGGTGCCACGAACGTCTCCCTGCCCAGTACGTGCCAGCCGGGAGTCCCTCCGCCCGGCCGCACGCCGAGCAGCACCATCCACCACGAGCCGTCCGGTGCCTGCACGAGGTCGGCGTGGCCGGTGTTCTGGACGGGGTGGTCGGTGCCCCGGTGGGTGAGGATCGGGTTGGCCGGGCACGGCTCGAACGGGCCCGTGGGCGTGAGGCCGCGGGCGATGGAGACTCCGTGGCAGCGCTCGGTGCCGCCCTCGGCGATCAGCAGGTACCAGTAGTCGCCGATCCGGTAGAGGTGCGGTGCTTCCGGCGCCTTGGCACCGGGGGCGCCGGACCAGAGCCGGCGGGACGGGCCGAGAGTCTCCCCGGTGTGGGGGTCGATACGGATCTGTCCGACTCCGGCGGTGGTGCACCAGCAGTTGCCGTCCTCGTCCCAGGCGAGGTCCGGGTCGATGCCCCGCACTCCGGGCAGGCGGACCGGGTCGGACCAGGGGCCGGCCGGGTCGGTGGCCGTGAACAGCAGATTGCCGTCCCCGCTGACGTTGGTGACGATCAGCCAGAAGCGGCCGTCGTGATGGCGGAGGGTGGGTGCATAGATGCCACCCGAGGAGGGGGTGTCGAGGGGCAGGCGCAGTTGCGTGGGCCGGTCGAGCGCGTTGCCGATCTGGGTCCAGTGCACCAGGTCCCGGCTGTGGAAGAGGGGGACACCGGGGAAGTACTCGAAGCTGGAGCAGGCCAGGTAGTAGTCCTCGCCCACCCGACAGACGGAGGGGTCGGGATGGAAGCCGGGGATCACCGGGTTGTCGACGGTCTTGGCGTTCTCGGGCTTGCTCGACACCCTCATCGGGTCCTTTCACTGGTGTGACGCGCGGGAGTCACCGGCGCAGCCGGGACGGCCGGGTCGGTCGGTTCAGTGGTGGAGTGGGACAACCACGATCGAGCAGGCGGGTACCGTCCGGCAGGTCGCGCCGCCCGTCGTCGCGGACGGGCCGGCCCCGCCGGCTGACCCCGCTGGACGACAGCGTGACCGTCGTTGCGTTGACGGGGTCCTTGTCGATGGGCACGACGCTCAGGTAGCCGTCGGCCCGCCGAACGTCGTGCGCGGAGACCAGGGGTGCGAGCCGACGGCCCGGACCAGGGTGCCGCCCGGCGCAGCCAGCGTGGTGATCATACGGGTGCCGTAGCAGGGCGGGAAGGGCACCGGTGTACTCACCGGAGCGGTCGAGGTCCGGCGGTGCCGCGGCGGCGTGCCGTACCGGGGTTTCAGCGTCGGCCGCGCCAGGAACAGGCCGCCGTTCCCCTGACCGGTGCGGGGACGCTGAGCACCGCGCCGGAGGTGGCGGTCGGATCGTTCACCCCGTAGCGGGCCGTGGTGACGAAGAGAGTGTGGTCGCCGGGGTGCAGGCACACCGACGTGGGGTGCGGGGCGGGGACGGTCACGGTGTGGAGCAGGCGGCCGTCGGGGTGATACCGGCGGACCGCGCCCGCGCCCCATATCGCGACCCACAGGCAGCCCTCCTCGTCGACGGTCATTCCGTCCGGGCCGCCCTCGCCGCCGCGCAGTCGGGCGAAGGTCTCCGGGCCCCCGGCGAGGTCACCGGTGACGGGCTCGACCCGGCAGCGGAGGATGGTGCCGGCGGCCGTGTCGGCGAGGTACATGAGCGCGCCGTCGGCGGTGAACGCCGGGCCGTTGGCGATGGTCAGGCCGTCGAGGACGCGGACGACCGTGCCGTCGGGGTCCGTCCGGTAGAGCGAGCCCGCGCCGTGGGTGCCGTCGTAGGCCATGCTGCCGGCCCAGAAGCGGCCTGCGGGGTCGGCGACGCCGTCGTTCATCCGGCTGGGGACCGGGGTGCGGTCCTCGGGCCGGTCCAGCCATTCCAGTGTGCCGTCGGCGGTGAGCAGCGCGATGCCGGTGCCCGCGGCGGCGATCCATGCGCCCGGCTGGTCACCCACCGGCGCGACGGCGCCCAACGGGACGTCGAGTGCGGCCAGTTGGTGTGCGGACGCCGGGCCGGTGTCGTCGCGCAGCTCGAAGAGCCGGCCGCTGAGGAGGTCGACGTACACGTACCGGCCCTCGAACCAGCGCCCGCCCTCGGCGAGTTCGTACCCTCCGTCCACGACGACCGTCGTCGGTACTGCCGTTGCTGTCATGTTCCCTCTCCTGGTCAGCGGATGGTCGTGCCGTCGGGCTCGTCGAGCAGGGCGAGTTCGTCCTGCGTCGGAAGGCCCTCCCAGTCGCCCCGGGTGGCGACGGCGAAGGCCGCGGTGGTGACGGCCCGGTGCAGCCGGGCGGGGGTGTCCGCGCCGTGGAGGTGTCCGGACAGGTATCCGGCCACGAAGGCGTCGCCCGCGCCGACCAGGTCGACGGCGTCGACCTGGCGTGCCGCGCAGTCGGTCTCCCCGTCGGCGGTGAAGGCGGTCGCACCCCGTGCGCCGCGCTTGACGACCACCTCGCTCACGCCCGCGGCCAGGATGCTGCGCACGGCCTCGGACTCGCCCGCTCCGGGCCGTTCCAGGACCAGTGGCAGCTCGTCCTCGGAGGCGATGAGCAGGTCGGTGCGGGCGAGCAGGGGCCGGAGCGCCGTGCGGGCGCGGTCGGCGGTCCACAGCCGGGAGCGGTGGTTGACGTCGAGGCATACGGTGATGCCGGCGTCGCGGGCGGTCGTGGCGGCGGCCAGGGCGGCCTCGGCCGCGGAGGCGCCGAGTGCCGGTGTGATGCCGGTCAGATGCAGGATGCGGGGTCCCGAGGCCAGCGCGGGCAGGACGTCGGCCGGGGAGAGCGCCGAACCGGCGGAACCGGTGCGGTAGTAGCTGACGCGGGTGAGTGTGCCCAGGCGGGGTTCGGTCAGCAGCAGTCCGGTGGGCCGGCCGGTGTCGTCGGTGACCGCGTGGCCGGTGTCGACGCCCTCGGCGCGCAGGGTGCGCAGGACCAGGGCGCCGAGTTCGTCCGCGCCGACCCGGCCGGCCCAGCGCACCCGGTGCCCGAGCCGGGCGAGACCGATGGCCACGTTGGACTCGGCTCCCGCGACGGAGAGGCCGAGGTCGCCGCCGAGGCGCAGGGCGCCGTGGGCGCGCAGTGCCGCCATCGTCTCGCCGAAGGTCACCACCTCGGGCGGGGCCTGGTGATCCGGTGTGGTCACGACGTCCGTCCCTGCGCCACCGTGCGGAACTCGGCCGCGCGGGCGCGGAGTCGGTCCAGGTCGCCGCCGTCGGCCGCGTCCCCGACGAGGGGCGAGCCGACGCCGACGGCGATGGCGCCCAGGTCGAGGTAGTCGCGGGCGGCCTGCGCGTCCACCCCGCCGACGGGCACGAAGGGCACGTCGGGGAAGGGGTCGCGCAGGGCACGCAGGTAGCCGGGGCCGCCGAGGGAGCCGGGGAAGAGTTTGATCGCGGCGGCGCCCCGCGCGAGGGCGGTTTCGATCTCGGTCGGTGTCAGGGCTCCCATCAGCACGGGTACGCCGTAGGGCTCCAGTCCCTCGACCAGTGCCGGGGTGACGAGGTAGGACGCCCCGGCGTCCACGGCGCGGGCGGCGTCCGCGGCCGAGCGGACGGTTCCGGCGCCGAGGAGTGCGTCGGGGCCCAGTGCGGTGCGTGCCTGCCGGATGACGGCCAGGGCGTCCGCGGTGGTCAGCGAGACCTCGACGGCCGCGATGCCCTCTTCGGCGAGGGTGCGTACGGTGTGCAGGGCCGCGACGGGGTCCTTGCCTCGTACGATCGCCAACAGGCGGTGGGCTCGGAGCGATTCCACCAGGTTCATGGGAGCGGGCTCTCCTTGTGCGTGGGGTGCGGGGGCCTGGCGGTGGTCACCATTCGGTGAACGCGCCGTCGGGGCCGCGCCATACGGGGTTGCGCCAGCGGTGTCCGGTCTCGGCGGCGTGGCGTACCGCCTTCTCGTCGATGTCGACGCCGAGGCCCGGGCGGGTCGTGGCGACGGCGTATCCGTCCTGGAACCGGAAGGGTTCGGGGTCCATGACGTACTCCAGCAGGTCGCACTGCTGGTTGTAGTGGATGCCCATGCTCTGTTCCTGGATGAGGAAGTTCGGCACGGAGAAGGCGATCTGGAGGCTTGCGGCCAGGGCGATCGGGCCGAGGGGGCAGTGCGGGGCCATGACGACGTCGTAGGTCTCGGCCATGGCGGCGATGCGGCGCACCTCGGAGATTCCTCCGGCGTGGGACAGGTCGGGCTGGGCGACGGCGATGCCGCTGGTCATGACCTCGCGGAAGTCCCAGCGGGAGTAGAGGCGTTCGCCGGTGGCGAGGGGGATGCTCGTGGACTCGGCCAGGCCGCGCAGGTTGCGCGAGTGTTCCGGTGCGACGGGTTCCTCGACGAACAACGGATGCAGTGGTTCCAGCAGGGGCAGCAGGCGGCGTGACATGGCGGTGGAGGCGCGACCGTGGAAGTCGACGGCGATGTCCCGTTCGTCGCCCAGCACTTCACGGACGGCCGCGACACGCTCGACGACCTCGGCGGTGCGTGCCGGGGTGTCGATCGGGGCGAGTTCGGCGGAGCCGTTCATCTTCACGGCGGTGAAGCCCGCCTTCATCTGCTCTTCGGCCAGCTCGGCGACGTCGCCGGGACGGTCGCCGCCGATCCAGGCGTACATCCGGACACGGTCGCGCACGGGACCGCCGAGGAGGCGGTGCACCGGGACGCCGTAGGTCTTGCCGGCGATGTCCCACAGGGCCTGGTCGATGCCGGCGACGGCGCTGGAGAGGATCGGGCCGCCCCGGTAGAAGCCGCCCTTGGTGAGCACCTGCCAGTGGTCCTCGATGCGCAGCGGGTCCCGGCCGACGAGGTAGTCCGCGAGTTCGTGGACCGCGGCGCGTACGGTCTCGGCGCGGCCCTCGATCACTGGCTCGCCCCAGCCGGTGACGCCCTCGTCGGTGGCGACGCGCAGGAACAGCCAGCGCGGAGCGACCAGGAACGTCTCAAGTCCGGTTATCTTCAAGGAACTTCCTTCGGGAGCGGGTCGGTCGCGAGGTCGTCGGGGTCGGTCCGCGCTCGTACGGCCGCCAGGTCGTCGGAGGCCTGCGCCAGGAGTGACTCGACGGCGGCCACGGCGGCGTCCGGGTCGCCGGCCTCGACGGCGTCGAGCAGTTCCTGGTGCACCGGGATGGAGTCGGCGAAGTGCCGGGCGCCGTGCACGATCCGGTCGCGCACGCGCAGACCCGCCTCGATGACGACCTCCATCCGGCTGAGGAGTTCGTTGTGGGCGGCGTCCAGCAGGGCGCGGTGGAAGGCCAGGTCCGCCTCGACCATCGCGTCGGCGTCCGTACCCGCCGCCGCCATCGCGTCCAGCGCCTGACGCAGCGCGTCCAGGTCGGAGGCGGTGCGGCGGGTCGCGGCGAACCGGGCTCCGGCGGGCTCCACTATCGCGCGGACCTCGGCGAGATCTTCCAGGAAGCCGTCGGTGGGAGCGCTGCTGCCCTGCCAGCGCAGCAGGTCGCTGTCGAGCAGGTTCCAGTCGGCGCGGGGCCGGATGGTCGTCCCGCGCTTCTGCCGTGATTCGAGCAGCCCCTTGGACGCCAGCACACGGAGCGCCTCGCGTACGACGGTCTTGCTGACGCCGAGTTCGGTCTCGAACTTGGCCGGGTCCACCACGGAGCCCGGGGGGTAGTCGCCGCGGATGATGCGCCGGCCCAGTTCCTCGACCGCCTGGCCGTGCAGCCCCCTACCGGGATGGGTCACCACGTTCTCCGTTTCCGTCTCGGTCCTGTTCGCGTGGGCCGCGCACGGCCTGCCGCGCGGTGCGCGCCGCTCACGAGGACTCCTTCATGACGCTCCATCCTCCATCGACCACCAGGCTGGCTCCGGTCACATAGGAGGCGTCCGCCGATGCCAGGAAGGCTACGGCCGCGGCGACCTCCTCCGGGCGCCCGAAGCGTTTCGCTGCCGTGGCCGCCACGCTGCGCGCCCGTTCGGACTCCGGGATCCCCTCCCACGCGGCGGTGAGGATGGGTCCCGGCAGCACCGTGTTGACCCTGATCTCCGGCCCGTACTCGACGGCCAACTGCCGCCCCAGCGAACACAGCGCGCCCTTCGCGGCGGCGTAGGCGGCATGGCCGGGGAGGCCGATGACCGCGTGCACCGAGGAGGTGAGGACGACGGATCCCGACGACTCGCGCAGCATGAGGGCGCAGGTCCTCATCGCCCGCCAGGCCGGCTTCAGCAGTACGGCCATCTGTCCGTCCCATTCGGCCTCGCTCAGTTCGTGGGCGGGCTTGTTGAGCTGGGCGTAGGCGTTGCTGTGCAGTACGTCGAGCCGGCCGTGGTGCTTGTGGACGTGGCGGGCCAGGTTCTCCCAGTCGGCGGCCGAGGTCACGTCGCAGCGGACGTACTGCGCGCGTCCGCCGCTCTCCTCGATGTCCGCGGCGAGCGCCCTGCCCGCCGCGTCGTCCACGTCCGTGGCCACGACGGTCGCGCCCTCGTCGGCGAACCTTCGAGCCGTGGCGGCGCCGATGCCGTGCGCGGCGCCGGTGATCACCGCCACCCGCCCCGCCATCCTGCGGCACTCCGTCATCGCGTGCGTCTCCCCTCGTGTGCCTGCTGCCTGCACCCACCATAGCTGTTTCAATTAATTATGAATATATCTTGACGGCGTGGCGATGACGCTCCAAAACTGACCCGCATGCGACAAGCACCTTCAGTACCGATCGAGACCCGGCGGCGCCTGCGCCCGCCCGGGATCGCCTTCGGCGGCGACTACAACCCCGAGCAGTGGCCCGAGGAGGTGTGGGCCGAGGACGTCGCGCTGATGAAGGAGGCCGGCGTCTCCATGGTCACGGCCGGGATCTTCTCCTGGGCCAAGGTGGAACCACGGCCCGGGGAGTACGACTTCACCTGGTTCGACCGGGTCATGGACAACCTCGCCGGAGCGGGGGTGGCCGTATGCCTGGCCACCATGACGGCGTCCCCGCCGCCCTGGCTGTCCCGGCTGCACCCCGAGATCCTCCCCGAGACCTCCGACGGCCGACGCATGTGGCCCGGCGGACGCCAGCACTACTGCCCCTCCAGCGCCGTGTACCGCGAACATGCCGCGCGCCTGGTCGAGCGACTGGCCACCCGGTACGCCGACCACCCCGCGCTGGAGATGTGGCACATCGGCAACGAGTACGGCTGCCACACCCCGCAGTGCTGGTGCGACGAGTCGGCCGCCGACTTCCGGCGCTGGCTCTCCGAGCGGTACGGCGGCATCGAGGCGCTCAACGACGCCTGGTCGACGGCCTTCTGGGCGCAGCACTACGACAGCTTCGACGAGGTGCTGCCGCCGCGACTCGCGCCCACCTTCCCCAACCCCGCCCAGCAGCTGGACTTCGCCCGGTTCTCCGACGACGCGCTGCTCCAGTGCTGTCTGACCGAGAAGGCGGTACTGCGGCGGATCACCCCCGACGTTCCCGTCACGACCAACTTCATCGGCGTGCACAAGCCCGTCGACGCCTTCCGCTGGGCCGCCGAGGAGGACGTCGTCTCGGTCGACGTCTACCAGGACCCGCACGACGAGGACACGCACGTCTCGGCGGGGTTCATCTTCGACGTCACCCGCTCCGCCCGCGCCGGTCAGCCGTGGCTGCTGCTGGAGCAGGCGCCCAGCGCGGTGAACTGGCGTGAGCGCAACGGACCCAAGCCGCCGGGGCGGATGCGGCTGTGGAGTTGGCAGGCGGTCGCCCAGGGCGCGGACGCGGTGCTGTACTTCCAGTGGCGCCAGTCCCGGGGCGGCGCCGAGAAGTACCACTCGGCGATGGTCCCGCACGGCGGCACCGACACCCGCACCTTCCGTGAAGTGAGCGAACTGGGACGCGAGTTCGCCTCCGTGCCGCAGATCGCCGGCACCCGCTCCACCGCCGAGGTCGCCCTGGTGCTGGACTGGAACAGCTGGTGGGCCCTGGAGCTGGACTCGCACCCCTCCACCGCACTGAACCAGATGGACCTCATGCTCGCCCACTACCGGCCGCTGTTCGAAGCGGGCATCGCCTGCGACGTCGTACCCCCCGACCGCGACCTGTCCGGCTACCGCCTGGTCGTCGCACCCAGCCTCTACCTCTTGAAGGAGCCGGACGCCGAACGCCTCACCGCGTTCGTACGCGGCGGCGGCCACCTGCTCGTGTCGTTCTTCTCCGGCATCGTCGACGACTGCGACCGGGTCCACCCGGGCGGATACCCCGCACCGCTGCGTGACGTACTGGGCCTGCGCGTCGAGGAGTTCTGGCCGCTGGCACAGAACACGACGGTCGACGTCCAGCAGTGGGACGGCACGGTCAGCAGCGCCGACCTGTGGTCGGAGACCGTCGTGCTCGACGGCGCTCGGGCGGTCGCCGACTTCAGCTCCGGGCCGCTGGCGGGCCGGCCCGCAATCACCCGCCACTCCTTCGGCGACGGACACGCGTGGTACGTCGCGACGCGTCTCGCACCCGGGGCCATGCGGGCCCTGATCGACGACGTCTGCCGTACGGCGGCCGTCGGCCCCGCGCTCCCCGGGCTTCCCGAGCACGTCCAGGCGACCGTGCGCGAGGGCGCCGGCGGACGGTTCCTCTTCCTCCTGAACCACGGCCAGGAGGAGGTCGAGATCAGCCTCCCGGAGCCGATGACCGACGCCCTGGCCCCGGCGTCGCCCCCCGCCGACCGCATCACGCTGCCCGGAGCCGGAGTAGCCGTCCTCACCGAGCCGTAGCCAACCGATCGAGCCGCAGACCAAGGGACATAAGGGACGTACATGAACAGCTCACCACCCTCGCGGAGGTCCGTGCTCGGGTGGGGGGTCGGGGCACTCGCCGCGCTCCCCGCCCTCACCTCCTGCGGCCAGACCGTCGGAGCCGCCCGCACCACCCGGCAGGCGTCCACCCGCCCCGGCCAGAAGGTGAATCTCGTCTTCTGGACCTGGGTGCCGATGCAGAAGACCGTCGACCTGTGGAACAGGACCCACCCCGACATCCACGTGGAGATGCAGACCGTCCCCGCGAGCACCCAGGGCGGCTACCAGAAGATGTTCTCGGCCCTGACGGCCGGCAACCCGCCGGACCTGGCGCAGGTCGAGTACCAGGAGCTGCCCGCCTTCATGCTGGTCAACGGTCTGACCGACCTGAGCGGTTACGGGGCCGACGAACTGCGCGACAGCTATGTGCCGTGGCAGTGGAACCAGGGCGTCTTCGGCGGGCGGGTCCACACCATCCCCCAGGCATCCGGTCCGATGGGCCTCTTCTACCGCCGGGACCTCCTCGCGAAGTGGGACATCGAAACACCCGCCACCTGGGCCGACTTCGAAAAGGCCGCACGTGTGGTCAAGGCCCGCGGAGGCGGCGCACGGCTGTCCGCGTTCAACCCCAACTCGCCCGCCTGGTTCGCCGCGATGTGCTGGCAGCGCGGGTCCCACTGGATAGGCACCCAGGACGACACATGGGTCGTCGGCATGAACGACGACCTCTCCCGCGAGGTCGCGGAGTACTGGGAGCGGCTGGTCCGCGACGACCTCGTCTTCGTCGAACCCGACATGTCCAGCGCCTGGTACCGGCAGGTGCAGACCGGGCAGGTGGTCACCTGGGTCGGACCGCAGTGGGGCGACGCCCTGCTGCGCGGCAACGCGCCCGGCACCAAAGGGAAGTGGCGGGTGGCCCCGCTCCCCCAGTGGGCGGCGGGTGAGAACGCCTCCGCCAACTGGGGCGGCGCGTCCACCGCGGTCCTCCAGGGCAGCCGCCATCCACGGGAGGCGCTGGAGTTCGCTCACTGGATCAACAGCGACCCCAAGGCCGTCGACCTCAACATCGCCGTCGGCTACGGCTGGCCCGCCGCGGCGGACGTGTTCCGCGGATCGGCACTCGACAAGCCCGACCCGTTCTTCGGCGGACAGCGGTACAACGACGTCTTCACCGCCTCCGACCGGGCCATCGACACCTCCTGGAAGTGGTCGCCCACCACGGACGCCGACTTCGCCCACCTCGGCGACGCCTTCGGCGCCTCCATGGCGGGGGACGGCACCCTCGCCTCGGCTCTGGCCGACGCGCAGAAACGCACCGTGGACGACCTGCTGGCCAAGGGCCTCAAGGCGAGGAGCCAGTCATGAGCAGCACCAACCCCGCCGTGGACGGCCGACGGCGCATCCCGCGCCCGGACCGTGCCGCCTGGGGATTCCTCCTCCCCTTCGTGGCCCTCTTCCTGTTCGTCTTCGTCATCCCGCTCGGCTACGCGCTCTACGAAAGCCTGCTGAAGCCGATCCGCTCCGGGCCGCTGGGCCTGGGCCCGGCGAGCATCGGCTTCGCCGGGCTGGACAACTACACCCTCGCGCTGCGGCAGTCCGACTTCCTGGAAAGCTTCGGGCGGGTGCTGCTCTTCGGCATCGTGCAGGTCCCTGTGATGCTGCTGCTGGCCACCACGCTGGCGCTGGTCCTCGACACCCTCTCCCAGCGCTGGGCGGGCATCCTGCGCGCCGCCTACTTCCTGCCGTACGGCGTCCCCGGTGTCATCGCGTCGATCCTGTGGGGCTTCCTCTACGTACCGGGCGTCAGTCCCCTGGTCGACCTGCTCGGCAGGGTCGGTCTCGCGCCCGACTTCCTCGGCTACCACGGGGTGCTGTGGTCCATCGCCAACATCGTGATCTGGGAGTTCACCGGCTACAACATGCTGGTGATCGTCGCCCAGCTCAAGTCGATCCCTCAGGAGCTCTACGAGGCCGCGCGCATCGACGGCGCGAGCGCCTGGCAGACGGCGGTCAGGATCAAACTGCCGCTGGCGCGGCCCGCCCTGGTGCTCACCGCCGTGTTCTCCATCATCGGCACCCTGCAGCTCTTCGCCGAACCGCTGATCATCAAACCGCTGACCTCGACGGTCACCAGTTCGTACACACCCAACCTGGCCGCCTACAACGAGGCGTTCGCCAACAACAACATCTACCTCGCCGCGGCCGAGTCGGTGATCCTCGCCCTCGTCGCGAGTGTGCTGTCCTTCGGCTTCCTCAGCCTGGTGAACCGCAAGGAAAGGGGCGCACGGTGAGCGTGTCGACACAGCGGACGACGAAGTCGATGGACACCGCCACCGACACCTCACGACCCGCCGTGGCCGGCCGTGACGGCCGGCCACGCAGAAGGCCGAAGCCTTCGCGGATCCTGGTGGTCGCCCTGCTCACGGTCGCGGCCCTCTACTTCCTGCTGCCCGTGTACTGGCTGGTGGTGGCCTCCACCAAGAACAGCGCGGATCTCTTCGGCAGTTTCGGGCTGTGGTTCTCGGACCCGCAGTGGCTGCACAACCTGTCGCAGGTCTTCTCCTACGGCGAGGGCATCTTCTGGACCTGGACGTGGAACAGCTTCCTGTACGCGGGGGTCGGCGGCGCGCTGGCGACCCTGCTGGCGTGTGCCGCCGGGTACGCCCTCGCCGTGTACCGGTTCCGCGGGCGGGAGTCGGTCTTCAAGGTGGTGCTCGCTGGTGTGCTGCTGCCCAGCACCGCGCTGGCGCTCCCCCTGTACCTGCTGTTCAGCAAGGTGGGTCTGGCCAACACCTACTGGGCCGTGCTGATCCCCAGCATGGTCAGTCCGTTCGGGGTGTACCTGTGCCGTATCTACGCCGAGGCGGCGATACCCACGGAGATGCTGGAGGCGGCCCGGGTCGACGGCGCCGGCGAGTGGCGGATCTTCCACACCCTCGTTCTGCGCACGATGACGCCCGCCCTGGTCACCGTGTTCCTCTTCCAGTTCGTCGGCATCTGGAACAACTACTTCCTGCCGCTGGTGATGCTCTCCGACGACAGCAAGTACCCCCTGACCCTGGGCCTGACCACCTGGCAGTCGCAGTCGGAGCGGTATGCCGAGTTCTATCAGCTGACGGTGGGCGGGGCGTTCCTGTCGATCCTCCCGCTGGCCGCCGCGATGCTCGTGCTCCAGCGCTACTGGCGGTCCGGCCTGACCCAGGGCAGCGTCAAGGGCTGAGAAAACCGGAAGAACCGAAGGAACCGAAGGGAGGGGAGGGGCGGTTCGCCCCTCCCCTGGTCACCGGCGGCCGGTGATGGGCATCATCTGCCCTTGGGGCGGGCGGCCTTGCGGAAGGTGTCGTAGACGAGCTTGGGCCGTTTCTCCGCGAAGGTGAGCAGGCCCATGACGGAGATGCCGTTGTAGGCCTGGTTGTATCCGGCCCGCTGCTTGTAGTCCTTGAGGACCCAGTACGTGAATCCGGCGACGAAGTCGCTGCGTGCGGTCACCTGTTCCCAGTGGGCGGTGAAGCTCGCCGCCTGCCACTCCTCCGTGCCCTGTGTGGTGCCGGGGCCGTGGTCGCCCGCCACGGCCCAGGTGCCGTTCTCGGTGATCAGGATCGGCTTGTCGGGATACTTCGCGTGCACCGCGTCCAGCGTGGGGCCGAGGTCGGCGTCCTTGCCGTAGAAGTAGCCGAAGTACTCGTTGAACCCGATCACGTCCGCGAGGTCGAAGGCGGGGTCGTTGCTGGTGTTGGAGGCCCAGGTCACCGGGCGGGCGGTGAGGTCGACCGCCTTCAGCGCCGCCTTCAGGTCGGCGAGCCAGGCCCGGTAGACGGGAGCGCCGGCCGCGTCGATCTCCGACTCGTTCTGGAGTCCCCAGAGGATCACCGAAGGGTGGTTGTGCTGGTTCCACGCCATGGTCAGGGCAAGTGCGCGGGCGAGGCCGTAGCGCTCGGTCTGCAGCTTCTCCTGGGCGGTGTTGAGCCACATGGTGTCGATGTCGTCCATCACCAGCACGCCGTGCGCGTCCGCCCAGTCGTAGACGTAGGGGTGACGGTTGTAGACGCAGTTGCGGAGGAAGTTGGCGCCCAGTTTCGTGAGGTGGCCCAGTTCCCGGTCGTACTCGGCCGGTGTCATCGCCCTGCCGTGCGCGGCCGTCTCCTCGTGCCAGTTGAGTCCCTTGAGGAACAGGGGCTTGTCGTCGAGCCGCAACTGGGCGTCGCCGACGGCCAGTTCGCGCACGCCGTACACGGTGGACAGCGTGTCCACCCGCGGACCCGAGTGCCTCCCGGCGGTCAGGGTGGCGCGGGCGGTGAGCGTGTGCGGCGAGGCGGGGCTCCATCGCGGAGCGCCGGGTATGGGGAGCACGACCCGTACGACGCCTGCCGATCGGGCGGCGATCCGGGCCGCGACCACGGTGGGGCGGCCACCGCTGCCGCGGCCGGGGTCCAGGGTGAGCCGGCCGTCGAAGTCGGAGGCACCGTGGTTCTCTACGACGGCGTGTGCCTCAAGGCGCCCGTTGGCGGCGGAGACGAGCAGTTTGGCGAGGGTGACCTGCGGAACGGCCTCGATCCAGGCCGAGCGGGTCAGCCCCGCGTAGGGCCAGTAGTCGACGGGCTTGTACGGGATCTCGTGGTCGTCGGTGACCGGCTGCGAAGTGGCGGCCGTGTAGTCGGTGTAGCTCGCCCGGCGGAAGACCCGCACGGCGAGCGTCTGGCGCGTGCCCGGCCTCAGTGCCCCTGCCACCGGCAGCGCGAAGGGCGAGTTGGCGCCTTCGTGCTTGCCGAGGTGGGTTCCGTCGAGCCAGACCTCGGCGCTGTAGCCGGCGGCGAGGAAGGCGATGCGCACGTGCCGGGCACGCCAGGACGCGGGGATGTCGACGGTGGTGCGGTACCAGGCGTAGCCGTCGGTGAACGCCGTGCCTTGGGCGAAGGGTGCGGTCTCCGAGCCGAATCCGGGTGTGTCCAGCAGGTCCCAGGCCGCCGGGACGTCGATGCGGCCCCATCTCTGGTCGTCGTGGTGGCGGGAGTGCCAGCCCTTGTCGAGCCCCTGGTTGTGGGGGTCGAAGCGGAAACGCCACCGCTTGTCCAGGGACAGGTAGTCGCGGGTCGGTTCATGGGTGCGCCAGCCGTCGAAGGCGGGGAGCACGTTGCCGTACTGGAAGACGACGTTGGTCCCGCCCACGTCACGCACATGGGTGCCGGAGGGCTCGGTGGCCGGATGGGTGTCGAGCACCGGGCCACTCGCGGCGGCCACGGTCGTGCCGTCCGCCGCTCGCGCCGTCCCGGGCCACGCCGGCAGGGCGACGAAGGCTGCCGCGCCGAGTGCCGTGACGACGGTGCGCCGGGACGGATGGATGGATTCGGTCATGGCAGGCGGCTCCTTGAGGCACGTGCGGGTTCGTCCGCCCCACAGCCTGGACAACCCCGTCACCCTCGTCAAGGATTATTCATAAATAATGAATTGAGCTAGCGTGATGCCGTCGAACTGCCGACGGCCCTCTTCCCCACACGAACGACGGGTGACCTCATGACCACCGCACCGCACCAAGCCACCGCCGGCGAACCCACCGGTCGACTCGCCATCACCCTGTGGGACTTCAGCTGGTACACCCAGGCAGGCCCCGGCGAACCCTTCGCCGACCTCGACCGCGCCTTCGCCGAGACGGTGGAGCGGGGCTTCAACACCGTGCGCGTCTGCGCCATGCCCTTCCTGCTGTTCTCCGGACGCGTCGACGCCCCCGAGTCCCTCCAGGTCCGCGGCCTGGGCGAGCAGTTCGGACAGCGCACCCGCTGGTACAACGTGCGCGGCGGCTATCCGCTGGACGGCCGCCGACGGCTCGTCGAACTCTTCGAGGCCGCCGCCCGCCATGACTGCAAGGTCATCGTGTCCTCCTGGGAGTACCAGCAGTCCCCCAGCTTCGCCGACACCGACATCTGGCACCGCGCACTGGCCGAGGTGCCCGGCCCGGACCGTGCCGAGGCGGTGGCCGAAGCCCTCGCCGAACTGCTCGACTTCCTCACCGAGCACGGACTGACCGAGCACGTCGCCTACGTCGAGGTGCACAACGAGGTCGACAACTGCTCCCTCGTACCGGCCGACGGCACCGCCGGCCACTACGCCCGGCTGCGCGGCCCCCTCGAACGCGCCGTGAAGCTGCTGCGGGCCCGCCACCCCGCCGTCCCGGTGACCTACTCCCTGGGCGAGCCCTGGCCCGAGGAACTCGACGACCTGCCGGAGCAGGCGCAGATCGCGCACTTCCACTTCTACGTCTACGGCGTGCTCGGCGCGTTGTACGAAGCGGTGGGGCTCGGACACGGCACCGAAGCGGCGCCCGAGACGGCCGCCTGGCCCACCCCCGAACTGGCCGCCATGCTGCGCCCCGACGCGCCCGCCTTCACCGACTACCAGCCGGACGAACCCTGGCGGCTGGCCGCCACCGGGATTCCGCGCGAGCTGTTCTACGCACACGACTGGGTGGACCCCGACCGCTGGGACCTGTGGCTGTACGAGAACTATCCGGCCCACCGCCAGGCCATGCGGGAGACGCTGGCCGCCTGGGTCGACTCCGTCGCCGAGTTCGCCCGCCTGCGCGGCATCCCCGCCGTTCTCGGGGAGAGCGTCGTCGGCTACACCCCGCTCCTGACCCGTTTCGAGGAGGACGCCGTCGGCAGGGACCTCGCGGAGTTCGTCGTCGACCGCTGCCTCGCGGCAGGCTTCCAGGGCGTCGTCCTGACCTCCAACGCGGCCCCCCACCACCCCATGTGGCACACCGATCCGGACTGGATGCGGCGGGTCAACGCCCGGATCACCGCGGGCTGACGGAGCGGGGCCGGGGAGAGGACGGCGGTCTGATGAGAGGAAGTGCGGCCCGGGACGGCTCCGGGCTCACGGCGGTCGCCGGGGCGATCGGCATGGTGTTCGCACTGGTTGACGCCCGTTCGGGCCGAGAGGATCAAGAGGGTTGTCTCCGACGGCACCGCTACGTGACAGTGAGGGCATGACTGCGCGTTTCGTACGGCCGCTGCCGCTCCCCACCCAGCCGGCACCTCCCTGCGGTTGCCGTACCACCGTGTTCGCCGTGGTGCGCGGCGATGTCGAGGGGATGCGGCCCCGTGGGTGAGGTCGAGGCCGTCGAGAGGTTCCGGCAACGTATCGGGGTGCCCGGGCTCGTCGACGTACACACGCATTTCATGCCGGAGCGGGTCCTGCGCAAGGTGTGGGCGTACTTCGACGCGGTCGGCCCGATGACCGGCATCGAGTGGGGCATCACCTATCGGCAGGAGGAGGACGAACGGATCGCGCTGCTCAGGCAGTTCGGGGTGCGCGCCTTCACCTCGATGCTCTATCCGCACAAGGCCGGCATGGCCCCCTGGCTGAACGAGTGGGCCGCCGACTTCGCCGGCCGCGTACCCGACTGTCTGCACACGGCCACCCTCTACCCCGAGGAGGGCGTGGAGGGTTATGTGCGCACGGCGGTCGAGGCGGGCGCCCGGGTCTTCAAGTCCCATGTGCAGGTGGGGGCTTACGACCCGACGGACGAACTGCTCGATCCCGTGTGGGGGCTGCTGGCCGAGGCGGGAGTCCCGGTGGTCATGCACTGCGGCTCGGGCCCCGCGCCCGGCAAACACACCGGGCCCGAGCCGGTCGGTCGGCTCCTCGCCCGGCATCCGCGCCTGCCGCTGATCGTGGCGCACATGGGGATGCCGGAGTACACCGACTTCCTGGACCTGGCCGAACGGTACGACGAGGTGCGCCTCGACACGACCATGGCGTTCACGGATTTCAGCGAGCGTCTCAGCCCCTTCCCGGCGGCCGAGCTCGGCCGGCTCGCCGACCTGGGCGATCGGATCCTGCTCGGGTCCGACTTCCCCAACATCCCCTATCCGTACGTCCATCAGCTCGATGCCCTCGAAGGGCTCGGGCTGGGTGACGCGTGGTTGCGCGGGGTCTGTCACGACAACGGGGCACGGCTCTTCAAACTGTAGGCACTGCCGGGACGACGATCTCGGTGCCGGGCGGATGAGGACTCGCCGTCAGGTGTGCTGCGAGCCGGCGATGCCCGGCGCGGTCGGCCGGCCCTGGAGATGACCGGCCCGACAGGCCCACCCCGGGCGACTCCGGCCGGAATCCCGGCTCGGTACTCCGGCCACCCGAGATGTCAGGACTCCGGTCGGCGGAGAAGCACGACGAGACCAGAGTTGCGCGATACAACCTTGACAGTTGTTTCGTACAACTCCAGAATGGCGTCATGACGGACCGGGACGAACCCCTCGATGTGATCCATGAGTCGATCATCCTGTTCTCCCGCAATTCCAGGGTGCGGGCGAACGACATGTACGACGGGCTGCCCTTTGTCGCGTACACGATGCTGTCGTACGTAGGCTCCTTCCCCCAGCCGACCGCCTCCGATCTCGCGGAGCGGTACGGCCTGGAGAAATCCACCGTCAGCCGTCAGCTGTCCCAGCTGGAAGACGACGGCCTGCTGCGCCGGGTGGCCCACCCCTCGCGCCCCCGGACCAAGCTGCTGGAACTCACCGACACCGGTCACGCCTGTCTGACCCGCGTCAGGCAGCACCAGCGCAAGGGCCTTGAGGAGCGGCTCGGCCGTTGGCCGGACGAGGACGTCGAGACGTTCGGCCGCCTCCTCCGGCGGTTCGTCACGGAACTCGACTGATGTCCAGCCATGCCCGTCCGGCGGACGAGGACCGGGCCGTCGTCAGCGACCGCGACGAGCCGACGAACAGAGACCCGCACGCGACCGGGCACGCACCTCCACCGGTCCACCCCGCACCAGAGCCGGACAGCGTCCGGACTCGCGCCGCGGACACCACGGCGTCGGCACGAGGACACGCTCCCCGCGCGGATGACGGGGTGTCATACGTTCCCCGACCCGGTCGTGGCCTGAGCCGGTCAGGTGTCAGAGCCGGTCAGGTGGCCGTGCGCGCCGAGCCCATCACGGGGGCGTCGTCTCCGCCGGCAGGATCACCGTGACTTCCCAGCCCCGGCGTTCGGCCCGCTGGGTCTCGATGACCGCCACGCGGCGGCGGTGGTCCAGCGTGCGCAGGTACCCGGCGAGTCCGGCCATCGCTCGGACCGGCAACAGCATGCCGAACGGGTTGACGGACGACGCTCCGAAGGCCTGCCGGTAGGGCGGCACCACAAGTGCCGCCCCGTCCAGAACGCCGCACACCACCGCCCACGGCACGGGGCAGTCACGCACCGCGATCAGGAGCAGGCACAGCAGGATCGCGACTTCACCGGGGCCGGACAGCGCCTCGGGTCGGAGAGGAACACGGCAGCACATGGACGCGGGCGACCACCTCCTCCAGCGCGACCCGGCACGGAACGGAACGGCACTGCCCGTCAGGAGGCGGCCGGGCACGGCGAGTTGCACGTGCCCCCGCCGCGGAAGCCGTATGCCGAATTACCGGAGAAATACCGCGACGGCCACCAAAGTGACCAATAATTTCACACACCAAGCTTCGAATGAAGGTACGACTACCTCCGGTAACACCCTATCCCCCGAAGGGTTTTGAAAATCAGTCAGCGATAGCGCTTGTCCCGCCCGACTCGCGTATGCGAAGGTGAGCCTCGCTTGAGGCAGTCACGGCCCTGACCAGGCGAAAAGACAATCCTCAAGGTATGCACCAATCACTCATCGCTTTCCGACGGAACGTCATTTCGCATGCCGTCCTTCCCTGGAAAGGAAAGGGTTCCGTGCAGGTTTCCCACCCCCCACGCCCGACTTATCCGCCCCGCCCCGGACTGCCCCTCGGGGAACCGGATCCCGACCTCGTCGCCCAACTGGGCGGCGACGTCGACGAACGGCACCACGCCACAGCCGTACTGCTGGCCCGGCACTGGCTCTCCGCCCGCGACTACGCGCTCCTGTGTCTGGCCTCGGCGACTCCCACCGCCCAGTTCGTGGCCGCCAGCGCGTTTCAACGGCTGCTGGACCGGCTTGCGAGCGGTGCCCCCGCCGCGGCCCTGCGCCCGCAACTGCTCGTGACCGTCCGCGAGACCGTCCGCGCCTGGGCCGCGAACGACAGGACCTGCGCGGCCCTGCCGGAACTACGCAAACCCACCGGCGGCCGTGGCCTGCACACGGCCGAACCGGGAGCGCCCGCGAACCGGAAGCACGCCGAGCGCGCCTTCGTCGCGTTGTCGCATTTCTCCCAATGCCTTCTGTGGCACACCGAGGTCGAGGCGGAACCCATAGAGATACCCGCCGGTTTGCTGGGTATGGAAACCGTTGCCGCGAGATCCGCCCTGGGCCGGGCCCGAGAGCAATTCCGGACCGGCTTGGTGCGCGCCCACATGCAATTCGCCCCGTCCGAGGAGTGCCGGTTCCACAACAGCCTTATCGACGTTTCCATTCGACGGGGCGGCACTTTGCTCCCCGATGTCCGGCAGCATCTGACGCGATGCACCCATTGCCGCTCCACGGCCGACCAACTCGAATACTTCGACGGCGGATTGGGGATACTGCTCGCCGATGCCGTCCTCGGCTGGGGAGGCCGGCGCTACCTCGCCACGCGCCCCGGCCGCAGCACTCCGGAGGCATGGCGGACCGCACCGGAGCAGGACCAGCCGACCGGGGGCGTAGGCGGACGCCACCGCACCCTGCCCGAGCGCAGGCATCGCGCACCCGCCGCCGCGGCCCTGGCGGCTTCCCTCGCTCTGCTGACGGCCGTCCTGGTGGCCCAGAACTGGTCCGACGGCGATGCCACGCCGGCGCCGATCACGCCGACTTGGGGGGCTCCCGTCAACAGTTCCCCGAGCCCCGCGCCCTCCGTCTCGCCCGGCCCGTCCGCCATCCCCGCCCAGGGCCGACTGCGCAGTCTGGCCACCGGACGCTGCCTGACCGTCGACGGCCGGGTCACGGCCGACGCGGACATCCGGCTCGCAGCGTGTTCGGAGACCGCCTCCGAGCGGTGGTCCTACGAGTTCGACGGCCTGCTGCGCAGCGAGGCCGACCCCTCCCTCTGCCTGACCGCCGACCCACAGACCCGGACCGTCCTGCTCTCACCGTGCGTCGTGCACGCCGGCGAGGTGTCGTACACGCTCGCGAGCCGCGGGGACCTGGCGCTGCGCCACCACCCGGACCTGGTGGTGGCCCCGGGACCGGACCGCAGGCCGAACGAGGTGGTCGTGGCCGACCGCGACACGACCCGCAGCCAACGCTGGGCACTTGACACCGCCACGGAGGAGGCCGCCCCCTCTCGCCCATAGCCGAACCGCCCTGGGTCGCGAACGGACCCGGGGCACCGGCATCGGGTGGGCCCAAGCCGTGAATCACTCCCGGCGCGGACCCGAACCGTCCGTGTACGGACGGCGACTCCTGTGAAAGTGCGCCCGAACTCTCGACAACCCCCGGGTAACCAGCGGTAACTTCTGCCACGTCCCCACAGCAACCGCTTTCCCTCCTCAGGAGACGCACCCCTATGCGCAGACCCCTCGCCTGCCTGGCGGCGATAGCCGCCACCCTCGGCGGGCTCACCGCGGCCGCCCCGTCCGCGGTGGCCGCCGACTCGGGCAGCTTCAACGTCCTCAGCTACAACGTGGCCGGGCTGCCCGAGGCCATCTCCAGCGCACCGACGCCCCGCGAGTCGGCCACCACGGAGATCGGCCGGCGGATAGCGACGTACGACATCGTCCATGCCCAGGAGGACTTCAACTACCACGCCACCCTCTACGCGGCCGACACCGCGCACGCCTACCGCACCGCCACCAGCGGCGGCGCCGGCATCGGCAGCGGCCTCAACACGCTCTCCAAGATCTCCTACGACCAGGACGACTTCGAACGGTCGGGCTGGAACACCTGCACCTACGGCTCGGGCGACTGCCTGACCCCCAAGGGCTTCACCTTCATGCGCGAGCGTCTCGCCGAGGGCGTGTACGTCGACTTCTACAACCTGCACACCAACGCCGGCACCAACGCCGACGACCTCGCCGCCCGCGCCGCCAACCTCAGCCAGCTCACCGGCTTCATCGCCACCCACTCCGCCGGGAACGCGGTCGTGGTCATGGGTGACACCAACACCCGTTACACCCGCTCCGGCGACACCATCGCCGAGTTCGCCGCCGCGAACGGCCTCACCGACGCCTGGGTCAAGCTGATCCGCGGCGGCGTGGCCCCCACCAAGGGCAGCGACGCCCTGGTCTGCGACCAGACCGGGACGACGGTCCCCAACACCTGCGAGGTCGTCGACAAGATCCTCTACCGGGGCAGCAAGCTCGTCTCGCTCAACGCCACGTCCTACAACAACGAGCACTCCAAGTTCCTGACCGACGACGGACTGATGCTCTCCGACCACGACCCGCTCACCGCGACCTTCTCCTGGTCACGCAACGCCGCCTTCCAGTTCAGCGACCAGTTCGGCGGCCCGCACAGCGACTACTACAACGACATCGACAGCGTGCCCGCCGGCGCCCGCGCCACCACCATCGCCCTGCGGGCCGGTTCTCGCGTCGACCAGCTGAGCACGACGTTGGCGAACGGCACCACACTCGCCCACGGCGGGACCGGCGGCACGGCCTCCTCGCTGACCTTGGGCAGCGGCGAGTACGTCACCACCGCCTACCTCTGCCAGGGCGCCAAGGAAAGCCACACACGGATCTTCTACGCCAGATTCACCACCAACCTCGGCCGCACCCTGGCCGGCGGCACCACTACCTCCGACTGCGTGACCCGCACCGCTCCCTCCGGCTGGCAGATCGCCGGGTTCCACGGCCGGAGCGGCGACGAGGTCGACAAGGTCGGCTTCATCTACACCCAGCGCTGAGCCCGCCCGTCCCGGGGCGGCGCGTGGCCCCCGCCGCCCGGGGGCGCACAGGAATCGCAAAAGACCGACAGAACAATTGACGGGCGCATGACCAGCCTCTACGTTCTGATCGATTTTCCGAACCCTGTTCGAAATTACGGCCACTTCAGGCGCCCCCGCACGCCACCCTGGAGCACACGATGAGCGAGAACCCGCATCTGTCCCGTCGCACCCTCCTCGGCATGACCGCCGCCGTCCCCCTCGCCCTCACGCTCGGCGCGGGCACCGCGCACGCCGCCGACTCGGCCTACGCGATGGTCTACTTCACCGAGTCGACCGACCTCGGCGACGGCACCGACTACGGCCTGCACCTGGCCGTCAGCCCCGACGGGCTCAACTGGACGCCGCTCAACCAGAACAACCCCCTGGTCACCCCCACCGCCGGCGCACTGGGCCTGCGCGACCCGTTCCTGATGCGCAAGCAGGACGGCACGTTCGTCGTGCTCGCCACGGACCTCAAAGGCACCGACTGGAATTACAACAGCCAGTACATCCATGTCTGGGACTCCGCCGACCTGCGCACCCTCACCGGCTACCGGCGCCTCAAGCTCCACGACATGACCACCCACAGCTGGGCACCCGAGGCGTTCTGGGACGCGGGTCGGGGCCAGTACGCGGTCATCTACTCCTCGGTCAACTCCAGCGGCCACAACGTGATCATGGTCAACTACACCAGCGACTTCGTCACCGCCTCCGCCCCGCAGGTCTTCTTCGACCCCGGCTACGACGTGATCGACGGTGACATGGCCGTGGGCGTGAACGGCTACAACTACCTGTACTTCAAGAAGAACCAGACGTTGGTGAGCGCCCGCTCCACCTCCCTGAACCCGGGCAGCTTCACGGAGTACAGCGCGGGTGTGGCGCACGGCGGAACCGAGGCCCCGACGGTGGTCAGGTCCCTCTCCTCCGGCAACTGGTGGCTGTGGGGCGACACCTACACGCCCAACGGCGTCTTCTACGCCTGGCAGTCCAGCAGCCCGGCCTCCGGCACCTGGACGGCGCTGGACCAGAAGACCTACACCCAGCCGGTCAACTCCAAGCACTGCGGCATCGCGACGATCACCACGGCCGAGTACAACAACCTGCTCGCCAAGTGGGGAGCGCCGGCCTGGAACCGGCTCAAGTCCTACAACTTCCCGGCACGTTACGTCCGGCATGCCAACTACGCGGCCCGGATCGACGAGTACCCGGTCGAGCCGTACAAGGACTCCCTGTGGACCATCGTCCCAGGGCTCGCCGACAGCTCCGGCGTCTCCTTCCGATCGGTCAACTACCCCACCCGCTATCTGCGGCACTACAACTACGCGCTCCAACTGGACGTGAACGACGGCACGTCCACGTTCGCCGGCGACGCGACCTTCTACCGCACGGCGGGTCTCGCGGACGCAAGCTGGGCGTCGTTCCGCTCGTACAACAACCCGACCCGCTACATCCGGCACTCCAACTACGTCCTGCGCATCGACCCGATCTCCACCGCCACGGAACGGCAGGACGCGACCTTCCGCGTCGGGTACTGATCGTGGAAGGCACCCCCATGTCGCACGGCTCCGCTCGCGGCTGGGCCAGACGCCTCACGGTGCGCGTCCTCGCCCTCGCCCTCGGACTGGCCGGCCTCACGGCCCTGACCGGCCACGAGTCGCCGACACCGCTCGCCGCCGAGCCGGCCGCCGTCAGCACCGGCCAGATCGGGGTCACTCCGCCGTCGATGGGCTGGGCGTCCTGGAACAGCTTCGCCAGCAGCATCGACTCCGACGTCATCAAGCAGCAGACGGACACGCTGGTCTCCTCCGGCATGGCGGCGGCCGGCTACCAGTACGTCAACCTCGACGACGGCTGGTGGCAGGGCGACCGAAACGCCGACGGCTCCATCGCCGTCGACGAGACCCTGTGGCCCGGCGGTATGAAGGCGATCGCCGACTACATCCACAGCAAGGGTCTCAAGGCAGGCATCTACACCGACGCGGGCAAGCAGGGCTGCGGCTACTACTACCCCACCACCCGCCCCGCCGCCCCCAACACCGGCATGGAGGGCCACTACCAGCAGGATCTGGAGACCTTCCAGCGCTGGGGCTTCGACTACGTCAAGATCGACTGGTGCGGCGGCCGGGTGGAGGGCCTCGACCCGGAGACCACGTACAAGGCGATCAGCACCGCCAACCAGGCCGCGACGGCCGTCACCGGCCACCAGTTGGTGCTGTCCTTCTGCGAGTGGGGCAGCGGACTGCCGTGGAACTGGGCCACCGGCTACGGCGACCTGTGGCGCACCAGCACCGACGTCATCCTGTGGGGCCAGACCCCGACCACCTCCATGATGCTCACCAACTTCGACCGGGGCCTGCATCCGGCCGCCCAGCACACCGGCTACTACAACGACCCCGACATGCTGATGGTCGGCATGAGCGGTCTGACCGCCGCCCAGAACCGGCTGCACATGGGCCTGTGGGCGATCTCGGGCGCCCCGCTGCTGGCCGGCAACAACCTGGCCACGATGAGCACCACCACCCGCGACATCCTCACCAACCGTGAGGTCATCGCCATCGATCAGGACCCGCGCGGGCTACAGGGCGTCAAGGTCGCCGAGGACACCCGCAATCTCCAGGTGTACGGCAAGGTCCTGGCCGGCACGGGCAAGCGTGCGGTGCTGCTGCTCAACCGCACGTCCTCCTCGGCGTCCATGACCGTGCGCTGGGCCGACCTCGGCCTCACCGGTGCCGCCGCCTCGGTGCGCAACGCCTGGACGGGCACCAACGCCGGTTCCCACGCGACCGGTTACTCCACCACCGTCCCGGCCGGCGACGCCGTACTGCTCACCGTCTCCGGCACCGAGGCATCCGGGTCGACCTACGAGGACACCACCACGGCCACCACGCCCACCTTCGGCGCCGTCACCACCGGGGCCGTCGGCACCAAGCTGGTGGACATCACCTACGCCAACGGCGGCAGCACCTCCCGCAGGGCGACCATCCAGGTGGGCGGCCAGTACACGTCCGTGGTCGCCTTCCCGCCGACCGGCTCGGCCACGACGTACCGGACGGTGTCCGTCCTGGCCCACCTCGCCAAGGGCACCAACACCGTGCGCTTCGCGGCGGTGTCCGGCAGCACCGCGCCCGACATCGACGCGATCCGCGTCCAGGGCGTCCCCGGCACCAACGGTGTGGCTCTCGTCGGCACCGCCTCGAACCGCTGCGCCGGACTGGAGAGGAACACCATCGCCGACGGCGCCCAGGCCATCCTGTGGGACTGCTTCGGCGGGCGGAACGAGACCTTCGCACAGACCTCCCGCGGCGAGCTCGTGGTCTACGGCAACAAGTGCCTGGACGCCGACAACCACGGCACCACCAACGGCACCGAGGTCATCATCTGGGACTGCACCGGCGGCACCAACCAGAAGTGGACCGTCCACGCCGACGGCACCCTCACCAACGACCTGTCGGGACTGTGCCTCGACGCCGAGGAGGCGGCGACCGCCAACGGCACCAAGCTGGTCCTGTGGACCTGCAACGGCCAGACCAACCAGAAGTGGACCCTCGACTGAGCCGACCAGCGCCGCCACACCGCCCGTCGCCGGGCCGGCCGTCCAACCGGTCCCGGCGGCGGGCGGTGCCGTCGCCGGACGGACCGCCTGCCGTCAGAGGGAGGGCGGTCCGGGCCAGACGGCCGAGGCGTCGTCGCGGTCGGGGTCGGGCAGTCGGACCGGGCGGACGGGAACAGTGCGGGTCCGCCCCTCCGACACGGCCGTCCACGGAGCGGGCCGGCCCGAGTAGCACAGGGTGGTGAGGGCGAAGACCCCGTCGGCGTAGACCTCGACGTATTCGCCGACGGTGAGGATGCGCAGGCTCGCGGCGGGTTCGGTCAGTACCGTCTCGCCCAGCCGGTCCCCGTCCGGGCCGGTGACCCAGAGGTTCTTGCCGTCGCAGCCGACGACCAGCGCCGGACGGTCCCCGTCACGGGTGTCGGTGCGCAGGGTGATCTCGACGCGGCCGGTGAGGGCGAGGTCGCCGACCGCATGCAGAGCGGGCTGTTCGGTCTCCTCGCCGAGCCAGGTGTTCAGGCCGGGCCACCATTCCAGGCGGGGCGCTTCGTCCGGGGCGGCGACCAGGAGTTTGGGCTGGGCGAGCATGCCGCGGCAGCGTTCGCCGGAGTCGGTGAGGTCCACGCGTCGGGGGGTGGTGTGCAGCACCACGCGGGAGCCGTCGGGCGCGCGGACGACACGGGGGGCGTAGGAACCGGTCGGGCCGAGCGGGCCGCGGCGGGTCCACGGGCCCCGCAGCCGGGGCGCGGCCCATGCCTCGAAGCCGCGCGTGGCGCCGATGGAGCCCAGCAGGAGCCAGCTGCCGTCATCGAGACGTTCCAGGACGGGACACTCCAGCTCGTCCACATCGCCCGGTGAGATGAGCGGCGGGTGGACCGTCCAGTGCTCCAGATCGTCCGAGGTGGCCCAGGCGACGCAGCCGCCGGACTCGACGGGCAGGGTGGCGTCGGCGGCGCAGACCACCATGACCCAGCCGTCGGACTCGTCGTCGCGCACGACGAACGGGTCGCGCCAGCCCATGTGTTCGCCGGTGCGGTACCACCGTGCGTCCGCCTCGACGACGGGCCCGGTGCCGTGCCGGCGCCAGCCGGTGCCGTCGGTGCGGTCGGAGTACGCGAGACCGACCGACTGCAACGGCCGGCCGCCCGGGGTGAGGCCGGAGACCCCCGTGTAGAACATGGCGGTTCCGTCGCCGTGCCGGATCGGGTGCATGGTCCACACGGCCTGCTGGTCGAAGCGGCCGGGCAGGCCGTTGCCGAACGCACTGCCCGCGGGCTGCCAGGAGACCAGGTCGGCGGAGGTGGCGCGGCCGTAGGAGGTCTCCATCCGCAGGTGGTCGAACTCGGACGTCCACGGGCCTTGCAGGTGCAGCACGGTGTAGGTGCCGTCGTCGTCGCGCAGCAGGGCGAAGTCGTTTACGCAGAGGCCGGGCGGGGCGTATCGCATGCTCAGTTCCTGTCGGCTCGCCGTGCTCAAACGCATGCGCTGAGCAGTGACCACGAAGGTCTCGCTTGAGAATCGGCCCAAGTAAAACCGAACGCAAACGCTTGCGCAACAACGGGGTCAGGTTTACGGTCTCGTCACTCACCGGATCACGCCGGTGTGAAACCGACGGGAGGAAAAGGCCGTGACGGTCAGCATCAACGACGTCGCCCGCACCGCCGGGGTCTCCGCATCCACCGTGTCCCGCGCGCTGCGCGGCCGGCCGGGAGTCTCGGACGACGTACGGGCGCAGATCACGGCCGTCGCCGCCCAGCTCGGCTACACCGCCTCGCGGTCGGCCTCCAGCCTGGCCGGCGGGCGCACCTTCACCATCGGGGTCGTCGTCCCGTACACCGGCCGCTGGTTCTTCGGCACCGTGCTCGACGCCGCCGAGAAGGTGTTCAGTGCCGCCGGCTACGACGTGCTGCTCTACAACCTGAACTCACCGGAGGCACGCAAACGCTTCTTCACCAAGCTTCCGGTGCGCAAGCGGGTGGACGCCGTCCTCTCGCTGCTCATCCCCGACCTGGCGGAAGAGGAGTCGTTGCGCTCTCTCGGAGTGCCGCTGGCCACCACCGTCGGCGGCCCCCGGGACGGCTTCACGGTGGTCGGCATCGACGACCACGCCGGTGCCACCAGCGCCGTACGGCACCTGGCCAACCTCGGGCACCGGCGCATCGGCATGATCTCCGGGGCGAGCGAGCCGCTGCACTGGACCACCCCCATCGACCGCCGTCAGGGGTACCTGGACGTGCTGGCCGAGACCGGCATCGCCCACGATCCGGCCCTGGTGGTGGACGGCGGCTACACCGTCGAGGGCGGCGAGCGGGCCATGACCGAGCTCCTTGCCGTCTCCCGCCCGCCGACCGCGGTGTTCGCGCAGTCCGACGAGATGGCGATGGGTGCGCTGCGTGCCCTGCGCCGGCACCGGCTGAAGGTGCCGGACGACGTGTCCGTCGTCGGCTTCGACGACCACGAACTCTCCGAGGTCATCGGGCTGACCACCATCGCCCAGCCGGTGCCGGAGCAGGGCGCGGAGGCCGCCCGACTGCTGCTGCGCCGGCTCGACGAACCGGACGCGGAGCCGGTCGGCCAGGTCCGGATGCCCATCCGCCTGGTGCTGCGGGAGACCACGGCTCCGCCGAGCCCCCACCGACCTGTGTGACTCCCTGCCCCTCGTCCGACCCCCGCCCTGCGACCCCACCTCCCCCACCCCGAATCGTCGAGTACCCGCACTCTCACCCAGCACGGAGGCACCGTCCATGAACGCCGGAAGCAGAAGGTTCCGCCGCACGCTCTGTTCGAGTCTGGCCCTCGCCCTGCCCCTGGTGGCAGTGGCCGCCTGCGGCTCGGGCGGTGGCAGCGACACCTCCGCCGAGGAGGGCAGCGGCACGGGCACGATCAGCGTCTGGGCCCACCAGGGCCAGGCGAGCGAGACCGCCGCACTGCAGAACGTGGTGAAGTCCTTCAACTCCTCGCAGAGCGACGTCAAGGCCGAGCTGAAGCTCATCCCCGAGAACGACTACACCAAGACCGTCACCGCCACCGACGCCTCCGAGCTGCCGGACGTGCTGGAGTTCGACGGTCCGACGATGGCCAACTTCGTCTACAACAAGAAGCTCGCGCCGATCGACTCCTATGTGTCCGCGAAGACGATGTCCAACGCCACCGACGCCATCAAGGCGCAGGGCGAGATCGACGGCAAGCACTACGGCCTGGGCCAGTTCGACTCCGGCCTCGGGGTGTGGGGCAACAAGAAGCTGCTGGACGCGGCCGGTGTGAAGTACCCGAAGAGCGTGGACGACGCCTGGACGGCCGCGGAGTTCGACGCGGCGCTCAAGGCCCTCAAGGCCAAGGACGCCGACGGCAAGGTCCTCGACATCTCCGAGCAGTACGGTCTGGCCACCGAGTGGGGCACCTACGGCTACTCCCCCATCGTCTGGTCGGCCGGCGGCGGCCTGCTCAAGGACGGCAAGGCCGAGGGCGCCCTCGACAGCCCGGCCGTGGTCTCGGCGATGAAGACCTTCCAGTCCTGGAAGCCGTACACCGACCCCAACACCGACGGCAACGCCTTCGCCAAGGGCAAGGTGGCGCTGAGCTGGGTCGGGAACTGGACGTATCCCGCCTACAGCAAGGCCCTCGGTGACGACCTCGTCGTCCTGCCGCTGCCCGACTTCGGCAGCGGGCCCAAGACCGGTCAGGGTTCGTGGGCCTGGGGCATCGGCGCGAACACCAAGAACGCCAAGGCCACGGGGACCTTCCTGGACTACCTCATGGGCGACACCAGCGTCGGTGCCATGACGAAGGCCAACGGCTCGGTCCCGGGCACCAGTTCCGCGCTCGCCAAAAGTGAGCTGTACCGGAAGGGCGGTCCGCTCCAGCTCTTCGCCGACCAGCTCGCCAAGCCCTGCGGCGACAGCGACATCAGCGAGTCCTGTGTCGCCGTCACCCGGCCGGTGACCGCCGGATATCCCACGGTCACCGCCAAGTTCTCCCAGGCCATGAACGCGATCTACGGCGGTGCGGACCCGAAGGAGGCCCTGGAGAAGGCCGCCCGCTCCATCGACCAGGACTTCTCCGACAACGCCGGCTACGAGATCCCGTAGGACTCTCGACGGCAGGGGCGGGCACGCGGTACGCCGTGCCCGCCCCGCCGGGAAAAGGACCCACACCCGTGAAAACCGTGGAACCCGCGCACTCCCCGGCGCCCGACCGCCCGAAGCAGGCCTCCGCCGCACCGTCCGTGACCTCCCCGAGAGCGGGGTACAGGAACCGGGACCGGATGCACGGACTGCTCATGGCCGCCCCGGCCGTCGGCGGGCTGATCGCCTTCGTCGGCATCCCCTTCTGCTACGCCGTCGTGCTCTCCTTCTACAACGTGCGGCTCGGCTCCCCGCTGGAGCCGTCGTTCTTCGGACTGGAGCACTACCGGCGCCTGTTCACCGACCCCGACCAGTCCGGCCCGTTCCTGCGGGCGCTGCTGAACAACCTGACGTTCGCCGCGGTCGTCGTGCCGCTGCAGACAGGTCTCGCCCTCGGCCTCGCGATCCTCCTCAACCGCAAGCTCAAGGCGATCGGCCTGTTCCGGTCCCTGTTCTTCATGCCGGTGGTCTTCCCGATGGCCCTGGTCGCCGTGATCTGGCGGCTGATCCTGGCCCGCAGTGAGCAGGGCATGCTCAACTCCCTCCTGGGCGCGGTGAGTTTCGGCAACTGGGGCGCCTTCGACTGGCTCGGCGACGGGGCCACCGCGATGGCCTCGATCATCGTGCTGTCCGTCTGGCAGGGCGTCGGCTTCCAGATGGTCATCCTGCTGGCGGGCCTTCAGCAGATCCCCGGTGAGCTGTACGAGGCCGCCGAACTGGACCGCGCGAGCCGCCTGCAGCAGTTCCGGAATGTCACCCTGCCCGGCATCCGCGGCACGCTCGTCTTCGTCGCGCTGCTGACCTCGGTGATGTCCTTCCGGATCTTCGACCAGGTGTACGTCCTCATCCGTGGCGGCGGACTGGACGAGGACGCCACCCGCACGGTGATGTACCAGGCCGTCACCACCGCCTTCGACCAGAACAACATCGGTCAGGCATCCGCGATCACCGTCGTCTTCTTCCTGATCGTCCTCGTCCTGACGATCGTCCAGCGCCGCGTCGTCCGGCCCGACAACGAGGACTGACCTCCATGGCCATGACCCGCACCCCCGTCCGCCGCGTCCTCGACTACACCGTCCTCGGCGTCCTGGCGTTCGTCTTCGCCCTGCCCGTCCTCTACCTCTTCCTGGGCAGCCTCAAGCCGTCCGACGAGGTCCTGAACGGACTGTCCGGCTTCCTGCCCACCCACCTGTCGTTCGACAACTACTCCGCCGTCTTCGACAGTCTGAACTCCGACAGCACCGGCTACTTCTGGCAGTTCATGGGCGTCTCGGTGCTGCTGGCGTTCGTGGTGGTGACGGGCGGGCTGTTCGTCAACTCGATGGCCGCGTACGGTCTGTCCCGGCTGGACGGGCGCAGCCGGAAGGCGGTCTTCACCCTCGTCCTGCTGCTGATGCTGATCCCGTTCGAGTCGGTGGCCGTTCCGCTCTTCTACATGTTCAACGACCAGCGCAACACCCTGTACGTCCAGGCGCTGCCGTTCATCGCCAACGCCTTCTCCGTCTACCAGTTCCACACGTTCTTCCGGAAGATCCCACCCAGCATCGAGGAAGCCGCCCAACTGGACGGCGCGGGCCCCTGGCGCACCTTCTTCGCCATCATCATCCCGATGTCCAAGCCGGTGTTCGCCTCGGTCGCCATCCTCACCTTCCTCATCCAGTGGGGCTCCTTCCTGTGGCCGGTCCTGATGGTCTCCGACCCCTCGGTGCGCCCCCTCCCCCTGGAGATCAGTGTCTTCCAGGGCCAACAGCCGCCCGACTGGGGCCAGATCCTCGCCTTCGGCGTCCTGCTCGTCCTGCCCGTACTGGTGGTCTTCGCCTTCTTCCAGCGCTGGTTCGTCCAGGGCGTGGCCAGCTCCGCCGTCAAGGGCTGAGCAACGCCCCCGTGTGTCGGCGTGGCCGTCATCCGCGGCGGCTCCGCCCCTCACCGCGCGTACGTGGGACTCCACTGGGCCGCCTCGACCGCCGCGCGCAGTTCCTCCCGCGTGGCCTTGGGCGCGACGCCGTCCACCGCCGCCGTCGCCGCGGCCAGCGCGATCTCCCGGGCCGCTTCCCGCATGTCCCGCAGCGGCGGCAGCAGCGGCGCGGGAGCATCACCGTCGTCCGGGGCCGACCGGACCGCGCAGTCGCCGACCGCGCGGGCGGCGGCCACCATCATCCGGTCCGTGACCCGGGTCGCCCGGCTCGCGGTGACCGCCAGGCCGATGGCCGGGAAGACGTACACGTTGTTCGCCTGCGCGACCGGCACCTCATGGCCGTCGACCGTCACGGGCGGGAACGGGGAACCGGCGGCGACCAGCACCTTGCCGTCCGTCCAGCGCACCAGGTCGGCGGGGTCGGCCTCGGCATGGGAGGTCGGGTTGGACAGCGGGAAGATCACCGGGCGGTCGCAGGAGGCCGCCATCCGCCGGACGATCTTCTCGGTGAAGGCGCCGTGCGCGGTGGACAGCCCGATCAGCACGGTCGGCTCGACCCGGTCCACCACCTCGGCCAGGCCGCACGACTCCTCTTCGTCGTCGCGGGCGTAGACCCGCTGCTCGTCGGTCAGCCCCTCACGGGATCCGGTCAGCAGTCCGTCGACGTCGACGAACCAGAACCGGGAGACGGCCTCGTCCTCCGGCACGCCGTCGTCGACCAGAGCGGTACGGATCATGTCGGCCACGCCGATCGCCGCGGAGCCCGCGCCGAGGATCACGATCCGCTGGTCGGCCATCCGGGTCCCCGCCACCCGTGTCGCGGTGGTCAGCGCACCGAGCGCGACGGCGGCGGTGCCCTGGATGTCGTCGTTGAAGGTCAGCAGCCGGTCCTGGTAGCGGGTCAGGATGCGCCGGGCGTGCTCGGTCGCGAAGTCCTCCCACTGCAGCAGTGTTCCCGGCAGTTCGGCCTCCACGGCCGCCACCAGCGCCTCCACCATCTCGTCGTACTCGGCCCCGGTCACCCGGCGCTCCCGGCGGCCCAGGTAGTGCGGGTCGTTCAGCAGCTCTTCGTTGTCCGTCCCGGCGTCCAGCAGGATCGGCAGGGTACGGGCGGGGTGGATGCCGCCGATCGCCGTGTAGAGGCTGAGCTTGCCGATCGGGATGCCCATGCCGCCCACTCCCTGGTCGCCCAGGCCCAGGATGCGTTGGCCGTCGGTGACGACGATGACGTCCACGTCGTCGTGCGGGCGGTTGCGGAGGATCTCCCGGAAGCGGTGCCGGTCCTCGTAGGAGAGGAACAGCCCGCGTGGGCGGCGGTAGATCTCGCTGAAGCGGCGGCACGCCTCACCGACCGTCGGGGTGTAGACGACCGGCAGCATCTCCTCCAGGTGGCGGGTGACCACCCGGTGGAACAGCACCTCGTTGGTGTCCTGGAGCTGGCGCAGGTAGATGTGCCGGTTCAGCGGCTTGTCGTAGCCGAGAAATGCCGCATACGCCCGGTCGGCCTGATCGTCCAGGCTCTCCACGGCAGGCGGCAGCAGCCCGTCGAGGCCGAACTCCGCCCGCTCCGTCCCGCTGAACGCGGTCCCTTTGTTACGCAGGGGGTCATACAGGAGTGCGGCGCCTCGGCGAGAATCATTCACTGTCATGCCATTTCGCCTGCCCCGTATCCCCAGGCCCTCACGTCAAACCATGGGAAAGGCGTCGGAAAGAAACGGTCACCGGGCCGTCCTTTTCGTGTGTGCACCTCGGCCGCGGTGAACTCCTGCCGAGGGGCCGGGGTGGGTCCGCGTGCGTACGCGCAGGGCCCGACCGTCGTGACGGTCGGGCCCTGCGCGGTGTGTGCCGCGGTCTCAGGTCACCATCGATACCAGCGGCCGCGGCCACCTCCGGCCGAGGTGGAGCGCATCGCGAAGCCCAACAGCCACAGAACCAGCACGGCGAGGGCTACCCACCACAGAATCTTGACGGCGAAACCAGCGCCGAAAAGGATCACCGCGAGAAGCAGAACGAGAATCAGGGGAACCATGGTTATCAACCTCCTGCGGCTCCGTGTGCCCTCCCAATTCCCTTCCAATCCTGGGCAGTTCCTTGTTCGTGAAGGAAAGGCCCGGGCACCGGCGGAGATACCGCGGCAGCGATACCGAGAACACCTCCGAGCAACGACTTCGTCGCACTTGATCGAGGGCTTTCCCGGGCCTTTTCACGAAGCCGACCACCGGAGCGTGGCATTCCGGATTCCGCGCCACCGGAGGACGCCACCACGCACGGGGTCGGCGAACCGTGATCCCCCACGTTCAGGGTCGCGTCGCGGACCGGCTGTCGGGGTGGAGGACGAAGATCTGGTCGAGGCCGACGATGCGCAGCACACGCAGGGTGTGGGAGGGGACGGCCGCGAGTGCGATGTCCGCCTGGGCGGCGAGGGCGTGGTCGCGGGCCACGATCAGGGCGGTGAGGCCGCTGGAGTCGCAGAATTCCATGCCGGACAGGTCGAGGACGAGGCGTCGGCCCGGCCGGAGGTCCAGCTCGGTGAGCCGCTCGCGCAGTTCGGACGCGGTGGTGAAGTCGAGGTCGCCGGCGATCTCCAGAACGGGACCGGTGGCGGCGCCTCGGGCAGTGATCTTCAGCGGACTCATCGTGGCTGCGTCGTCCCGGGGTCGGGGACGGGGACGCCCAGGGCGAGCAGAGCGGTGTCGTCGTCGAGGCCGTCGCCGAAGCTGTGGAGCAGGCCGGTCACGGCGTCGACGACGGCCCGCGCGGGCATACCGGCATGGTCGGCGGCGAAGTCCAGGAACGCCTCTTCTCCGAACAGGGTGGTGCGGTCCTTGCCGGTGCGGGCTTCGGTGAGGCCGTCGGTGTAGAGCAGCAGGGTGTCGCCGGGAGCCAGGACGGTGGTGGCGCTGACGAAGCGTGCCGAGGGCAGGACACCGACCAGGAGCCCGCCGGGGGTGGGCAGGAAGTCGGCCGTGCCGTCCGCACGCAGGACAAGGGCCGGGGGGTGGCCGCCCGAGGCGAGATGAACGGCGACCCGCCCCGTCTCGGGATCCGGTTCGAGTACGCCGAAGACGGCGGTGCAGTAGCGCGGGTCGGCGGTGCCCGTGTGACGCTCGTGGAGCACCCGGTTGAGGGTCGCCAGGGCGGAGACGGGGTCGGGGTTGTGCAGGGCCGCGGCGCGCAGGGTGTAGCGGGTCAGTGAGGTGACCGCGGCGGCCTGCGGGCCCTTGCCGCACACGTCGCCGAGGAAGAAGGCGAAGCGTTTGCCGTCGACGGGGAAGAGGTCGTAGAAGTCGCCGCCCAGCAGGTCGGGATGAGCGGTGCGGTAGTGGGCGGCCGCCTCCATGCCGGGTACCGACGGCAGGGAGTCGGGCAGCAGGGACTGCTGGAGCACCGCGAGGGCGTCCTGGAGCCGGGCACGGTCGGCCTCCGCCTGTTCGCGCGCCGCTTCGGCCACCTTCCGGGCCCGCAGGAGTTCCTCTTCGTAGGACCGGCGGTCCCGGGCGTCGAAGACGGTGGTGCGGATCAGCAGCGGCTCGCCGGAACCGCCGTGTTTGACCACCGAGGAGACCAGCACCGGGATCCGGGCACCGCCGGCCTGTTTGATCTCCAGGGCGATGCCGCCGATCTCGCCCTGCATCCGCAGCAACGGCGCGAAATGCGTCTCGTGGTACAGCTTGCCGCCCACGGTCAGGAGGTCGGTGAACCGCATCCGGCCCACCACAGCCGCGCTGTCCAGGCCGAGCCAGCCCAGCAGGGTGGTGTTGATCTTCGCGATGGTCCCGTCCATCAGCGTGGACAGATATCCGCACGGCGCGCTCTCGTACAGTTCCTCGGCGCTGTCCTCCAGCAGTGCGGCGAACGTCGCGTTCGCCGTTTCCTCGTCGCCGGTGCCGTGCGGGTCGGGCTGCTGCCCGGTTCGGCACATCAACGCAGGTCCGCCAGGTAGGCGGTGATCGCCTCGTTGGTGGCCTGCGGTGCGGACAGGTGGGGGCAGTGCCCGGTGGCGTCGAGGGTGACCAGCGTCGAGCCGGGAATCGCCTGGTGGACGAAGGCTCCGACCTCGCGGGGGGCGATGACGTCCTGGGTGCATTCCAGCACCAGCGTCGGCACCTGTACGGCCTTCAGATCGTCCCTGGAGTCCGACAGGAAGGTGGTCCGGGCGAAGACACGTGCCATGTCCGGGTCGGTGGCGCAGAAACTGTTCGTCAGCTCCTCGCCGAGCTCGGGACGCTCCGCGTTCCCCATGATCACCGGGGCCATCGCCGCCGACCAGCCCAGATAGTTCGACTCCAGCGACGCCAGCAGCTCGTCGATGTCCTGCGCGCTGAACCCGCCCCGGTACCCCTCGTCGTCGATGTACCGCGGCGACGGGGCGACCATGACCAGAGCCCCGATGCGCTCCGGAGCCATGCCTGCGGCCAGCACCCCGATCATCGCGCTGACGGAGTGGCCCACGAAGACCGCGTCACGCAGGTCGAACGCCTCGCACACCTCCACCACGTCCCGGGCGTACCCGTCCAGCGACGCGTAGCGGTCCGCCGAGAAGGCGGACGGATCCGCACGGCCCGAACCGACGTGGTCGAACAGCACCAGCCGGTACTCCTCGGCCAGAGCCGGCACCGTCAGCCGCCACATGTTCTGGTCGCAGCCGAACCCGTGCGCCAAGACCACCGTCCGCCCCTGCGGGTTGCCGATGACGTTGACGTTGTTCCTGCGGCCGATATCCATCCGGTCAGTCTCTCAGGTCCCGCTCACCCATTCGGCCCGGTCGCCGATCCACTGCCCGACCCGCACAACGTCCTCACCCGCACCGTCCTCACCAGGACGAACGACCGGCATCGATCGGTGCCCCATAAACGGGACAACAGCGGGTAAGCGAAATTACGCCATCACGACAACCTGCGATGAAACGACAAGGAACGACCCACGGGAAGAGCACTATGGTCACCCCCCTTGAGAACCGGCCGGCGGATCAACAGGAATCCGCGGCGCCCCTGCGTTACACCGCCGACTGGCACACGGCGGACGCGTCCATCGCCGAAGCCCGAGCAGCCGTACGCACGCTGTTGGCCAGGGCCGGCCACGACCCCGGCCAACAGGCGAACCAGGACGCCCAGCTCGTCGTCAGTGAGCTGGTCACCAACGCGCTGCGGCACGCCCCCGGCCCCGGCGGCCTGGCACTGGAAGTGGAACCCGACGCGAGCCTGCTTCGCATCATCGTGAGTGACAGCTCCCCTCGCCCGCCCGAACTGCGGGCACACGACGCCCGGCAGGTCGGCGGACACGGCCTGCGTCTGGTCGCCCGACTGTGCGACCAGGTGCACACCATCGCGCGGGAAACCGGCAAACAGGTCGTCGCCCACCTTCGTCTGCGCGGGCCCGCCGACTAGCGATGCGTGAGCAGGCCCTCCCGCAGCCGGGCGAGGGTACGCGAGAGCAGTCGGGAGACATGCATCTGCGTGACGCCCAGGCGTTCGCCGATCTGGGCCTGGGTGAGTTCCTCGACGAACCGCAGGTGGATGATCTGGCGGTCCCGCTCGTCGAGTTCGGCGATCAGCGGCGCCAGGGCGTGGAAGTCCTCCACCAGTTCCAGCGCCTGGTCCTCGGCGCCGATGAAGTCCTGCAGCGCCGCTTCGCCGTCCTCGCTCCCGCCGATCGTGGCGTCCAGGGAGGAGGAGTTGTAGCCGTTCGCGGCGAGCCGGGCCTCCCGCACCTCTTCCTCGGGCAGACTCATCAGCTCCGACAGCTCCTTGACCGTGGGGGTGCGGTCGAGGCGGCTGCGGAGTTCCTCGGTGGCGCGTGCGAGCTGGACGCGGGCTTCCTGGAGGCGGCGCGGAACGTGGACGGCCCAGGTGGTGTCGCGGAAGAACCGCTTGATCTCGCCGACGATGTAGGGGATGGCGAAGGAGGTGAACTCCACCTCGCGGGACAGCTCGAAGCGGTCGATCGCCTTGATCAGGCCGATCATGCCGACCTGGACGATGTCCTCCATCTCCTCCGGACCGCGACTGCGGAACCGGCCGGCCGCGAAGCGGACCAGGGACATGTTCATCTCGATCAGGGTGTTCCGGGCGTAGCTGTACTCCGGCGTGCCCTCCTCAAGCCCCGCCAGCCGGCCGAAGAAGACCTTGGACAGCTCACGGGCGTCCTTCGGCGCCACCTGACAGGGATCGGTGACCTGGGGCAACGCGCACGCCCGCATCTCCGTAACCGTCACATTCATCGCCGCCATGACCTGCCCCTCCCGCCCTCGAAACCAACCGCGCTGTCGGCCCATTGCAACCGCCGACGCCGCCGCGCGTCTACCCCATGGTTCCACTTCCATGCCCGGACGGTCCGGGAGACCTCATCTCGGCGGGCCCGGTCTGGTCGCGTCCGGTCGGCGACGACTGCCGTGCCAGTCCAGTATCAGGACCGTGGCGTCGTCCTGGAGGCTGCCGTGGTAGGCGTCGAGCACCGCGGCGGTCAGGCTCCGGACGGCTTCTCGCGGGTGCAGCGCGCGGGTGTCGTGGATGACCGAGACCAGGTCGGCGGCTGCGGCACCGCGTTCCTGCATGCCGTCGGTGAGCAGGATCAGACGGTCTCCGGGGCGCAGTTGCAGTTCCTGAACGCGGTAGGAGTTGGGTCCCACCACACCGAACGGCAGGTTGACGGCGAGCCTGACCTCTTCGACGGCCCCGTCGCGCAGCCGCAGTGGCCAGGGATGGCCCGCGTTGACCAGTTCGCACAGACCTGTTTCGAGGTCGACGCAGAACAGCTGTCCGGTGGCCAGCCCTCGATCGTGGCTGAGCAGGGCCTGGTGGGCGTGGTGGGCCTGTCTGAGGGCGTCACAGCCGCTGCGGCGGGCCCGCCGCAGAGCTCCGACCAGCAGGGTGGCCAGCAGCGCGGAGTTCGTGTCGTGGCCCATGGCGTCGGTGATGGACAGGTGCAGGGTGTCGCGGTCGAGGGTGTAGTCGTAGGTGTCGCCACCGATGTCGTCGGCCGGGACGAGTCCGGCGGCGAGGGTGAACTGCGCCGCCTCGCAGCAGGGGGCGGAGGGCAGCAGCTGGTGCTGGATCTCCGCGGCCAGGCTGGTCTCGGTGGTGCGCCGGCCCAGGTGGTACAGGTCGGTGAAGCGCCGGTCCGTGACGATGATGTAGGCCAGCGCGTGTGCCGCGTCGCGGACCTGTCGCAGCACGGTGTCGTCCGCGGACTGCAGGATCACCTCCAGGACGCCGATGCAGTCGCCGCGGTTGGTGACCGGCGTGATGACGCGTCGGCCGCCCTGGCCGTCCGGTTCCACATGCTGGCGCTGGCTCCGCAGAACGCTGTCGTAGACACTGCCCTGCAGGTCGATCGGCTCGGCCTGGTCCGCGGCCTCGTCGCCGGCCGCGGCCAGCCGTACCAGCCGCTGACCGATGAGGTCGACGAACAGGAAGGACACCTGCTCCGCACCGAACCGCTTCTGCAGGTCGTGTGCCACCACGTCGACGGACTCACCGGGCGGGGCCGCTTCCGCAGCGGCCAGCAACTCGCCCAGTTCCAGATCTCCACCCACCACAGCAACCTCCTATCGGTTGCCGCAACTTCTTCCCCGCATCTCCGCATAGTCACCTGGTGTGACAGTTCTGCCTGGTCAAGGCGGTAATCCGGAGCGGTACGGCGGAGCTCGGACCCCCGGGCGGCCCGTTCACGCGCGTTGGCCGCCGCGTGGCGCACGAGGACCGCGCCGGGCCCTGTGGGAGCGCCGTGGCTCGACGCGGAGGACCTCGTGGCCCTGCTGGACCTCCAGGGCGTGGTGGACGGCGCGGAGGACATGGATCGCTGCTCGACGAGGAGGGTCCGGCAAGCCGGTTCAGTTCCTCCGAGGGGGCCTGTGCACGGTCGGTTCGCCCGGCAGCGGGCCGGAGCAGGACTGCCGAGGGCTGCCCGGCCGGGCGGGTTCCTCCCGCCCGGCCGACATGAGCTGGGACCTGCTCAGCTGTAGAAGTTCTTCTGCCAGCTGTGCCTGGCCAGCAACGCGAGCTGCTCGGGGGTCAGCGGCGGGATGTCGGCGACCGCCGCGTTGCGTTCCACGTTCGTCAGGGACCGCATCCCGACGATGACGGTGGAGACCGCCTGGCCGGCGAGCGCGAACCGCAGGGCGGTGGACGGGAGTTCCTCGACGCCGATTCCCAGGTCGGCGAGGAGGGCGTCCACACGTTTCTCGACCTGGGCGGGCCGGTCCTCCCGGAAGTACCAGTTGCGCCAGTCGCCCTCGGGGAAGGTGACACCCGTGCGGACCGAGCCCGTCAGAGCGCCCTCGTCGAGGACGACCCGCCCGATCACGCCCACGCCGTGCTCCTCGCACGCCGGCAACAGCGCATGGGAGGGGGCCTGTTCGAAGATGTTGTAGATGACCTGGACCGTGTCCAGCACCCCGGTGCGCAACACCGTGAGCACGTTGTCGGGCTGGTGGTCCTTGACCGAGATCCCGAAGAACCGGATCTTGCCCTCCTGTTTGAGGGCGTCAACGGTCTCCAGGAGGTCGCCGCGGCCGGTCCACTCGTCCTCCCAGGTGTGCAGCTGGAGCAGGTCGACGTGGTCCCGGCCCAGTTCGCGCAGGCTGGTCTCCACGCTCTCGCGCAGGTGTGAGCCGGGGAAGGTCTCCGTGACGTCGAGTCCGCTGGACTCCAGCGGGACCGGGATCTTGGGCCCGGCCTTCGTCGCCACGTACACGCCCTCGCCGCCGCCCGGGAGCTCCTTGAGCGCACGGCCGACGACGCGCTCGCTGCGGTCGTACCCCCTGGCGGTGTCGATGAAGTTGACGCCCAGGTCGAGCGCGCGGTGCAGGGCGCGGACACCGGAGTCGTCGTCCGCGCCGACCCACGCCCCCTGCCCCAACCCCCAGGCGCCATAGCCGATCTCGGACACGGCCAGTCCGGTACGGCCCAGTTCTCGATAGCGCATGTGCTGTTCAGACTCCTTTGTCGTGGGCGGTGGCCATCCGGTCACCATCCGCGAGAGCCAGTGAACCCTTCGTTCGCACGGGTTGTCACCCGGCGTCGCCCAGTTCGAGTCGGACGGGCTCGTCGCGGTCGCAGTGGAGTCTGCCGTCGACCACCCGTGCGGCGGTGACCTGGAGTGAGGAGCGGCGGGTCGCGTGGGTGCCGTCCTCGGCGCCGCCGACGCGGCCCGGGTGGAGGAAGCGGCGATCATCGACGGCTGCGGGCGGATCCGCGTCTTCTGGCGGATCGGCCTCTGAGCGGCCCAGCGCCTCAAGAACCCGCCCCGGCGTGGAACTCACCGAGCTCCTCGTCTGATCCAGCGCATCACGTGGAGAGCCGGACGCTCATCGGGCGGGCACGTCCGGCCAGACGCGCGGGACGGGACGACCGGCACCGGAAACGGTGCACGGCGTCCCGTCCTCGTCCCTGATCCGCGCCCGGCCCGGGCGCGGACGCCGCGGACCTCAGAACAGGGTGTTGTCGTTGACGCTCTGCTCCGGCACTTCCTGGATCACGTCCCAGTGCTCGACGATCTCCCCGTCGGTGACGCGCCAGAAGTCCGCGACGGCCAGGCCGCGGTCGCCGGGCTTGAGGTGCAGGTTGCTGTGGGTGACCACCAGGTCCCCTTCGGCGATCGCGCGCTTGATGTCCAGGCGCAGGTCGGGGCACTGTCCGCGCAGCCAGTGGACGTAGCCGACGAACGCCTGCGGCCCGTCCTGTGCCTCGGGGTTGTGCTGGGTGAGCTCTCACCGAGGTGGGCTTCGGCGGCCTGTTCCGGCTGGTAGTCGTTGAATGCCTGCTCGTAGAAGGCGATCACGAGGGCTTTGTTGTCGTCGGCGGACACGCGGATCTCCTGCCTCGCGGTGGTACGCGACGCGTCAGTCGGCCATCGCCTCGCGGACGAGGGCGGTGTCGACGAACTGTTCGAAGCGCACGATGAGTCCGCCGCGGACGACGAAGTGGTGGGCGACGCGGACGTCGATCGGCTTGCCGGTGGCCTTGTTGACGGCGGTGTAGCGGGCCAGGACGACGACGTTCTCGCCGCCCGCGACGTAGGTGTCGTCGTGGGCGGTCCAGTTGTCCCAGTCCTGGCCGAGCTTCTCCATGACGTTGGCGGTGACGCCGTCGGGGGTGCGGTAGGTGCCGGCGAGCGGGAAGCCGGCCATCTCCGTCCATTCCACGTCGGGGGCGAGGGTGGCGCGGAGGGCTTCGAGGTCGCCGGCGGCAGAGGCCAGGTACTGGCGGCGGACGACGTCCGCGGGAGCGGCGGACGCGGCGACCCCTGTCGTGTCGGCCATGGTCAGCCCCACTTCATTTCGCCCTTGGCGACCTTCGCACCGATCTGGGCGGCGATCAGCATGCCGTTGTCCGGGTAGCGCTTGACCATCGCCTCGGTCAGCGCGGCGCCGTCGGCGGCCTTGCCGAGCTCCTCCTCGAAGGCGACGAGGTAGGCGCGGGTGGCGGTGATCGCGGACGGGTCCGCGGCGGTGCCGGGCAGACGGTGGCCGGGGACGACCAGCTCCGGGTTCAGGGCGGCCATTTCGTCCAGCAGGTCGATCCAGGTCGCGCGGTCGCCCGGGGTGGCGGTGTCGGCGACCCAGACGTGCTCCTGCTGGAAGAGCAGGACACCGCCGAGGATGGCGCGCTGCTCGGCCTGCCACAGGTAGTGGCGGTCGGGCAGTCCGGCCGGGCCGCCCTTGAGCTCGAAGCGGTGTCCTTCGAGGGTGAGGTCGCCCGTCAGCGGGGTGAGGTCGACCAGGCGGGTGGGCAGGTTCGGGCCGAGGGCCTCCCACGCCTTGAGCTTGCCCTCGTAGGAGTGCCGGATGTGTTCGATGACGAGGGGGGTGGCGACGAACACCGCGTCGGGGAAGGCGTCGGCGATCACTTCGGCGCCGAAGTAGAAGTCCGGGTCGGCGTGGCTGACGAACACGGTCGTCAGCTTCTTGCCCGAGTCGAGGATCTCGGCGGCCAGCCGGTGTCCGTCGGCGCGGGTGAAGGCGGCGTCCACCAGCAGCGCCTCCTGCTCGCCGGTGACGAGGGTGGCGGTCTTGTTCTTGCTGCCGGCCGGGAAGTCGAGGTCGAGGATCTTGAAGGAGAGGGTGCTCATCGATGACTCCATTGCGCGGGGAACGGGGCGGGGACGGGGGAAGTTCAGTGGGCGGCGAGGCGTTCGTCGACCTCGTCGGCGGTGGCGTGGCCGTAGGCCAGCGGGATGACGGCGTCGCCGTCGACGGCCAGCAGGGTGGGGAACCCGGTGACGCCGAGCTGGGCCGCGCGGCCGAAGTCGGCGCGGACCGCGGTCTGTGTCTCGGGGGCTTCGAAGGCGGCGACCACGGCATCCGCGTCGAGCCCGGCCGCCTCGGCGACCGTCCGGTAGGTGGCGGCCTCCGACAGGCTCAGGCCATGAACGTAGAAGGCGTCCTGCAGGGCCGCGGCCAGCTCCGCCGCGCGGTCGGGGGCCGCCTGACGCAGGGCCGCGAAGCCGCGGGCGGCGGCTTCGGAGTCCATCACGAACGAGCCGTCGGCGATCAGCCGCTCGTAGCCCTCGCCGAACTCGGCACCGGTCAGCTCGGTGATCTTGGCGTTCGCGCCCTGGACGTAGCCGAACTCGCGGATCGGCACCCGGCGCGACCCGGTGAACAGACCGCCGGAGACCACCTCGACCGGCAGCCCGGGATGGCGGGCGGCGACCTCGCGCAGGGTTCCGGAGAAACCGTGCGACCAGCCGCAGTAGGCGTCGAAGACGTGGACGAGCTTCATCGGAGACCTCGGCAGAGAGGGGCGCCCGCCGGTTGCGAGCGATTCACCTGATCAAACAGTAACTGACTTGTCAGATATTTCCCGGCTGGTGTGAACTGGGACACATGAGTGCAGCCCATGCCATTAGACCTGCGCTACGGCCACTCCGCCGGTCAGGGAAGGCGAGGCAGTACGTCCCGGGCCGTGTGGCTGAGGATCCTGAGATCCTCGGCGAACCGCTCGCGGTCCGCCGCCGGGAGGGGCTCCACGAAGTACCGCTTGATGTTCTCCACGTGCACCCGGGCAGCGCGTACGACCGTCTCCTCGCCCAGCGGGGTCAGCCGCACCAGCCTCCCGCGCCGGTCGTCGGGGGACTCCGCGCGCGTCACGAAACCAGCCGTCTCCATGCGATCCACCAGCCGGGTGGCGCCACCGGTGGTCAGGACCTGCTCCTGCGCGACGGCCCGCATGGAAAGCCCCGGCTCCCCCGCCCGCCCGAGGATCAACAGCACCTCGAAGACCAGGTGGCTGATGCCGCACTCCACCTCCAACGCCCGGCCGAGGATGTACTCCAGCCGGTTCGCCGCCCCCTGCAGACGCCCGAACGCCAGGACGAGATCATGGTCGGCGGCCTCCTGCGCCGTCCGGATCCCAGCTTCCTCACCCACGGCAGCGCCGCCCCCTCTCGTTGTCCGGTACCACCGTACCGATCACCCTGTCCCCCGTGGCCGGACCGACCCTCGACAGCGGCCGGCAGGCAGGCGGTCCAGCGCCCCGAGCCGCTGACACCCGCCCTCGGGCACCGAGGCGTCCGGCGGAACCCTCCCCGAGGTGTTCCCCCTCCCCGGCCCTCTCGGCCCGCTTCTCGGTGCCGCTCTCCGTGTCGTCACACGTCACCTGCGATTTCATCGTCACTGCAACCAATCCAGGGTCTCAGCGAGAACGGATTACGCCCGGACATGTCCCGACCGTGGAGGCCCTCGGTGAAAGAAGCAGTTCGTATCGGCAGAAACCCCTCGGCGGGTCCTGACTTGCAGGAGCTGATGGGGCAGGTGGCGCTGGGGGACGAGGACGCCTTCGCCGGTGTCTACGACGCCGTGGTGGGGCCCGTACTCGGTGTCGTGCGCGCTGTGCTGCGCGATCAGGCGCAGTCGGAGGAGGTGGCTCAGGAGGTGCTGGTGGAGGTGTGGCGGACCGCTCCCCGCTACCGGCCCGACCGCGGGACGGTCATCAACTGGATCCTCACACTGGCGCACCGCCGGGCGGTGGACCGGGTGCGCTCCGTCGACGCCGCGGCCGCCCGGGATCACAAGGCCGCACTGCTGGATCGGCTTCCCGAGTACGACGAGGTGGCCGAGCACGTCGAGGCTCGGTTGGAGCGGGAACAGGTACGGCGTTGCCTGCGCACGCTGACCGAGCTCCAGCACCAGGCCGTCATCCTGGCGTACTACCGGGGTCTGACCTACCGCGAGGTGGCCGAGGCGCTGGCGCTTCCGCTGGGGACCGTCAAGACCCGACTGCGCGACGGACTCATCCGGCTGCGCGACTGCCTGGGGGTGACCGCGTGACGAGCACCGATCTGCACCGGTTGACGGGCGCCTACGCCCTGCACGCCCTGTCCGCGGAGGAGGACCACGCCTTCGAGCGTCACCTCTCCGGCTGCGAGGCGTGCGAGCAGGAAACGGCCGAGCTGTGCGCGACGGCGGCCCGCCTGGGACTGGCCGTCGCCACGACAACCCCTGCGGGGCTGCGCGAACAGGTGCTGCGCCGGATCACCTCCGTCCGACAGGAGACGCCCGGCCGGCCGACCGCCCAGTCCCTCGCCGTCCCGGCCGCCCTGCGGGCCCGGACGGTGTCCCGGTGGGCGCTCGCCGCCTGCCTGGCGGCGGCCATGACACTCGGCGCCACGACCCTGTGGCAGCACCAGCGGGCCGAGGACGCCCGCGACCAGGCACGCCGCGCGGAGCGGACGACCGATGAGATCAGCACCGTGCTGGCCGCGCCGGACGCCAGGATCCGGGCCGGTGCCCTGGCCGGTGGCGCCACCGGTACCGTCGTCGTCTCCCGTGACCAGGACAGGGCCGTGTTCGTCGTCTCGGGGATGACCCGTCCGCCCGGCGGGAAGGTCTACCAGCTGTGGTTCGACGACGACGGAACCATGCGGTCGGCCGGTCTGATGGACCCCGCCCGCAGCGACCAGGCCGTTCTGATGCGCGGCACCGTCGACGGGGCGTCGGGCATGGGCATCACCGTCGAACCCGACGGCGGCTCCGAGCAGCCCACGTCCGCCGCGCTCGCCCTGATGGCCTTCCCCGGCTGAACCGCCTCCGCCGGGGGCGGTGCGGGAACGCCGCTACGGCCTGCGGACGCGCTGCGTGGCACACGATCACGCTGCGCGCCGACGGATGGCCATCGAGTCGTGACGGTCGGCTTCCCGGGAGTCGGGCCGTGCCACCCCGGCCGGCGGAGTCTCCGTTCCCGCTCGCCCGGGTCGTGCCTGGTGGGCGGGCGGCCCCTCGGCCACGGTCCCGTCGACGGCCGCTGCGGCCCCCGGCGTCAGACGAGGCCGGTGACCGTCACCGTGATCCTCGGCGCCGGCTGGGCGGGGGCCAGGGCGCCCAGGCGGTGCTCGACGGTGTCACGGACGACACGGGCCACGTCCAGGGGCCTGCTCGGCCGAAGAGCCACGACGTGGATCTCGACGTGCCAGGGGCCGTCGCCGTCCGGCCGGGTCACGCGCACTCCTGACGAAGACGCCCCTTCGGCGGCCGGCGTGGCCGGTGTGGGCGGCGCCAGTGCGGAACGCAGCCGGCCGGCCAGGCCCGGCCTGAGGAAGGCCACCCCGGACACGCCCTCCGCGGCCGTGGCGACTTCCTCGACGACTGTCGCGTGCAGGGTGTTCGCGTGGTTCGCGGTCATGGGGTAGGGCCTTCCCGGCCGTCGTCGGCCGTGCTGTGGACGAGGTCGGTGACACGGATGTCCACGGTCGCTATGACCATGCCCAGTTCGCGGTCCGCGGCCTCCCCGACCCGTGTGCGCACCTGGTCGGCGAGATCGGGCAGAAAGACGCCGGCCGGGGCGTGGATGTCGAGGCGGACCCCGACGGCACCGTCGACGCCGGCGTCGAGTAGCCGGCAGGAGCCCGCCCGGACGCCCGCGACCGTCTCGGCCGCCGCGCGCAGCGTGCGGGCCGCGACCGCTTCCATGATCCACAGGTCCTCGGCCGGTTCGCCGAGGGGCAGCGGACGGCCCGGACGCAGTTCGAGACGGACGACGTCCATGATCCGCCGGGTCAGCGGCTCGGCGTCGTGGGCGGAGGTGTCCGCCGACTCGTCCCGCAGGCCGCGCACCACGGACTCCAGCCGGTCGAGCCCGCTCACGGCCTGTCGGCAGTGCGGGCAGGATCGCAGGTGGGTGTCGGTGCCGGTGTCATCGGGGCGCTGTTCCCAGTCGTCCCAGGTCTGCGACAACAGCCGTCCGCACGGGAGGAGTTCATCGTCGTCGCCGTGGGTGAGCGCGCTGTACGGCGGGTCGGTGCGGTCGGTCATCGCCAGGCCCCCAGTGCTTGTGTCAGACAACGGCGTGCGCGGAAGACGCGGGCGCGGACGGCCTCCTGGCTGATGCCCACCGCGTCCGCGATGAACTCGTAGGACCGGCCGTCCAGTTCCCGCAGTACCCAGCAGGCCCGTTGTTCGGCCGACAGCAGGTCGAGCGCCTCCCGCAGTTCACGGACCGCCTCACGGCCTTCGGCGATCCGGGGCGGGGAGGTCGTGTGCTCGGCCGCGGGCACATCATCCGCCGCCTCCAGCGGGGCCACGGGCTTGCGGGCCCGCAGCACGTTCAGGCAGCGGTTGGTGACGATCCGGTACATCCAGGTGCCGAAGGAGGAGCGGCCCTGGAACTCGGGCAGCCGCCGCCAGGCGCTGAGGAAGGCGTCCTGGACGGCGTCCTCGGCTTCGGCGCCGGTCCCGAGCAGCCTCGTGGCCAGCCGGATCAGCACCGCCGCGTGCCGCTGCACGAGCACGGCGAAGGCGTCCTCGTCCCCTTCTCCGGCCCGGACCGCCAGCAGGGCGTCGTCCGTGCCGGCCCGGGCGTCCGGTGGTGCGCTCTGTGCGCGGGCCCCCGCCACTGGGCGGCTCCTCTCGTCCGTTCTCTTCCGGTCTTCCGGAGGTTGGACAGCGCCGCGCCGTCCCTGTGACGGAGCACTTCGACAGACGCGCACCGTACGGATGCACACCCGGGCACACCCTTAATCCTTTTCCGTAGCCGAAACGGATGCGGATGGGTCGGAAAGGAGAATTCATCCGATCGTGGGAGCGACCAATCCCTCCGGCTTCCGGGGCCGGATTCCCACCGTGACCGAGACCGAGAAGAAGACACCACCACTGCTGCTGGGTGCGCTCAGCGGCGCACTGGCGGGTTTCGCCGCGCTCGCGGTCGCCGAGGCGGTGGCGGGAGGGGTGCGTCCGCAGGCTGGTCCGGTCGTCGCGGTCGGCGGCGCGGCGATCGACCGTACGCCCGCCGCTGTGAAGGACTGGGCGATCCGCAATTTCGGGACCGATGACAAGCTGGTTCTCCAGCTGGGAATTCTCGCGGTGCTGGCGCTTTTCGCACTGGTGTTGGGAATTGCCGCACTGCGGTTCCGGCGCTCGGGGGCGGCCGGCGTGCTGCTGTTCGGGGTGGTCGGCGCGGTCGCGGCGACCGGCAGGCCCGACTCGACCGGGGTCGCCGACGCGCTGCCCTCCATGGTCGGCGCCGTCGCCGGAGCCGTACTGCTGTACGTCCTCGTGGGCCGCCTCGCACCCCGGCACCCCGAGCCGGACACCTCGTCGCCCGGCGAGGGGTGGGACCGACGCGGCTTCGTGATCGCGGCGGGCGCCGCGGCCGTGGCATCGACGGGAGCGGGGCTGCTCGGCCGCTCCCTGAGCGGTGCCGGGGGCCGGGACGCGGTCGCCTCCCGCGGGAACGTGGTGCTGCCCGCGGTCGGTTCCCCCGCCCGGGCCGTGCCCCGGGGCGCCCGGCCGCGGATCCCCGGCATCAGCGCCTTCACCACGTCGAACAAGGACTTCTACCGTGTGGACACCGCCCTGGTGGTACCCAAGGTCGACGCGAGGACCTGGCGGCTGCGCATCCACGGCGAGGGGGTCGCCCGGCCTCTCGTCCTCTCCTTCGACGACCTGCTGCGGCGTGAGCTGATCGAGAGGGACATCACGCTCACCTGTGTGTCGAACGAGGTCGGCGGCTCCTATGTCGGCAACGCCCGCTGGATCGGCGTACGGCTCGCCGATCTGCTGGCGGAGTGCGGGGTGCAACCGCCCTCGCAAGGCGGCCCGGCCGACCAGTTGGTGGCCCGGTCGGTGGACGGCATGACGATCGGCAGCCCGGTCGAGGACCTGATGGACGGCCGCGACGCCCTCCTCGCCCTCGGGATGAACGGCGAGCCGCTGCCCTTCACCCACGGCTTCCCCGTCCGCATGGTGGTACCCGGCCTGTACGGCTATGTCTCGGCCTGCAAGTGGATCGAGGACATCGAGCTCACCACGTTCGACACCTACGACCCCTACTGGGTCAAGCGCGACTGGGCCCGCCGAGCGCCGATCAAGACCCAGTCACGCATCGACACCCCCAAGCCCTTCGCCCGCCCCGAGGTCGGCACCGTCATGGTCGCCGGGGTCGCCTGGGCGCAGCACCGGGGCATCGACAAGGTCGAGATCCGTGTCGACGACGGCCCCTGGAAGGAGGCCGGGCTCGCCGCCGAGGACTCGCGTGACACCTGGCGCCAGTGGTCCTTCCCCTGGCAGGCCACCAAGGGCGGTCACACCCTCACCGTTCGGGCCACCGACCGCACCGGCGAGGTGCAGACCGAGAAGCGCGCCCGCACCGTCCCCGACGGTGCCAGCGGATGGCACTCCGTCGTCGTCACCGCCGAGTGACACCCCCAGCCACCCCTCCCACCCCCATGTGAACGCGGCTTCCGCCGTATCAACCAACAGGAGAAACACCATGAACACCCGTATTCGCCGTGTCGCCATGACCGTGGCCGCCGCCGCCGTGCTCCCGCTGGCTCTGAGCGCCTGCTCGGACAGCGGCAGCGACTCCACCGCGTCGGACTCCTCCAGCAAGGCGTCGACGCCGTCGGCCGACGACGGCATGGGCAGCTCCAGCGAGGCCTCCACGACCGACGAGCCCTTCGGCCCGGCCTGCTCCACGGTCCCGAAGGACGGCGCCGGTTCCTTCGACGGCATGGCCCAGGACCCGGTGGCGACCGCCGCCTCCAACAACCCCGCCCTGTCCACCCTCGTGACGGCGGTGAAGAAGGCCGGGCTCGTCGACACTCTCAACAACGCCCAGAACATCACCGTGTTCGCCCCGACCAACGACGCCTTCGCGAAGATCCCCAAGGCGACGCTGGACAAGGTCCTCAACGACAAGGCGCAGCTCACGAAGATCCTCACCTACCACGTCGTAGGCCAGAAGCTCACCCCGAAGGACCTGGAGAACGGCTCCTTCGACACCCTGGAGAAGTCGAAGCTGGCGACCTCCGGCTCGGGCGAGTCCTACACCGTCGCCGACTCGGCCAAGGTCGTCTGCGGCAACGTCAAGACCGCCAACGCCAACGTGTACATCATCGACACCGTCCTGATGCCCGCCGGCTGACGGACTGTCATCCTCGGGGCGCCACTTCGGTGGCGCCCCGAGGTTTTTCCGGATCCCGCGTCACAGACCCGCCCCGGAGCGGGTCTGACGAAGTGAGAGCACATCAGCGACGAACCGAGAAGACGCCGAGCAGACACACCAGAAGGGGACATGCCATGACGACACAGTCCGTACCGGCATCCACGAACCTGTCCACCCCGCAGACGAGCCGGTCGCCCCAGGCCACCACCGCCGTGTCCGGGGGCGCGGCGGGCACCGACCAGCCGGCCGCCAACCGTGGCCGGACCTCCATCGCCGATGTCGTCGTGGTGAAGGTGGCGGGCATCGCCGCCCGGGAGATCCCCGGCGTGCACGACATGGGAGGCGGGCTCTCGCGCAGCATCGGCGCCGTGCGCGACCGTGTGCCCGGCGGCCGGCCCAACGTGGGACGCGGGGTGAAGGTCGAGGTGGGCGAGCGTCAGACGGCCATCGACCTGGATCTCGTCGTCGAGTACGGGGTGTCCGTCATGGATGTGGCCCAGGATGTGCGGGAGAACGTCATCTCCGCCGTGGAGCGCATCACCGGGCTGGAGGTCGTCGAGGTGAACGTCACCGTCAACGACGTCCACCTGCCCGACGAGGACGAGCCCGCGAACACCGCCGAGGCCCGCGTGGAGTAACGCGGCCGGGCGCGAGCAGAAGCAGGAGTGGATGCGGGTGAGAGGCGGATCGGCATGAGCACACCGTTCGTGGGGATGATCGCGGGCATGGCCCTGGCGTTCGCCGGGTACTTCGGCGGGTTCGGTGCCTTCCTGTTGGTGGCCGCTCTCGGCGGTCTGGGCTGGGCGCTGGGCCGGTGGATCGAGAGCGGCGGCAGCGTGCAGGACGTGCGGAACGCGTTCGAGCGGAGCCGTCGATGACCGCCGCCGCGCAGCGGGGCACCACGACCGTCTCGGAGCGGACGGTGCGCAGGATCGCCGAGCGGGCGACCACCGAGGCTCTTCCCACCCGGGGCGGCGCACGGACGGACCGCGCCTCGGCCTCCGTGCGCGGCCGGAGGGCCGAGGTGTCCCTCGGGGTGACGCTGCCCTATCCGGCTCCGCTCGCCGACACCGTGCGCGAAGTTCAGCGGCATGTGGTGCGGCGCACCCGGGAACTGACGGGACTGGAGGTGCCGTCCGCGCGCATCAGCGTCAACTCGCTCGCCTCGCCGTCGTCTTCCCGCCCCCTGGCGTCCCCGGCTCTCGAGGCCGGCCCGGACGTCCGGGAGAGCCGGACGCCCCGGCGTCGGTGCTCCCGGCGCCGGATTCCGGTCGCCGTGCTGGCCTCGCTGGCCGCTCTGGGCTGCGGTGCGCTGGCCTTCGACCTGGTGCGGGTGCACACCGCGCACGGGACGGCCGCCGTCTGGCGGACCTCCACCGTGCGCTGGTTGTCCGGGCACGGGCCCGGTGACCCGGCTGTCGTGGTCGCGGGCGGGCTGATCGCTCTGGCCGGCCTCTGGATGGTCGTCCTCGCCCTCACCCCCGGCCGCCGTCGCCAGTCCACGGTCGATGCCTCGGCGGACCTCGTCGACGCGGCGGTGGACCGCTCGGCGGTGCGGGCCCTGGTCCGTGACGCGGTGGGAGCCGTGGACGGCGTCGGCGCGGTACGGGTTCGGGTCGGACGTCGGCGAGTGACCGTGCGGGCCGGGCTCGCCTTCGGTGACCGGGCACACGCGCACGCCGCCGCCACGTCCGCCGCCCGCGCCGTCCTGGCCGCCTGTCACCTGTGCCACCGCCCCCGGTTGCGCCTCATGGTCGCCCCGGAGCCGGTCTGGCAGCCGCCCACCCCGGCGGAAGAGAACCCGGCGGCGCCCACCCCGGTGGAAGCAACCCCAGCGGCGGACGCCCCGGCTGAAGCAGCCCCGGCACCGGCCTCCGTGGCCGGATCGGGTCGCGTCCTGGGAGGGCACCAGTGAGGGGCTCCACGCACACCGCCGGCAACCGGGCCGTCCTCGGCGCCGTCGGAGCCGCGCTGTTCCTCACGGGCTCATGGCTCGCCGCAACCGGCCGCGCCCTCGCCGACCTGCTGCCGACCTGGTGGCCGACCGCGCCGACGGGTGCCGTCCTGCTCGACCGGGACCGGCTGGCGCAGGTGCGCGGCGAGGGCTGGTGGACGCCCACCGTCCTGGCCGCGGCTATCGTCCTGACCATGCTGTTCACGCTCTGGGCCCTCGCGCGGTTCCGCCGGGGTCCGACCCGAAACCTGGCCCTGCCCTCCCCCGGCTGCGCGGTACTCCCCCGGGCGCTGTCCGACGCGCTGGCCGCACGTGTGGCGGCCGTCCCCGGCATCGCCCGCAGCCGCGCCCGGGTGCTGCCCCGTCGTGGACGGCGGCTGGAGGTGGACCTGCGCGTCTGGCTGGACCCGGACACGCCTCCGGACGCCGTCCTGCCCGCCCTCCGTGCGGCGACGGCGGAGGCCGGGACGGCGGCGGCGCCGTACACGGCACACACCCGGCTCCGTCTGAGTGCCGCCTCGCACCGGATGCCCCATGTCCGCTGATCCGTACGCCGACGCGCCCGGCCGGGTCCGCCGGGCGGCTCGCCTCCGGCGGGCGCGGCTGCCGGTGGCGTGGCGGCCCGCGCTGTGGCGCACGCCGGCATCGCTGTGGAACGACGACATCACGGACTACGCGGCGGCGCTGACGTACTACGCGATCCTGGCCGTGCTCCCCGCCATGCTGGCGACCGTCCTGGCGTTCGGCCTGATCAGCCCGGAAACGGCCGAGGAGTTCATCGCCCAGGTCACCGCCTACGCCCCCGCCGATTCCGGTGCCGAATTCCGCACCGTCCTGTCCCACGCGCTGGACGCGGACGGGACGGCCTGGCCGCTGCTCGTGACCGGTGCGGCCAGCGCGCTGTGGTCGGCGTCCAGTTATCTGGCCGTCTTCCGCCGGGCCCTGCACCGCATGCACCGCGTCGAGGACCGGCGTTCGACCTGGCGCAAGGCGCACCGCATCGTGCTCACCGCGCTCGTGCTCCTCGGTCTGCTCCTCATCGGCTCACTCACACTGCTGCTGACCGGTCCGCTCGCGGAGGCCGTCGGCCGGACACTGGGCCTGGACGCCACCGCGGCCTGGGCATGGAGTCTGCTGCGCTGGCCGGTGCTGTTGTGTCTGGTCGCTCTTCTCGTCGTGATCGTCTTCCACACCGGTCCGGTCGAGGCCCGCCGACACGGGCGCACCCTGCCCGGTGGCGTGCTGGCCGCCGCGCTGTGGCTGTCCGTCTCCGCGGGCTTCTCCTACTACGCCTCGACACTGGGCGCCTACAGCAGGCTGTACGGCTCGCTCTCGGGCATCGTCGTCTTCCTCATCTGGCTGTGGCTGTCGAACCTCGCGCTGCTCACCGGCGCGCAGTTCGCGGCGGAACTCGCCAAGGACGCGGGACTCTGCGCCGACGCGGATCGCTCCGAGGACGAGGGCGGGTCCAAGGAACCGCGTGCTCAGACGACGGGGAAGTCACCCGTCCCGTAGCAGCCCCCGGGCAGGGGGTCGGGCGCGGCGGCGGGGTCGAGCAGGTGGGCGACCAGGGCCGAGGCGGTGTGGTGCCAGAAGCGGTGGCGCCGCAGCATCGGATGGTCGCCGCCGCCGATCACGGCCATCCCGGCCCGCGCCCCCGCGGCCCGTGCCCGGCGGACGCAGTCGGCGGAGTCGGCGGGCGAGGTGACGCGGTCCCGTTCGCCGTGCAGGGCCACGACGTGCCGTCCCGCGGTCTGCTCCACCGGCTCGCCCGGTGGCCACCACGGCGCCAGCGCGACCACACCGCGGACCTGCGGATGACCGGCGGCGCGCAGGGCGGCCCGGCCGCCCATGGAGTGGCCGAGCAGCACGGTGGGCACGGGGCCGGCCAGGTCGGCGAGGCCGTCCAGCGCCCGCCGGGTGTCCCGCACCGGGTCGGCGCGCTCGTCGTTCCAGCCGCGGAGGCGGTAGCGGACCTGCGCGAGCAGCACGTCGTCGCTCGGCAGCGCGGCGGAAACCGCCCGTACGACGGGGTCCATCCGCAGCGCGGCGAGCTGCCAGGGCCGGGCGGGGCGGTCGCCGGTCGCCTGCCCGCCGTGCAGGAACAGGACGGCCGCCTGTGGCCGGAGCGGTCGGTGTCGGAGCCACAGCGCGCCCACCGGCGACTCGGTCTCGTCCTGCTGCACGACAGTGCGCCCCTCGCTCCGGTCTGCGCGTCCCGCGTCGCGCGGGCCACGGAGGCGATCCTCCCCCGCCCGGTCCCTCACGACGGCCCCGGCCCCCTCGGTCGCGGCGGGCGCGGGAAGAAGCCGCTCGTGCGGGCCCTGTACTCGGCGTAGCCGGGCCGGTCGGCCATATGCCGTTCCAGCAGCCTCTTTCCGCTCCCTCTGGTCAGCAGCAGGCTCATCACCACCGGGGAGAGCACGGACACGGCTGCCGCCGCCGTGGAGTCACAGGCGAGCAGGAACAGGCCCCACCACACGCAGAAGTCCCCGAAGTAGTTGGGGTGCCGCGTCCACGCCCACAGGCCCCGGTCCATGATCCGCCCCCGGTTGGCGGAGTCGGCCCGGAACCGGGCCAGTTGGGCGTCCCCCACCGCCTCGAAGCCGATCCCGACCGCCCACAGCGCGCCCCCGGCCCACGCGAGGGCCGACGGCGGGCCAGGCACGTACGAGGCGGCCTGCACGGGCAGCGACACCAGCCATACGAGCGCTCCCTGGAGGAGGTAGACCTTGCGCAGCGCGTACGCGTTCCGGCTGCCCGGCGCCCTGGCCAGCATCTTCTCGTAGCGGGGGTCCTCGGCGTGGCCCCGGCCCCGGCGGGCGATGTGCACCGCGAGTCGCAGCCCCCACAGGGCCGTCAGCGAGGTCACCAGCAGCCGTCGTACGAAGTCCCCGTGGTCGGCGGAGGCGGCGAAGGTCACGGCGGCCACCGCGGTGAAGGCGATCCCCCAGGCGACGTCCACGATCCGGTGCATGCCCACGCGCACCGCGACGGCGAAGGTGACGAGCATGACCGCGAGCGCCGCGGCGGCGGCCCAGGCGAGGTTGAGCGCGAACGCGCTCCACGGGAACCCGCTCACGGCCGGTCCAGCCCCGCGGAGCCGGCCTGCGTGCTCGCCGGTACGCCGCCGGGGTCGCCGGGGGCGGACCGGCCACGCGCGCGCACCTGCGCACGCACGTGTGCCGCTTTTTCGTGGGCCGGGGTGACGGCGGTGACAGTGACCCGGGCGGTGGTGCGGGCGATGGTCATGGCGCGGGGTTCTCCTTGGTGAACAGGTACTGCTGGACGTCGAGGTAGCCGGCCCGGAAACCGGCTTCGGAGTAGGCAAGGTAGAAGGTCCACAGCCGCTGGAAGACGTCGTCGAAGCCGAGCCCCTCGACCTCGGCGGCGCGCTCGGTGAACCGCTCACGCCACAGGCGCAGCGTCTCGGCGTAGTGGGCGCCGAAGGCGTCCCGACGGGCCAGGCGCAGCCCGGTGTGGTCGCGGGCGGTCTCCTCGATCGCCGTCGTGGACGGGATGAGGCCGCCGGGGAAGACGTACTTGTGGATCCAGGTGAAGGTGTCGCGGGACGCGAGCATCCGCTCGTGCGGCATGGTGATGGACTGGATCGCCACCCGGCCGCCCGGTGCCAGCCGCGCGTCCAGCGCACGGAAGTACACCGGCCAGAAGTCCGCGCCGACCGCCTCGATCATCTCCACGCTGACGACGGCGTCGTAGACCCCACGGGCTTCGCGGTAGTCGCACAGCTCGATCGCGACCCGCTCGTCGAGCCCGGCCGCGCTCACCCTCTCCCGAGCCAGGTCCCGCTGCTCCCGGGAGAGGGTGAGCGAGGTGACCCGGGCGCCGCGGGCGGCGGCCCGCAGGGCCAGCTCGCCCCAGCCGGTGCCGATCTCCAGGAGCCGGGTGCCCTCGCCCACGTCGGCCAGGTCCAACAGCCGGTCGATCTTACGGTGTTGGGCCGCCGCGAGCCGGTCCCAGCTCGCCGGGAAGCCCCGGAAGACGGCGGAGGAGTAGCTGAGGGTGTCGTCGAGGAAGAGGGCGAACAGGTCGTTGGACAGGTCGTAGTGACGGCTGATGTTGGCGCGGGAGCCGTCGGGTGTGTTGCGTTCGGCGTGCGGGTGGCGCGGCGCCCACAGGCCGCGCAGCCGTTGCAGCGGGGCCGGGATCAGCTCGGCGGTGTGCGCGGCGAGGACGGTGAGGGCGGCGACCAGGTCGGGGGCGTCCCACTCGCCGGCCATGTAGGACTCGCCGAACCCGACCAGGCCGCCGGTGCCGATCCGGGCGTGGAATGCGGCCGGGTCGTGCACCTCAAGGAGCGGCCCGCCCAGCCCGATGTCGCCGCCACCCTCGAACCGGGCCCGCAGAGGCAGGCCGCCGAGCGCCCGCCGGACGAGGGCCGCGGTGAGGGCGGTACGGGGCCGGGAGGCGGCGGGTACGGCGGCGATGTCGGGCCAGGGGGTGGGATCGGCGGGCACGTCACCTCCGGCGGCGGGTGCGGTGGGGGTGTTTCGCCCACCGGTGGGATCGGCGGGGGTGGCCTGCCCGTCGGTCGGATCGGCGGGGGTGGTGCCGGGCGGTGCTGTCCTCATGTCACGTTCTCCGGGGCGCGGTGGTCGTCGGTTCGGGGCTGGACGGGCAGTCCCCGCAGGTAGAGGCGTACGCCGTGGACGCGGATCGCGGCCGACACGGCGAGGGTGGACCAGGGATGCCGCAGCGCCAGCCGCAGCAGCGCTGCCGTGCTCGCCGTGCGCCGGGTGCCGCGCACGGTGGCGGTGAAGGCCCGGCCGCCTTCGCGGTCCAGGTGCACGGTCAGGTCGAGCCGGGGCCCGGGCTCCGGCAGCCGCATGCGGTAGCGGCCGTCGACGGGGAAGAAGGGCGAGACGTGGAACTGCTTGTCGGTGTGCGCGGTCCCGGCCTCGTCCGGGCGCAGCAGGTAGCAGTGGCGCCCGCCGTAGGTGTTGTGCACCTCCGCGGCCACACAGCGCAGTTCGCCGTCGGGGCCGTGACACCAGTACAGGGTGAGCGGGTTGAAGACGTACCCGAGCACGCGCGCGTGGGTGAGCATCACCACCCGGCCGCCGTCCAGGTGTACGCCGTGACCGGCGAGGAAGTCGTCGAGGCCGGCCCTGATCGAGGCCTGGTCTCCGGTGAAGTGGTCACGCGGGTCGAACCGGGCCAACGGCCGCAGCGGACGCGGCAGTCGGGGCGGATGTTCGGGGTCGAGAAGCCACATGTACGTGCGGTGGCGCAGCGCGTATCGCCGAGGCGTGGTCCGCACATGGGCGATCGCGCAGGAGTAGAGGGCGGGTACGGTGTTCACCAGCGCACCCCCAGTGCCGCGGCGGCCTCGACACCGGAGCGGCAGCCGTCCTCGTGGAAACCCCAGCCGTGATAGGCGCCCGCGAACACGCAGACGTCACTGGCCAGTTCGGGCAGGCGCTGCTGCGCGGCCACCGACTCAGGGGTGTAGACGGGGTGTTCGTAGACCATGCGGGCCAGCACCCGGCCGGGGTCGACGCGGTCCTCGCCGCCCAGCGTGACCACGAACGTCTCGGTGGCGTCGAGGCGTTGCAGCCGGTTCATGTCGTAGCTGACCCGCACCCGGTCGGCACCGGCCGCGCACGACGGCATCAGATAGTTCCAGGAGGCACGGGCGCCGGGAGTGCGTGGCAGCAGCCGGGTGTCGGTGTGCAGGAGCGTGGTGTTGCGTGTGTAGCGGAACGCGCCCAGTACCTCCCGCTCCCGCTCGGTGGTGTCGGCCAGCAGCCGCAGCGCCTGGTCCGGGTGGACCGCGATCACCACGGCGTCGTACGACTCCGTGGTGCCGTCCCGCGCCGTCACGTCGGCGCCGTCGGCACGGCGCCGTACGGCGAGCACGGGTGTGCTGGTGCGGACCTCGGCGATCTGCTTGGCGATCCGGTCGACGTACGCGCGCGAACCGCCGCCGACCGTGCGCCACACCGGTGAGGCGCGCACCGACAGCAACCCGTGGTGCTCCAGGAAGCGGAACAGGTAGGCGGCCGGGTAGCGCTGGGCGGTGACGGCGTCGCAGGACCACACGGCCGACACCACCGGCGTCATGAAATGGCTCCGGAAGTAGGCGGAGAAGCCCTCCCGGTCCAGGAACTCCCCCAGCGTCAGCGCCTGTTCACTCCCCTGCGCCAGCAGCCGTCGGGCCGCACGGTGGAACGCGGGCACCTCGGCCAGCAGCCGCAGATAGGGGCCGCGCAGGAGGTTGCGGCGCTGGGCGAACAGTCCGGCCGGTCCGCGGGCACCGGCGTACTCCAGGCCGCACCCCTCGCACCGGACCGACATGCTCATCTCCGACTCCTGTGTGGAGACGCCGAGTTCGTCGAAGAGCCGCAGCAGATGCGGGTAGGTGCGCCGGTTGTGCACGATGAACCCGGAGTCGACGCGGTGCACCCGCCCGTCGTGGGGAGAAATCAGCTCGTGGGTGTGCGCGTGTCCGCCGAGCCGGTCGTCGGCCTCGTACAGGGTCACGTGACCGGCGCGGCCCAGGATGTACGCGGCGGTCAGTCCCGCCACCCCGGAACCCACCACGGCCGTCCGCCGTCCATGGCGTGGCGTGTGCTCCGGACCGTGCGGGCCATCCCTCGACGTCCGTTCCATCGCTCGCTTCTCCTCCCGTCCGCCCCCGGTGGTCAGGGGTCCGCGCGTAATCCGGAGCAGGTCGGACGGCGGATTGGTCAACCCTCGAATCAGTCCCACAAGGCCGGGCCGCGACGGCCGGGCGGGCAGAGTGAAGGGCGGGACGCAGAGGGGGCACGACCGCGGGCAGGACGTGCGACAGGCAGGGGGGCGGCAGCGCTCCGGCAGGCGCCCCAGGCGGGAGGCCCGCGTCACGCGGGTGCGCACGAGCCCCCGCCGCCCCGCCCGCACTGCGGCCCGCCCCGGCGACACCCATCGAAGCTGCCTGCGGACCGGGCTACGACGTGGACCACCTGAGAGGCCGGCTGCACCTCCGGCAGGTCATTCGGACGCGTCACAACCGGCCACTGCACCCCTCGTCGCCTGGAAAATGGTTCGAAGGCTTCGCCGAGCCCTGGCACAGTGGCGCACCATGGATGACTTCGTTCGCTTGACCGCTGCGGACGTGCAGCTCATGCAGGGCCTGGCCCAGCGGGTTACGGCTGTCCGTCCCGACCTGGTGAACAGCGACGCGACGTTCGGCGAGCTGGCCTGGAACTGGGGCAAAGGGCACGCCGCCCACGGCGAGAGCTGGCTGCGTCGGCTGTGGTTCTCCGGCGGCGATCTGGTCGCGTGGGGCTGGGCCTTCCTGCCGCATCAGGTGAGGCGAAGCGACGGATCGGTCAAGGACGTCACCGGCTCCTACCTGGCATATCAGGTCCATCCCGACCACGCCGGGCTGGTGGACGAGGTGATCGACTGGTACGACGGTGTGACGGTCGGCGTCGAGCGCACGGTCATGCCGAGCGCCGCCGATGCGTTCACCCTGAAGCGATGGGCGGCGTACGGCTATCAGACCGACCCGGCCGCACTCGGTGACACCGGCTCCTGGACCCAGCTCAATGAGCGGCACCTCAAGGACGTGGAGCAGCCGGTGCTGCCGGACGGCTTCCGCTTCCGCACCGCCGACGAGGCCGGGCCGCAGGCCGCGGTCCAGGCCCACATGGACGCCTGGGCTCCGACGACCTATACGGCCGAGGCCTACGAGGGCGTCCGGCGGACCCCGCCGTACCGTGGCGACCTGCACGTCCTGGTGGAGGCGCCGGACGGAACGATGGCCGCATCGACGATCATGTGGCTCGACGAGGCGAACAGGACCGCCGAGTTCGAACCGGTCGGAACGCATCCGGAGTACCGACGGCTCGGGCTGGGCAGGGCGATGCTGCTGCACGGGATGCGTCTGGCACGGGCGGCCGGCGCCCATCACATGACGGTCGCCTGCCTGGGGGCGCCCGGCCATCCCAACGCGCGCGGGCTGTACTACAGCATCGGCTTCCGGGAGCTCACACGAGACGCACCGCTCATCAAGAGCGGGGCCGGTGCTGGTGACAGTGACGGTGCTGGGAACGACTGCCTGCCTGACGGGTCGGTGTAGTCCACAGCCAGGACGATGCCAGCGTTCGAAGCGCCGACGTCGACAGTGATGGACACACCGGAGGTGGAGACGGCGGCCACGGCGCACTGTGTCACCAGGACGTATGTCTCTTCCGTCGCCGTCGCCGTCGCGATGTCGATGACTTTCGCGAGCGCCATGGCTGGGCGAAGAGCGCCGGGCCTTTCACCATGACCACCGATCAGGTGACGACTCCGGTGCCCTTGGCGCCGAGCACCTGCTGAGGAGGCAGTCAGTGGAAGGCGTCGGTCATGCAGTCGACCCGGCAGTCGGCGGCCTCGTAGCGCTGGCGGAGGGCGGCAGCAGCCTCTTCGCGCTCCACGAAGACGTGCCCGTAGTGCTGGCACGCCACCCTGGTCACGTCCTCGATCGTGACAATGGCCGGTTCGCCGTGTGCGGCCCGGCGGCGCGCTTCGGCGATCGCCATGTCCGCAGCACGCAACAGGTTCCTGGAACGGTCCCGGATCACGGCCGCCTGAGCCCGTTTCATCGAGAGGGGGCGCAGGACACGCCCCTTCCAGACGTAGCCGACGGCAACAAGCAGAAGGCCAAGCGCTACGAAGAGGAGTCCGCCGGGGTCGTGAGGCATCCGTCCAGTCTTCACCACGCGCATGGTGATCGCCATGTCCGTGTCGTTGGTCGATGGTCGATGGTCGATGCGATCCAGGTGTATGGCCCGATCGCCGCGACGACTACGGCCACTTCGTAGCCGACGGGATGGTGGGGCAGCAGAATGGGGCTGGCGAGGACGCCGCCGATGTCGAGGACGTCACTCGTGTTCACTCCGGCGGCGCGACCATCGATGGTCACCTCGCCAGGACCGGGCGGCATGAGCGCCACGGACCCACCACTGCCTGATGTCGACTCTGTCGAGGGGCTCTCAGACCACGTCTTCAAGATCTGCGCCTTGTTCCGGTGTGGCCGCGGACCGCAGGAGGCTGCCTGTTCAATGTCCTGACACGACTGCGGCTGACGTGGCAGGGTCGGGAGGTCAAGAACAACGCGTAAGGGAGATCTGTGGACACGCGGACGTGGGACGCGCTCGGCAGCACTGTGAGGGAGGCGTACGCCGCCGGCCTTGAGGCGGGTGCCGTGCCCCGGCCGGTCATCATGCCGCTGGTACGAGGCGAGCTGGTCGGGCTGGTCTGGGTGCGGCCGCTCAAGGTCGGTCAGGACGCGCTCACCGGGATCGTGGAACTCTCGAACATCGCCTCCGCGGCCAGGGCGGACGAGGTCGTCGTCGCCTGGGAAACCCACGACGTCGCCACCGCCTGCCAGTTGCCCGTTGTCGGGCCGACTCCGTGCCTGAACATGGTGCTCGCCACCCGGGACGGCCACGTCCTGCACCAGTTCCCCTACACGGAGCAGCCTCTGTCGCCCAGCACCGAGGGGCGGGCGTCTGCCTCCCCCAACTGGCAGCCCGCCCCCGCGCCACAGCCAGGCGCCGAGCTGGTGCCGCCCATCCAGGCCGCGCTCCGCTACGCCTTCACCCCGCTCGACCTCGACCACCCGGACCCGTTCGGCGTCACCGTTGTCCTGATGGAGGAGGACGGCTACCGCGTGCACCTGACCGAAGCGTTCGACCGCTGATCCTGGTCTGCGAACACCGGCTTCCGGCACTCCTGACCGCCAGAGTCCTCACGGTTTGAGAGCTCCGGTCGACAGGGGAAACCGGTCACAGCCGGGAGCCCGATCCGCCGGACCTCGTCGATGTCGTCGACCAGGACCTGGAGGTCCACCCAGTCCTTCGCGACCAGGCCCGGCACTGCGCTGGATCCGCCAGGGCAAGTGCGGTGTCGCCGTTGTGGAGTGATGGGCCTACGACGTGCGCTCCAGGAGGAGGGCCATGCCCTGGCCGCCTGCGGCGACGACGCTGATCAGGGCGGTGCTGAGGTCGTCGTGCCGCAGGGTGGCGAGGGCGGTTGTGGTCAGTCGGGCTCCGGCCGCCCCGTAGGGCTCGCCCAGGGCGATCGAGCCGCCGTGCGGGTTCATCCGCTCGGGCTCCAGCCCGAGTTCGGTGCAGTAGGCCAGGATCTGGGCGGCGAAGGGCTCGTTGCCGGCGACGGTGCCGACATCCGCCAGGGACAGACCGGCCCTGGTCAGGACGGTACGGGTCGCGGCGACGGGAACCGGGCCCTCGGTCTCGGGCGTGCCCGCGCTCACGGCGGTGGCCAGGATGCGCGCGAGCGGGGTGTGGCCGTGGGCGCGGGCATAGCTCTCGGACATGACGACGACCGCTGCGGCTCCGTCGGACAGCGGGGCGCTGTTGCCCGCGGTGATTCTGCCGTCGGGGCGAAACCGCGGTGGCAGGGCGGCGAGGCTCTGAGGGGTGACCCCTGTGCGCGGGCAGTCGTCGGTAGTGGCGGTGGTGCCGTCGGGGGTCTTGACCGGGACGATGTCACCGAAGTGGAAGCCCTGGGCGAGGGCTTGTTGGGTGAGCTGGTGGGAGCGGGTGGCGTAGGCGTCCATGTCGGTGCGGGTGATGCCGTACAGGTCGGCGGTGTTCTCGGCGGCGAGTCCCACCGGAATGTACGGGTCGGGGTGGCCGCCCTGTTCGCGTGGGTCGTGCCAAGGGCCCGCATCGACTTGTGAGCGCCGGATCGTGCGTTGCCCGGCGGTGTGGAAGGCGGGGTTCTCGGTGCCGGGCCAGGTGTCGGAACTGCCGTGGGCGAGCCGGGACTGCGACTCGACTCCGGCCGCGACGACGACGTCGGCGTCCCCGCAGCGCACGGCTTGCGCAGCCATGCGGATCGCCTGGAGTGAGGAGGTGCAGAAGCGGTTGACGGTCACTCCGGGCACGTGGTCCCAGCCGAGCAGCACGGCGGCGATCCGGGCGATGTTGAAGCCTTGTTCACCGCCGGGCAGGGCGCAGCCCACGACCAGGTCCTGAACGTGGCCCGGTTGCAGGCCGGGGGTGCGGGCCAGGGCTTCGGCGAGGGTGCGGGCGAGCAGGTCGTCGGGGCGGACGTCGGCCAGGACCCCCTTGTGGGCGCGTCCGATGGGGGTGCGGACGGCTGAGGTGATCACAGCGTGCTGCATGGCGGTGTCCTGGTCCTGTGCGGTCTCGGCGACGGGGGCGGGAAGAGGGAGCGGGGAGGGTGGACGGTACGGCGCCGGCGGGCGGTCAGAGGTGGAGGCCGGGGTGGTGGGTACGTAGCCAGTGGTCCAGGTCCAGGACGAGTTCCAGTCCCTCGCGGGGAAAGCGCCCTGTACCGCTGGGTTCAAGGAGCAGGCCACGTACGGCGGAGGTGTCCAGCAGGGCGGTGGCGGGGCCGGCCTCGGTCAGGAGGCGGTCGACCTGTGCGGTGAGGGCCGCGCGGTAGGCGGGGTCGCGGACCATGGGGTAGGGGCTCTTGCGGCGGGCCAGGACCGGTTCGGGGAGCAGATCGGTAACGGCGGCGCGCAGCAGGCTCTTCTCGCGGCCGTCGAAGGTCTTCATGTCCCAGGGGGTGTTGAAGACGTACTCGACCAGGTGGTGGTCCAGGAACGGCACCCGGACCTCCAGGCCGACGCCCATGCTGAGGCGGTCGGCGCGGTCCAGCAGGCAGGGCAGGAACCGGGTCAGGTTGAGGTAGCTGTCCCGTCGCAGCGCGGCCTCCGCGGGGGTGGTTCCGGGCAGGTGCTCGATCTCGGCGCAGGCGGCCCGGTGGAGTTCGGCGCGGTGTGCGGGCAGGTCCAGTGCGGCGGCCAGGGACGGGTCCAGCAGCCGGGTCAAGTCCGCGCGGTCCAGCACGCCGTCCCAGGGAAAGGATTTTGCCGCCGCGGCCTGGGGGGTGAACCAGCGGTAGCCGCCGAAGAGTTCGTCGGCCCCGTCTCCGGCCAGGGTGACCGGGAAGTCCTCGCGTACCGCGCCGTACAGCTGGAGCAGCGAGGTGTCGAAGTCACCGAGCGTCAGCCCGTCGCGCAGGTGCCCGACCCGGGCGCGCCGGTCCGGGTCGGCGAGCGCATCGGCGTCCAGACGTACCCGGCGGTGTGAGCTGCCCAGGTGGCGCACCATCAATTCGGCGTAGGGGCCGTCCGGGTCGCGGCCCATGGCGTCCCGGTCGGATGTCTGATTGCCGAGGTCCACGGACAGGGTGTGCAGGGTTCCGGCCGTGGGGCGGGCCAGCGCGGCGATCGCGCTGGAGTCCAGGCCACCGGACAACAGGACACTTACCGGCACGTCGGCCGCCAGTTGTCCGGTGACGGCCGCCTCCAGCAACTGCCGTACCCGCGCCACTGTGGCGGGCAGGTCCTCGCGGTGCTCGACCGGGGCCAACGACCAGTAGCGGCGGGTGCGCGCACCTTCGGGTGTCACGGTGACAGCGGTGGCCGGGGCGACCTCGTTCAGGCCCGCGAAAGCACTGCGCCCGGGTGTTTTGATCATCGGGTGGGCGGACAGCAGGAGTTCCCTGAGCCCGTCCAGGTCCAGTCGCGCGGTCACCACCGGGTGCGCCAGGACCGCCTTGGGTTCGGAGCCGAACACCACCGCGTCGCCGATACGCGCGTAACACAACGGCTTGATCCCGAACCGGTCCCGGACCATCGTCAGCCGCCTGGGGCCCGGCTCCCACGCGACGTAGGCGAACATCCCCTCCAGACGGGCCGGAGCCCCCTCACCCCAGGCGTCGATCGCGTGCAGCACGACCTCGCTGTCGCTGCGGGTGGTGAACCGGTGTCCGAGGGCGGTCAGTTCCGACCGTAGCCGGGCATGGTTGTAGACCTCTCCGGTGAAGGCCACCGCCAGCACCGTACGTCCGTCGTGCGCCAGGGTCATGGGCTGCCGGCCGCCGGCCAGGTCCACGGTGGCCAGTCTCGTGTGTCCCAGGCCAGCCGCTCCTTCGGCCCACATGGCAGAGGCGTCCGGCCCTCGGCAGGCCAGAGTCTCGGTCATCTCCTTGAGGGAGGTGTCCTCGGTGCACTGGGGCACATGGCCCGCGAAACCGGCAAAACCGACCAGCCCACACATGGGAACTCCCCCGCCCCCAGCACGGGACGCGTCGCACGATCCGGATACAGGACCTCCTCTCCCATCGCCAGACACCGCGCACGCGAGGAGGAGACCCGGTGCCGGACCCTGTACGCCGGACACCACCACGGAAACGATCAAAACGCGCCAGGGTCACCCCCTGTACGGCGAACCGCCCTGAGGAATGCCCGTCACACTCGATCCGGCCTTTCGAGGAGGATCGGACCAGGTCATCCGACATGACGACCAGGTCGAGCGAGACGGGGCACGGCCGACCATGCCTCGGTGACACAGGAGTACTTGTCCTGTGTCACCTCACCCTGAGCAAGTGCCATCGACGTCTGAACGACCTCACGTTGTGGCGCGCGAGGAGGGGTGGACGGTCCGGCCAACGCCCTGGGCCGTCCGCCGCGCACCCGCCCCACCGGGGTCGGTCATGCCCGGGCACGGTCGAACGACTCGGGCCTGCCAGGCGAGTTCGAGGCAGCCGCCCACCGGCAGGGCGTGCCAGCGGTCCGCGTACACGTCGAGGCGGGTGACGATGCGGTCGACGACCGGGGGGACCTCGTCGGCCCGTACATACGCCGGAAGGGTCTTCGCATGGCCGCGGCGCACCTCCCAGACCGGCACCGCTATGCCCGCCAGCTCCTCCGAGCGCGCCATGTCCGCCCCCGCCTGCGGGGACGGCTTGACCGGCTTCGACTTGCGACGTCGTGCCGCCTTGTTCCGCTCGGCGGGATCCGCGGGCCAGAACAGGCCGTTGTCACCGGCGGCCAGCCGGCCGTACACGCCGAGCGCGATGCCTGCCTCCGCCTCGACCAGGAAGTGCACGAGGTCGTGCGGCAGGTACGGATGTCCGCCGGGACCATTGCGTGGGGCCAGCGCCGCACCCGTCTCGCGGTGCACCGCGATGTCGTAGCTCGTACCGGGGCCTTTGGTGAAGACGACGCGCATGGATGCCACGTTAGGCGCCGGGGTCGCGCCCCCGCACCCTGTTTTCCACCCGCCTCGACCCGGCCGCACGGCGCCACGACCCCTGATCCGCGACCTGTCATCGCTCGCCCCAAGGCCCGCGCCCGCCCCCAACAGACCCCGTACCCTCACGCCTGCCACGATTCCAACACCAGTGGCACGCACGCGTCGTCGTACTCCCACTGGTCCGAGCCGTACAGGTAGGGCGAGTTCAGTCGTCCGAGCAACGCCGGTCGTCAGTCCCGGGCCGCGCACCAGTACGCCGGTCGTTCTCGGGCGGTGGCCTGCTCCAGGTCATCCCGGCAGCAGGCCACAGCCCGCAGAGGGAACCGCCAGAAGCCCCCTTCACCCGGATCGACACCTACCTTCGCCACCTCAACGCCAACTCCACCCACGCACAGTGACCGTTGGCGGCCATGTACCTCCACGCCCGCGGCACGTGCGGGCCGAGGTCGAGCCGGTCGACCGCCCGGCGGAAGAGGTGCGGGAGAGTAGGTGCAGCCACTCGACGGCAGCGGCGCGGGGAAGGCCCGCAGGCCGATAGGACGGGGGGACGGCGGCCAGGCGTTCACCGCCGAGTACGACCACGAACAGTCATTCATGCTCAACGTTCACCCGCCGATGAACTGTTAGCTTCACCGCATGAACGACGAGATCACGGCCGTGGCCGGCAGTCACCTCTACTCCTTCGACGGCCGGGTGTTGGAGGTCTTCGGCGGCAGCGCCGCCCATCGCTTCCACATACGTCATATGCACTTCCGTGTCACGGGCCCGGACCGCAAGGGGAGAAGGAGCATCGAGATCGCCCACGGTCGGCCGGGCAAGCGGGGAACCCGCCACCTGTGGCATCACACCGATGCGGAGTGGGACGGCCCGACCGGCCTGGCCCGGTTGCTGGAGACCGTGCAGGCGGCCATCGACTCTGTGCCGGAGCACCGGCAACTGTCCGGCCGATCCCCAGATGAGTAGCCTCGGCTCGTGACCGCGAACGCCTCCCCACGATGAGCGCGAATCGCTCATCACCTGGGCCGCCGTCACGCTGATGACGAGGCGCCGACCCACCGCACCGCGCGGCGTCATGCCGCACTGCCTGGCGCCCGCCGCCCGAACCGCCGCGTCGTCAGTGCGGCTGACCAGTCCTCCCTCGGCCCTGATCGCCCACTGCGGGCGCGGGGCGCCAACGTGCCCGGAGCACTCCGTCGCTGTCAGGCATGACAGCGGTGCACAGAGGCATGTCCTGGCCCGCATAGCCGGACATGAGTGCGGCAGCGGAGGCCTCGGATATCCGGGAGGCTAACTCGGGGAAGACGTCCTCGTCGCAGAAGGCGCTGTGAACGCGGCCGTCCTTGTCCTGCCAGACGCCTTCTACGAGGCCCTCTGCGGGGAAGGAGGCGAGGACCGCGTCAATATCGAAGGATAGAGGTGGCCACACGGCCAGACGAGCGCGGGGCGCCAGGCCTGCGCGCACCATGTCGAGGGTGTCGGGGGTGAGTTGGTGCCAGCGCGTGGCGCCTTCGGCGAACATCTCCTCCAAGGTCCCGGCGCGGTTGGCGACCACCGCTTGGCGCAGCCCGTTCCAGAAGTCGTCGTCGCCTGCCCGCGGAAGGTCTGTCCCTTCGACCTCCGAGTTGATGTCGTACGGGGAGGAATCCAGGCGCTCGGGGAACAGTCCGAGTTCACGGGTGCGGGCGAGTGCCTCTTCGCAGGGCCGACTGCTGCCGACGTAGAGGTACTGGTCCCAGCCCACGTGAACCGAGAACGCCTCCTCGGTTTCCAGTCGGCACCATGCCCCGTTGTCGCGCAGCATGACCCTGACCAGTTCGAGCGCGGTGTGGAGCGCCACCTGAGCCCCGTCGTGGAAGCCGGGCGGGAGTGCCGGGTCGGTCGAGGTGTGGGGAGCGTGCGGGGAGGGCGGGAAGAGTCCGTCCAGTCCATAGCCGTCCACCGGAGGTTCGGCCCCGAAGTGCGCGAGGGACGGCACTCCCGGCTCACGTATGGCCAGGTGGTCGACGCCCGTGGCTCCGGCGAATGCCGCGACCGCTTGAAGGTAGGCCGCCTCGACCTCGCCGTGATCGCCGACGGTGTCCTCGGGGCCGATGTAGTGCCCGTGCTCGTCGCGATCGGAGGGGTCGTACTTCGTGACGCGGTAGACGTAGGTCGGCACGGTCTCATCTTTCCTCACCGGCACAGCCTCACGCCGCAGAGTTTCCAGGGGAGTTGAGCCTCTTGCACGGGGCTCGCCCTTTGGCCTTCCGCCGGGTGCTGGATCACCGGTGGACCGATGCGGTGAGGCGTCGCAGCGCGGCGTGGGCGGGTGGGCCCCAGGTCGCCTTGCCCCCGGGGCGGCCGTGGACACCGGCGTCTCCGATCTGGAGGCAGACCAGCGCGCGCAGCACCGCCCAGCCGCGGGCGCGGCGCAGGGTTGCGGCGTCCGGACGCGGCCGGTAGGCCTCGTGGAAGAGGTCGGCGGCGCCGTCCGGGAGCAGGATCCAGGCGGCGGCGAGGTCGAGGGCCGGGTCGCCGGCGAAGAGGTCGCCGAAGTCGATCACGCCGCAGAAGGTGCCGTTCGTGGTCAGGACGTTGGCCAAGTGCAGGTCGCCGTGGAGCCACAGCCTGGGGGGGGCAGACCAGGACGTGGCGTGCTGGGCGCTGGATGACCACACCCAGCCCACAGCACGCCGGTACTCACCGGGCTCGCTCCTCTGAGCGAGATTCCACGCTCCGCTCCCCCGCATCTCCGCTCCGGCGGCAGATGCGAGGCACTTCGTCCTGCCTACGGGCAGGTCTCCTCGAACTTGACCGCGGAGAACTCGACGGGCTGTCCGCTCAACGACGCGCCCACGGACGGGGTTTGTGTGCACACCTTCCAGTTCGATTCGACCAGCACCCAACGGTCGTCCGGAAGGGCGTCCTTCACAGTGATGGACACACCGGAGTCGAGCGCGGAACGAGCCGCCTTCACCGACTTGCCCACGACGTCCGGCATCTTGCCGCCTTCCGCGGTCGGCGGCTTCTCGTCCTTCGCCGGGCAGACCTCCTCCAGCTTCACCGCGCCGAAGTCCAGGCTCGTATCTGTGGACTTGGAGGCGCCGGCCTTCACGTTCTGGCTGCACACCTTCCAGTTCCGGTCGAATGCCTGCATCCGGTCCCGACCTAGCGCGTCGTGCGAGGTGAGCCCGTAGAAGCCGGCATCCTGCGCCTTGTCCTGGGCGGACTGAAGACCCATCCCGACGAAGTGGGGGACGGTCGCCTTCTTGTTCTCGTCGGCCACTGGCTCGTCGTCACTCAGCTGCTTCCCGTCTTCGCCCTCGGTCGGCTTCGCCGGGGCGGTCTTCGTGACGGTGACAGTGGGCTGCGGATCGGCCTCGCCGCTGACGCTGGTCTTTGCCTGGTCGCCGCTGCCCGAGGACCCGATGCCGACCCCGACGAAGAAGATGAGGAACGCCGCCGGGATGACGATCCGCTTCCGCGCCCACGCCTGCTTGCCGCCCGGCCGGCCGGGCGGTGGTCCGACGAACGGTGGCTGGACAGGCGGCGGCTGACTGTACGACATGTGTCCCCCATAGATCAGTTGGCGCCAGATGACCGTATGGGGCGAGATGCCCCGGCAGGACAGCTCAGAGGGGGAAGTGATGCAATTGTGACGGAACGTGAATATTGAACGACGGATCGCTCGTGGCCGTTCAGGTCGCGGGACCCGTCGAAGGGCACAGGACCGATGTGGTGCTCGGTGACGATCCCGACGCCTTCTTCGTGCTCCTCATCTGCGGGGAGACACTGCAGGCGCTCGTGGCCGCGACGTGATGCGCCGAGGCCTGGTCTGACGTACTGATGACCGGTGTCGCGTCCGGCGGGTGCTGGTGTGGAGGAGGTAGTGGTAGTGACCGTTTAGGCCGTGTCGGGTGATCGGCAGGGCGGCCGTCTCGTCGTCGCTGACCTGGATGCCGGTGGGGTACGGGTTGGTGTCGAATGCGGCGTACATCGTCAGACCGGTCTTGGTGGTGGCCGCGGGCCTGCTCGATGATGGGGTGGAACTGCGTGTCCCGGTTGGGATGCTGCTTGCCTTCGAGGGGCTTGGCGTTGCTCTGCAGCGCATGGCCCGTTGCTCTTCCGAGTCGCTCATGTCAGACCATCAAGTCGTCGAGCGGAAAGCCGCGCGTCAGAGAGCTGCACGTCCTTGGGACGACCTGGCACTGTCGGAGGTCTCAAGGCCCACGCGTTCGAGCCAGGTGCTGATGTCACGATCCGCTTGGTCTGCCTTTTCGCCCTGGACGGCCAGCGCCTCGGCGAAGGTGGCGCCGCGGCAGGAGACCGCGTAGTCGCGTGCGGTGGTGCCCAGGCCGCTCATGGCGTGCGTGGTGAAGGGCACGACGGTCCTGCCCGAGAAGTCGAGCTGCTCCGTGAACGACGTCATGATCATGGGTGCGCGGACGTTCCAGATGGGACTGCCCAGCATCACGGTGTCGTACCCGACGAGGTCGGGCAACGAGCCCTTGATGCCGGGACGTGCGTCCGTGTCCTGTTCGCGGACGTTGCGCTTGACGGTCGCGTCGTAGCTTTCCGGGTAGGGGTCGGTGGGCTCGATCCGGTACAGGTCGCAGTCGATGAGGCTGCGGATCTTGCGAGCCATGACCTCGGTGTTGCCGACCTTCAGGTTGGTGCGACCGCCGTAGTAGTAGTTCTCGCCTGGGCGTGAGAAGTAGGCAACCAGCACCTTGCCCCGTGCCGCGCCGCTTCGCACTGAGCTCGGTGACGACGTCTGCCGGTCGGGATCTGGCTGGTCGTTCGCGGGTGAGCAGCTGCTGAGATGGGGTTCGGTCATGGCGGTGGCTCCGGTCAGCAGAGCGGCGCGCAGGATCGTGCGGCGCCGGACCGACTTGAGGTTCGGGTGGTTCACAGATGGCCCCTTCGCGAGGGATCTGGAAGGGGAAAGGGACGAGTCAGGCGTCCAGGCGGCGCTTGACAGGCCAGGGGACGATCTCGGGGTCGTGGTGGTCGAAGACCTGCGAGCAGTAACTGGGGAGCGGAAGGTCAGCGTTCGAGCATCTGCGCCTGGGCCTCGGTGTGGGTGTCGCCGGCGGCGGGCGGCAGGCTGCTCAGCTGTGCGAGCTGCTCGGCGGTCAGGGTGACGGCGTCGGCGGCGGTGTTCTCCTCGACGCGGGCAACGCGCTTGGTGCCGGGGATCGGTGCGACGGAGTCGCCCTGGGCGATCAGCCAGGCCAGCGCCACCTGCGCGGGCGTGGCGCCGACCTGGCCGGCCAGGGCCCTCACCTCGTCGGCGAGGGCGAGGTTGCGCCGGAAGTTCTCGCCGGTGAAGCGCGGGTTGTCGCGGCGGAAATCGCCCTCGTCGAACTGGTCGGTGGAGCGGACGGTGCCCGTCAGGAAGCCGCGCCCCAGCGGGGAGAACGGCACCAGTCCGATGTTCAGCTCCCGCAGGACAGGCAGGACGCGGTCCTCGATGCCCCGCGTCCACAGGGAGTATTCGGACTGCACCGCGGTGACGGGCTGCACGGCGTGCGCACGGCGGATCGTGTCCGGACCGGCTTCCGAGAGGCCGAAGGCGCGCACCTTGCCTTCGGCGATCAGCTCACCGACGGCGCCCGCGGTCTCCTCGATGGGGGTGTTCGGGTCGACGCGGTGCTGGTAGTAGAGGTCGATGTGGTCGGTGCCCAGCCGCTTCAGGGAGCCCTCCACGGCGGCACGGATGTTGGCTGGGCCGGAATCCAGGTTCCAGGCACCTTCGCCGCCGTGGGACACGAGACCGAACTTGGTGGCCAGGACTACCTGGTCCCGGCGCCCCTTGAGCGCCTTCCCGAGCAGCTCCTCGTTGGTGTAGGGGCCGTAGATCTCGGCGGTGTCGATGAGCGTGACGCCGAGTTCCAGCGCCCGGTGGACCGTCCTGATCGACTCCGCGTCGTCGGTGCCGGAGCCGGTGTAGCCATGAGACATGCCCATGGCTCCCAGCCCGATCCGGGAAACCTCCAGGTCACGCAGCTTGATGTAATGCATGTCGTCCTCTCCGATTCGTGGCGTCGCCCCGCCCTTCGCTCCCGCCCGGCCCGGCAGGTCGTGCCTGTGGTGGCCCATCGACGGGTTTCCGGGGGTGCCGGCGTCTTGCTCATTCAGCTTCGCCCGCACTTCGCCCGTGTGGCAGGGCGGGCTCTTCGGGGTAATGGCAGGGCCCCCCTCCCGCCTGCACCGCAGGCACATACCGGGTGAGGGTGACCGTGATCCCGGCGCCCGCACCGTCTTCGACCACTGGGACGAGCAGATCCGCGCGTGTGTGGGGCGTCTGCGCGCCCTGGCCGGCACCGAGCCGGATGCCCCGGACCTCGTCTGGCTCGTCGACGAACTACTGGCCGAGAGCCCGGAGTTCGTACAGCTCTGGGAGCGCTACGACGTACGCGCGCACACCCACGGCACCAAGACCTTCCCTATCCCGGACGTCGGCGAGCTCACCCTCGACCACCAGTCCATGCAGGTGGAAGGCGCCCCCGGCCATCGGTTGGTCGCCCACTACGCGACGCCCGGCACACCCGACCACGACAAGATGGTCCTGCTGGACATGGTCGCCACCGGACCGGAGTCGAAGGCCGCGGAGGAGAAGCGGAACTGATGGCTGCCCGGGGCCCTCGACCGGGTCAGGGCTGGATCAGGACCTTCAGAGCGGTCCGGTCGGCCATGGCCCGGTAGCCGTCCGGTACGCCGTCGAAGCCGACGGTGTGATCGAAGACCCGGCCGGGATCGACTGTGCCGTCGAGGATGTCGGGCAGCAGTTCCTCGATGTAGGCACGGGCCGGCGCGGCGCCGCCGGTGACGGTGATGTTGCCCATCATCGACGCGAAGCCGAGCGGGATCTCGGTGTACTGCGCGACTCCGAGCCGGCTGATCACACCACCGTGGCGGACGATGTTCAGCGCCGTGTCCATCGCCTGCGTGGCACCGACCGCCTCCACCACCGCGTGTGTACCGTCGCCACCGGTCAACTCCCGTACGCGCTCGATGCCTTCCTCTCCGCGCTCGGCCACGACGTCGGTGGCGCCGAAGTCCCGGCCCAGGTCCGTGCGGTCCGTGTGCCGCCCCATGAGGATGATTCGCTCGGCACCGAGCCGCTTGGCGGCCAGCACCGCGCACAGCCCGACGGCGCCGTCGCCGATCACCGTCACCGACTTGCCGGGGGCGACCCGGGACGTCACCACGCCGTGGTGGCCGGTGCAGTACACGTCGGACAGGGTCAGCAACGACGGCAGCAGAGCCGAGTCCTCGGCCACCGGCAGCTTCACCAGCGTGCCCTGGGCCTGCGGGACGCGGACGGCCTCGCCCTGGCCGCCGTCCACACCGTTCGGGCCCCACCGGCCGCCGTGACGGCAGGAGGTGTGCAGCCCCTCCGTACAGAAGTCGCAGGTGTTGTCCGACCAGACGAAAGGCGCGACCACCAGGTCACCGGACTTCAGTCCGGACACCTCCGAACCGACCTCCTCGACCACGCCGAGGAACTCATGCCCCATGCGCACGCCGTCCTCGGAGGCGGGCTTCGACCCGTACGGCCACAGGTCACTGCCGCAGACGCAGGAGCGCACCACGCGTACGACGGCGTCGGTGGGGTTCTGGATCTTGGGGTCGGGTACGTTCTCGACGCGGACATCGCCGGCGCCGTACATCACTGTTGCTCGCATGCGTCTTCTCCCAGGTTGTGATGGTGCCGATCAGAGGTAGCGGCCTCCCGTAGGCACGGGAAGCGCGTCGAGGTCGGCGAGGTCCACGACGCTCGGCCCGACATCCGCGGCGGTGTTGTCCGCCGGATGCTCCGGCGTCCTGGTCCGGGGATGGGGACGACGTACTCACCCTGCGCCGGCACCCATGCCGGCGCCCCCCGCGCCAGGGTCGCCGTTCAGCGGCTGCTGCTGCTCGGCGCGTTGTATTCGGCGTCGTCGACCTTCTCCAGCCAGGTCGTCTCCGGGCTGCCGTCGCCCGCGCCCTCCCACATCGCCAGGTGGGTCATGAAGTGGTCGGAGGTCGCACCGTGCCAGTGCTCCTCGCCCGGTGGCGTGTGGATCGTGTCGCCGGGGTGAGCCTCGACGACCGTGCCGTCGCGCGTGCCGACCAGGGCGATGCCGGAGACGATGTGCAGGGTCTGGCCCATGACGTGAGAGTGCCAGTCGGTGCGCGCGCAGGGCGAGAAGCGCACCATGTTGGCGCGCATCCGCGAGGGCTCCTCGCCGGCGTGGATCACGTCGAACCAGACGTCGCCGGTGAACCAGTCGCCGGGTGCCTTGACCGTGGGCTGCTTCTTCAGGATTTCCAACACTCCGCTCCTTACTGTCCTCGACGATGTCCCCTCAGCCGCATGGTCGCGCTCATGGTGTTGAGCCACCCGGCGGAGAACGTCGAAGGGAAATCTCCGATGTCATCCACCCTTCCCCCATCGCGCGCCGCGTGGCAGGGCGGGCTGTGCCGGGGAGCGCTGTTCCGGGGTGTGACAGGGCCCCCCACACCCATGCCGCGAAAGGGGGAGGGCCCGCAGACTGGAAGACATGAACAGCGAGCAGCGGAACGGCACGGGTACCGAGCTGGGGTCCTTCCTGCGCGCCCGCCGGGCCCGGGTGACCCCGGAGGAGGTCGGCCTGACGGCCGGTACCGGGCTGCGCCGTACCCCCGGACTGCGCCGCGAGGAACTGGCCACCCTGGCCGGGATCAGCATCGGCTACTACGTCCGACTGGAACGCGGCAGGGAGACCCGGCCCAGCACGTCCGTGGTCGACTCCCTCGCCCGGGCCCTCCTGTTGGTGGACGAAGAACACGAGCACCTGCGCAGCCTTGCCGCCCGCGCCGCGCGCGGTGCGCCCAAGCCACCCGCCGCGCCCAGCCGCACCGTCCGGCCCGGTGTGAAGCTGCTCCTGGAGAGTCTGCGTCCCCACCCCGCGCACGTCGTCAGCCGTACCAACGACCTGCTCGCCGCCAACCCCGGCGGACTGCGGCTCCTCCCCGGCATCCAGGACTGGTCCGCCAGGGAGCGGAACATCGCCCGGTACCTCTTCCTCCACCCCGCCTCGCGTGACCTGTTCCACGACTGGAGCACCCAGGTCCGCGGCTGCGTGGCGCGACTGCGCACCCTGGCCGGCACCGACCCCGACGCCCCGGACCTGACCCGGCTCGCCGGTGAACTCCTTTTGAAAAGCCCGGAGTTCGCCCGTCTGTGGGAGCGCTACGACGTCAAGGGGCACTCTCACGGCCGCAAGACCTTCCACCACCCCGAGGTCGGCGACCTCACCCTCGGCTACCAGTCCATGGAACTGGAAGGCACCCCCGGCCACCGCCTGGTGACGTATTACGCCGAGCCCGGCACCGCCGATCACGACGCGATGGCCCTGCTCGACCTGCTCGGACAGGAGCATCCCGAGAAGGGGGCGTCTCAGCGTGACGACCGGTCGGCCGCCGAGGCGGAGCACCCCGCCTCCCCCTGACCTGGCGGGCCCTCGGCCAGTCGCCCAGGGGCTCGGGCGCCTCATCGCTGAACTGCGTGACAGGAGCGCGGACTTCGCCGAGTTGTGGGAGCGCTATGACGTCCAGGGCCACACCACTGGCACCAAAGCCTTCCACCACCCGGAGTTCGGCGTCTTCAAGCTCGGATTTCAAGCCCTCGACCTGGACGGCACCGGCGTTCACCGCCTGATTTCCTCCTACGCCGAGCCAGGGCCGGAACGCCTGTCGGTCCCGGTCATGTACGCCGCCGCTGTCCGGCAGGCTTGTCCGGATGCGCGGTGGGCCCAGGTGCGCTCAGGTCGAGCAGGAGCATGGCGTCGTGGTCGGGGGTGCCGGGTTCGGCGGTGTAGACGCCGAGGCGCCGGCCGGGAGTGTCTTCGAGGTGCATGCTCTGGCCGGTGAGGGTGAGGGCGCCGACCTCGGGGTGGTGGAAGGTCTTCTGGAGCTTCTTACGGCCGACGACGTCGTAGCGCTCCCACAGCTTGACGAAATCAGGGCTCTTGAGCAGGAGTTCGCCCACCAGGTCGGCGAGGTCGGGGGCGTCCGGGTCGACGCCGGACTGGGCGCGCAGCCGGGCGACACAGCCGCGGACCTGGTGTTCCCAGTCGGGGAAGAGGGAGCGGGCGGTGGGGTGGAGGAAGAGGTAGCGGGCGAGGTTGCGCTGGGTGGCGGGCCAGTCGGCGAGGCCCGCGTACAGGGCGAGGCCGCCGGGGTTCCAGGCGAGCAGGTCCATGCTGCGGCTGATGACGTAGGCGGGGCTCGGCCGCAGTGTCTCCAGGACCAGTTGCAGGTGCGGGCGCACGGTGCGGCTCGGCGGCGGCGGAGGCACGGGGGCGTACCGTGCGGCCCGGGTGGCGAGCTCGCGCAGGTGCTGGTGCTCGGCGTCGTCCAGGCGCAGGGCGCGGGCGATCGCGTCCAGCACGGCGGGGCTGGGCCGGGTCTCTTTGCCGCGCTCCAGGCGGACGTAGTAGTCGATGCTGACGCCGGAGAGCGTGGCCAGTTCCTCGCGGCGCAGACCGGGGGTACGGCGCAGCCCGGTGCCCACGGTGAGGCCGACCTGGTCGGGGCTCGTCTGGGTGCGCCGCGCGCGCAGGAACCGGCCCAGCTCTCCGCCGCCCCCGTCTGTGCTCTGCTCGGATGCCATGCCCTCAGTGTCACACCGCGCCGACCTGGGTGTCGCGCGCGTGAGGGGCCCTGCCATTACCCCGAACGCCGCTCCCCGGCACCGCCCGACCTGCCACCCGGACCGGAAAGGCGGGATGCTCGAAGACCCCGCGAAATGAAGGAACCCCTCATCCAGACCGTCCCCCTCAACAACGGCGTCCAGATGCCGATCCTCGGTTTCGGCGTCTACCAGATCCCACCGGAACAGACCGAGCAGGCCGTCACCGACGCCCTTGCCGCCGGCTACCGGCTGCTCGACACCGCCGCCGCATACGGCAACGAGGAGGCCGTCGGCCAGGCGATCCAGAACAGCGGTATCCCGCGCGAGGAGCTGTTCGTCACCACCAAGCTGTGGGTCCAGGACGCGCCCGCCGAGGAGAACACCCGGCGCGCCTTCGAGACGTCGCTGACCAAGCTCGGTCTGGACCACATCGACCTGTACCTGATGCACCAGCCCTACGGCGACGTGTACGGCCAGTGGCGTGCCATGGAGGCTCTTGACCGCGAGGGCCTCGCCAAGGCGATCGGTGTCGCCAACTTCTACCCCGACCGGCTGCTCGACCTCGTCCTCAACAAGGAGATCACCCCCGCCGTCAATCAGATCGAGACCCACCCGTTCTTCCAGCGCACCGCCGACCAGGACCTCATGCGCGAGCACGAGGTCCAGATCCAGTCGTGGGGCGGCTTCGCCGAGGGCAAGAACGACATCTTCACCCACCCGGTCCTGAGCGAGATCGGTGAGAAACACGGCAAGTCCGTGGCACAGGTGGTTCTCCGCTGGCTGACCCAGCGCGGCGTCGTCGCCATCCCCAAGTCGGTCCGCGCGGAGCGCATGGCGGAGAACATCGACATCTTCGACTTCCAGCTCACCGACGACCAGATGGCGGCCATCGCCGCTCTGGACACCGGGGCGACGCTGTTCTTCGACCACCACGCCCCGGACATGGTCAGCCGGCTCACCGCATGGCGCTTGGACGGCTGACCGGTCAGCCGACGGCACCACGGCACGACATGACCGAACCGCTCATCACCGAGACCAACTCATCAGCGGCATGCCCCACCCCGGCGGACGGACACTGTGGACAGCGCCAGGTCTGGGTGATCCGCGCGCTGCCCGCCCGGCGTAGAGCACGTCGTTCGTGAGGTTCCGGACCAACTCTCGGCGGGCCGCCGGACGTTCGCGCAGGGGGACGCGCGGGAGAACGTCCGTGTCACCGCCTTCCGGGTCCCGCGTACCCGAGATCCACGCCCGGCAGAACGACGTCAAGCGGTCGCTCGCGCTGGGCCACCCGCTCCGGGACGGCCGGGACAACCCGATGGTCTGCTTCACCCCGCGGTGACACCCGAGCGGCGCCCCCTCACTTCGACGGTGTGGGGTGGATGCCGCCCGGTACGGGTGTCGAGCGGCACCGACGTCACTTCTGGAACACGGAGCCGAACCTCGCTCCGGTCACGGGCGCGGCCAGCGTTCGCGGCCCGAAGGACACCGATCCGGCGGTGGCGACACCGGAGCCGGAGGTGGCGAAGACCCACACCGCGCCTGTGCCGGTGTTCTCCCGGGGAGCGGAGACGGCGATGTGGTCTGCCACCACGGCGACACCGCTGCCGAAGGCGTCGCCGTTCTCGGCCGTGCCGGGGACGCCGCTCGTGTTCTGGCTGATGACGCCGGCACCGCGACCGGTGAGGCCCGTCGCGCTCCCCCGCAGGACGGCGACGCTGCCGGCGTCGGTGCGGCCGGCCAGGTCCTCGCCGGGGACGCCGGTGACGACGTCGGCGTATCCGTCGCCGTTGACGTCACCGACGCGGACATCCGTGCCGAAGCGGTCGCCGCTCTCGCCGGTGCCGGGAACTCCGGACGTGCTCTGGCTGATGAACGCGGCCTTGGCGGCGAACCCGTCGGCGGTACCCCGTACGACTCCCACGAGGCCGCCGCCCGCCGCGGTGGGCCGTCCGAAGACGACGTCGGGGCGGCCGTCGCCGTCGACATCGCCGAGCGCGATGCTCTCCGCCCGCACCGTGTCGGCGGATGCGATGACCGGCCCGGTCCTCAGCCCGCTGTGGCCGCCCTTGAGCAGTCGTACCCGGATCGTCCCCGAACTCCCCGTGCCACCTGAGGCGGCACTGACCAGGAGGTCGGTGATGCCGTCGCCGTCCACGTCGCCGGCCTGCAGAGCACCGACACTGCGGACACCGGCCCCCGACGCGACCAGGGGCGTCGTGCGGGCGGCCGCACCGGCCCGGCTGATCGGCCCGTATCGCATCCGGTCGGCGCTCGCCAGGTCGACGTGTCCGTCGCCGTCGAAGTCGCCGGCTTGGGTCCGGGTCCGGCCGGAGCCGAGGGAGGCACCGGTGGCGAGGCCGCCCACGCCTCCCCACATGACGGTCTGCGTCCCTACGTCCCGGGCGTCACCGATGTCCTCGCCGGAGGTGGTGACCACCAGGTCGGTGAAGCCGTCGGCGTCCAGGTCCGCCGCCGTCAGCGAATCGGCGAAACGGTCCCCGGTCTCGGCCGTGCCCGGAACGCCGTAGCGATTCTGGCTGATGATCTGCCGCTTGACTCCGTCGGGCCCCGCAGCCATGCCGTAGACGACGGCGACATAGCCGGCACCGGCCTTGCCGCCGACGGTGCCGGCGGGCGCGGCGATGGCCACGTCGGCGTATCCGTCACCATCGAAGTCCGCCCTCGCGGACACCGCTGCGTCGAAGGGGGCCGCACTCCCGTGCGGGCCGTCACCGAAGGGTGCTGCGGGAATCGCGCATGTCACCACGATGGCGGTGGCGGCAACGGCGATGGCAGCGGCGTGAAAAGTACGGGAATACAGGGCGAACCCCCTCGGATCGGCGAAGAGCCGGCCGTACTTCACCCGTGCCCGGCAACCAGCAAGACCCGCACCACGCGGCAACGGTTGTACGCCGCCCTCCACTCGCTCGCCGTGCGGCTCGTCCGGTTGCCGAGTGCCTGTCACGGACGAGGTCATGACGGGTCGGCGCACGCGCGATGGTGCGCGCGAGTGCGGTGAGCGGCCCTCGGCGACGGTCCTGGCCGGGGGCCGGCGGGGCCTGCACCCTGCCACTCGGTCAGTTCGGGGCCCTGGGGTCCCGCCAGGCAGGACGGCTTCGCGCCTTCCGTGGTGCGGCCGACGGGTCACCGTGGTGTGCGCAGTGGGTGCGGCCTTCTCGCCAGGCGGTGAGGAGGTGGTCTCCACGGCCGCGAAGTGGCCCACCAGTACCCCCAGGCCGACGCGTGGCGACGCACGCAACGGCCCCGGGGCTCCTGCGAGGAGTCCCGGGGCCGCGTTGCTGCTCAGTGCGGGCGTGGATCAGATGCGCGGGCCGCCGGTGCCGTAGTAGGTGCCCAGCTCGTCGCGGTAGCCCTGGTCGCCGAGGTGCTTGTCGCGGTCGAACTCAGGAGCGTCCTTGATCTGTTGCTTGGTGCGGTCGACGAAGATCTTCCGCTCGTCCGAGTCGATGCTGATGACCGTGCTCGCCGGGAGCAGAACCTCCTTGCCGAAGATCCACACACCGGTGTCCACCACCAGGTAGGCGTCACCGACCTCGTCGGAGTGCTTGTCGACCTTGCCGATGCTGCCGTCCGTCGCCTCGACCTTGTAGCCGGTGAGGTCGGCGCCCGCCAGGCGACCCGCGGTCGACTTGTAACTCCACACATTCTCAGTCACGCAAAACAACTCCTCCGGTAAACGGGGGACAGCGGGGATTCCCGCTGTTCCACCTTTTTCCGTTCCTCCTACACAGCGGTTTCGCGACCGCCTTCGTTGTGGGTGCCCCTCGTCCGGAGGTTCACTCATCTGTTTGAAAAAGCTCGGCTACCAGCGACAACAGTGGCCACTTCCACCTTCGGGCGTGCAACGAGGCCGATCAGTCACACGCCCCGCGCGGCGTTGCGCCACCCCACAGAGTTCGCGGCGCGAGATCCATACCGCGGCGATTCCGGATCCGCAGCGGAACACGATGCAGAGGAATCAAGTTCGTCCATCGCCGAACCAACGTCCGCCTCTTTGCTGAACACGGAAATATGGCCGAAATGCGAGAAGAACTCCAGGGCGAGCCCGGTGCCTTCGTCAGGGCCTGGTCGGCCTCACCGTCTTGTCGGCCCCGTTCACGCGCACGGTGACCTGGCCCCGGTGCCGCGCCCGGTCGGCCACGACGGTGTACGACGTGACCTTGCCGTTCCGCCACTCGCAGCCGACCTCGTAACCGCCGCGGGCGCGGAGTCCGGTGAAGGAACCCTTGGCCTTCCAGTCGTCCGGCAGGGCGGGCAGCAGGTGGATGACGTCGTCGTGGCTCTGCAGGAGCATCTCCGCCACCGCGCCCGTGATGCCGAAGTTGCCGTCCATCTGGAAGGGCGGGTGGTTGCCGAACATGTTGGGCAGCGTGTTGTAGGTCAGCAGCCCCCGCAGCATGATCTGGGCGCGGTGCCCGTCGCCGAGCCGGGCGAAGAGGGCCGCCCGCCAGGGCCAGGTCCACGAGCGGCGGCTGTCACCGGACACCGTCGCGGCCGTGAACGGGACGCCTTCCTTCTCGCCGCATCGCGCCTTGAGCGAGACGAGGGCGGCGGCCGCGAAGTCGGCTGTCCTGGGAGTGATCTGGCGGCCCGGGTAGACCGCGAAGAGGTGCGAGGTGTGACGGTGGATGTCGGTGGGGCTGTCGATGTCCTCCTGCCACTCCTGCAGTTGACCCCATTTGCCGATCCTGTTCGGCGCGAGGCGTGCCTGCATGTCCGTGACCTTGGCCCGGTAGGCGGGGTCCGTCTTGAGTGCCGCCTCGCAGTCGAGGTAGTTCTGGAACAGGTCCCAGATGATCTGCTGGTCGTACATGACGCCGTCCTCGCGCGGCCCGTGCTCGGGGGACCAGCCGTTCGGTGCGACGAGGAGCCCGTCCTCGCGTTCCTTGAGGTGGTCTTCCCAGAACTCGCAGATCTCCTTGATCATCGGGTAGGCGGTGCTGCGGAGGTAGCTCATGTCCTGGGTGAACGCCCAGTGCTCGTAGAGGTGTTGGGCGTACCAGGCGCTCGCGACGGTGTTCCACTCCCACGAGTTGCCGCCGAAGATGCTCTGGCTGGTGCGGGCGGTCCAGCCACGGGTGTCCGCACCGAAGGCGTTGCGGGTGGCCACGCGGCTGGGCACCGCGACCTGCTCGATGAACCGGACGAGTGCCTGATGGCTCTCGGGCAGGTTCGTGGTCTCGGCTCCCCAGTAGTTCATCTGGACATTGATGTTGGTGTGGTAGTCGGAGGCCCAGGCCGGCTGGTTGCTGTCGTTCCAGAGGCCCTGGAGGTTGGCGGGCAGGCCGTTCGGGCGGGAGGAGCTGATCAGGAGGTAGCGGCCGTAGTCGAACATCGCCTGTTCGAGTGTCGGGTCCTCACCGCCCGCCGCGTAGCGTGCCAGCCGGGCGTCGGTCGGCAGGGCGACGACGTCGGCGGCGGAGGTGCCCCAGGAGACCGAGACACGGTTCATGAGGGCGCTGGTCTCGGCGGTGTGCTCGTCGCGGAGTCTGCCGTAGGACCGGGCGGAGGCCTTGGCGAGCGTCCTGGCGACGATCGGTTCGGGGTCGGGTCCGCGCCATCCGGCGGCGGCGTCGAGCCGGTAGTCGGTGCGCGCGTCGAGGAACAGGGTCAGGGTCGTGCAGTCGTTGAACCGGAGCACCGACCCGTCGGCGCGGAGGTCGCCGTCGGTGTGCACGGCCCGGACGGTGCAGGTGTGCTTGAGTCCGTTTCCCATGACACCGCTGAAGCTGATCCGGCCGGCGTCGGCGTCGAGGCTCGTCGGGGCCTCGTCCTGTCCGGACGTCAGCGAGATCGCTCCGGAGAGGCCCCGGGCGCCGTCCGACGCGTACCGGAAGACCATGACGTCCGCGGACCGGCTGGCGAAGGCCTCGCGCAGGACGCGGCGTCCCGGTGTGCCGAAGCGGGTGGTGTGGACGCCCTTCACGAAGTCGAGGGAGCGCTGGTAGTCGACGACCGTCCGCTGCGTGCGCGTGTCGAAGCCGCTGCCTTCCAGGGCGATCTCCGCGATCTGGAAGCCGGTGGCGGACGCGCCGGGGGCCAGGGTGAGCCGGTAGGCGCGGTAGGCCGTGGTGTTGGCGATCCGGTAGGTCCGGGTTCTGCCGCGGTCGGCGAAGGGGGCTCCGGGGTTCTGCGTGTCGAGGGTCGTCCAGACACGCCCGTCCTGCGACGCCTCCAGTGTCCAGCGTCGGGGGTCGTCCCGCGGCCGGTCCGGGGCGGCCGTGAGCGCGTACGAGGTGACGGCGACCGCGCGCGGCAGGTCGGCCTGCCAGACCACCGTCGGTGCGGCGGTGTCGACCCGCCAGACCGTGGCCGGGTCACCGTCCGCCGAACGTGAGATGTCCGTGGCCCGGGACCTTGCGCCGCCCCCCTTCGAGTGCCCGCTCGGTGACGACAGGTAGATCGCACCGCCCCCGCCGAGGTCGACGCCGGACAGGCCGATCTCGCTCACCTGGAAGTGGCTGACGCCCGCCACGGGAACGAAGTCGAACCGGTAGAAACGGTAGGCGGCAGGCTCGGTGCCGGTGTCGGGAGTGGCGAACTCCTTCGTCTGGAAGCGGTTCTCGAAGGGTGCCTCCAGGGTGCGGCCGTCCAGCGTGGTCCAGGTGGTGCCGTCGGCGGAACCGGCGAACGTCCACTGCTGCGGGTCGCGCTGCGGCACGTCGTCGGCGCTCGTCAGACGGTACGAGGCGACCGCGACGGGTTCGGGGAGCTCGACCTGCCACCGCACCGTCGAACCGGGCCCCTCGATGCACCACTTGGTGCTCGGCTCGCCGTCGTACGTCTTGTCGACGCCCTCCGCCGAGGAACTGCTGTACGGGCCGCCCGGGGCCGTGACCTTCGGGCTCGCACGGGGAGCGAAGGTGACGACGACGTCACCGAAGTTCCGGTACGAGCCGAAGCCGGTCATGCCGGTGTCGAAATCGCTGTCCGGCTTGCCCGCGAGGGCGTTGTCGTAGTTGTTGACGCCGCCCCACAGGCTCTGTTCGTTGAACTGGACGCGCTCCTCGTAGGGATCGGCGAAGAGCATGGCACCGAGTCGGCCGTTGCCGATCGGCAGGGCCTGCGACTGCCAGTCAGCCGCGGGCAGGGAGTACGTCAGCGCCTTGCGCGACAGGGTCGGCCACTGGAAGGCCACCGGTGCGCCGGTCCCCGCGGCGACCGCCTGTCCCGCGGGGGTTCCGCCGGTCAGCTGAGTGATCAGAGGTGCGAGGGCGAAGGCACCGCCAAACTTGAGGATGCTTCGTCGCTGCGGTTGGGATTCATTGATCACAGTGAGATCTCCCGGCCCATTCATCGGCTCTTTCAAAGAGGACGTGACGGCCCCATCGACACTGTCGAGGGCGCGATCATCGTCGCCGGAGAATAGATCGGATGTCTAGGGGCGTGCGGTCACTCACTCAGTGCCACCCCGGCCCCTCGGCGCCTCAGCGGCTCGGCACCTCAGCGCTTCAGGTCCGCGCGGCTCGCGGCCATCACGACCCCGTCCCGCTCGCCGCGCGTGAACAGACCCTCGGACAGCCACGCGTCCGCGAGGACGCGAACCGCCCGGACGAAGTCGCCGGAGGCGGCGAAGGGAGCCTGTTGCCAGAGCACGTCGAGGAAGGTCAGACCGTCGGCGCGGGCACGGTTGGGCACCCCCGAGTCGGTGGCGCCGAACACGACGACGGGCTCCGAGCGCTTGAAGTAGGCGTGGTAGCGGGTGTCGTCCGCGAGGGGGAACGGTGCCAGGGTCAGGCCGTGCGTGGTGAAGTGCGCCGGGCGGCCCTCGGGGTGGATCGCGTCGGCGAGGTCGCCCCGGAGGGTGAAGTCCTTGTAGAAGGAGAACGTGCGGAAATGCCGTTCCTGGCTCTGGGCGACCAGCAGGACCGGTCCGTGGAACAGCGACTGGACGGTGGGGTCATCCAGGGCCCTTTCGACGCGCAGGCGGTAGGGGGCGGAGATCCGGATCCGGTCGCCGCGCCGCCAGCTTCTGCTCAGGGTGAGGTAGCTGCCGGGGACCGTCTCGGCCCGCTGCCGCACCCCGTTGACCGTGACGGTGAACCCCGCCGTGGCCCAGGACGGAACCCGCAGGCGCACGTCGAGCCTGCCGCTGCCCTCACGGATCGTCAGAGTGCGTACGCCCTCGGCCGGATACGCACTGGTCTGCTCGATGACGAAACCCCTCTCCGGCCACCGCAGGGTCGAGGCGAGGTAGAGGTTGACGTACAGGGCGTTGCCGTCGGCGGAGCGGAAGTAGACCGAGTCCTGGTACTTGGTGTGGTTCTCCATGCCGGTGCCGCCGCAGCAAGTGCCGGTGTTGCCGTACTCGCGCCGCGTCCCTGGGCCCATCCCGACGAAGTAGGTGACCTCCGGGCTGTCCGTGCCGGGGGCGTCCCGGCGGGAGGCGAGGATGTGGTTGGTCAGGCCGCGCTCGTAGTAGTCCATGTAGGCGGGGTCCTGCGCGTGGAAGAACAGCTGCCGGCTCAGCTTGAGCATGTTGTACGTCGCGCAGGTCTCGGCGTTGTCGTCGCCCAGGGTGGCCGCGACGGCACCTCGGGCGCGGAACATCTCCCCCTGACCCGTTCCGCCCAGGCTGTACGTCCGGGGGCCCGCGACCATGCCCCAGAAGTTGCGGGCGGCATCGGCATACGGCTCCTCCCCCGTGGCGTCGAACAGCCGCAGGTAGCCGGTGAACTGCGGGATGTGCTGGTTGGCGTGCCTGCCCTCCAGGATGTCGCGGTTCTCGGCGCAGGCGTTCAGCAGTGCGGTGTTGTCGAAGCAGCGGGCGGCGGCGAGGTGTTCTTCCCGGCCGGTGAGGGCGTACAGGTCCGCCAGCACCTCGTTCATCCCGCCGTACTCGCCGGCGATGTAGATGGACCACATCCGCTCCAGCTGGGCTTTGGGCAGGGAGCCGAGCCTGCTGTGCACCCAGTCGCCCATCTTCGCGGCGATCTCCAGGGCCTGGCTGTTCCCGGCGAGGGTGTGTGCGTCGAGGAGACCGCGCATGATCTTGTGGCAGGTGTAGTACGGGGCCCAGATGGTGGGGTAGGTCGTGTAGCTCTCCAGCAGGATGAACTGGGTCTCCGGGTACGCCGCCAGGTATCCGGGGTGGCTGGGCCTCGGCGATCCGTGCTCCGCCAGGGCCTGCCAGCACTCGCCGAGCGCGCCGACCAGGTAGTCCAGTTTGGTCTTGAGTGCGGCCTCCCCCGTGTCGGCGTACGCCTGGGCGACGAGGGTGAGGAAGTGGCCGGCGTAGTGGCCGCGCAGGTTGCCGTCGGAGGTCTCCCAGCCGCCGGGCGGGCGGGCGCCGCGGGTGTCGAGTCCGGCGTTGGCCCGGAAGACGGCCAGGATGCGGTCGGCCGGGTAGGCCCTGGCGTAGTCGAGCATCAGGTCGCGCTTGCGGCGGAACGGGCCCTCGCCGAGGGCGACTCGGCCGAGCGGGAACGGACGTACCGGCCAGGTGGGCAGGGCGGCTGCCGAGGCCGTGGCGGCCCGGCCGGGGGCCGCCCCCGTGACGGGCGGCGCGGTCCGGTCCGCTCCGGTGGCGGCGTGAGCGGGCGTGATCGCCTGGGTGAGGGGGACGGCGGCCGCTGTCCCGGCTGCGAGTCGCAACAGACGGCGGCGTGTGGGGGGTTGGGACATGCTCTGACTCCGGTCTGCTTCGGTCGTCGGCGGAAAGGGGCTGGGTGGGGGCGGGGACGGTGTTGTCACGACGGGGCGGGCGGATCCGGTTCCACGGCCGGCAGCCACACCCGCACCGTCGAAGGCCCCCGGTTCGCCCAGGAGTGGTAGGGGACCAGGACGATTCCCGTGCGGTCGGCGGCCGGTGGGGCGGCGTCCGCGTCGAGCGGCCGGTAGGGCCAGGTCCGGTCGCGCGGTGTGTCGTACGCGGTGATCCGCCCGGCGGTGACCACGGTGCCGTCGGGCCCGTCCTGCGGCGGGACGGACGGGTCCACCCCGATCACGTCGACGTCGTGTCCGTCCGGCAGGTCCACGGACTCGGCGCAGTACACCAGCGGCCCGCGCTGCACGGCCACCGTGCCGCGGACGGCGTCGACGCGCGGATCGGCCCGGATCCAGCGCGGCCGTACGGGCAGTTCGAGCCGGATCTCGTCACCGGGCCGGAAATCGCGGGTCACCGCGGCCGTGCCCGGGGCGACGGTCCGGCGGGTCCCGTCCGGCTCGACGAGCCACGCCGTGGCGCCCTCCGTCCAGGCGGGGACGCGCAGCGACACCGTCCACGGGCGGTCCGAGGACGACCGGTCGACGCGCACGGTCACGGTGCCGCCCGACGGGTAGTCGGTACGGACGCGCAGCGCGACCCCGTGCCCCCCTGCGAGCGTGGTGGCGATCCGCGCGTCGGCGTACTGGTGCAGCTGCACCCCGTGGTCGTCGGCCGTCGCGAGGTACGCGGGCAGCTGGGCCAGCGTCCGCGCCACATTGGTCGGGCAGCAGGACACCGCGAACCAGGGCGCGCGCAGGCCCGACTCGGCGCGCGGGCTCACCGCGTCCGCGGCGGGCACGGCGCCCCGGTGGCGTCGGTGCAGGGTGTTGGCGTAGAAGAAGGAGCGGCCGTCCTGTGCCGGAGAGGTCGCGACCACGTTGAACAGGGTCCGCTCGGCGAGGTCGGCGAACCGTGGCTCGCCGGTGGCCAGCAGCAGCCGCCAACTGAGCATCACGGAGGCGACGCCGGCGCAGGTCTCCGAGTAGGCGCGGTCCGGCGGGAGGACGAAGTCGTCGCCGAAGGCCTCGTCCCGGTGGTGCGAGCCCATGCCACCGGTCAGATAGGTCCGTCGGGCGACCGTCGCCTCCCACTGCCGTACGACCGCGTCGAGGAGGTCCTCGTCCCCGGTCTCCACGGCCACGTCGACGGCGCCGGCGGCGAGGTAGAGGGCGCGTACGGCGTGGCCGCGCAGCACCGTGGCCCGGCGCACGGGCAGGTCGTCCTGGTAGTAGACGCGGCCGAACTCGCCGTCGGCGAGCGTGCCGTGGCCACGGCGGTCGACGAAGAGCGCGGCCTGGTCGAGGTAGCGCTGCTCCCCCGTCAGCCTGGCCAGTTCGACCAGGGCCGTCTCGATCTCGGGATGGCCGCAGACGCCCTGGACGCCGCCTCGGCCGAACGTGGTGCAGATGTGGTCGGCGGCCCGGCGGGCGATCTTCGTCAGCTCGCCCTCGCCCCGGGCCCGGGCCTGCGCGACGCCCGCCTGGATGAGGAACCCGTGGCAGTACAGCTCGTGGCCCCATTCGAGGTCGCTGTAGCGGGGTGGCTGTCCGGGGCGGCCGAAGGCGGTGTTCAGATAGCCGTCCGGTTCCTGGGCGGGCGCGACGGCCTCGGTGAGTGCGGCGATGTCCGTGTCGAGTGTGCCCGCGGTGCCGGCCTGCCAGGCCATGGCTTCGAGGAGCTTGTAGACCTCGGAGTCGGCGAACTCCCGGCCGCGCCGGTCCTGTTGGATGCGGCCCTCGGCGGCGGCCCGGAAGTTGCCGGTCCAGCCGGCGCGTTCCATCCAGTCCCGGCAGTGGCCGAGGGTGGCGGTCTCGTTGGTGTGCCGGCGGCGGGCCCAGAAGCCGCCGGTGATGCTGACCTCGTCGAGCCCTAGCGGTCGCAGCCTGCCGCGGGTCGGCGCCACCGGCAGGACGAGGGACCCCGCTGTGTTCTCCTTCACCACTTCATGCCTTCGGTTCATCCCTTCGGTCATCCGTCCGGGCGGTCCGTCCAGGTGGTGCGGCATCGGGTACGTCAGCCCTTGAGCGCGCCGGACATGAAGCCCCGTATGTAGTGCCGTTGCAGCAGCAGGAACAGGAGGAGGCAGGGCACGGCGAGGACCACCACGCCCGCCTCGGTGGCGCCGTAGTCGACGGCGCCCATGCTCTGCTGCCGCAGGTTCGCGACGGCCAGGGGCAGCGGTGCCTTCTGGCTGTCGGAGATGAGGATCAGCGGCGCGATGAAGTCGTTCCAGGCCGCGAGGAACGCGAACAGGCCGACGGTGATCAGTCCCGGGCGTACGGCGGGGAGGAGCACGCGGCGCAGCGCGCCCGCCGTGCCGCAGCCGTCGACGAGTGCCGACTCCTCCAGTTCGCGCGGGACGGCCTCGAAGGAGATCCGCATCATGAAGGTGGCGAACGGCAGTTGGAACATGGCCAGGACCAGGCTCAGTCCGATCAGGGAGTTCTGCAGGTGGAGCCGGCCGAGCAGGACGTAGAGCGGGATGAGGAGGGTGGCGTAGGGGACCATGAGGATGGCCAGGGTGAGCAGGAACAGCAGGTTCTTGCCGGGGAAGTCGAAGCGGGCGAAGGCGTAGCCGCCCAGCAGCGACACTCCGAGGGTCAGGGCGACGGTCAGCGCGGAGACGACGGTGCTGTTCAGGAGGTAGCGCCACAGGCCCGCGTCGTAGTCGAGCAGCGTGCGGTAGTTGCCGAGGCCGTAGCCGGACTCCTGTGCGGTGCCGGGCTGACCGCTGACCGAGGCCCAGGTGTTCCACAGCAGCGGGAAGAGGAAGACGACCGCCAGCCCTCCGGCGACGACGTAGTAGGGCGTGCGGCCGAGGGCGCGGGTCAGCACCGTGGTGTCCCTTCCCATGAGGTGGTGCTCATGACTCGTCGGCGCGGCGCAGTCCGCGGAACTGGAGGACGTTGAGGAGGAGCAGCACGCCCAGGACGGTGATCGACAGGGCCGCCGCGGTGCCCAGGTCCAGCCGCTGGAAGGCCTCGCGGTAGATCAACTGGACGACGGTGACGGTGCTGTTGTCCGGTCCGCCCTTGGTGAGGATGAAGAACTGGTCGAAGGCCAGCAGGGATCCGGTCACACACAGCAGCAGGGTCAGGGCGAGGGACGGCCGCAGCAGGGGCAGCGTGATGGAGCGGAAGATCTGGCCGCGGCTCGCGCCGTCCATGCGGGCGGCCTCGAACACCTCCTGGGGGATGCGCTGGAGGCCCACGAGGAGGATCAGCATGTAGAAGCCGGCGAACTTCCAGACGATGAGGAAGACCGTCGACAGCAGGGCGGAGGTCGGTGTGCCGAGGAAGGACACCGGGTCGTCGACGAGGCCGAGTTTCTCCAGGACGCGGCTGAGCGGGCCGGTGGTGGGGCTGTACAGGCCCCAGAACAGCAGGGACGCGGAGGCCAGTCCCAGGGCGCCGGGCAGGAAGTAGACCGTGCGGAAGAAGCCCGCCCCGGGCCGGGACTCCTGCACCAGCAGGGCGAGCAGGAGGGCGAGGCCCAGGAGGACGACCGTGACGATCACGGTGTAGAGGAGGGTGAAGCGGACCGCGGGCCAGAACAGGGTGCTGTCGGTCGCGCCGGTGTAGTTCTCGGGGGCGTTGAGGCCTCGGTCGCCCGCGAGGAGCGGCCAGTCGCTGAGCGACATCTGGCCGACGAGCAGCAGCGGCAGCAGGAAGAACACCGCGACGAACACGGCGGTGGGGGCCGCGTAGGCGAGGCCCTGCGCCGTGCGGGACGACCGCCGGCGCGCGGGTGCGCGCCGGGGGCGGGTCCGGTGCTCCGGCGGGCCCTGGTGCGTGGGCGCCGTGCGGTCGGCCGCCTTCACCTGCATGGCGCTCCTCTGCCGTGTGAGGGAGGGGTGCTGATGTCGATGCCGGTGTCCGGGCCGCGGGCCGGAAGCCGTGACCGGCGGCTGCGGGTCCGTGAGGGCCGCCTCGCCCGTTCCGCACGGGGTGCCCGCTCAGTCGGTCAGGGATGCGCTGACCGCCTCGTTGTCCTTCTCGACCTTCGCCCCGTCACCGAAGACGGCGTCGCGCATCAGGCTCAGCCAGGGCCCGTTGGGGTCGTTGAAGGTCTGGCCGAACTTCAGCGCGTACGGGGTACGGCCGTCGGCCACCAGTTCGTTGATGGTCACCAGCCGTGGGTCCGCCCGGGAGTACTTGTTGGACGCGAGGTCGGTGCGGGCCACCACGTCCTTGTGCGCGGCGACCACGTCGACCTGGGCCTTGTCGCCCAGTGACCAGGCGAGGAAGTTCCAGGCCTGGTCGGCCGACCCGCTGGTGGCGGCGATACCGATGGCGTCGCCGCCGACGAAGGTGGACCTGCCACCGTCGGGTCCGGGGATGGGTGCGACACCGAGGTCGAGGTCCTTGGGCATCAGGCCCAGGGTGGTCGACGGCATGGGCATGACGCCGACCTTGCCCTTCGGGAAGACGCCGGTCCAGGTCGTGCCCGTCTCCTCGCGTGCTCCGGGGGCCACGATGTCGTCGTCGACCCACCCGCGGTAGGTGTCGTACACCTTCTTCGCGGTGTCGGAGGAGAGCTCCGCCTCGGTTCCCTCCTTGTTCAGCACCTCCTGCCCCGCGGCCCAGATCGACGGCCACCAGGTGAAGACGCCGCAGCCGCCGCAGTTGCCGCCGAAGAAGGTGCCGTTGACGCCCGAGCCCAGCGCGTCGACGGCCCGGGCCTGCCGGTCCCACTCGGCCAGGCTGGTGGGCGGCTTGTCGGGGTCGAGCTTCGCCTGCCGGTAGAGGTCCTTGTTGTAGAAGAGCACCGACAGGTCGAGGGTGTGCGGCACGACGTACTTCCTGTCCTCGTACGTGCCGGCCTTGATGTGCGACTGGGCGAGGTGCTCGGCGAAGGGCAGGGCGTCGACGCGTTCGGTGAGGTCGGCGAAGAGCCCGCTGGAGGTGTAGTTCGGGACGAACACCACGTCGGAGGCGAACAGGTCGGGCAGGTCCTTCGAGCCGGCGGCGGCACCGACCTTGGCCTGGTAGTCGTCGGTGGGGACGACGGTCAGCTCGATCCTGTTCTTGTGGCTGGCGTTGTACGCCTTGACCAGGGCCTCGCTCTGCGGCCGGGTCGCCGCGCGCGTCCACATCGTCAGGGTGACGCCGTCATCGATGCCGTCGGCGTCCGCCGCCCCGCCTCCTCCCCCGCCGCCCGAGCCGCCTTCGCCCGAGCCGCAGGCCGTGACCAGGCTCGCCGCGGCGAGCAGGGCGACGGTGCCGGTGACGAGGCGGCGTGCGCGTCGACGTGGTCCGACCGTGCTCCCCATGTTCGCTCCCCCTCTTGTCGCGACAGGCCGTGTGCGGTCGGCCGTCGGGACAATGGATGCCGATGGCTGTGATGGCGCTGCGCTGTGCGACAGGAAGAGACCGAAAAGGTTTTCTGCGACGCTAGAACTCGACCCGTCGCCCGTCAATCCCCCTGTAACAAAAGCGCGTCGACGGATCATCGAAAGGCGGAGGAGATCCCCGTCCGAAACCTTTCGCGTACTGTTTTACGCCCGACGTGTCAGCCTCGACGGCCCCGGCACGCGACACGAGGCAGGAGTACCCCATGGCACAGGCCACCGACCCCTCTCGTTCGCAGCCCACCACGCTCAGCGACGTCGCCCGGCTGGCAGGCGTGTCCATCGCCACCGCGTCCAAGGCCCTCAACGGCCGCAGCCAGGTGCGCGCCGAGACCCGGCAGCGCGTCATCGACGCGGCCGAGCGACTGTCCTTCCGGCCCAACCAACTGGCCCGCGGCCTGCTCGCCGGACGCACCGGCACCGTCGGCCTGCTCACCAGCGACCTGGAGGGCAGGTTCAGCATCCCCATCCTCATGGGCGCCGAGGACGCCTTCGGAGCGGGCGAGGTCGCGGTGTTCCTCTGCGACGCCCGCGGGGACGCGATCCGCGAGCAGCACCACGTGCGCGCGCTGCTCGGCCGCCGGGTCGACGGCCTCATCGTGGTCGGCAGCCGGACCGATCCGCGCCCGTCCCTGGGCCGCGAGTTGACCGTTCCCGTCGTCTACGCGTACGCGCCGTCGCAGGACCCGGCGGATCTGTCCATCGTGCCCGACAACGTGGGCGCCGGCCGGATCGCCGTGGACCATCTGCTCGCCTGCGGACGCGGGCGGATCGCGCACATCACGGGCGACCCCGGGTATCTCGCGGCGCGGGAGCGGGCCGAGGGCGCCCGGTCCGCGCTCGCCGACGCCGGCCTCGCCCTGGTCGGCGAGCCACGGTTCGGGGTGTGGTCGGAGGGCTGGGGGCGGGCGGCCACCGCGATGCTGTTCGACCAGCACCCGGACGTCGACGCCGTCCTGTGCGGCAGCGACCAGATCGCCCGTGGCGTGATGGACGTGCTGCGCGAGCGCGGCCATCGGGTCCCGGAGGACGTGGCGGTCATGGGCTTCGACAACTGGCGGGTGCTGACGTCCGCCTCCCGCCCGCCGCTGACCAGCGTCGACATGAACCTCGAACAGGTCGGACGGGCAGCCGCGCACGCCCTGTTCAGCGCGATCGGCGGAGCCCGGCGCTCGGGCGTCGAGAGCCTGCCGTGCCGCGTGGTGATCAGGGGCTCCACCGCACCGCTGTCCTGACCGGGACGGTCCGCCGACTCGGGCCTCGCGCACCACTCTTGACACTTCCGGGGCCCGCCTCTACGTTGCGAAAACCTTTTAGGTCGTTTCAGAACCTCCCGGGGACACAGGGATCCAGCACCCCCACAGCGCTCCCTCCTCCTCGCTCTCCAGCACCTCTACGTGCACAGCCTCACGTCACGAGCAATGTCCTGAGAACTGTCATGAGCACCACATGAGCGACGGCAGTCGATGCCCCCTCACCCCGCGCGCCCGGGTGCAGACGCTTGCTGTCGACCGGACAGGGAGCAACCGATGAGAAGACCACGGACACCGGTCCCGCAAGGGCCCGGCACCTCTCCCCGCTACGCCGCCGCACGAGGCGACGGCCGCACGACCCGGCTCCGGCTCGACGCGGCCCCGAAGACCGGTCGGTCCTCGGGAGGCCGGGGAACGGCGGGCCCTGTGATGAGACGCCTCCTTGTCGCACTGGTCCTCATCGTCTGTTCCGTCGTCACCGCGACCCCGGCCCACGCCGCGCAGACCATCGGGTTCCCCACCTTCAGCGGGCCCGCGATCCCGGCACCGCCCGTCGACTACACGCCCGGCGACATGATGCAGAGCATCTACGACGCGGAGAGCTCCGGGACCGACTTCTGGATGGACCGCCTGCTGGCCCGTTCGGGCAACGACCCGGCGGGACCCTGGCTGATGAGCCGTGGGCGCGCGGTGTTCATGAAGGAGCACGACCCCTCCCGGTTCGGGTTCGGCGGCAAGGTCGCCTACTGGGAGAGCATCAACGACAACAGCGCCTACACCGTCGCGATCACCCCGGGAACCTTCACCGAACAGGTCTCCCAGCGCCGGCAGGTACCCAGCCACTGGAAGAGCGTGCACACCAGCGGCTCGGTCACGGTCGAGCAGACCAAGTTCATCACCGACAACAACGTCGCCGTGACCAACCTGTCCCTCAAGAACAACGGCAGCGCCTCGACCACACTACGGTTGCGGGCCACGTCCCCGTACGCCACCACGGGCAGCGGCAGCGAGCTGACCGGGCAGGTCAACGCCTACAACAACCTCACCACCATCCGACCGCGGCTCACCGGCGACGGTTTCGCCGTCTCCGGCGGCGGCCTCGACCGGTCCGTGACGATCGCGGCCGGAGCCACGGTGAGCACCAAGGTGGTGATGGGCTTCGTCACCGACGAGATCCCCGGATCGCTCACCGAGTACAACGCCTACGCGGGCCACTCCCCCGCGACCGCGTTCGCCACCCACGTCCGGGCCTACAACCTGTGGTGGGCGAAGAACGTGCCCTACATCGACGTGCCCGAGGACGCGATCAAGAAGAACATCTACTACCGCTGGTGGCTGATGCGCTTCAACAGCCTCGACGCCGACATCCCCGGCCAGACCTTCCAGTTCCCGACCTCGACCGAGGGCGTCCTCGGCTACAACAACGCGATCGCGCTCACCCAGCCGATGCACATCGACGACCTCAAGTACCTGCGCAACCCGGCCTACGCGTACGGGGACTGGATCGGCGTCGGCCAGACCTCCAAGGGCGGCCGGTTCCTCGACAACCCCGGCGACCCGGAGAACTGGTCCAACAGCTATACCCAGTACATCGCCGAGGCGGCGTGGAAGAGCTACCAGATCCACGGCGGCCAGCCGGGCATCGCCGCCAACCTGGCCCGCTACGCCGAGGGCGACGTCAAGGGACAGCTCGCGTACTACGACCACGACGACAACAAGCTCATCGAGTACGACTGGGGCGCCCTGACCGGCAACGACGCCGACGCCGTCTCCTTCCACTGGAAGCCCGGCACCATGGACCGCGCCGAGTCCGCCTACCAGTACAGCGGCGCGCTCGCCGCCGCGCAGGCCTACGAGGCGACCGGCAACACCGCCAAGGCCACCGAGATGCGCACCCTCGCGACCCAGATCAAGGACGCGATCGTCAATGTGCTCTGGAACCCGAACCGGCAGTTGTTCGAACACCGGTTGAAGTCGACCAACGAATGGGTGCCCTGGAAGGAGATCAACAACTACTACCCGTTCTCGGTCGGAGCCGTCCCCGACACCGCGACGTACAAGCAGGCTCTGCGGCTGTACGACGATCCGGCCCAGTACCCGGTCTTCCCCTTCTACACGGCGAACCAGGTCGACAAGAAGGCGGCGGCCGAGGCCGGGGAGCCGGGCTCGAACAACTTCTCCACCATCAACTCGACCGTCCAGTTCCGGCTCTACTCCTCGGTGCTGCGCAAGTACCCCAACTCCTGGATGAACGCGACCGACTACAAGAAGCTGCTCTACTGGAACACCTGGGCGCAGTACGTCGGCGGCAACACCCAGTGGCCGGACGCCAACGAGTTCTGGGCCGACTGGAACGGCAGCTCCATCAACTACCGGTCCTGGATCCACCACAACATCCTCGGCAGCAGCAACTGGACCGTGATCGAGGACGTCGCCGGCCTACGGCCCCGTAACGACGCCAAGGTCGAGGTGTCCCCGATCGACATCGGCTGGAGTCACTTCACCGTCAACAACCTCCGTTACCGGGGCGCCGACCTGTCCCTCGTCTGGGACGACCCGGCCGACGGAGTGGTGCGCTATCCCGGCGTCCCGGAGGGCTACTCGATCTACGTCGACGGAAGCCGGGCCGCCACCGTCAACTCGCTGGTGCCCTTCACCTGGGATCCCGCCACCGGCGACGTCACCACCACCGGCACGGTCACCCACCACACCTCCGTGGCCGGGCTGAAGGCCCCCAACCAGGTCGTGCAGAGCAGCCCCCAGATGGTCGACATGCTCGCCAAGGCCGGCGTCGACCTGACCGCCGACCTGACCAACCTGGCCTCCGGAGCGACCGTGTCCGCCTCGCACACCGGTTCAGGCAGCACCACGGCCGGCGCGGTCGACGGCTACCCCACCAACGAACCGTTCTGGGGCGCGGGCGGCTCCGCAGGCAGCCAGGACTGGTACGAGCTGAACCTCGGCACGGCCCGCACGCTCAACGAGGTGCGCCTGTACTTCAAGGACAGCCGCCCGGCCAGTACCACCTACCGGGCCCCGTCCGCGTACACCATCCAGTACTACAACGGCAGTTCATGGGTGAGCGCACCGGGGCAGGCCAAGAGCCCGGCCGTGCCGCGGGCCAACTACAACGTGGTGCAGTTCCCGACGATCAGCGCCCAGCGCATACGGGTCCTGGCCACCAACGCGTCCGGCGCGAAGACGGGCCTCACCGAGGTCAAGGTCTACAACCGGGGCGGTGTCCAGCCGCCGGCCAACCAGGCGGGGTCCGCGACGGCGTCCGCGTCGTACACCTCCTCGTGGGAGAGCGTCACCGCGGTCAACGACGGGATCGACCCGCCGTCGTCCAACGACACCGTGAACCCGCGCTGGGGCACCTGGCCACAGACGGGCCAGCAGTGGGCCGAGCTGACCTGGCCTAGCGCGAAGACCCTCGACAGGGCCGAGGTGTACTTCTTCGACGACGACCAAGGCATCGACATGCCCGCCTCTTGGAAACTGCAGTACTGGAACGGCAGCGCCTACGTCGACATGCCCGGCGCCGGCACCTACCCGCTGGCCAAGAACCAGTACAACACCGTCACCTTCACCCCCACGAGCACCACCCGGCTCCGAGTGCTGCTCACCGGCAACGGCACCAACTCCGTCGGCCTCCTTGAGACAAAGGTGTACGGCCCCACCACCACCTCCCAGCGCTGAAGGGTGTGCCCCGTGACCCGTTCCAGATGCCTGTCCGTGCTCACCGCCGTGTTCGCCATGGTGGTCACCTTCCTGGCCGCACCTCCACCCGCGGGCGCCGCGACCGCCGCCGTCGCCTTCACCTCGACGGGCGTCAACCAGAACGGCGGCAACTGCCTTGATGTCCCGGGTGGTTCGACGGCCGATGGAACACAGTTGCGCGCCAACACGTGTACCTCCGGTGCGAGCCAGGGGTTCGGCTTCACCCCGGTCGCGGGGACGTCCGACACCTACACGATCAGTACGCACGCTTCCGGCCGGTGTGTCGACGTCTACGGCGCGTCCACCGCGGACAACGCCACGGTCATCCAGTGGACCTGCCACAACGGGACGAACCAGCAGTGGCGGCTCGTCCCCGTGACCGTCGGCGGAACCGACAGGACCTTCCACCTCGTCTCCGTCGGCTCCGGCAAGTGCGTCGCGCCGAGCGGCGGCTCGTCGGCCTCCGGCACCGGCCTGGTGCAACTGCCCTGCGGCACCGCGAACGGCAGGGTGTGGCACCTGCCCGGCTTCACCGGCGGCGGCACGAGCCCGGGCACGTTCACCAACCCGCTCTCCCAGCGCGGCCCCGACCCCTGGCTGACGTACCACGACGGTTTCTACTACCTCGCCACGACCACCTGGAACTCGACGATCACCATGCGCAGGGCGAGCACGCTCGCCGGGCTCGCCACGGCCACCGACCAGGTCATCTTCCGCCTCACCCGGCCCAACGGCGCCGGCACGATGTGGGCTCCGGAGTTCCATCTGCTCGACGGCCCGAACGGAAAGCGGTGGTACTTCTACTACACGGCCGGACGGGAGCCGTACGACCTGGGCACCCAGCGGATCCACGTGCTGGAGAGCGCGGGCCTGGACCCGATGGGGCCCTACAGCTTCAAGGCCGACCTGCTCGACCCGACCCAGGACAACACCTGGGAGCTGGACCCGGGCATCCTCCAACTGGACGGCAAGCTCTACCTGTTGGGCACCTTCTACAACGGGTCGCAGCCGATGTTCATCCGGCCGTTGTCGAACCCGTGGACCGCCAGTGGCACCCGCCGGGTGCTGTCCACTCCGACGTACGGCTGGGAGACGGTGGGCGGCGCGGTCAACGAGGGTGCCGAGGTCCTCCAGCGGGGCGGCAGGACGTTCATCGTCTACTCCGCCAGCCACTGCTCGACGCCCGACTACAAACTGGGCATGCTCACCCACAACGGCGGCGACCCGCTCAACTCCTCCTCGTGGGTCAAGTCACCGAACCCGGTCTTCCAGCGGTCCACCGCCAACGGTGTGTACGGGCCGGGCCACAACGGCTTCTTCAAGTCGCCCGACGGGACCGAGGACTGGATCGTCTACCACGCCAACAGTTCCGCCTCCGGGGGCTGCGACATGAACCGCAGCACGAGGGCTCAGAAGTTCACCTGGAACGCCGACGGCACACCGAACTTCGGCACACCGGCGCCCCTCGGCGTCCAACTGCCCGCGCCGTCAGGGGAGTAGCCCGATGTGACGATCCCGGTTCCCGTCCCGCTGGACGGCTCTGCTCACGGCGGTGATCGGCTCGGTCCTGGGCACCGCCACGATCACGTCCTGACGCCGACGACGGGGGCAGGTCGCAGGGCCAGGAGGAGGTCCGCCGAGACACGGCCGGTGGCCGTCACAGCCCGAGGATCAGATCACGTACGGCGGACGGCCGGGAGAGGAACGGGTGGTGGCCCGCGTCGAGTTCCACGGCGCTGCCCGCCCTCCCGGCGTACTCGCGTTGCCGTGCGACAGGGGTGCCTCTGTCCTGGGCGCAGACGAGGTACGTCGAGGGCACGTGCCGCCATGCGGCCGCTGCCACCGGCTGCTCAAGGACCGCCAGGCTCTGCCGGGCCGTCTTGTCCAGGGCCTGTCCCCGGATCCGCGGATCGCAGTCCTGGAGGAACGTCTCGGCCAGCGCGTCGGGCCGGACGGTGAAGGTGCCGGCCTCGTGATCGATGTCGAGAAACGGGGCCGGCCCCTCGCCGCCGAACGACGAAAGGCTCTGCCCGACCTCGGGCAGGTAACTCGACACGAGCAGCAGGTGGTGCACGGCGTCGATGCCCGCAGCCGCCTCCGCGGTGACGATCCCGCCGTAGCTGTGGGCGACCACGACGGTCGGCTCGTCGCTCGCCGTCAACACCTGCCGGACCGCGGCGACATCCTCGGCCAGCCCAGGTCCCCCCGCGCCCGCCGGCTCCCCCGTCTCGCCGCAACTCGGCAGGGCGGGCGCCTCGCCGGCGACACCCCGCTCGGCCAGCAGCTCGCCGGTTCGGTGCCACCACCACGAACCGTCCCTGACGCACGCCCCGTGCACGAAAACGACCCTCATCACGCCCTCCTCGTGTTCCTCGTCCACCTGCGAACGACATTAGACGTAGCGCCGGTTACGTGAAAAGGTGAGGCGATGGGCAGGCAGCGGCAACCGGAGATCAGGCAGCGGCTCCTCGTCGCGTGCACCGACCACGCGCTCGAACACGGGCTTCCCGACCGGCTCGAACCGCTGGCCATCGCCGCGGGCGCCTCCAGCCGGATGCTGATCTACCACTTCGGAACCCGTGACGGACTGCTCCGCGAGATCCTCGGACAGGCCCGGCAGCGCCAGCTTCAGGCCTTCACCGAGCTGATACGCCTGCGAGCCGACGAGCCCTACCCGATCACCCTCGCCCGCGCCTGGTCCGCGATCTCCGGGCCGGAGGGCAAGCCCTACCTCCGCATGTTCAGCCGGCTGCACGACACCGCGGGAGAGCCTCTGTGGCCCGGCTTCCGGCGGACCGCCACCACCGACTGGCTCGCGCCCCTGGAGACCGGCATGGCCAGCCTGGGGCGACCCGAGCTGGCCACCGTCGTCCTCGCCGTCATCCGTGGCCTCCTCATGGACCTGGACGCGACCGGCGACGCCCCGCGCACGCACCAGGCCTTCCGGGACTTCCTCACCACGATCGACACGGCCTGAGAGCATCGCTCACGGAGGGTGTCAGCCCTGGGGCGAGGGGGTGTCACCCGGTCACATACGCGTTGAGCGGCGACAGTCCGTCCAGGTCTGCCTGGAGGCCCTTCAGCCGGGAGGTGTGGAGGAAGGTGCGTACCGGCACGTACACCGGTATCGCCGCCGCCTGCTCCATCACCCGGCGGTCGACCGTGGACCACTTCTCGCCCGCGGCCGCCAGGTCGGCCGTCGCGTTGGCCTCGTCGATCGCGGTGTTGACCGCCTCGCTGTTCAGCCGGGCGAAGTTGGACGTGGTCGGGTAGGTGTAACGGCCGTCGAAGGAGTCGCACGGTCCGTCCCAAGACCAACGGCATGACCAGATAGGGCACTTCACCGTCCGCCCCGTGGTCGTAGACCGGCACGATGTACGAGCTGTCCAGCGCGGCGGCGGCCCGCGCCTCCCGCCCGAACATGGCGAGCAGCCGCTCCCACTCGGCACCTACCGTCCCCGGCGGCAGGCTCAACAGCTTCACGGCCACCGTACGTTCGGGCCGCGCGTCCCTGGCCCGCCACACCACGCCCATACCGCCCGCGCCGATCCGCTCCGTGAGCGTGTACCGGCCGTCCAGGACCGTGCCCCGCATCCCCGCCCTCACTCGCTCAGGCATTCGGCGGTCTCAATGTACCTATGCGCTCCGCGAGTTGAGGGGTTCGCGCGTGAGGTACGGGAGTCCGCCCCGACCGGTGCGGACAACGCCGATGGGCTCCGGTCCGGGCGAGGCCCTGGTGCGGGCGCGCTCGTCGCCGCGGGGACGGCGTCGGCGATGGCGCCGCCCGCACCGGACGGCGCCTGTTCGATGCCGGGGCGGAGTCGCGGCGGGCGTTCGATCTCGCCGAGCGGCGCCTCCCCGCGGGCAGCACGGTGAGCGCCGGCTCCGAGGGTGATGGCGCGAGGCCGTGCTCGCACCCTGAGCCCCGTTCCTCGGCTACCGGCGGGCGTTGAGCCGGGCGGCCTGCCGTGTCAGGTGGTCCCGTTCGGCGAGGTTGGGTGCCTTCTGGGCCGCCTCGGCGTACAGCCGTGCCGCGGTGATCAGGTCGCCGTCGCGTTCGTGGAGGTACGCCGCCACCGCGGTGTGGCGGGGCAGCGAGTCGTCCAGCACCGCGAGTGCCGCCAGGCCGGCGCGCGGCCCGTCGGCCTCACCGACGGCCACCGCCCGGTTGAGCCGGACGACCGGGTTGTCGGTCAGGCGCGCGAGTTCGTCGTACCACTCGACGATCTGCACCCAGTCGGTCTCCTCGGCGGTGAGCGCGTCGGCGTGGAGTGCCGCGATGGCGGCCTGGGCCTGGAACTCGCCAAGGCGGTCGCGGGCGAGTGCCGCCTGCAGGATCTCGACGCCCTCGGCGATCGACTTCGTGTCCCATCGGCCGCGGTCTTGTTCGGCGAGCGTGACGAGACTGCCGTCGGGCGCGGTCCGGGCGGCGCGCCGGGCATGGTGGAGCAGCATGAGGGCGAGCAGGCCCGACACCTCGGGGTGGTCGATCGCGGCGGCGAGCTGCCGGGTGAGCCGGATGGCCTCGGCCGAGAGGTCGACGTCGCCGGAGTAGCCCTCGTTGAAGACCAGGTAGAGGACGCGCAGCACGGTGGCGACGTCGCCGGGCTGGTCGAAGCGCACGCCGGAGACGGTGCGCTTGGCCCGGCTGATGCGCTGCGCCATGGTCGCCTCGGGCACCAGGTAGGCCTGGGCGATCTGGCGGGTGGTCAGCCCGCCGACGGCACGCAGCGTGAGCGCGACCGCGGAGGACGGTGTCAGCGACGGGTGGGCGCACAGGAAGTAGAGCTGGAGCGTGTCGTCCAGGGCCGGCGCGGGCCCGGTCACCGGCTCCTCGTCGACGAGGTCCTCACGCCGGCGGCGGGCGGTGTCCGCGCGGGTCGCGTCGAGGAACTTGCGCCAGGCCACGGTGACCAGCCAGCCCTTCGCATCCCGCGGAGGGTCGGCCGGCCACACACGGACCGCCTCGACCAGTGCGTCCTGCACGGCGTCCTCGGCCGCCGCGAAGTCGGCTCCGCGGCGGACGAGGATCCCGAGCACGCTCGGCGTGAGGCTCCGGAGCAGTACCTCGTTCACTTGAAGGAACACTCCGAGATGGTGGGCGAGGCGCCGTAGAACGGGCGCAGCTCAAGCCACTCCTGGATCGGTTTCCCGCCCGCCCCGGGGGCGGCCGACAGCTCCCCGGCCAGCTCGACGGCGCGCTCGTAGCTGTCGACGTCGATCACCATCCAGCCGGCGATGAGGTCCTTGGTCTCGACGAACGGGCCGTCGGTGACCGGCGGGCGTCCCTCGCCGTCGTACCGGACGAACGTCCCTTCAGGGGCGAGCGCCTGGCTGTCGACGAACTCGCCGGTCTCCTCCAGGCGGTCCGCGAAGTCGCGCATGTACCGCACATGCGCGGAGATCTCCTCCGGCGTCCACTGGTCCATCGGCACGTCGTTGGCGGAAGCCGGGGCGCCTCGGTAGTGCTTGAGCAGCAGGTACTTGGCCATCGTGGTTCTCCTCGGTACGACTGCGACCCATTGTGGTCACGTTCACCACGGAGACGGAGCCGGGCACGGGTTCTCGACATCTCCGGATCCGTTCGGCGGAGAAATCTCGAATCTCGCCTTGCGATGTGCGACGGTCGCCACGGACGGAATGCGTAAGAGTAAATCACTCATTGATTAGATTGCACTTGAAACAAGTGGAAGCCGCTCGTAGCGTCGGGGGCATGCCGCCTGGCCAGTCCATCAGCACTTATTGATGAATCGGTAAATCGACTTGGCTCCCGCCCTGAGCCTTCAGACGCACTACCGGTCTCGGGGGCGGCTCCGGCACTCCCCGTCCGCACGCGAAGGAGCAAAAAAGGTGTACTCGAAACGCACGGTGATCGTCGGCGGCGGCCTGGTAGGGCTCACCGCCGCGGCCTCCCTCCAACTCATCGGCCATGAAGTCATCGTGCTGGAGCAGGCACCGCGGATTCGAGCCGCCGGCGCCGGAATCGGCCTGTGGGCCAACGCGTTGCGAGAGTTCGACCACCTCGGCGTCGGCCCGGCGATCCGCGCCATGGGCATCGAACAGAACACGTGGTTCTTCAGCCCTGCCGGCGATCCCGTCCGCGCTCCTGGCTACACCGACAGCGATCACCGGTTCCTGCTCGTGCCGCGTCCCGAGTTGAACGACCTTCTGGCCGGCACCGTCGGTCGCGACCACATCCGCCTGGACGCCCACGTGACCGGATACACCGAGACCGCATCGGACGTCGTCGTACACCTCGCCAACGGCGAAAGACTTCACGCGGATCTGCTGGTCGGCGCGGACGGCGTCCACTCACACGTGCGCAAGCAACTGCTGCCGGGGAGCGATGCCGTAGCGCACTCCGGCCACTACGCCTGGCGCGCGATCGTGCCGACCGGCGTCCACGGCCCGGAGGCCACCGTGCTCACCGTCGGCCATCGCCGAACCCGCGGCGGGTTCGCGAGGATCGCCCGCGATCGGACCATGTGGATGGTCAACCAGTTCGATGGCGGACCGCTCACCGGAAGCAAGCGCGAACGGGCACTGGAACGCGCCCGGAACCTGGCCGAGGCGGGATGGAACGACGGCCTTCTCTCCCTGATCGCCGAAACGCCGGAGGAGTCCATCCTGGAGAACCAGGTCACGCTGGTCCCGGAACTGCCCCGTTGGACCAGCACGCGGGTCGCTCTGATCGGTGACGCCGCCCACGGGCTGTCGCCCCACATCGCCTCCGGCGGCACTCTCGGCATCGAAGACGTCGGCGTCCTGCGCACCAGCCTGTCGTCCGAGGCCCACACCGAAAAGGCCCTCACTGCCTACGAGCACGCCCGCAGCGCCCGCTTCGAAGCGGTGCGCGAGCACTCCGCTGCCGTCGAACAAGCCGCCGACGCAGCCGAATTCGCGCAACGTTACGCCGCGTTCAGCCACTGGATGCTCACCACGGCACCCGCCACCTGACCTGACACCTGCCGACGGGGCGATCGCCTCATAGACATCTCCACGGATGAGGACATCGCCCACGAATTTCCATACCCATACAACAGGAAACGGGTAGCACATGCCGGACTGGATAGACCTCGCGGAGTCCTTGCTGACGTCGCCCGCCCTCTACGCCGTGCTCATCGCGGTCTCCTTACTCGACTCCTTCCTGCCGTTGATCCCGAGTGAACCGGTCGTGATTCTCGCAGGCGTCGCCGGCGCGACCGGGCAGACCAACATCATGCTGGTCATCGCCGCTACGACGGCCGGCGCCTTTCTCGGCGACCTCGTCCCCTACTCCGTCGGCCGGTTGATGGGGGAACGCGTGGTGAAGCGCCTGCCAGTCGGCACCAAGCGCCGCAAAGCGTATGACTGGTTCGACCGCGAACTCGCGTCACGCGGCGGATTCGTCCTCGTCTCCACGCGCTTCATTCCGGTCGGACGCTATCTCGCCACAGGAACGGCGGGGGTGGTGCGATACCCACTGCGCACGTTCATGCTGTACGTCGCGCTGTCCACCTCCACATGGAGTGCCTATACCGCGCTGTCGGGATATCTCGGCGGCGTCTTCTTCCAGGAGAACACGCTCCTCGCCATCGCCGTCGGCGTCGGTTTCGCGTGCGCCGTGACCGCGGTGGTGGAGTTGTCGCGATGTGTTCGGCGCCGCAGGAACCCCGCCGCGCCGAACGGCGTCGTCGCCGGCGAACACTGAGTGTGCCCCCGTGGTGAACAGCCGGATCAACGCGCCCTTGATGACGCGAAGTTCACCCGGTCTCCGGCTCGGCGAAGCGGAACTCCTTGCCGCGCTCGGCGCCGCCCTGTCTCGCCTCGGTCGCGTCACGGAAAGCGGCCAGCGCGGCCCGACGGCGGTGCAGAGCCTCGATGTCCTCGTCCATCCTCTCCAGGTGCGTGGTCATCGTTCGCAGCACCTCCGGGCAGGGGTCGATCCCCGGTCCGGCGCCGGTGGCACACGGCAGCATCCCGCGGATGGCGTCGGTGGTCAGCCCGGCCGCCAGCATGCCCCGGATGCGTGCGACGACATACGGGGCGTCGGGGGCGTACACCCGGTATCCGCCGGTGGAGCGGTCCGGGCACAGCAGGCCCTGCTCGTCGTAGTACCGCAGCAGCCGGGCCGCGACTCCGGTCCGCCGTGACAGCTCGCCTATCAGCACTGACTCTCCTCGTACGCCTGGGGCTTGACCTTCACACCGGTGTGATGGGTCAACGTACGAGGCATGCGCAATTCATTCCCCACCCTCGCCACCACCGTCACCGGAACCGGCCCGGGAGTGCTGCTCGCCCACGGCGCCACCGGCAGCATCGACGGCAACTTCGCACCGGTCCTGCCCGCCCTCGCCGCCGCCCACACCGTCGTCGCCCCGGACTACCCCGGCTCGGGCGGCACCCCTGCCGCCGACGCCCCACTGGACCTCGACGCACTCACGGACGCGGTCGTCGACTCCGCCGTACGGCGCGGTGTGGGCCGGTTCGCGGTGCTCGGCTTCTCGCTCGGCACGCAGGTGGCGGTGCGCGCTGCCGTACGCCATCCCGAGCGGGTCACCGCGCTCGTACTGACCGCCGGATTCGCCCGGCCCGACGACCACTTGCTCGGTCTCCTCCCCGGCTGGCGGGCCGAGGCGTCACCCGCGCTCCACCCGCAGATCGACCTGATCCCCTCTCTCGACACCACGGGCGACCTGGCCGAGGTCGCCGTCCCCTCGCTGGTCGTCGCGACGACCGCCGACACCTTGGTCCTGCCCGCGGGCTCCCGCGCCCTGGCGGCCGGAATCCGGGGCGCGCGATCCGTGGAGATCGACAGCGACCATGTGGTCATGGTCGAACGACCGGAGGAGTGGCTCGAACCGGTCCTCGGTTTCCTCCGCTCCCTCCCCGTCCCCGTGCTTTCGGTCGGGAAGGACGGTGAAGGGAGGTGAGGCTGCAGGTCGTCCTCCCGAACGAGACCGCGGGTGCCGACCCGCACCGACTCGCCGAACTGGCACAGCGGGCCGAGGCGCTGGGCTACGACACGGCGTGGCTCCCCGACCACGTCCTGCCGCCCGGCGAGTACGGCCCGGTGTACGGAGGGGTCCTCGAACCGCTGGTGACCATGGGCTGGCTGGCGGCGGCGACCAGCCGCATCCGGTTCGGCACCTCCGTGCTCGTCCTGCCCCTGCGCAGTCCCTTCGTGGTGGCCAAGCAGGTCGCGACCCTCCACGCGCTGTCCGGCGGACGGATCACCCTGGGGGTGGGGATCGGCTGGGACGAACGCGAGTTCACCGCCGTCGGCGCCGACTTCAGGAGCCGGGCCGCCCGCACGGACGAGGGCATCGCCCTGCTCCGGCATCTGTTCCGGGACGGCCGGGGCCCCTTCGAGGGCCGCTGGTACGGCTTCGAGACGGGCGTCTTCGAGCCGCGCCCCGAGGGTGCGGTGCCGGTGATGACCGGCGGTGTCACCGACGCCGCCCTGCGCCGGGCGGCCCGGCACGCCGACGTCTGGCAGGGCGTGGGCCTGGACCCGGCGACGTTCGGCGAGCGGCTGGCGTATCTGCGGGCCCGTACCGAGGACGGTCGTGCGGTGTCCCCCGGCACCCGGATCGAGTGGCACGGTCCGGACCGCACTGTCGGCGAGGCCGCCCGCACCGCGGAGGCCTTCCGGGCCGCTGGAGCCGAGCACCTCGCGGTGCACTTCGGCGACCCGGACGGATACGCACGGCGGATGACCGCCTTCGCTCAGGCGACCCGGCTGCCGTGCGACTGAGGACCTCCCGTGACGCCGACGGCCGGTCCGCTCGGCCGTGCCCTCCGGCTCGGAACAGCGGGCGACAGGTCATGAGCGTGACCGGGCGTGTCGGCCGACCTCACCACCGGAGACGGAAGGCCCACGATGTCCGTGACCGGCCACGACCTCGCTGCCGAGGGCGGTCAGAGACGGAAGATCCGTCGTGCGTTGCCGGACAGGAACAGTCCGGTGGTCTCCTCGTCCAGGCCCAGGTCACCAAGGTGTTCCAGCGCCTGTCCAGGGGTGATCATGGGATAGTTCGAGCCGAACAGCACCTTCCTACGGCCCCTGCCGCGCAGGTAGTCGACCAGTTCACGCGGGTAACGGCGGGCGGTGTAGGCGCTGGTGTCGATGTAGACGTTGGCGTGCTTGTCGGCGACCGCGATCATCTCCGTGGTCCACGGGTAGCCGATGTGTCCGCACACGATGGTCAGTTCGGGGAAGTCGAGTGCCACCTGGTCGATGTACGGGATGGGACGGCCGGTCTCGGACGGACGCAGCGGGCCGGTGTGCCCGACCTGGGTGCAGAAGGGGATGCCGAGGTCGACGCAGGCCGTGTAGAGCGGGTAGTACAGCCGGTCGGTGGGCGGGAGTTGCCACAGCCAGGGCACGATCCGCAGGGCCGTGAAGCCCAGTTCCTGCACGGCGCGGCGAAGTTCACGCACCGCCCGGACCGGCCGGGTGAGGTCCGCGCCCGCCACGCCACGCAGTCGTCCCTCGGACTGGGCGACGAACTCCGCCACCTCGTCGTTGCTGATGAGCGGCCCCAGAGGCCCGTACCAGGCCGCGGACAGTCCGATCTCGACATCGGCCGAGGCCATCGCGGCCACCGTGGCCTTGACCGGCAACTGCTCCTCCAGCACTCCCTGTCCCGTCCATCGGCGCAAGGACTCGAACATCTCGTGGTTCGAGTGACGGAGCGTGGGGTGCTGCATCCACGCATCGATGACCGGCACGGGCTCCCTGCCCTTCTCCTGGCCCTGCCGGCCGTGCTGCGCCGGAGGCGGCTGAGCAATCGCTTAACCAGACCCTAGTCGCTCCTTCGGATGGAGCGTGGTGGATTCCGCTCGCGGTGATCCGGGATGTCAGGGAGCGGTCGCCTCGGCCGGCTCCGGCTTGTTCGACGGTGTGCGGGCGGGGCCCTGTGGTCCTCGGGCGAGGATGTAGAGGAAGAGGGCGGCCATGACGACGACCCCTGCCCACATCGCTCTCTGCCAGCCGTCGACGAACGACTCCTGGGCCGCACGGATCAGCGACTGCGCCTGAGGGCCCGCCTGATGCGCCGCGTCGAGGGCGTTGGCGACGCCTTCGCGCGCGGTGCCGGCGGGGCCCTGGGGAACGTCGGCGAGGTCGGCGCCGAGTCGGGAGTCGATGGCGTTGCGGTAGCCGGAGGACAGGAGCGCTCCGAGCAGGGCGACGCCGAGCGCGGTGCCGAACTCGCGGGTGACGTCGTTGAGTGCGGACGCGACACCTTGGCGCTCTGCCGGGAGGGTGCTGGTGATGGCCTCGGTGGAGGGTGTCATCGACAGCCCCATGCCGATGCCCATGGCGAGCATGCCGGGCAGGACGGACAGGTAACCGCCGTCGACGGAGACGTCGGCGGCCATCAGCGCCAGGCCGGCGCCGGCCAGGAGGATGCCCGTGGCCATGGTCGCCCGGGCGCCGCTCCGCACGGCCAGCCGTGGGGCGAGGCCGGAGGCCGCCATCATGAGCACGGCCATCGGCATCAACGCCAGGGTGGACAGCAGCCCCGACCAGCCGAGGACGGCCTGGAAGAAGGGGAACAGGACCACGAAGACGCCCGCTTGGACCCCGAAGACCACCAGCAGCGTGATCGAGCCACCCGCCAGACCGCGTGCGCCGAACAGGCGCACGTCCAGGAGCGCGGCATCCCCTCGGCGCAGTTCCCAGGCCACGAAGGCGACGGCGGCGGGGATACCGACGACCAGGCCGAGCAGGGTCGCGGGGGCGGTCCAGCCCCGCTCGGGCCCTTCCTGGAGTACGAAGATGAGTCCGACCACCGCGACGACGGACGTCAGCGCGCCGACGGTGTCGAAAGCGTGCCCGGACGTCTCACGGGAGTCGGGGACGGCTCGCCGAGTCATGACGAGGGCCACCAGGACGAGCGCGACGGGCAGGACGAACAGCCACCGCCAGTTCGCCACGTCGACCAGGGCGGCCGAGAGGAACATGCCCAGGACTCCGCCACCACCGGCCACACCGGTCCACACGCCGATCGCCCGTCCCCGCTCCTCCTCGGGGAAGGTCGAGGTGATGACGGCGAGGGTGATGGGCATGATCATCGCCGCCCCCGCTCCGCCGAGCAGGCGAGCCGCGAGCATGACCTCGGACGAAGGAGCCAGACCTGCCACCACACTGGCGACGCCGAAGACGGTCAGGCCGGTGAGCAGCATGGGCTTGCGGCCGAAGCGGTCGCCGATCGCACCGAACGGCAACAGGAGTGCGGCCAGACTGAGCGTGTAGAGGTTGATGATCCACAGGACCGTGCTCTGCGAGGCGCCGAAGGCGACGGCGAGGTCGGGCTGGGCGACATTGAGCCCGGACACCGAGGCGACGACGGCCATCAACGCGACACAGACGGCGATCAGGATCGTGCGACGCCGACGCGCGTCGGGCATGCCCTCGTCAGGGGCGCCGCTCGGGTCGGCATTCTGCCGGGGAGGCGGGTTCGTACTCATGGATCCTGGAATTCCTCTCGACGGAGCGTGCGGACATCTGCGCCGGAGCAGGAGCTCAGGCGCCATGGGTGTCAGGGGTGGGTGGGCCGGGCCCCGCCCTTCGCTCACGTGGCGGGTGCGGGGGCGGGGGGGGCGGGCTGGTGTGTGCGGGCGGTCAGGCGGGGGTGATGTCGCGCTGTACGGCGGTCACCGACACCGCCTCCCGGCCGTCGTGGGTCCGCACACGAACGACGCTAACCGGGTCTTGCCGCAGGGGCATACAATGTTGCCCATGACGCAAGAAGATGGCGAGCTGGACAGCCTGGTACGCAAACGCATCCGCGCCCTGCGTGTGGCCCAGGGCTGGTCCCTGGAGGAGCTGGCCACCCGCGCCCAGGTCAGCCAGTCCACACTCAGCCGCATCGAGAACGGCCGACGCCGGCTGGCTCTGGACCAGCTCGTCACCCTCGCCCGCGCCCTGGACACCTCCCTCGACCAACTGGTCGAGACCGCGACGGACGACGTCGTCTCCAGCCCGATGATCGACGCCGCCCACGGGCGGATGCGCTGGCCCATCAAGGCGGAACCCGGCATGTCCGTCGTACGCCAGCGCATCACCGACCCACCGCCCGACAACCCCTCGCGGATGCGCGCCCACACGGGCCGCGAGTGGCTCGTCGTCCTCTCCGGCACCGCGATCCTGCTCCTGGGCAACCGGCGTCTGCGGATCGAGACCAACCAGGCCGCGGAGTTCCCCACGATGCTCCCGCACGCCATCGGCGCCGAGGGCGGACCGTGCGAGCTCCTGGGCATCTTCGACCGTGACGCCCGCCGCAGCCACCAGCGCGGCGAGGACGCCGGGAGGACGAGCCGCCCGGCACCATGAACGTTTGCGCGTTCCGCCGCACAACCGGCCATCGCCTTGCGCATTCCGCAACCCACCGGGTCTCAGGCGGACGGCCCGCCTAGCTTGGGCGCATGAGCCACCCCTCACCGCAGACAACGCACCACGGCGCGCACCCCGCTCACGCACAAGAGCACGAGCACACGCACGACACGGGTGACCAGGCGGAGCTGCTCGACCTGGACGCGGAAGTCCTCGCCGAACACATCGCGTCCCTCACCGCCTGGCTCCCCGTCGAGACCAGCCCCCGCCGCATCGTGGATCTCGGTTGCGGAACCGGAGCCGGCGCCCTCGCCCTGCTCGACCGCTTTCCCCATGCGGAGCTGACAGCCGTCGACCAGTCGGCCGCCCACCTGCACCGCCTCCAGGAGAAGGCAGCCGGAGCGGCCGGCCGCGTGCGCCTCGTGCAGGCGGACCTCGACGCGGCGGTGTGGCCCGAACTCGGCACACCGGAGCTGGTCTGGGCATCGGCGTCCATGCACCACATGGCCGACCCGGACCGCACGCTGCGCCAGGTCCGCGAACTGCTGGCTCCGGGTGGGCTGTTCGCCGTCGTCGAGCTGGCGGGATTCCCCCGGTTCCTGCCCGAAGACGCTCCGGAAAACGCACCCGGTCTCGAAGAACGCTGTCATGCCACCCTCGACCGCCACCACACCGGACAACTCCCCCACCGCGGCGCCGACTGGGGAACGAAACTGACCGAAGCGGGCTTCACCGTGGTGGACGAACGCACCCTCACCGTCCACATCGGCCCACCCCCCACCGATGCGACGGGCCGCTACGCACTCAGCAGCCTGCGCCGCATGCGGGGCGGCATCGCATCCGCGCTGTCGGCCGAGGACCTGGCCGCTCTCGACCAGTTGCTCGACACCGACAGCCCTCACAGCATCCTGCGCCGCTCCGACCTGACGGTGCGCACCGAGCGCACGGTCTGGGCCGCACGCCGTACCTGACCCGTGCGGTCCCGGATGCTCGGGATGTGCGGACGGCGTCGGGCACCGCACCCGCACACCGTTCGGGGCCGGGGGGCCGGGGGGGGGGGGGGGGGGGGAAGGAACCCAGCCCAAAAAAAAAAACCCAGCTTCGGCGGGAGGGGGGGGCACACG
>NZ_JBVIOL010000013.1:0-11622 GCF_055578825.1 Streptomyces sp. NPDC032822 | reverse complement strand
GCCTTGGGCCCCCCCCCCCCCACTCTGTTTGGGGTGGGTCTCTTTCCTCCCCCCCCCCCCCCCCCCCCCCCCGGCCCCGAACAGGGCTCAGCGCTTGAGCGTGAAGGTGAAGTCGCCGGAGAGCTTGCCGCTCAGACGCACGGCCGAAACGAGCTTCCCCTCCGTGATCAGTCTCTCGACCTCGGCCCGCGCCAGACCGCAGCCTTCAGCGATCAGCCGCACCGGGCGGACCGGGATCCGCGCCGCGAAGCGGACCCGGACGTCGATCACCTCGCGGTCCAGGCGACCCGATCCGTCGGTGTCCAGACGCCAGGCGTTCTCCCAGTCGAGGGCGATGCGATTGCGGCGCCGCACGACCGGGTCCTGGAGCAACTCGGCTGCCAGGCCGGGGTCGTTGTCATGCATCCGGTTCAACAGTTCAGGTCGCACGGAGCGCACGTTCATCCGCTCCAGGACCGTGAGCTTCGCCGTCTCCCCGCAAGCGGTACAGAGCGCGAGGAGCCAGGCGTCGAGGAGCTTGTGATGTGCGTTGACGCGGAACTTGCCGTTCACGCGGAAGCGCTCGGACGCGCACACGTGGCAACGACGGAGAACTAGCGGGAGACAGGTGGGCGCGACCACCCAGTTTTCGAGCACAGAAGTACACCGGTTCCAGTGAGAAGTCCGCAGCAAAAAGCAGCGCGGCGCACCTGCGCGACGCGCGACAGATCAGCACTCGGGAGGTCTCACACGGTGTACAACGGCACATCCTCGCCCAGACAACTTGGTTCGGCAGCACGGTAGTTGCGCACAGCGGTGCTGTTCCACCGGTTTTCCAGGCGGGCGGGAGGCGTGAGCGCAAGGTCCACCGATCGCCACCGTCGCGCTGTACGGCGCGGTCGCGTCGATCCTCACCCGCCGGCCCGTCCATTGGTGACGGTGATGTTCCAGCGGGTGAAGCGGGCGCCGTGGAGCGGGCCGGCGAACGCGTCTCCGCCGCGCTGTCCGACGTGGCTGAGGGTGATCTCGGCACGGAGGTCGGCGAAGGGTACGCCGCGGTGAGCGTCGGAGGCGCCCCTCTCCATGCCCCCGGGTCCGGACGTCGGGGCTGGAGAGGCCCTCGACGTGGACGCCGTGGAGCTGCGCGTCGGGAGGGGCGGGGTCGGTGCGTTGCCCGATGGTGAAGGTGTCGATCAGACGGAGGCTGACGCCCGGTCCGTACGGCGGCGGGCGTCTTCGGCGGTTCAGTTCAGTGGCGTACGGGCTTCCAGGACCCTGGCGGTGAAAGCCGCCAGGTGGGCCCGCATCTGATCCCTCGTCGCCCCCTGTCGGCCGACGAGGTGTTCGACGAGGTCGGCGCGGGTCGCGGCGAGCAGGGCGTGGGCGGCGAAACCGCCGTCGGTGAGTCCGGGAATCTGTTCCAGCGCGGCATGGAGTGTGCCGTGCCAGCGCTCGTAGTGCTCTGCCGCGTAGGGACTGTCACCGCCGGTGCCCTCCAGCGCCAGGGCGAGATGACGGTTGTCGATCTTGAAGCAGAGGACCGCGTCGAGGAGAGCGGGGACGCGCTCCAGCGGCGGGGTGGCGGGCCCCAGGGGTGGTGCTCCCGCTTCGACGGCGTGCCTGACCGGTGCGAGCCGCGTCTCGTACAGCGCCTGGATCAGGCCGGTGCGATCACCGAAGCCGCGGAACAGCGTCGCCTTGCCGACGCCGGCCGCTGCCGCGATGTCGGCCATGGTGACCGCCTCAGGGCTCTCGCACCGAGCGAAGAGCGTGTCGGCAGCCGCGAGGACGGCCTCCCGGTTGCGGGTGGCGTCCGCGCGGGGCTTGCGCTCGGGCATACGACTCCTCCTTGCGAAACGGACCCCGGGTCCGTATCGTCGTCCCAGTGAAACGGACCCACGGTCCGTATCGTACTGGACGGAGTGACCCATGAGCACGAGCACCGCACCGGTGGACCTGTACCGCCACGGCCTGCAACTCCTGCTGGACAAGGACATCCCCGCCTGGGTCGGCCTCTGGGACGAGGACGGGGTCCTCGAATTCCCCTTCGCCCCGGACGGCTGGCCCAAGCGGCTGGAGGGCAGGGCGGCCGTCGCCGAGTACATGCGCGACTACCCCGACCACATAGACCTGCACGACTTCCCCTACGTCGAGATCCACCAGACCCTCGCCCCGGAGACCATCGTGGTCGAGATGCGGGGCGTGGGTCGACTGGTGGACACCGACAGCCCCTTCGACATGTCCTACATCGCCGTGGTCACCATCAGGAACGGTCTCATCACCCGCTACCGCGACTACTGGAACCCGCTCGCCGTCCAGGATCCCGCCACCGACTTCGCCGGGAGCAACCGATGAACCCCTCCGCCGAGTCCACCCTGGTCATCGGGGCCACCGGTACCACCGGCAGCCGCGTCGCCGCCCAACTGGCCGCCGAGGGCCGGAGCGTCAAGGCCGCGAGCCGACGCGCCACCCCCGTCGACGGTTCCCGTCCGGTGCGGTTCGACTGGGACGACCCCACCTCCTTCGAGGACGCCGTCGACGGCGTGGACCGGGTCTATCTCATCCCGCCGCTCGGTTCCCCCGATCCGGCAGCCGTCATGCTGCCCTTCCTCCGACAGGCCCGCGCCGCGGGAGTCCGCCGTGCGGTACTGCTCAGCTCGTCGGCGATCCCCGCCGGCGGCCCCGCAGTGGGGCAGGTCCACCAGGCCCTGCCCGGTCTCTTCCCCGAGTGGGCGGTCCTGCGGCCCTCGTGGTTCATGCAGAACTTCACCGGCGACCACGCACACGCCCGGACCGTCCGCGCGGACGGGACCATTCGCACGGCGGCCGGAACCGGCCGCGTCGGGTTCGTCGACGCCGACGACATCGCCGCCGTGGCCGTCCACGCACTCACCGGGATCCAGGCACCGAACACCGACATGATCATCACCGGGCCGCAAGCGCTGAGCTACGGCGACATCGCCGCCGTCCTCAGCCAGGTCACCGGCCGGACCGTCACCCACCACCCGCTCTCCTACCAGCAGATGCGCGACCGGCTGGCCGCCGACATCCCCGCCGAGTTCGCCGCGATGCTCGCCGGCATGGACCAGGCCATCGCCGAAGGTGCCGAGGACCGCACCACCGACACGGTCGAACGCCTCACCGGCCGCCCCGCACGCGACTTCCGCGCCTTCGCGGAACAGGAGTTGGGCCGATCGCGGAGCTGACGTCCCCTCGACTCGACATGGGCGACGATGTTCCGGCCGGTACGTCCTGGCTCGGTCGCCGTGGTCAGAACCGCGTCGGGCGCGGACGCCACCTCGGCTGCGAGAGGCCGGGGCCGCTGACGACCCTGCCGCTCACCGCACCCGTCCATGGCTGCGGGACCCGCTCACACCGCTCCCACGCCATGGTCCACCTCACGGTGAACGGCCTTCCCCTCGCTCCGGGAGAGCCTGAGAGTGAAGGTGGCACCGCGTCCGGACACGCTGCCGGCCGACAGCACGCCACCGTGCGCCTCGGTCAGTTTCCGGGCGATGGACAGGCCCAGCCCGCTGCCACCGGTCTTGCGGTTGCGGGACTTCTCCGCCCGCCAGAACCGCTCGAAGACGAAGGGCAGATCCTCCTCCGTGATACCGCTGCCCGTGTCCGTCACCTCGATGACGGCGGTGCCCCCCTCCCCGCGCGCATCGAGGGTGACCCGACCTCCGCGCGGCGTGTGGCGGACCGCGTTGGACACGAGGTTGCCGACGATCTGACGCAGCCTCAGCGGATCGGCCCACAGGTCAAGCCCGGCCGGACCGCGGACCAGGAGCGTGACCCCCGCATTGTCCGCCGCGGCCCGGTGGGCGGCTGCCACATGCCGTAGAACGTCCTTGACCGGTACCGGCTCCGGGTACAGCCGCAGGGCGCCCGCATCGGCGGCGGCGAGATCCTGAAGGTCGTCGATGACGTGCTGCAGCAGCAGGACCTCTTCCAGGAGGGAGGCCGTCAGGTGCTGGTCCGCCTCGATGACGCCGTCCTGCGTCGCTTCCAGGGCGCAGCGGATGGTGCTCAGCGGAGTGCGCAGTTCGTGCGCGATGTCGCTGACCATGACCTTGCGTTGCTGTTCGGTGCGGGCGCGGTGCTCGGAGAGTTCGTTGAACGCCGCCGTGAGCCGGCCGATCTCGTCGGGCCGGGCGATCGGCACCGGGGGCGGGTGCGCGTCGTGGTTCCGGGCCGCCCTGGTCAGGGCTCGCAGCGGACGGACCAGGTGGATGCCGGTCATGACGGTGACGAGCGCGGCGAGGAGCAGGACCGCCGCGGTGACGACGAGTATGCGCAGGGCGTTGGCCGGCGAGAGGTCGAAGGGCGCGGCCGTGGAGCCGGAGGTGTCGCCGACGTAGAGCAGGGCCGCGGGGGCGACGTAGGGCGCGAGTTGTTCGCGGCGGCCGGTGTCGATGCAGTTCCGCGCCGCGTGCGTACCGGTGCCCTGCGCGGTGGCAGGGGACGTGAAGTCCAGTCCGAGGTGCACCGTGGGCAGCTGCTGGCGCCGCAGGCAGGCGTTGACCACCTCGTTGAGAGCGGTGAGTGCGCGGGCCTCACCGGCGGTCGGGACGTCCAGTTCGAGCAGTCCGCAGTCGTCGGCGAACTTGGCGCGGTACTGCTGCCGGTCCGCGCCCGCCATCTGTTCCTGGAGCGAGACGTCGTACAGCAGCGCGATGACCGGACGGCCCGATGGGGAGGGTGAACGCTCGAAGGGCACGCTCGCGCCGGTGAGGCAGGTCGCGACGGCGTCCGCCGCATGGTCGAGACGTTGCCGGTCCGATGCCCGAAGCGCGTAGGGGCCCAGCGCGGCGGGGTCGATGCTGCCGCCCCTGGCCTGCGGTGACAGGAACGGATCGGTGTGCAGCGGGTCGATGGTCGCGAAGGCCTTGCCGCGGGTCCGGGAGTCGGGGACCGGCCCGCTCGCCACTGATCGCGCGGTGTCCTGCGGAGTCACGGTGATGTGCCGGCCGGTGCGGCGGGCGAGGTCGCGCACCACCGGTTCGGCGGCGCGCCAGTCGGGATGGGACGCGGCGTACGCCATCAGGGAGCGGTAGATCATGGTGTCGTCGGCCAGGACCTGTCCTTGCTGGTCCCGTACGGCGTTGGTGGTGGTCCGTACCGCCAGCCAGGCGGTGGCCGCGATCGCGCAGACCACGATGAGCAGTGACGAGGCGAGCATCCGGAAGAGCAGACTGCGGTGGACCGGGAGTCCGCCGCCGGGCCCGGTCGGGCCGGCGGCCTTCACCAGCTGTCCGAGGGCAGGCACATGTCCGCCGGAGCACGGTCGTTGAGCTTGTAGCCCACCTTGTAGACGGTCAGCAGGTGGACCGGGGAACGCGGGTCGGCCTCGATCTTCTTGCGCAGGTTCAACACGTGCACGTCGACGGTTCGTTCGGTGATGTAGGCGTCCGTTCCCCGGCTGATGGCGAGCAGTTGACGCCGGGTGAAGACCCGACCCGGCTCGGCGGCCATGGCGGCGAGCAGGTCGAACTCTCCGGCCGTGCACGGCACCGGCCGCCCCGCCACGGTGACCGTGTGACGCCGGATGTCGACCGTGATCGCCCCTGCCGTGCGGACACCGGTGGTGTCACCCGCGGTTCCCGTCGACGCCCGTAGGGACAGTTCCGCCTCCGCCAGCCGCTCCACGCGTTTGAGCAGGTTGCGGATGCGGGCCATCAACTCGCGCGGACTGTAGGGCTTGGTGACGTATTCGTCCGCGCCCAGGTCGAAGGCGAGCAGCAGGTCCTCCTCCGTGGTGCGCGCGGTGAGCATCAGCACCGGCAGGCCCACATGGGCGGGTTCGGCGCGCAGCACCCGGCAGATGTCCAGGCCGTCGACGCCGGGCATCATGACGTCCAGCACCAGCAGATCGGGCGGCCACCGGCGAATCTCCTCCAACGCGGTGCGGCCGTCGTGAACGAGCCGGGCCGCATGGCCCTCCCGCACCAGGTAGTGGCCGATGATCTCGGCTTGTTTGACGTCGTCTTCGGCGACCAGGACGTTCGCGCACATAGCCGGGACTGTAACCGCCCGGACAGGACACTCATACGGTCCTGACCAGACCTTCATATCCGGCCGACAGGCTGTCGGCCATGCCGCGCCACACCTCGAAAGTCAGCCCGTCCCCGCCCGGTTCGCGCCGACCGGACGACCCCGGCCAGGAGTCCGGTTCCGCGAACCCGGACGCACCTGAGCACCGCTCGACCCGCCGGAACGTGCTCCTCGCAGGGACAGCGGTGCTCGCGGTCGCCGCGGGCGGTGGGGCCCTCGTGCCGCACTGGACGCAGGCCGCCCGGTCACCCTCGAAGGCCTCGACTCCGTCGGTGGGCACGGCGGTGGTGCGGCGCACCGACCTCTCCGACTCGGTGTCCCTCGACGGGACGCTCGGCCACGGCAGCCCCCGTGCGATCAGCAGCACCTCGTCCGGGACGGTGACCTGGCTGCCGACGGCCGGGACCACCGTCAAGCGCGGCCACCAGCTCTACCGGGTCGACAACCGGCCGGCCGTGCTCTTCTACGGCTCCACCCCGCTGTACCGCCGCCTGGACACGGTGGGCATGGTCGGCCCGGACGTGCGGGTGGTGGCCGACAACCTGCGGGCACTGGGATACGACATCGGCGCCCAACCCGCGGTGGGCACCCTTGTCACCCCGCCGTGGGCCGCCCCCGCTCAGGAGTCGAAGGGCCCTGAGCAGCCGGGCGGGAGTGAGGAACCGGGCGGCTCCGAGGGCTCGGAGGGCGGTGGGAAATCGGAGGGGGCCGAGGCCGCTTCGGGCAGTCCGTCGCCCACCGTCTCCAGCAGCCCTTCTCCGACCGCGTCGCCCCTCTCCCAGCGGGTCCAGCCGGGTGAATCGGTGCTGACCCAGGGGCTGAGGGCGGCGATCGGCCGCTGGCAGCGGGATACGCGAGTACCGGAGACCTCGGTGCTGGAGTCCGGCGATGTGGTCGTGACCACGGGCGCGGTCCGGGTCGCCGAGCTCAAGGTGACCAAGGGCGACGCCGCATCGGGCGAGCTGCTGTCCGTCACCGGCACCGGCAAGCGCGTCACCGTACAGACCTCCGAGGGTGACTCCTCGGCCTTCAGGAAGGGCAACACCGTCGACGTCACGCTGCCCGACGGCTCGCCGGTACCCGGCAGGATCAGCGTGATCGGCACCATGATCAGATCCGGCACCGAGGACGGCGGGGGCGCGGACCCCACCCGCACCATCACCGTCGTTCTGGACGAAGGCGGAGCGGGCACAGCCGTCCGAGGCATCGACTCGGCACCCGTGCAGGTGCGGTTCACCGGCCGGACCAAGAAGAACGTCCTGGTCGTCCCGGTCGGCGCGCTGCTCGCGCTGAGCGAGGGCGGCTACGCGGTGCAGCTCCGGAGCGGGAAGCTGGTCAAGGTCACCACAGGGCTCTTCGTCAAGGGCCTGGTCGAGATCGGCGGATCGATCACGGCCGGAACGAGGGTGGTGACCACGTCATGACACTCCCCCTCCCACCCTCGTCACCGACCTCACTCCCGCCCCCGGTTCTGGAGGTACGCGGGGTCAGCCGTGTCTATGGCGCTGTGCCGGCACTCGACGACGTGTCACTGACGATCCGTGAAGGCGAGTTCGTGGCCATCGTCGGGCCGTCGGGTTCGGGAAAGTCCACGTTGCTGAACATCATGGGCACCCTAGACCGCGCCACCAGCGGCTCGGTCGAACTGGCCGGTCAGGACGTGGCCGCCCTCACCGACCGGCAGGTCTCCACGCTCCGCAGCCGCCATCTCGGCTTCGTCTTCCAGCACTTCCACCTCACCGACGGACTGAGCGCGGTCGAGAACGTCACCACGGGGCTGGTCTACAGCGGTGTGCCGCGAAGACGGCGACGGCCGATGGCCCGCGAGGCGCTGGCGCAGGTCGGGTTGGGCCGCCGGGAACACCATCTGCCGCACCAGTTGTCCGGCGGTGAGCGGCAACGGGTCGCTGTCGCCCGCGCGTTGGTCAACCGGCCCGCGCTCGTCCTGGCCGACGAGCCCACCGGCGCCCTCGACACCGTCAACGGACAAGCGGTGCTCCGGTTGCTGTCGGACCTCAACGGCCAGGGCACGACCATCGCCGTGATCACCCACGACCGGACGATCGCCGACCGGCTGCCCCGACGGCTGGAGATTCTCGACGGACGCCTCGTGGCCGACACCCACCTCGACCCCATGGACGTCCCCTCGTGAGCCCCCGTACCCCGACCGCCCCGGCACCACCGGCCGCCGGTCATGCCCCCTCCCCCGCGCAGGCCGCCGGTAGGGCCCTGCGGATCCGGCCGGTCCGGCTCTCTCCTCGGGACGTCCTCGTTCTGGGCCTGCTGGGCATCCGCACCCGCAGAGTTCGGGCCGCCCTGTCCGCCCTCGGTATCTCGCTGGGTATCGCCACGATGATCGTCGTGACCGCCATCCCCGCGTCCAGCCAGAAGGCGCTGATGGAACGGCTGTCCGCGCTCGGCACCAACATGCTCACGGCACAGGCCCAGCCCGACCTCAAACCGCCGGTGGTCCTGTCCGAGGAGTCGGTCGCCATGGTCGCCCGCGTCGGCCCCGTCACCGCGGTCAGCGCGGTCGCCAACACCCATGCCGTGGTGAACCGTTCGGACAAGGTGGACCCGAACACCTACGCGGGGCTGACCGTCCTCGCGGCCGAGGACAACCTGCTGTCCCTCATCAACGCGCGTGTGCAGTCGGGGCGCTTCCTGGACCGGACGTCCGACGGGTTCCCCACCGCGGTGCTCGGCTCGGTGGCGGCCGCCCGGCTCGGACTGCCCAGCGTCCCACCCGGCGGCGCCAACCCGCAGATCTACATCAACGACCGCTGGTTCACCGTCATCGGCGTCCTGGAGCAGACCCCGCTCTCCCCCGACATCGACCGGTCCGTCCTCGTCCCCTGGCAACCCGCCCGCGCCGAACTGGACTTCGACGGGCATCCCACGCTCATCTACGTGAAGGCCGAGGAGTCCCGGATCGAAGCGGTACGGGAGGTCCTTGCCGACACGGTCAATCCCAGCCTGCCGGGCGTCATCATGGTCAGCCGCCCCTCGGACGCCCTCGCCGCCAAACGCGACACCCAGAGCACCTTCTCGGCGCTCTTCCTCGGGCTGGCAGGGGTGGCGCTGGTGGTCGGCGGGGTCGGCGTCGCCAACACCATGGTCGTCTCGGTCCTCGAACGACGACGCGAGATCGGCCTGCGCCGGGCCCTCGGCGCCACGCGCGGCCACATCCGGCTGCAGTTCCTCACCGAGTCCATCGCCCTGTCCACCCTCGGCGGCCTGGCCGGCACCCTGCTCGGCGTCCTCACCACCCTCGCCTACACCGCGTACCAGGGATGGCCCCCGGTCATCCCACTGACCGCGGTGGCCGGCGGCGTCGCCGGGACCGTCCTGGTGGGAGCGATCGCCGGACTGTACCCGTCACTGCGCGCCGCACGTCTGTCCCCGACGGAAGCGCTCGCCTCGGCATGAAACGGGAGGCCAAGCCCCTTGTCCGGAGGCCGTGTTCGGCGCGGTCCCCATCAGCCCCCAAACCCATGAACCCATCCCGCCCTCGCAGAGAAGCCGGCCCGGAGAAACCAGGAGACATGAACCTTCGCCACTGCCCTCCCGACGCCCAGCACCGGTTCCGGACCCTGTTCCGGCGCGTACCGCCCCTCCTCGCACCGGCCATGGCGGTCCTCGCGCTCGCCACCCTGACCGCGTGCGGTAAGGACACCGCCTCCGGCCCGGACGTGGCTTCCGTGACGGAGTCGGGCGCCGCGTCCGGCAAGGCGCGGGGGAAACAGACCCCGGATCCCGAGGCGGGGCGCCCTCAACTGCGCCTGGACACGAGCCAGGAGGAGGAGACCCGCCTGTTCAACATCTGGTCGGCCTGCATCCACGACCACGGGGTGCCCATGCAGAACATCATCAAGGACGGCAAATCCGTCCCCGACCAGTCCCACCGCGCCTACCCCGCGGCGGCCAAAGCCTGCATATCGAAGCTCCCCCTCGATCCGCCCGAGCTGGACCGGGCGAAGAACCCGCACTACATGGACGACTTCCGGGCCGAGATCGCCTGTCTGCGCGAGGCAGGCGTCAAGGTGGAACCGATGCCCGACGGCGAGGGCTACAGCTGGCCCTCCGGCGGGGTCGACGTCCCCAACCTGCCGGAACTCCAAAAGCGTTGCCGCATCGAGGCGTTCGGCGACAAGGACGGGTGACGGGTCACCGGCGGCGGGCCTGGCGGTCGCACTCCTGGCCGTCGACGCCGCCGAGGAACAACACACCGAGGGTGCGGCGCCCGTCCACTTGGGCTGACCTCACCGAGGGTGCGGCCCGTTCACGAGGGCCGACACCGGCAAGGGTCCACCCCGGCGGGCACGGGACGTCATTCACCCCGACGACGTACGGCGCAGGCAGCGAAACCCGACGCCTGCGCCGTACCGGACGCCGTGAGGACTCCCCCGCGGCAACACGCCCCGCGCCGGGTGGAAACCGGGCTGCCTCGCAGCCACCTTCCATGATCTGGTGTCGGGCATGCCCTTGTTGCTGCTGGACCTCGACAACACCCTTGTCGACCGCGATGCGGCCTTCCGCGCCGCCGTCGTCGACTTCCTTGCCGAGCACGGCCTGCCCGCCTCCGACCTCCCGTGGGCCATGGCCGTCGACGCCGGGGGCTACACCATGCGCCACGAAGTCGCCGCAGCCCTGACCGACCGGTACGGCGAGGCGGTGGCACCCACCGCCGTCCATGCCCTTCTCGACCACGGTGCCGCCGATCGCGTCGTCCTGGCGCCGTCCTCCCGCGAGGCACTGGGCACAGCGCGGGAGGACGGCTGGACTTGCGTCATCGTCACCAACGGCCGCACCGTCCAGCAGGAAGCGAAGATTCGCACCACCGGACTCGACCAGCTCGTCCAAGGCTGGGTCATCTCCGAAGACGTCGGCCACAAGAAGCCGGAGCCGGAGATCTTCCATGCGGCAGCCGCCACCGTCGGGCTCCCTCTGCCGGGCGCATGGGTCATCGGCGACTCACCGCACGCCGATATCGCGGGCGCCGACGCGCTCGGCCTGCCCAGCGTGTGGGTGACGGACGGACGAGCCTGGCCCCAGGACTCCTACCGGCCCACCCACATCGCTCCCGACGTCGCCTCCGCGATCGACCACGCCATCAGGGCACCCGGAAGGCAAAGGCCCCCAGGGAACCACTGAGCGGGGCGGTAGCAATCCGCCGCCCGGTTCCAGGGCGCTGAAACCGTCGTGAAACCGCGCTGAATGCGCTCTGCCGCAGTCTCTGTCGCATGACGACAACGACCAACGAACTCGCGATCTCAGCCGTCGGGCTGCGCAAGGCCTACGGCGACAAGACGGTCCTCGACGGCATCGACCTGGCCGTGCCGGCCGGCACCGTCTTCTCTCTGCTGGGTCCGAACGGTGCCGGCAAGACCACCGCCGTGAAGATCCTCTCCACCCTCATCACCGCCGACGCCGGCGACCTCCACGTCGGCGGCCACCACCTCGCCACCCACCCCCAGGCCGTCCGCGCCAGCATCGGCGTCACCGGCCAGTTCTCCGCCGTCGACGGCCTCATCACCGGCGAGGAGAACATGCTCCTCATGGCCGACCTCCACCACCTCACCCGCA
>NZ_JBVIOL010000012.1:135990-225830 GCF_055578825.1 Streptomyces sp. NPDC032822 | reverse complement strand
CCTGACCTTCGATCAAGATCAGGTTGGTCAGAAGACCACGAAGTGGGTCAGTTTTGATCCGCCGTCAGAGGGTCACGATTCACCCGTCGCCGACAATGGCTCTCAGCGGTGCCGTTGGGGTGTGCCCGGCGCGACAGAGGTGTCGCAGGCGTGGGGCCCACTTGAATGTACCGAGGGCACGATCACTCCGCTGATCTGGGGTTTTTGCGCTGGTTGGCGTGGAAGCGCGCTTTCTTCTGACGATTCCCGCACGTGTTCATGTCGCACCATTTGCGGGTGCGGCTCTGGCTGGTGTCGAAGAAGGCGGCCTGGCAGGTGGGCGATGCGCACAGGGCCAGCTTTCCGTCTCGTTCGCCTGCGATGATGCTGATCGCGTCGGCGGCGATCACGCTGAGGGCGTCTTCCACGCGGGAAGCCGAGCTGAGCCGCCATCGCCGCTTGCCCTCGGGCGTCAGGATCGCCGCGGCCCGACCCTGAGTGCTGCGGTCATTGATGACTTGGACAGCAGACGCGGGGAGAGCGTCCTGGAGCGCGGCTGCTGTCGCGGCGGCGTGAATCGACTCCCTCAGTTCCCGAGCGAGGTCCAGCTGTGCGGTGGTGCAGGAGTCCACGGTGAGGCCGTTCACCGCCAGCCAGTCGATGAGTCGGTGCGGCGTGGGAATGCGCTCCACGGCGTCGCCGTGACGCTCCGACAGAGTCCCCGTGAAGCTGGTCGCCAACACGCTACCGAGGCGGAAGTCAGGGAATCCAGCACGCATGGAACCACCTTAGCTGGTTGCGTGCCGACGCAGAGGCCTGTTAGAACCGTCTTAGCCGGTTCGCGTCAGGTTGTAGCCGGTTCCGCGATGGCCAGGAGGTCTCATGCCCGGTCCGACCAGCGACGTGCAAGCATTTGAAGCCCACGCAACTGACGCTGACCTTGACGACCTGCGCGCCCGGCTGGCCGCGGCGCGGCTGCCGGAGGCCGAGACGGTCCGCCGCGCCGCGCCCGACCCTCGCCGATGGGAGCAGGGCGTTCCTCTCACCGACCTCGTCGATGTCGTGAACTACTGGCGCACCGGGTACAACTGGCGGTCGTTCGAAGAGCGACTCAACCGGATCGGCCAGTTCCGTACGACCATCGATGATCTGGGAATCCACTTCCTGCACCGCCGATCCGCGCGCGCAGATGCCACTCCTCTGATCTTGACGCACGGTTGGCCGGGCAGCATTGCCGAGTTCGTCGATGTGGTGGACGAGCTGGCAGATCCGAAAGGCGCGGACGCGCCGGCGTTCCACGTCGTGGTCCCGTCGCTTCCAGGCTTTGGCTACAGCGACAAGCCGGCCACCACCGGGTGGGGAACCGAAAGGATCGCGGCCGCGTGGGTGGAACTGATGGGGAGGCTCGGCCACAGCACGTTCCTGGCCCACGGCGGCGACTGGGGAGGAAATATCACCACGGTGCTCGCCGGCAGGTTCCCGGCGCACGTACTCGGCATCCACACATTGTTCGCTGAGGCGCCGCCCGGGCTGACAACGGACGGGCTGACGGCGACCGAGCGTAAATGGACCGAGGAAACCCGCGACTTCTGGCGCCACCGCGCGGCGTACGCAAAGCAGCAGGCGACCCGACCGCAGACCATCGGCTACTCGCTCGTCGACTCACCGGTCGGACTTCTGGCCTGGATCCTCGACAAGTTCGCCGAGTGGTCAGACACCGAAGACAGCCCGTTCGAGACGATTTCCCTAGACAGGGTTCTTGACGACGTCACCCTGTATTGGCTGACGCGGACCGGCGCATCGGCGGCCCGCATCTACTACGAAAGCCACAACTCGCTCGATCCCGAACTTCGGGTCGACGTCCCGTCGGCCATCACTGTGTACCCCCGCGACATCGAGAAGTGCCCGCGCCCCTGGGCACAGGAGCGGTACCGAAGGATCGTCCGATGGAGGTCACCCGAAGCCGGGGGACATTTCCCGTCGCTGGAGGTTCCCGAGTATTTCGTCAAGGATCTGCAAGAGGGACTCGCGGCAGTGCTGGCCGCTACTGAGCTTGACTCATGAAGTCGTCGGAGTGAGGGATGGTCCGGTTCCGGTGAGGCATCCGTCGATGCGGATGCCCTTCTCGTTGGGTGCAGGCGCGTTCGTTGCGTTCGGCGGTCAGGACGTCGCGGTGGTGTGCGTTGGCGTTGCGCCACCGCAGACGGGCGTGCGGTGCGGATCGACTTCAGCGCGGCGAGCGTGTTCACGGCACCTTTCTGGTGGCGGTTGACGCCCCACAGTGTGTCGTCGGCGATCGAGTAGCAGTCGTGGAGGTACCGGACGCCGTGGGCGCGGTGGTTGGTGGCCGGCAGCCGGTCGGGACGCCCGTGCCCAGCTCGGCGTTCCCGCGTCCGCGTCGACGGCGATCCGGCCGAGTTCCGCCACGGTCCCCGCGTGTGTCGAGATGATCTGATCGATCAGCGGCTGGGGCAGGCCGCGACTCGCGAGGCCCGTCGGGTGGAGGGCCGTACGCACCAGGGCACCCGAGGGCCTCACGCAAGGCCGGGAACCAGTGGCGTCGGTGTGAGCCGCGGGGCCGGAGTGGACGCAGCGCAAAGCTTCTGTGGACTCGCCGACAACGACAACTCCCGTACCCGGCAACCATTCTGCTTCCGTACACGGCGATCGACCACGCCGTGGTCCCTGACCGACGGAGGAACAAGCCCATGCGGAAACTCCTGACCCGTCGCACGTCGATGGCTATGACGGTGGCCATCTGCAGCCTGTTCGGGGTGCTTGCCTCGCCGACCGCGAACGCAGCCCCGACGCCGGCCCCGATCACCGACCCGGCCCGGGCACGGGCGCTGGCCGCCACGATCGGCACCGACCGTACCGCCGGCGTCTATTACAACGACTCCAGACAACTCGTCGTCGCCGTCACCGACGAGGCCGCCGCCCGGACCATCCGGGCCGAGGGCGGCACCGCAGAGATAGTGAAGTACAGCACCGCCGCCCTGAAGTCCGTTCACACGGCTCTCGACGATCGGATCGCCGAAACCGACCCGATCCCCAACACCGCCTGGGGCATCGACCCGAGCACCAATCAGGTGACCGTCTCGATCTTCGGCAGTGTCTCCCCTGCTGACGAGAAGCGGCTCATGGCCTTCGTCGCCGGCTACGGCGACGAAGTGCGCGTGGAGAATCTCACCGGCTCCATCCGGGACACCGCCTACGCGTCCTACGGCGGCATCGGGATCGTCTCGGCGGACAGCGGCGTGGGATGCACCCTCGGGTTCAACGTCCGCAACTCCGCCGGGCAGAAGTACTTCGTCACCGCCGGGCACTGTGCCGACACCGCGAACGACCTGTTCTGGCACAGGGAGGAAGGGAACATCTATTTGGGCAAGCGGACGGAATGGTACGACTCCGGCGCGAAGGAGCAGAAGGACTACGCCGTGGTCAAGTACAACGAGGACGACAACACCGACGTCGCCGCCTACGGGGCAGTCAGGGCGGCCGGCGCCACGTACGAGATCACCGACTCCCGCTATGCCGACGACGGTGATGTGTCCAAGCGCGCCGGTGCCACCAGCAGCGACCTCGTCGGCGAGGTGCTGTCACCGAGCGAGACCATGACCAACAGCAACGGCGTGGTCCGGAAGAACATGATCAAGACTTCGCACTGCGCCCTTGGAGGGGACAGCGGCGGCCCTCTGTGGAGCGGGACCTACGCACTCGGCATCACCTCCGCGAGCAACACTCCGGACAGCGCGTCGTGCAACAGCGCCCAGGGTAATTACCGGACCTGGTTCCAGCCGGTGCACTGGGTGGTGGGGCACTACGGGCTGAGCGCCTTCTAGCGCCAGTCGACGGGGGCCGTGGCCAGGACGACCTCGTCGTGCTGGCCCTGCTCGGCAGGCTCTACCCCGAGAACATCGCCCTGCGGTTCGACGGCCGGTCCGGCGGCCGTTCCGCTGCTCGGACCACCGTGGACGGCACCGGACCGAGCCGTCTGGTGACCCTCGTCGATCCGCCGCAAGCCCACCGACACGCGTATCGCCCAGTGCATCAGGAAGGTGGGAAGGCATGATGTTCGACCATGAGGGAACGCCCGTCCGCACGGGCCGAGCCGCCGTTGACGGAACGAGCCCGCACCACGTGCGGACAGGGTGACGATCCACCCGCGCGCGGGCGCCGACCCGGCCGGGGTCACCCGGCCGGCTGGAAACAGCGTGGAGGTTCTCGTGTCCCCGTACGCGGGGTGTCTCCATGGTCGGCGCAGCGCGGTGTTCAGTACTGCTCGGTCTCCACGAAGCCCGCGTCCGCGTCGTTGTCCACGCCGATGGCGGCGGCGGTCGGATCGAATCCGGCCGGGCTGTCCTTGAGGCCCAGGCCCATACCGGCGAGCTTTTCCTTGACCTCGTCGATGGACTTCGCGCCGAAGTTACGGATGTCGAGCAGATCCGCCTCGGACCGCGCCACGAGTTCGCCCACGGAGTGGACGCCCTCGCGCTTGAGGCAGTTGTACGACCGGACGGTGAGGTCGAGTTCCTCGATCGGCATCACCAGATCGGCGGCGAGGGCGGCGTCCACCGGGGACGGGCCCATGTCGATGCCCTCGGCGTCGATGTTGAGCTCGCGCGCCAGACCGAACAGCTCGACCAGGGTCTTACCGGCCGACGCCATGGCGTCACGGGGACGCATGGCCTGCTTGGTCTCGACGTCGACGATCAGCTTGTCGAAGTCGGTGCGCTGCTCGACACGGGTCGCCTCGACCTTGTACGTGACCTTGAGCACCGGCGAGTAGATCGAGTCGACCGGGATGCGCCCGATCTCCTGACCGACCTGCTTGTTCTGCACGGCGGAGACATAACCACGGCCACGCTCGACCGTGAGTTCCATCTCCAGCTTGCCCTTGCCGTTGAGCGTGGCGAGGACGAGGTCGGGGTTGTGCACCTCGACACCGGCCGGGGGCGCGATGTCGGCGGCGGTGACGAGCCCCGGGCCCTGCTTGCGCAGGTACATCACCACCGGCTCGTCCTGCTCACTGCTCACGACGAGCTGCTTGATGTTGAGGATCAGGTCGGTGACGTCCTCCTTGACGCCCGGCACGGTGGTGAACTCGTGCAGGACACCGTCGATACGGATGGACGTGACCGCCGCACCCGGGATCGAGGAGAGGAGCGTACGACGCAGGGAGTTGCCGAGCGTGTAACCGAAGCCCGGCTCCAGCGGCTCGATCACGAACCGGGAGCGGAACTCGTCGACGACTTCTTCGGTCAGGGACGGACGCTGAGCGATCAGCACTTGGTGTTGCCTCCAGTGGTCTGGCGCCCGCTATGTGACGCCGTGGACACCACGAAGGGTACGGGCGATACGCGGGATACGGCCGCCACAGAGGCCGAACCGCCCGACTCAAACCCGGCGAAGACGCTTCTGGCCTCCCCTCCGCCCGCAGCCCCAAGGCCGTTTTTTCGCTGAGAAGCTGTTGTCTGCCCGCACGTGATTGCCGCGTTTTCGCTGGTCAGGGAGGAGACCGGTGATTCCGTGGGAGTGGTGGCCCGCCAGGTCGTTCCCGGGGAGGCCGCGGATGCCTTCGATTGTCGGACTGCTGGAGCGCCAGGAGGTTGCTGCCTGTCGCCGTGTGGACGAACTGCGGGAGGCGGCCGACCGGATCCAGGCCGGGCCGGCCGCGGCCGCGCACGACGGGCAGGAGTGGAAGATCGCTCATAGGCGGGTTGCCGTGGTGCTGACTTCGAGCTGTGAGAGCGCTGCAGACACGCAGGGTGTCCAGGAGGCGCGGGGAACGGCCGGGCTGCCAGTGGGCAGGGAGGCGGCGAAGTCGCAGGTGCCGGTGTGGTGCCAGGGGCTGCGGTGGTCGGTGCGCTGGGCGGGTATACCCCAGGGCGGACAAGCAGGTCCTCCTTCGGGGTGATGCGGCCTCCCGTCCCGGTCAGAGAGGCTGCTACGCAGGATCAGGGGGAAGAGGAAGGCAGCATGGACACGTCCTGGCCCCTCGGCTGGAACCTTGTGGGAATCCTGAGGGCTGCTCGGGGCGGGTAGGGGGGCTGGGGGAGTCGGCGGCACCGGGCATCTACTGGCCGGCATCGCTACAAGGGGGGTGGCGTGCGACGCACGCGTGGATGTCGGGGTGACGAAGAGGCGCTGCCGGAGCTGTTGCCGAGGGCGGGAGGCGCGCTCCCAGGGCCCCTTCGCGGAGGACGCGGTAGACGAGGGCCGAAGGTGATTTCCGTGCCGGCCGGTTGGACTCCTGGGCCTTGATGTCGGCGAGCCGGGCGGAGAGTCGCGCGGGCGACCGTATCCCAAGAGGCATGAGGAAGGGATGCGGCGGTAGGAGAGGATGAGATTATGGCGAAGTGTAAGAAGTGCGGTGCGGGTAAGCGCAGTTGGACCCGTTCCTGCTCCCGGTGTCGTTCCAAGTCGGACCGGCTGGACGCTGCTGCAGACGCCGCCGATCTTGCTGTGGCGGGAGGACTGTTCAATTGGATCTGGCGAGGAGTCATGGCAGTGGTGCGGCTCGTGCTGCGTGCGTTCAACTGACCGGTTCCAGCGGACGCTATCCGCCTGGCGGGCCCTACTGAACGAGACGGGTGAAAGCGAGCCCTTTGGGCGACTCCTCAGGCGTACCGACCCCTCTGCTGAACGGGACACAGCTGGGCCCCGGGCCGAGCCGTGGCAGCTTCTTGCTGTCCACCGCAAGGGTGTCGACCCCGGCCGGATCCGCGCCGATCCGCAGACCCGCCTAGGCAGGCGGTATGCGCGATTCTGCGCAGGTGTCAGGGTACCCTGCGCGTGCTCCGACGACGCGCTCCGCGGGAAGGGCGGTATGGATTCCGCGGGCTGCCTGTGGCTGGCAGGGCCCACGAGGCTGCGCCGCATGCCGTCACAGGCTCGTGCCTCTTCGGGAGGGCTGTGCCGCACCGGACTTCCGCGATTCCTTCTAGTCCGTGCGACCGCCGCGGCGCAGTGCGCGGGTGCACCAGCTGATGATCGCGGTGTTGACCGCTGCCCCGAGAGCGACGGCGATGATGGCCATGACGCTGTGGTCCGGCAGCACGAGGAGTACGAGGCTGACAGGGGCGGTGGCGAGGAGGGGGATGACGCCGGCCATGGACTCGTCCGTACTGTCGAGGGCGGTCACCACCAGTGCCCACACGAGCAGGACGACGCAGACGCCGAAGTAGGCGACGGCGACGACGCCGACGTGGTCGAGCAGTCGGCGGGTGGCGGATCGGCCGGAATCGGTATCCGTATCGGTGCCGGTCATGGGGGAGGACTCCTTCGTTGCGTAGGGGTGGTCGGTCGCGGTGGTCAGAGGTGGGAGCCGGGCGGGTTCGGGCGGGCGAGGCCGAGGTCGTACGCGAGGATCGTCGCCTGTACGCGGTCGCGTAGGCCGAGCTTGCGGAGCAGTGCGTTCACGTGCGACTTCACGGTGCCGACGGTGATGCCGAGTTGCTCGGCGATCTCCGTGTTGGTGAGTCCGGCCGCGACCAGGGTGAGGACGCCCCGCTGGCTGCCGGTCAGGCTGTCCAGTTCGGGGGCGCTCCCGGCCGGGACCGCGGCGGGTGGTCCGGACGCGTAGTGGCCGATGAGGCGGCGGGTCGCGGACGGGGCGAGTACGCTCTCGCCGGCCGCCACCTCCCGGATGCCCTGCAGTAGTTGGGAGGGGTGTACGTCCTTGAGGAGGAAGCCCGAGGCGCCGGCGCGCAGCGCGTCGAAGACGTACGCGTCGAGGTCGAAGGTGGTCAGGACGAGGACCCTGGGCGCGTTCGCCCCTCCGGTGATGATGCGGGTGGCGGCGATGCCGTCCAGTTCGGGCATGCGTACGTCCATGACGACCACGTCGGGAGCCAGTTCTTTGGCGAGCCGCACCGCGGCGGCGCCGTCGGCGGCCTCGCCGACGACCGTCATGTCCTCCTCGGCGTCGATCACGGCGGCGAACCCCGCCCGTACGATGCCCTGGTCGTCGACGACCAGCACGTTGAGGCTCATCGGTGTCTCTCTTCGTTGTCCGGGTTGTCCTGCGCGACGGTGAGTGGCAGCCGGAGGTGGACCGTTCCCTGCGGGCCGGTGGTCAGGGTGCCGCCGAGCGCCGCGACCCGCGTGATGAGTCGCTGCCGTACCGCGGAGTCGGCGGCGCGGGGCACCCCGGTGGCCGTGAGCGTCAACGTATCGCTGTCCACGTCGAGTTCGAGCATCGCAGGCTCCTCGCCGCCGGCCGTGAGTACCGTCTCGGCGGCGTGGTAGGCGGCCAGGTCCACGGCGGTGGGCAGCCGTTCCGGTACGCGGTCGGTCAGCCGTATCTCGACGTCGCGGCCGGTGGCCCGGAGTTGGTGGGCGAGCAGATCGAGCGCCTGGAGGGTGGGCTGCGGCCGCAGTTCGGCCCCGGTCTCGCCCTCCCGCACGGTGTCGAGCAGGGCGCGCATCGCGGCCAGGGCCTCACGGGCGCGGGTCGCTGTCGCGTCGAGTCGGCCCGCCGCCGCCTCGGTGACCATGTCGGCGGTGCGGGCCAGGACGGTGGTTTCGAGACCGGCGGCGATGCGGCGGCGCTCGGTCCAGGCGTCACGGACGGCCTCCTCGGTCCACGCGGCGAGGCGCTCGTCGTGGGCGCGGAGGTCGGCTTGCCGGCGCCGGATGCGCAGGCCTCCGGTCAGGTGAGCCCCGGTGACTGTGAGGGTTGCGCCGGCTGTGGTTGCCGCGATCACCGCCCAGATGGGAACCGTTGTGCCGCGGTCAAGGACCGCGGTGGTGGCGGCCGAGGCGTGCACCAGCACCGTGAGGAGAAGCGTCGTGACGTAGCCGCGGCCGGGTGTGGGCCGGTCGCTCTCCCGTGCCTGGGGGACCCCGCTCGGGGCGGAGCCGGATTTCGCTACAACTCCGCGCCTCGTTCGGGGCGTCGCGGTTGGGGTCGGTTCCCTCACGAGGGCCGCGCACGTGGCCAACAGGCTCAGCGCGGGCGGGAGGAGGACCGGGCCGCTGTAGTGCCCCATCGCCATCGCCACCGGCCACAACAGCGAAAGCCCCAGCAGCATCCCGTACGCCGTCCGCGGAGCCCTCCGCAGCCACAGCAGGGCGACCGCCTGGCCCGCCGCCAGCAGGGCGAAGAAGACACCCGCGGACACCTGCGTCGTGTTCGACGTCTCCTCGGCCCGGATGACCAGTACGGGCAGCAGCGGCTGCAGGACCAGGCCCGTCGCGGCCACCACCTGTGCCACGCGGTAGGTCCTCGGTGTCGACGGTTCCACCGTCGTGGCCGTCCGGCCCGGCAGTACCGCCCGTACCTCCCAACCGCCCTCCGCCGTCGGGCCGCTGTGCACCGTGCCGCCCGCCTCCCGTGCCCGGGAGCGCAGGAAGCCCTGCCCGCGACCGCCGCCGAGTCCCGCACCGTGCGCCACCGCGCCGGCCGGCGGGGGCGTGCTCGTGACCACGATGTCCGTGCGGGTGTCGCCGTACCGGCACAGCACCCTCGTCTGCGCGCCGGGGGCATACCGGGCCACGTTGGTCAGGGCCTCGCGCACGATGCCGTACGCCGCCTCCGCGACGGCGCCGTCCGGCAGGGAGTCGATCTCGCAGTCCACCCGCTGGTCCAGGCGGCGGAACCCGGCGACCAGGTCCAGCAGGCGCTCCTCCGGTGACGGCACATCCCCTCGGGAGGGCGCCGGTGCTCGTACCGCGCCGAGCGCGCGGGTGACCTCGCCGCCGGTCTCGACAGCGAACTCCAGCGCCTCCTGGGCCAGTTCGGGACGGCGGTCGCGCAACCCGAGGGCCGCACCCGCCGTGACCACCACCGCCGTCAGATGGTGGGCGCTGACGTCGTGCAACTCCCTTTCCATACGGCGCCGTTCGACCGCCGGTAGACGATGGCGCTCGGACTCGGCCCGCTTCAGCACCTGTCCGGCCGCTCGCCGTGCGCGACGGGTCCGCCGTGCGAGGAGGCCGGCGCCACCGGCGGCGGCGTACAGCACAACGGTCAGGACGAGGTCGAGCCCGTCGCGGTCGCTGAGCCCGTGCAGGCTGATGCCCTGCAGGAGCTGCCAGAGGGCAAGCGCCACCACACACAACACGGCGGTGAAGGCGTCGCGTTCGGTCGCCACCGTGAACAGCGCCAGCGCGACACCCGCGGTCCCGAGCACCGCCACCGCCCCGGCGGGCAGCGGCCCGGCACCCAGCGCGCAGGCGGCGGCGACCACGACGAGGGTGGCCACCGGGCGGCTACGGCGCAGGGCGAGCGTGGCCGTCACCACCGCGGCGACCAGGGCCGCCACGAGAAGGGAGGCCATGGTGGGGGCCGGAACGGCCCCGCGCACCAGCGGCGCTCCGGGCCACACCACGGCCTGGGCGCAGATCAGCAGGACCGGGAACAGCCGGTCGTCGGTTCGATTCATGACGGATCAAGGCTATGGCTCCAGGTGAGCGGACCGGCTCCGACTGGAGGCGGATTCGGGTCTCTTACCTGGGTTGCAGAGTCTCTACCTGTGGTTCGACGGGCTATTCGTCCCGCAGCACGAGGACGGCTCCCTGTCCCCGGCCCTAGTGTCGATCACATCGAGAACGTGGTCGGCCGGCGCTTCTACGGCCGCTTCCAAGACCGGCTCCACCAGCGGTACTTCCACGCTCTTCGGTGTATCCGACGCAACTCTCCAACCATTCAGGGGGATCTCCCATGTCCAAGCGCATTCTCTTCTCGTCACTCATCGGTGCCGTCGCCCTCGGCGGAGTGGCCGCCGGCGGCATCGCCCTGGCCTCGGCACCCACGGAGCCGACCCTGGAGAACGGCTCGGCTCGTTACGCGGCTCCGTCCGACAGCGGCGCGGGCTCGTTGGCCTACACCGTGGATGTGAGCGACGACTCGGGCATCCGGGGCCTCAAGGTCATTGCCTGGCCCGCGAGTTCGAAGCTCGACCCGACCGAGGCGGAGCTTCGCGAGGTCGACAGCGCCAAGTGCCGGAGCACCTCGGACGAGACCACCCACTGCACCTACACGCTGAAGGTCACGAAGCAGCAGGCGGCCGAACTGGCCAAGGGCACCTGGTACGTCTCGGCACTGGCGACGGCCAAGGACGGCGGTACGACGTTCGTGCCCCGTGCCGCCACGTTCGACGTCACACGCTGACACACCCTTCGCACCGTCGTCCGCTGAGCTTCTTCGCGCTGGTCACCGATCGGGTGACGGTCCGCGAAGCGCAACGAGCGAGGCCCCCGGCTGCTGGTCGAGATGTCCGACGTCTCCACCACGCTGCTCGGGGGGCTCGTCGGTCCTGCACACAGAAGCAGGACGGAGGGCGCCCTGTGCTGTCCGTGGGCGGTCTCTGCTACGACCAGGGCAGGACCAGGGCGCCCCAGGCGACGACGGGGCCGAGGGCGACGATCCCGCCGGTGTAGCCGAGGACCTGGCGGTAGAAGCGGCGGGTGTCCACCCCACGGGCGTTGCTGAGGACGAGTGCTCCGTTGGTCGAGAAGGGAGAGGTGTCGACGATCGTCGTGGAGACGGCGAGCGCGGCGATCAGTCCGGCGGCGCTGAGGTGGCTGGAGAGCAGCAGCGGTACCGCGATGGGGATGATCGCGGTGAGGATCGCCGTGGAGGAGGCGAAGGCGGAGGTGATGGCCACGGTGAAGCACAGCAGCAGGGCGACGACGACGGGGGCGCCCAGGTTGGCGGCATGTTCGGAGATCTCCTCGATGATGCCGGCCTTCTCCAGCATGGCGATGTACGTCATCATGCCCGCGACCAGAAGCAGGGTGGACCAGCTGACGCCGTCCACGGCCTTCTCCTGCCGCTTCATGTCGACCAGGGCCAGCAGTGCGCCGGATGCCAGGGCGAGGAAGCCGATCTCCAGGTGGAAGCCGAGCGCGCCGACGACGAGGGCCACCAGGGAGGCGAGGGTGAGCCACTGCCGCCAGTCGGGCCTGCCGGAGATGGTGAGGTCCTCGCCGTCGGCTGCCTCCGCGGCGCCTTCGAGCAGCGGGGCGTGTGCGTCTGGAGTCTGTGCCGGAACGCCTCTGACCTGCTGATTCCTCCGCTTTGACAGCGATGCGGCCGGTTGCCGGTCGCGCCGGCAACCGGCCGCATCAGTGACGGGGCGGTCGGATCAGGAGATCTGCTTGATGGCCTGCCATCCGCCCGTGCCGACCACGGTCGGCGGGCCCACCAGACCGGTGCGGCGGCCCGGGAGGAACTCCAGCCCCGCGGTGGTGTTCGCCGTTGTCGACCACAGGTCCGGGATGCCGTCGCCGTTGCTGTCGCCGGAGGCGGTGAACAACGGGCGTGCGGTCGTGGTCCAGCCGGTGGCATAGGCCGTACGGTTGGCGCCCGCCCCCAGTGACCCCGGATCGGTGCCGCCGTCCGGGACGCCGTCGCCGTCCGCGTCACCCGCGCTCTTGCCGTGGTAGACCCACAGGTCGCCGGTGGAGGTGTTGCGGGCGACCAGGTCGGCGAAGCCGTCGCCGTCGACGTCGCCCGGCGAGGCGAGCTGCATGACACCCCAGCCGGAATTGCCGATCAGGTAGCCGGAGTCGACCGCGCCGGAGAAGGAACCCGGCAGGAACCACAGCTGGTCGCCGATGACCGCCACGAAGTCCGGGTAGTGCTCCTCGCTCTCCTGGGTGATGTCGCCGACCGAGACGATCTGCTTGATCGTCGCCGGGTCGATCGCCACCTCGGTCTCCTGGTCGGGGAAGAAGTACACCTCCTGCTTGGTGTCCTCGGTGAACTCGCCCAGCCCGTTGTTCGGGTAGAGCCACAGCTTGCCGTCGGAGCGGCGGGCCACCAGGTCCTCGTAGAAGTCGCTGGTCCAGTCGCCGCGGTGGGACAGCAGTGCGCCGTTCCAGCCGCCCGCGGCGGACAGGGGGAGCATCGTGGCGACCTTGCCGCCACCGATGCCGCCGTACAGACGGAGGTTGCCGGTGCCGTCGACGGCGAGGAGGTCGGGATCGCCGTCGCCGTTGACATCACCCGGCTTGTCAGGGATGCCGGGGCTCTTGACGTAGAACCGGTAGGGATAGATCGGGCCGGGGTTGCCTCCGGCGTCGACCATGCGCACGTACAGGGTGTGCGGTCCCGGGGTGAGGGGGGTGACCGGTGCCGTTGCCGGGCCGCCCTTGGTGGCGGGCTTGGCTTCCTTGCTCGGCGGGGTCCGGTCGAGGTCGTACAGGTACCGGGTGGTGTCCGCGACGTTGTTGGCGCCGAACTGGAACACCCCTTCGGTACGGGCCAGGGCGCCCTCCACCGGTTCCATGTCAGCGGTGGTTTCCGGGAACAGGTCGCCCTCGGAGTCGACGGTCGGCATCACGGTCGGGGCGTTCGGGTCGAAGCCGAAGCGGCAGCCCGCGGCGCCCTGCGTCGGTGTCCAGTCGGAGGCGAACGCCGCGTCGGAGACGTCCTCCGCCTGTGCCTTCCAGGAGAACTGCCCGTTACTGGCACCGAGATGCTTCAGCAGCGTGGCCTTGGGCACCTTGACCCGCGCCTGGGCACCCTTGGAGTTGCCGGAGACGACGGTCACCTGGACTCGGGTGTCGAAGATGATGCCCGGTGACACGTCTTGCTTGCCGGTGGCCCACAGGTGGAACTGGACGTTGACCTTGCCGCCGTCGGGGTCCCACACCTGAGCGGTGAGGGTCACGTCGGTGTTGCCCAGCGTCACGTACGTCGAACCGTTTCCGCACTCGGTGGCGCCGACCTTGGTGCTGGGGATGGTGTCCAGCGCCCAGGGGGCGTTCGGGCGGCGGTTGAACTCGACGATGAGCTTGGCGTCCGGCTTGAACTTCTTCCAGCTGTAGGCGTCCTTGTTGTCCTCGGCGCTCTGCGGGGCGCGCAGACCGAAGGTGATGTTGGGCCACTTGCCGGCGGCGGCCTTGACCGCGGCGTCCTTGGCGGTGAAGTCGACCGGCGCGTTCGCACAGCCGTATGTCTCGTTGCCGTGCGCGTAGTTGCGGCTGTCCTGACGCGTGGACCAGGACGGCTGTGCCTTCCACGTGGTCTTCGAGGTGATGCCACCCGTCAGCCACAGTTCCACCGGTTTGGGCGTGCAGGACCACGAGTGCGTCTCGGTGATCTGGAACTGCGCGTCGACCACCTTCACCCCGGCGAGGAACTTCGAGCCCACCCGGAAGAAGGAGCGGGCGGTGCCGCCGGTCGACGACTCGTAGCCGACCCTGGCCTCGCTGGTGGTGCCACCGCTCCAGCCCGTGCCGTTCCAGTAACTGTCCGTCGGATGCGGCTTGTAGGCGATGGTCCACGCCTCGCGGGTGCCGGTCATCCGGGGGTCGATGTACACGGGGAACTCGGTGTCCGCGGCGTCGAGCAGTTTCTGGTCCGGAGTGAGCAGGATCTGGTCGTCGGTGACTTCGACACCGACTTCGCTGCTCTTGGTGCCGGGAGTGAGCGGGGACGGTTCGGGTTCGGCCGCCGGTCCCTGCGTGGCGGCGCCGGCCGCGGTGCGTGCCGCCTTCGACGCGGGCACGGAAGCCTGCTCCGCCGCGGTGGAGGAGTCCCACATGCGGGCCGTCGAGGTCGCGAACACCGTCTGGCCTGCCGCGTTCACGACCTGGAGGGTGCCGCTCTCACCGTCCTGGCGCACCTGAAGGTTCTCGGTGTGCAGGCCGAAGCCGACCTCGGCGAGTTCCGGACGCTGTGCGGCCTCGGGCGTCTTGACGATCAGCGCTTGGCGGAAGCCGTCGACGCTGGCGCCCACCGCCAGGTCCACGCCGGGGAAGACGTCCGGGTAGGTGGCGGTGGAGCCGTCGAGGACCGGGGCCGGCAGCGGCTCGGGCCAGGTCAGGCTGAGAGTTCCGCCCTGGTCGGCAAGGGTCACCAGCCGCGGGTCGCCGCCCGCGGAGAAGCTGACGTCACCGGGCACCGCCTCGGGCCGCACCCGGCCGGCCGCCTCGGTGAGCGTGGTGTCCACCGGGAGCCAGGTGCCTTCGCGTTTCACGCGCACGGGCAGGGTGTGCTGCGTGGTGCGCAGATTGCCGTTGGGCAGGGCGTGCGTCTCGCTGGTCTCCGAACGGGCGGACACCACCTCGACGGGCTCACCCGTCTCGGCGGCCCGCTCCCGCGCGCGTTCCTCGGCACTCGTGGCCGTCGGGGAGCCTGAGCCGGCCGGCGTGTCGGACGCCAGAGACGTGAGCGGTGTCAGCCCCATTGACGTACCGGCGAGCACCGCGACGAGCGCGGCCCTGCTCAAGCGTCCGGCCCGACGCTGTCTTCGGGATGTTTCTGGCATGGGCGAATCCCCCCGGAATCGTTGCCAGGCGGACCCCTCCACGGGGTCCGCCGCGCACCCGCCGACGCGGGCCGCAGCGCCGAACAGTACACGTCACAAGGGGAGTTCTTTGCTCAAAAATGATCAGAGTGGGGATAGTCGCATTGCCTCCCCTTTGCTTGCCAGGGTGATCTTCACGCTTTACTGTCTGACTGTTCACGACTTAATCACACAGAGTGAGCAAAGGGGGAGGTCCTTCAGTGGACCAACTAACAAGACAGCTGCGCTATTTCGCCCACTGGCACAGATCCGTGTCCCTCATCGTGGGACTCATCCTCTTCGTCGGACTCATACCCGACGATGCCAGTGCGGCCGACGGTGAATCACGACTCGGGGACATACGGCGCGAAAAGTCCGTCCCTGGCAGGGACTTCGACAAAGAGCGCCCGAAGGTGCGCAACGATGCCGACGGAGCCTTCCGGCCGTCGGCCGGAAAAACCACAGCCGACACCTTCACAACCCTCGTCACCGACCGCGACAACAAGCCGTCCCGACGGGCGCCACTGACCACCGGCACCGCCGTGGACGGGTTCGCCGGCGACGGCCTGCTGAACCACATGGTGAAGGTCCGTCAGGCCTCGGCCCAGGCATCGACCACCGGCACCGGCCGCGGCGTCCGCGCACGGGGCGCGGCCCCCAAGCGCGCCGCCGCCGAGCCCGGCACGGCCGTCCAGGTCCAGGTCCAGGACCAGACCGTGGCCGACCGGGCCGGCGTGCGAGGCGTGGTCTTCACCGCCGCGCCGACCGACGACGGTCCGGCCACCGCCGCTTCCGGCTCGGTCGAACTGGAGTTGGACTACAAGGCGATCAGGGACACCTACGGCGGTGACTGGGGCTCCCGGCTCCGGATCTACCGCCTGCCGGCCTGTGCGCTGACCACGCCCGAGCTGGAGAAATGCCGTACCCGCACCGCACTGCCGGGCGCCAACGACCCGGCCGCGCAGAACGTCACCGGCACCGCCGACCTGGCCGCGGCACCCACCGTGTTCGCCGCGACGGCCGCGGCCTCCGGCCCCGGCGGGAGCCACGAGGCCACCTCACTGTCGCCCTCCGGCTCATGGATGGCCGGCTCCTCCTCCGGCGGTTTCGCCTGGACCTATCCGATCGAGGCTCCCGAGGTCCCCGGCGGCCCGCAGCCCGAGGTCGAACTCTCCTACTCCTCCCAGGCCGTGGACGGCCGCACCGCCTCCACCAGCGCGCAGTCCTCCTGGCTCGCCGAAGGCTGGGACTACGAACCGGGCTTCATCGAGCGGCGCTACCGCTCCTGCTCGGACGACAAGGCGGCCATCAAGGACGACAACGGCAAGGAGCTGAAGCCGAACAACACCGGCGACAGCGGCGACCTGTGCTGGGGCTCCGACCATGTCGTGATGTCGCTCGGCGGCAACACCACCGAACTCGTCAAGAAGGACGGCACCGACGACTGGCGTCCCGCCGACGACGACGGCTCCCGCCTCCAGCGCAAGAGCGGCGCCGCCAACGGCTCCAAGGACGGCGAGTACTGGGTCCTGACCACCACCGACGGCACCCAGTACCACTTCGGCCTGAACAGACTGCCCGGCGCCCCGGACGGCACGCTCACCAACTCGGCACTGACGGTACCGGTGTTCGGCAACCACCCGACCGAACCGTGCCACGCCACCGCGTTCATGGACTCCGACTGCAAGCAGGTCTACCGCTGGAACCTGGACTACGTGGTCGACCCGCTGGGCGACGCCATGACCCTGTGGTGGACCAAGTGGGCCAACTTCTACGGCCAGAACATGAAGGCCGACCAGCAGGCGTCCTACGACCGCAACGCGCAGCTCTCACGCATCGACTACGGCCTGCGTTCCGACAAGCTGTTCGGCGTCCTGCCGGCCGGCCGGGTCGCGTTCACCCTGGCCGAACGGTGCATCGCCGACGCCGCGTTCGACTGCGCGGAGTCCAAGCGGACCACCGCCAACGCCAAACGCTGGCCCGACACCCCGCTGGACCAGGAGTGCGCGTCGGGGGCCAAGTGCACCGACAAGTACGCGCCGACGTTCTGGTCGACCAAGCGCCTGACGAAGATCAGCACCAGCGTGCTCTCCGGCTCCGCGCTCAAGCCGGTCGACTCCTGGGCGCTGGACCAGTCCTTCCCGGCCACCGGTGACGGCACCTCGCCGGCGCTGTGGCTGGAGTCCGTCACCCGCAGCGGGCACGGCGCCGGCGCCACCGCCGCCATGCCGAAGGTCACCTTCGCCGGACTCCAGCTCGACAACCGCGTGGACGGGGTCGAGGGCCTGCCGCCCTTCTCCCGCTACCGCGTCCACGCCATCGACACCGAGACCGGCGGCCGCATCGGCGTCACGTACTCCGACCGCGACTGCCGGGTCCTGGAACCGAGACGGATGCCGGCGTCCCCCGAGTCCAACACCATGCGCTGCTACCCGCAGTACTGGACGCCCAAGGGCGCCCTCAACCAGGTGAAGGACTGGTTCCACAAGTACCTCGTCACCGAGGTCACCGAAGAGGACCTGGTCACCGACAGCCCCGCCAAGGTGACCGGCTACGAGTTCCTCGACGGCGCCGGATGGGCGTACGACGACGGCGAGTTCACCGAGAACAAGCACCGCACCTGGTCGCAGTTCCGCGGCTACGAACGCGTCCGCACCCGCCAGGGCGCCGGCGACGACGTCAAGCAGCTCACCGAGCACCGCTACTTCCGCGGCCTGCACGGCGACAAGCAGCCCTCGGGCACCCTGACGTCGGCCGTCGTGACGAGCGACAACACCAGCTACGACGACCTTCCCCAGTACCAGGGGCAGTTGCTGGAGCAGATCAGCTACGCGTCCGACGGCGGACCCGTCGACTCGGCCACCGTCACCACCCCCTGGGCGGTGAAGACGGCGACCCGGACCCGAGCCGGAACCACACCCCTTGAGGCGTGGATGACCCGTCCGCAGACCGCCCGCACCCGTGAGCGCGTCAAGGGCGACACCTGGCGGACCTCCACCGAGACCACCAAGTACGACAGCTACGGTCTGCCGTACGAGGTGGAGGAGAAGACGACGGGTGGCCGGCTCCGCTGCTCCACGGTCGACTACGCCCGCAACACCACGGCGTACCTGATCGAACTGGAGTCCCGCGAGAGGACCACGCTCGGCGCCTGTGGCACCACCGGCGGCGAGGTCGTCGAGGACACCCGCACGCTGTACGACAAGCTGGCCTTCGGCGCGGCCCCCACCAAGGGGCTGCCCACCGAGGTCCAGGAGATGAACGCCACCGGTGACGGCTACGTCACCATCGACCGCACCGAGTACGACATCCACGGCCGCGAGACCGTGACCTGGGACACGGACAACAACAAGACGTCCGTCAAGTACGTGCCCACGACGGTGGCCCGCCCCACCCAGCAGACCTCCACCGACCCCCTCGAACACACCGAGACCACGGTGTTCGACGACGTCCGTGGTCTGCCGCTGACCGAGGAGGACGCCAACGGCAAGAAGGCCACGATGGAGTACGACCCGCTGGGCCGTCTCCTCAAGGTCTGGGAGATCGACCGCGACCCGACGGCCCAGACACCCACCGCCACCTACGACTACACCGTCCGCCGCGACGGCCCGACGATCGTCACCTCGCGCACCCTGAAGGACAACGGCCAGTACGCCGTGTCCTACGAGATCCTCGACGGCCTGCTGCGCGAGCGGCAGACGCAGGACGAGGCGATCGGCGCGGGACGGATCGTCAACGACACCTTCTACGACAGTGCCGGGCGCCAGTGGAAGGAGAACGACGGCTACTTCAACGACGCCGAGCCCGAAGCGGTCCTCCTCGAGGTCGGGGACAACGCGGTCCCGTCCCAGAACCGTGTCCTCTTCGACGGCATGGGCCAGCCCACCGCGGAGATCACGTACTACCGTGGCACGGAGAAGCTCCGCACGACGACCGAACGCGACGGTGACGTCTCCACGACGATCCCGCCCAAGGGCGACACCGTCACGGCCGTCTTCGAGGACGCCGAGGGCCGCACGGAGCGGCTGCGCGAGTACACCGACAGCGCGCGTACGAAGTGGCGGGACACCGACTACGAGTACGACGACCTCGACAACCTGAGGAAGGTGACCGCTCCCGGCGGCGCCGTCACCTCCTTCGAGTTCGACAAGCGGGGCCGCCAGACGGCGGTCACGGATCCCGACGGCGGCCGTACCGAGATCCGGTACGACAACGCGGACAACGTGATCGCGACCGTCGACCCGTTCCAGCGGGCCCTCTACACCACTTACGACGCGGGCGGCCGTCCGACCTCTGTGCGCGAGGACAGCGACACCGGCCCCAAGCGCGTGGAGTGGACGTACGACACTCTCGGCAAGGGGCTGCCCACGGCGGAGATCCGCTACGAGAACGGCCGTGAGTACCGGGAGGAGGTCACCGCCTACGACAGTGCCTACCGGGTGAAGTCGACGAAGACGGTGATCCCCACCGAGGAGACCGGCCTGGCCGGTACGTACGAGTACGAATACTCCTACACTCCGACCGGTCACCTCGCCTGGGTGCAGGTGCCGGGTGTGGGCGGCCTGGTGACCGAGCGGGTCGTCTTCCGCTACAACTCCGACGATCTGCCGATCGCCATTGGCGGAGCGGCCACGTACCTCGCGGACGTCGAGTACTCGGCGTTCGGCGAGATCCTGCGCACGGACGCGGGGCCCGCCGGCAAGAAGGTCTACGGCAGCTACGTCTACGACGAGTTCACGCGGCGCCTCCAGACGGCCACCTTCGACCGCTCGGTCGCCCCGGGCCGCATCAGCGAGACGCGGTACGGGTACGACGAGGCCGGCAACGTCACCAAGATCACCGACGTGCCCGGCAGCGCGGCGCCCGGAGCGGGCGGGACGGACACGCAGTGCTTCGTCTACGACCAGCTGCGGCAGATGTCCTCGGCCTGGACGGCGAAGACGGACGACTGCACGGCGGCTCCGTCCAAGGACACCGTCGGCGGTCCGGACGCCTACTGGAACTCGTACGCGTACGACACGGCGGGCAACCGTAAGACCCTCGTCGAGCACGACCCGACGGGCGACACGACGAAGGACGTCACCCGCTCGTACACGTACGGCAAGGCGGGTGTCGGCGGCCCGAACGCGCTCGCGGAGATCAAGTCCGAAGGCCCGCAGGGGGAACGCCTCAACACCTTCTCCTACGACAAGGCCGGCAACACCACGGGACGCCAGCACGGCGGCAGCAACCAGACCCTTGAGTACGACGTCGAGGGCCAGCTGCGCAAGGTGACCCTGCCGGTCGAGGGTGGCGGCACGAAGACCACGTCGTACCTCTACGGCGCGGACGGCGGACGACTGATCCGCACCGGCGCGGACGGCAGCCGCACCCTCTACCTAGCCGAGGCGGAGCTGACCGTCAACGCGGCCAACACCAGCGCGAAGGCGGAACGCTTCTACCCGCACCCCGACGGCTCCACGACCGTCCGGGCAACCGGAGGCGTCCGGCAGCTCATGGTGGCTGACCATCACGGCACCTCCCACACGGTCGTGGACCTGGTGGACCCGGCCATGGGCGTCACCCGCCGCAAGGCGATGCCGTTCGGCGAGGCACGGGGGCAGCAGCCTGCGGCCTGGCCCGGACAGAGCGGCTTCGTCGGCGGAACTGTCGACCAGGACACAGGTTTGACCCGGCTGGGCGTCCGTGACTACGACCCGGTGACGGGACGGTTCATCACAGTCGACCCGATGGTCGACTACGGCAGTCCGGCCACGATGAACCCGTACGCCTACAGCAACAACGCGCCGGCCACCTTCTCCGACCAGTCCGGGGCGTTCTTCCCCATCCTGATCGGGATCGCGGCCCGTATCGCCATCCAGGCGGCGATCCGCGCGGCGGCCCGCCGGGCGGCGATCATCGCGGCCCGCAAGGCGGCCCAGGCGGCTGCCCGTAGGGCGGCGGCCCTGGCCCGCAAGCGGGCGCTCGAAGCCGCGAAGCGTGCGGCGGCGAAGGCGAAGCGGGAGGCGGCCCGTAAGGCCGCGGCGGCGAAGCGTGCGGCGGCCAAGCGGGCAGCGGCCCGTGCGGCGGCGAAGCGGGCGGCGGCGCGTAGGGCGGCCTCTCAGGCCCGTGCGCGCGCGGCGCGTGCGGCGGCCAGGAAGGCGTCGGCCAAGCGGGCGGCGGCCCGCAAGGCGGCGGCTCGTCCCAAACCGCGTGCCAAGCCGCGTTCCCAGCCGAGGCCCCGTCCCAAGCCGTCGCAGGTGAGACGGGCGGTCAAGAAGGTCGCGAAGGAGGTCAAAGAGACCGTCAAGGAAGAGGTCCAGTCAGCGGCCTGCGAGTCCAACAGCTTCAAGCCCGGCACCCGGGTGCTGATGGCCGACGGATCGGCCAAGCCGATCGAGAAGGTCAGGGTCGGCGAGAAGGTCGTGGCCACCGACCCGAAGACGGGGAAGACCTCCGTCCAGACGGCCACGGCGACGATCATCGGCAAGGGCAGCAAGGACCTGGTACGGATCACGCTGACGGTCCACGACGGCTCCGCCAGCCGGGCCGAGGCCACCACGACGGTCACCGCCACAGCCGGCCACCCCTTCTGGGTGCCGTCCCTGGGTGAGTGGATCGACGCCGGTGAACTGAAGCCGGGCCAGTGGCTCCAGACGTCCTCGGGCACCTGGATCCAGATCGGCGCGGTTGAGGCGTGGACGGCGCGGACGGCGACAGTCCACAACCTGACGGTCACCGATGTCCACACGTACTACGTGCTGGCCGGTTCCGCACCCGTCCTCGCTCACAACTGCGACAGCGTCGTACTGGGAATCCAGGAACACTCCGACCCGCTCGCGGCGAAACTCCGCGCGGGCGGCGACTCCGCGGCCCACACCTTCAACGGGCCGGCCTACGGCGGCAGGGATTCCGCCGGGGTCCCGGCGTGGATGAACGGAGTGATGGGCAGCGCGCGGGACTCCAATGTGACCCTCTCCATCACGCTCGACGGGATGCCGGGGGCCAACAACGACCCTCGCCACATCGCGAACGCGTTCCACACGGCCGTGCTCCGCGGCCGGAAGTTCGGAATCGGTCCCGGGCAGGAACTTCCCGGCCCGACCAACGGCACCGCGTGGGAGATGAGCGTGGTGGAACGGCAGGTCAGAATGGGCAATCGCTCATGGAGCTCGATCCGGTGGTATTCGGGAGGCAGACGGATCGAGGGGGTGGTGAACCCGTTCTCGTGACATCGGCGGCCGAGCACGACCCGACAGGAGGCAGGACATGGAATTCAGCCAGCCGGACCGGCTTTTCAAGGTGTGGGACTACTCGGTCACGCATCGGAGCCTGCTCCTGCGCAGCGACGCGTATCTCGGCCTTGAAGCCGGGCCGCGCATCGAGGTGTCCGCCGGCCATGTCGAGGCCATGTTCCTCCGCTCGTCGATGAGGGGACTGACCATCCGGAAGGTCTCCGCCGCCGACGAGGTGGAGGCGGTGGCCGAGCGGTACGGCATCACCGAACACCTGGACTACATGTTCTTGCTGGAGTCCGCCGACGGACCGGGCCTCATCGTGTCGGGGAACCCGTCCTGGGCCATGGCCGAATGCCCCGTCGACGCACCGTCCCTGTTCTCCAGGGCAGGGGAGGTCGACCGCTACCCCGGTGGCGTCATGAGGGGGATCGATTAGCAGGAACCAGCCGCTGCGCGGCGGTCGAGTCCAGTTCGAGGGATGGCCATGAGATCGTTCTCCGTCCAAGGGCGTCAGTTCATGGCCCTGATCATCCTGAGCGACCACAACGACTACGAGTCGATGGAAGTCGTCGAGATGATCGACGGCAAGCGGGAAGAGCTCCTGCTGGAGTTCCGCTTCGACGACGGTTCGGCCCGGCTGAGCTACATCCGTCCGGAGATCGACATCCCTCTTCTCAGGACTTCCCTGGACGTGTTCCGGGAGGAGTTCCTGGAGCCGAGGAAAGCGAGTGGCCTGCCCTGTCCGCCCTGGTGACAGGGTGTGACGCGGCGCCCTGCCGGGCCTCGCGGGACGAGTGAGACGACAGTTCCCCCGGAGATTTTTCCGGGGGAACTGTCCGTTGCGGGGCCCCAGGACCGGCAGGAATTCCGTCCAGTCGGCCACGGCGACGATCGCCGGAAAGGGCAGAGAGGATCTGGTGCGGATCGGAGTGGATGCGCGGCAGGGTGGTGAAGTTGTGGCGGGGTGGCGGCCAGGAGGTGGCCCACTCCAGTGAGCGGTCGTAGCCCCAAGGGTCGTCGACCTCGACTCGCTCGCCGACTTTGGCGCTCTTCCATATGTTGTACAGGAAAGGGAGGGCGCACATCGAGGTACCGGCCGAGGTCCCTGCCGCCCGCAAGATGTGGGACGCGCCGACGTCCTTCGACGGCCACTTCAGCCAGGCCCGGTTGTTCTGGCTCAGCATGTCTCCCACCAAGCGCGAACACATCGTCGCCGCCTACACCTTCGAGCTCGGCAAGTGCGGGGAGACGGCCATCAAGGAATGGGCACTGCAGGTGTTCGCCAACACCGACCCGGAGCTCTGCACGCGGATCGCCGCCGGTCTGGGTCTCCCGGTCCCCGAGGTGAGCATCCCGCCGGCAGTGGTCGAACCGAGCCCCGCGCTCTCCCAGTTACCGGTAGTTCGTTGAATCCGGTGGTGGTGCGGGTTGACGGTAGGCCAGGGTGGTCGTAGGCCGGTGGTAGGAGTCAACTGCCTGGCTGGGGGCTGAAGATGACCGCTCGCCGTCCGTGTCCGCCCGCGCCGGGACCATTGGAGGAGTACGCGGCCCGGTTCGACGACCTCTTCTTCAGCCTGGCCCAGCGGCGAGGGTTTCGCGAGTACCTGACCGGGCTGCTGGCGCCTCGGGAGCGGAACAAGACGATCACCTGCCTGGCGGGGGCGGAGCCGGTGACCGGGGCGGGCATGCCGGGGGTGCAGCGGCTGCAGTTCTTCCTGTCCGAGTCGCCGTGGGAGGGCGAGCGGGTCAACGACCGGCGGCTTGAGCTGCTGCGCGAGGAGCCGGCGACGGCTCCGCACGACGGTGGGGTGATCGTGATCGACGATTCCGGGGACCGCAAGGACGGCACGGCGACCGCGAACGTGGGCCGGCAGTGGCTGGGCCGGTTGGGAGAGACCGACAACGGCGTCGTCACGGTGACCACGGTATGGACCGACGGCCGCGTGTATGACCCGCTGCACGCGAGTCCTTACACCCCCGCCCACCACTTCGCCCGCGGCCGCTCCGACCCGGCGTTTCGTACGAAACCGCAGCTGTCCGCTGCTCTCGCGGCCCGTGGGAAGGAGGCGGGTTTCGGCTGCCGGGCGGTGGTTGCCGACTGCGCCTACTCCGTCAGCGACAATTGGTACCTCGCTCTGCGCGAGGCCGGCCTGGCCTATGTGGTCGCGCTCAGGCCGCACCGCGGCACCTGGGCCCGAGCCGACCAGCCGCACACTCCCATCGAAGCAGCCCACGCCCTGGCCTGGCACGATGCCAGGCGTCCCGGCGAGTGGACACCCGTGGAGCGTCACTTCCGTGACGGGCACACCGAGACCTGGTGGGCCGCCGATGCCCACTTGAGTGGCTACGGTCCCGGCTCACGCTGCCGTCTGGTCGTGGCCACCACCGACCCGGCCACTCTGCCACCGAAGGCCACCTGGTATCTGGCCACCAACCTGCCCCACCCCGACGCACCCCACGCCACCACCGGCCCCCACCCCTCGGCTGACCTCGCCGAAATCGTCCGCCTCTACGGCCTGCGGCCCTGGATCGAGCAGAGCTACAAGCAGGTCAAGGACGAGCTCGGCTGGGCCGACTTCCAAGTCCGCTCCGACCGTGCCATCCGCCGCCACCAGACCCTGGTCAACTGCGCCTTCTCCTTCTGCTGGGACCAGTGGTTCACCCCATCCGGACCCCTGGATCCCATCGCACCGGACCCGTGCCCCGACGACCGGCCAGAGAGGGGGACCAAGCGAACCCCACCCACCCCAACTGCCCTGCTGGCCCAGGGCATTACGTTCAGTCCGCGCATGGCTCACCCCCGCCGCCACCCTGAACCGATGGTGGCTAGCCTGGACGGACAAGGACCCGCCCGCCGAGCTCCAGGCCCTGATCCACGCGGTCACCAACGGACACGGCATTGACCTCTACCGCCGCATTTAACGAACTACCGGTAGTGGGGGTCGGCCCGGCACAGCGCTCCACTTGGCCATTCGGAGACACGGCCGTCTCGGACGGCCCCACGGCTGGGTCAACCCGGCTTGACCGCCAGCGTCGCAAAATAGTTCGACATGTATTGAGCGGATGCGTTGGATTGGTGCGGCGCTTCCGCGAAGCCGGTGAGGACGAACCCCGCGGCGAGTTGCCCGCCGATCTGGTCGGTGAGGGCGTGGCTGTATTCAAGAGGGGCATCCGCGCCGAACTTCGTGGCGCGTTCCTCGGCGGAGTACTGCGTGACATCGCTGTAGGGCAGTTTGTGCACGACGATCAGCTCGCCGCGCTCGTCGAGCGCCTCGTGGTCGAACAAGTACGCATCAGGATTGAGGAAGCCCACGAGCAGAGTTCCGCCCGGTCGCAGGACACGGAAGCACTCAAGCCACACCGGTGCCAAGTCTGGTACGAAGAGGTTGGAGACCGGATGGAATACGACGTCGAATGCTGCGTCGCCGAAGGCGCTGAGGTCGCGCATGTCGCCCAGGACGGTGCGCAGCTCAAGTCCGTCGCGCGCCGCCACCATCTGGTCCTGGCCGAGCTGGCGGGGTGAGTTGTCGAATACGGTGACCCGCGCCCCTGCGGCGGCGAGGATCGGACCCTGCTGGCCACCGCCGGAGCCCAGGCACAACACGTCCTTGCCGGTCAGGTCTGTCGGCAGCCAGGAGCGGTCGACTGGCTCACGCCCGATGAGGACAATCGACCAGTCGCCCATGCGGGCGCGCTCGACATCCTCAGCACTCACCGGCCTCGACCACTCGTTGCCCTCTTGGACACACTTGTCCCAGGCTGCCCGATTGTGGGCAACGGGGTCGACAACAATGTCCTGCACGTTTAACTCCCTGCTACAGCCAAGCGGACACCCGCGGTACTGACAGTTCGGTGCCGTTAGCCAACACGACTGCAGGGTGCGGGCTCAACGAAATTAGCGGGTCACGCGGCCGGGTGGCCCGCCGGCTCTCCGGTCACCACATCCGCGTGCTGCGTCACGGGGCCGTCGTCACCGCATCGGGGGCGAACCTCTTGCGCCAGGCGAGCGCGACGTACACCAGCCCGATCAGCACCGGCACTTCGATGAGTGGGCCGACGACGCCGGAGAGGGCCTGGCCGGAGGTGACGCCGAAGGTGGCGATGGCGACCGCGATGGCCAGCTCGAAGTTGTTGCCCGCAGCCGTGAACGCCAGCGTCGTGGTGCGGTCATAGGCAAGACCCAGGCTCTTGCCGAGCAGGAAGGTGCCGAAGAACATGATCGTGAAGTAGACCAGCAGGGGCAGCGCTATCCGGGCGACGCCCAGCGGCTGAGCAGTGATCGTTTTACCCTGAAGGGCGAAGAGGATGACGATCGTGAACAGCAGCCCGTACAGAGCCCACGGGCCGATCTTCGGAAGGAACTTCGCCTCGTAGTCGGTACGGCCCATCTTCTGCTCGCCGATGCGGCGGGTGAGGAAACCGGCCAGCAGCGGGATGCCGAGGAAGATGACGACGTTCAGCGCGATGTGCCCGACGGACACCTCCAGGCCGTGGCCATCGCCCAGGTTCAGCCAGCGCGGCAGCAGGTCGAGGTAGAACCAGCCCAGCAGGCCGAACGCCAGGACCTGGAACACCGAGTTCAGTGCGACGAGGACGGCCGCGGCCTCCCGGTCTCCGCACGCGAGGTCGTTCCAGATGATGACCATGGCGATGCAGCGGGCCAGGCCGACGATGATGAGGCCCGTACGGTACTCGGGCAGGTCCGGCAGGAAGATCCATGCCAGGGCGAACATCAGGGCCGGGCCGACCATCCAGTTGATGACCAGCGAGGAGATCAGCAACTTCTTGTCGCTGGTCACCTGGTCGAGCCGGTCGTAGCGGACCTTCGCCAGGACCGGGTACATCATGACCAGCAGGCCGAGGGTGATCGGCAGGGAGATCCCGCCGATCTCGATCTTCGCGAGCGCGTCGTTCATGCCGGGAATGAGGCGTCCCAAACACAGGCCGACGGCCATGGCCAGCAGGATCCACACGGCGAGGTAGCGGTCGAGGGTGGAGAGCTTCTTGACGATCGAGTCGTCCCCGGCCGGGCCGGTGCCTTCGGCGGAGGCGGTGGTGGGCTCGGAGGAGGTCACGGGCAGGCCCTCTTGTTCACGGAAGCGGTACGGGCGGAGGCGGCGAGCGCGGCGAACTGCTCGGACAGCCCGGCCAGGACCTCGGGCTTGAGCTTGTAGTAAATGAAGCGGCCGCACGGCTCGGTCTCCACCAGCCCGGCCTCGCGCAGCACCTTCATGTGGTTGGACAGGTTGGTCTGCTTGGCTCCGGTTTCCTCGACGAGGTGCGTCGTGCAGAGTGTCTCGCGCGCCAGCAGGGTCACGATCTTCAGGCGGAGTGGATCGCCCAGTACCCGGATCACATCAGGATCGACTGAAGTCAGCATGCGCTGATATTTTCACACCGTCGCTCGCTGATACCAGCGGGGGCTGAGTCATTGGCGGCTGGGTTCCGCCATGCGACGAGGGAGAACGATCACCATGGCCGACAAACCGTCCGTCCTGTTCGTCTGCGTCCACAACGCCGGCCGCTCCCAGATGGCCTCCGCGTGGCTGACCCACCTGGCCGGAGACCGCGTCGAGGTTCGCTCCGCCGGATCCAACCCCGGCCATCAGATCAACCCGGCCGCCGTCGAGGCCATGGCCGAAGTCGGCATCGACATCTCCAAGGAGACGCCGAAGGTCCTCACCATCGACGCGGTCCGGGAGTCGGACGTCTGCGTCACCATGGGCTGTGGCGACACCTGCCCCGTCTTCCCAGGCAAGCGCTACCTGGACTGGAAGCTGGAGGACCCGGCCGGCCAGGGCGTCCAGGCAGTGCGCCCGATCCGTGACGCGATCAAGACGATGGTCGAGGGCCTGATCGCCGAGATCGCTCCCACGAAGCCGGAGGCGACGGCGTGAGCGAGATACGCGAGGTCGTCATCGTCACCTCCGGCCCCGCCGACTACACCGCTGCCCTCACCCCGCCCGCGCCCAGCTGAGGTCAAGACAGCTCAGTGCGACAGTGGGCGGGCGCTGTCAAGTCGGTCGGTGGCCTTCGCGGTTGGCGATCACCGGGACGGGGCATCACGACGGAACGACACCAGCCGCGCACCACATACTCCGGCCCCGGTGAGCGACCAGCGCGCGGGGTGCCGGTTGTCCTAGGAGGGGAAGTGATCCGCCATGCGTACGCATCGGCGTACCCATAGGCGTTCCGTACGAGTGGAGTACCTGCTGCCCGACGAGGCTGCAGCGCCGGGGAGGGCGCGGAGGCTGACCACCGTGTTCCTCACCCGGTCCCGCCACCGGATGGCGCAGGTGGATGCCGGGCACATCGACGACGCGAGCCTCATCGTGTCCGAGCTGGTCACCAACGCCACCCAGCACGGCCGCAGTGCCTGCCGTCTGCGCCTGCAGGTGTCCGACGAGCGGGTGACCGTCGAGGTCTACGACGACAACCCGAACCAGCCCTGTGTGCGGCCGTTGACCGCCGAGGCCGAAAGCGGGCGGGGCCTGGCCATGGTGCTGTGCCTGGCGCAGCGATTCGATGTCACCCCGGTCAGCGGGGGCGGCAAGAGAGTGCGCGCGGTCCTGGCCATCTGATTCCAGGGCATGGGCGTTGATCGCGCCATCGGTGTCTGGTGCACCGCACGGAGCGTGCGACCGACCGGAGTAACACAGGGTCGTCACAGAGCCCGGAATTCTTACGGAGCACCAAAGGGCGAGATCACCGCGGTCGTCGTGGGTATCAGCCACGGCGCGACGTGCTCCAGGTGGGTCTGGACCTCGCCGGTGGGCAGCCCGTTCGCGGCCAGCGAGATGACCATCTCGGCGAGGCCGGGCAGGCGTTCTTGCCGTTTCCTGCCGACCTTTGGTTCGAAGGAGCCGTCCCGGTCACGCGGCACGGTTGTCTCCACCGGCCCGACATCGGGCACAACGTTCTTGGAGCGTTTGCCGTTGCGGGAGTTGCCGCCGTCCTTGCCGGCCGGATCGTGCTTGTCATAGCCAAGATGATCGGTGATCTCGCCCTCAGAAGCGGACTCCAGCAGTCCCTTGGTCACCTGCTGCAGCAGTCCGCACTCGCAGGCCAACTGCAGGTCCTTGGCCTGGGCCCGGTCGACCAGTTCGTCGATCAACTGGTCATCCACGGCCTTCGCCGACACAGCCGCTGCCGACACGACAGCCTCCTGCTCGGCCACGTTCTCACTGACCGTCGATGCATCTTCCATGATCGGGAGTTACACCGAACGTCTCTACAATCCCAGTGTCCGCTTGCGCGAGAGCATCCTGCCGTTGAGCTGGCCGTAGGGGATCACTTTCGCCGAGTCAGAGTGCCAGGACGGCACTCACCCCTTGCCTTCGCAGCAAGCCAGTGACCAGGTGCGGGATCTCGGCCATTCCGAAGCCGCGGGTGTTCGGGAGGAATCCTGGCGAGAGGCAGGCGTACGTGAGACCGAGCCGGACACCCACGCGGGTGAGTTGGCGATTCCCTTGGGTCGGAGTGCCTCCGGCGGGTATTGGCATCACGTTCGTGTCCAAGTCTCTCCGAGAGAGTGGTGCCGTAGCTATGGCCGATGATGCCTTGCTGTTCGTCCTCCCCGAGCGCCATCCGCGTCTGGGCGCGGCCCTGTCCGCTGTCGGGGGGTTGGAGTGTGCCGAGACTCCTGCGGTGCTGGGGTGGCTGCACGCCCACGGCGTCCCCGTCTCCTCCGAGTGCGTCAGGATCGTCCCGTCCGGAGCCGAGGTGCTCATCCCCGAGGATGCAGAGCGCCTGCCGGTCCCTCTGAGCGAGGAAGAAACCCTGCGGGTGGAGCACGCGTGTGCACCCCAGTCCGTGACGGACATGGAGGCCGAGTTGCTCTGCTTCCGGGACACCACCCAGGACTGGCAGTCCCTGGTCCATCGGGCGCTCACCTCCGGAATTCCCGAGCCGCGCATCGTGCAGCTCACCGGTTTGGACCCGCAGGACATCGTCCAGGCTGTCGACGGCTGATTCCCTGCCGATTTCACGGGACTCAGGGCTGGTGGAGATCATCGAATGTTCAAAACTCCTGGAGGCGGCCCGGGGTGCGGCCAAACGGAGGAGGCAGCTCCGGCAGTGCCGAGCACGTGGCGTTCGCGAGCTTTACCCAGGCGCTGATCTATCTGGCGGACCTGCAGTGCGAGACGCTGCAACTGCTGACCGGCCGCGGACTGGACGCCGCGGGCGAAGCAGGCGGTGAGGAAGCCGGGATCAAGATCGAGGATACGCTGCCGGGCCGGGCGTTCCAGTACGGGCAAGCACTGCCGGCGAGTCCGGCATTGGTCTGCGTCCGACTGCCCACGCCCGGTAGCCCCCTTCCCGTCCCGCCCTGGCGGGATACTGGACAGCCATGTCGGAGGTCCGGCTCACGGCGGGCAGCGGCCGTATCGGCGAACACCTCGACCGCGGAGTCCAGCCCCGTCAGCTCCAGCAGCCGGCACACCTGCGTGCCGGGACCGGCCGGCCTCAGCCGACCCCCCAGCGCGGCGGTACGCCGAAACGCGTACGTAACGAGGCGGGGCCGATTCCGGTGTCCGACGTGTTCGCGGCAGGCGTCGGCATCACTGTCACCTCCGCTTCGGCTCGACGTAGGGTTGCGGATGCACCCGGCCACGCCCGTTCTCAACTACCGCTGGCCGCCGCGGTAAGTGCCGCCAGCACCGGAAGCGCTCTGGTAGGGCTGAAAAGCTCAGAATCGGGGCACACGGCGAACATGGACACTGACCCGCTGGACGGTCCGTCCACGACAAGCGACGCCACACGGCCCCCGCGGACACACGGGCAAGAGGTCGAAGAGCAGCAACGGGCGGCCGACGAACGGGGCCGCGCCGCTGACGTCCGCGAGGTCACGGCCGATGAGCGGGAGGCCGCCGGCGACAGACGGGACGCCACTGCCGATGAGCGGGAAGCCGTTGTGGACGCGTGGCAGGACCAGCTCGCCATTCAGGAGAGCCGCCTGGACTCACGGCGTCGTGCAGCGGGGGCTCCGGCTCCCAGCGTGCGGAGGCGCTCGTACGAGCAGATCGACCGGGCCCAGGGTCGGTTGGCGGCCGGCCAGGAGCGTCTGGACCGCGGCGAGGCGGCACTGCGCCGGACGGATGCGGCGGACCTGCGGGAACAGGAGACCATCGACCGGGAGACGGACGTCTCCTCCGCGCAGATGGCGGCGCGGGGCCCGGTGTCACTCACGGTCCTGCAGGCCAGGGCCGAGCGGCTTCGTGAGCAGGCCGCAGCGGCGGCCGAGGCACTGAGCAAAGCAGAGGACGACCTGGTCCACGAACACGAACAGCATCACCGAGCCCAACAAGCGGCCGAATGTCGAGGCCGCGCCACGCAGGCCCGCACCGCGGCCGGCATCCTGCACGACATCACCAAGCCGTCCGACGGTGAGGACGGCACCTCGGTACTTCCCCGCTGACCAGCGTGGACACCGGCGTCGCTGAGCACTGCGTCTTTCGGGAAACCGGCACCACGACGGCCCAGCCCGGCACCCGGTCGGGAGCGCCGTGTGGCCACCGGTTCCACGGACGTGGCCTGCGTGGCCGTCCGGTCCGTACGTCCACCACAATGCCTGCAGCCGCGGGGTGGGCACGGCGCGGGGCCACCGCGAAGAAAGGGTGACGGGGCTGGTGTACGGAGAGGGCGTTTGGTCGGGCGTATTCGGTGTACACGATGAGCTGACAAGGCCTTTATCCGAGGAAGCGGAGGAAAGCGTGGGTATCATCGCGTGGATCGTCATCGGCTTGCTCGCCGGCATCATCGCCAAGACCCTGATGCCGGGCAAGGACCCGGGCGGCATCATCGTCACCATGCTCATCGGTATTGTCGGCGGTCTGCTCGGTGGCTGGCTCGGCAAGGTGATCTTCGGCGTCGATTCCATCGACGGGTTCTTCGACATCTCGACCTGGATCGCCGCGATCGTCGGCTCCTTCATCCTGCTCGCTCTCTACCGCGTCGTCACCGGTAACCGGCATTCGAGCCGTCACGCATGACCCGCTGACGGCAGTACGTGTGCAACGCGCTGGACGGCTCCCCCTGTTCGCCAGGCCGGGAGCCGTCGGTCTGCCAGGGAGCAACAGTGAGGGGCCTTGGCGCCGCGGCTTCCTGGGCGGAAGCCGCGGCGCCGGTTCGAGCAGGGGCTGTTGTGCGCGGTGCCGTCAGTCGTTCAAGGGCGCGACGGTCACCTTGTCGATGTCGGGTGCGTATGCCGTGGAGTTGGCGAAGGTGATGGTGTTGACGCCGGTCTTGAGGGTCACCGGGACCGGCAGGGCCCAGAAGTTGGACCAGCTGTAGGAGTTGCGGAACATGACCGTCTGGGAGGTGTCGTTGACGGTGATGTCCGCTGCCCGGGAGATGACGTTGGTGTTGTAGTTCCCTGAGCCGGCGACCTCGTTGTTGGCGTAGCGCACGTTCATCACGTAGCGCCCGGCCGAGGGGGCGTTCACCTTGAAGGTGAGGGTGTTGCCGGTACCCAGGCCGATGTGGCCGACGTACTTGTCGCCGGAGGCCCAGGAGTTGCCGGAGACCGACGCGGTCCCGGCGGGGGTGGCGTCCTCGGCCTCGTAGGCCTTGGCCCCCGAGGTGCTGACCACGCCGGTGACGCGCAGGTCGCGCAGGGTGAGGCTGCCGCCTCCCGGGACGCCGGCGGTGATGCGGTTGTTGCCCGCCGACAGGTACAGCCGCAGGGCCTTGTCGGTCACGCGGCCCCGGGTGGAGGAGAGGACGGCGGCGCGGGCGCCGTCCAGACTCAGGGTGGCGTCGCCGGTGGCGGCGTAGTCGGCGTGCACGGTGTAGTAGCCGTCGGCCGGGGCGTAGACGTCGAACGCGGCCTTGTCGCGGCGGTCCAGGACCAGGGCGCCGGCGCCGCTGATGCCGGAGGCGCTGTAGTCGTACGACGGGGATCCGGTGATGTCGGCGTAGGCCGCGGGGTAGACGGAGTCAGGGGTCCTGGACGTGGTGAGGTCGATCTTGTCGAGGGTGACTTCGTTCGTGCCCTTGGCCAGGGTCAGGGTGTGTGTGCCGGCGGTCAGGGACACGGGTGTGCTCGCGGTGGCGCGATAGGTCCAGTTGAGGGTGGACCCGTAGGTGAGGGTCTGGGGCGAGCCGCCGTCGACCGTGAGGGTCTGGGTGGCGGGTCCGCCGGACTGGTTGCCGTAGAAGACGTCCAGATCGTAGGTGCCGGTCTTGGGGACGTCGACGGTGAAGGCGACCTTGCTGTCGGACTGGTTCAGGCTGCCGACGTCCTTGGTGCCCGAGGTGGCGAAGCCGTAGGGGTTGGTCACCGAGCCCTGGGAGTAGACCGTGCCGCTGGTGATCGTGGCGTTCTCCGCCTCGTACGACGTGGCCCAGGGCAGGCTCGTCGCGGTGGGTGAGCCGCTGCCGGCCGGGTTGACGGTGACGCGGTAGGCGGACATGGCGTCCAGGCCGGCCAGTGGCACGTCGACGCTGCCGTTCCTGGCGACCTTGCTCGTGGTGCGGGACACCACGCTGGGCGCGGCGGCACCCTCGTAGCCGCTCCAGCCGATGCGCTCGACGGTGACGTTGACCTTCTTGCCGAAGCGCGAGGGGACGTTGCGAATCACGGTGTCCACGGTGCCGGAGGTGCCGCCGAGCAGGACTTGGGCCTGCTTGCGGCCGGTGTCCAGTGAGGCGATGCCCTGGACGGTGTCGATGGTGTTGGGCTGTGGCGGGTCCAGTTTGACGGTCTTGCCGGTCAGGCCCGCGTACCAGCGCAGCAGCCACCAGGTGCCGTTGGGGATGTTGGTCTGGGCGGCGTTGTCGTTGAGGTTTCCGGCGATGTTCCAGTACGCCTGGTCGGCGTAGACCTTGTTGCGCTCGAACATCGACATCCACTGGACCATTTGTCCGGGCACGGACTGGTCGCGCCGGTTGCCGTACTCGTTGATGCTGACCGGCCGCTTGGTGATCCCGGCGTTTTTCTCGATGGTGCGGTAGTCGGCGAGGTGGGACTCGAAGTCCTTGAGGGAGTCCGGGCCCAGTTCGTGCCAGGTCGTGATGTCCGGGAGCACCTTGTTGGCCTTGGCCCATGGGTAGAAGTCGCCCATGAGTTTGCGGTCGTAGTGGGTCTCGTTGGGGCCGGCTATCCGGGCGTCGGGGATGATGGAGCGGATTTTTTTGTAGACGGTGGTCCAGTCGCTCTGGAACGTGGCCAGCGCGCTCGCGTACTTGGCACTGTCTGAACTGCCCAGATCCGGATACCAGATGCCGTTGGGTTCGTTGAACGGCACCCACACGAAATCGTCCGCGTCGGGGCGTGCGGCGACCTTGCGGACCATGGTGTCGACCTTGGTCAGGTAGTCGCTCAGGCCGAGGTTCTCGTACGGCCACTGGGCGTAGATGTCCTGCATGTAGATGTGGACCTCGCCGCCGCCGTTGCGGTCGTATCCCTTCTTGATGGTGAGGGCGTCCCCGTTGGGGTGCTGGGCGCCGTCGGGAGCTTTCTGGATGACGGTGGTCATGTGCAGCGGTGCGACCAGCTCGTCACCGGGGACGCCGTCGTCGCTGAGCCCGTACAGCGTTCCGTTGGCTCCGTGCATCACGTCGCCGGTGGTCTGGCCCAGGTCGACGGTGATCCGTGGGGTGGCGGCCTGGGCGGACGGCACGGTCACGGCCGTGCCGATCAGTGCGGCGGTGAAGGCGACCGCTCCCATGAGGCGCGCGGTGCCGCGTGATCGGTGAGGGGTTCGGGGCATGTGTGTCCTCCGCCTCCCGCGTCGTTGCGGGAGGATCGTGAGTGGGCCCGGGGAACCCGGGTGGGCCGGGTGACCCGGAGGTGAGGGCCGGGGCGCGCGCGGGGAGTCACGCCCCGGAGCTGGTGAGCGGCTACTTGACGGCGCCGCTGGTGATGCCGGCGACGATCCGGCGCTGGGCGATGACGAAGACCGCCACCATCGGCAGGCTCATCATCACGACGTAGGCGAAGATGAGGTGCCAGTTGTTGAGGTACAGCTGGGCGTTGGCGACCTGGTAGAGGTTGAGCGGGAGCGTGGCCTTGTCCCCGCCGCCCAGCACGAAGAAGGCGTAGAAGACGTCGCTCCAGGCGAAGAGCATCACCATGATCGTCGCGGTGGCGATGACCGGGCGCAGGAGCGGAAGGATCACCTGGAAGAAGACCCGGGCCGGGCCGGCGCCGTCCATGCGCGCGGCCTCCTCCAGTTCCTCCGGGAGGTTTCGGATGAAGCCGGTCATGAAGAAGATCGACGTGGAGAGGTACATCCCGGTGTAGACCGCGATCATGCCGAGCTGGGTGCCCGCCAGGCCGATCTGACGGAGCTCCATGACGATGGTGATGACGGCCGGCGGGAGCAGCAGGCCGCTGATGCTCAGTGCGTACAGCGTGCCGGCCAGGCGTCCCTTTCGGCGGGCGAAGACCCATGCGGCGCCGGCGCCCAGTAGCAGGACGAGGACGACGGAGGGGACGACGACCAGCAGGCTGTTGACGAATCCCTGGACGACCTTGCCCTGGTCGAAGGTCTGCTGGTAGTTCTCGGTGGCCTGCAGCTGGTGCGGCAGGGAGAGGTTGGGTTTGATCGCCTCGGCCTGGGGCTTGACGGAGGTCACCGCGACGAGCCAGAGCGGGATGCCGATGGTGACGGCCGCGACCAGCAGGACGGCTGTGGGCTGCAGCCAGCGCGGGGCGCGGCGGCGCAGGGGAGTCAATGCGGTGGCGGCGCTCACTGGTTGATCTCCCTCCGGCGCAGGCCGACGATCACGGGCACGGCGAGGACGACGACCACGAGGAAGAGCACCAGGCTCATCGCGGACGCCTGGGCGTACAGGCCCTGGCCGAAGATGCGGAACATGTAGATGTTGAACACTTCGGTCTCGCTGCCGGGGCCGCCGGTGGTGGTGGCCTGGACGATGTCGAAGGTGTTCATGGAACCGATCAGAGCGGTGGTCACGTTGAACGTCACCGCGGGCGCCAGCAGCGGGAACCGGATCGACCAGAAGGTGCGCCAGGCGCCGGCCCCGTCGATGTGGGCGGCCTCCAGTACGTCCCCGGGCATGCTCTTGAGACCGGCCAGGTAGATCAGCATCGCCAGGCCCATCCACTTCCAGCCGTGGATGAGGGTCACCACGACCAGGGTCCACGTGGTCGACCCCAGCCAGGGGGTGTCGACCTGGTGTCCGGCGAGGGAGGACAGCACGCTGTTGAGCGCCCCGTCCTGCGAGAGCAGGGCCCGGAAGATGTAGCCGACGGCCAGGGCGGAGATCAGCACGGGCAGGAAGAACACGGTGCGGAAGAAACGGTTGAAACGGGTGTCCCGTTCCAGCAGCAGGGCCAGGCCCAGACCGAAGCCGTTCTGGAAGAGGGCCACCAGGACCGCGTACTGCAGGGTGATGCGGATGTCGCGGGCCATCGAGCCGTCGTTGAGGATGGTCTCGAAGTTGTCCAGACCCACGAAGCCGATCTGCGGGTGGAACGCCGACCAGTCGGTGAACGGGTAGACGAAGTTCAGCAGGTTCGGCAGCAGGAAGAACAGGCCGAACACGGCGAGCGCGGGAAGCGCGAACCACCACGGCTGGTCGGCCTTCTTCCGAGTGCGCTCGCGCCGCCCGCGACGGGATGAGCCGCTCTGGTCCTTCGCACGTGTGGGCTCGATGACGCCCCTGGTGGCGGTGTCCACCACTTTCTACCTCCGGTTGCGGGCCCCGGGTGCGCCGACGGACGGCCCGGGGAAGGGGCTGGCGAAGGGACGCCGGTCAGAAGCCGGAGACGCCGCGCGCCTTGAGGACCTGCTCGAACTGGTCCTGAGCGGCCTGGGCGACCTGCCCCGGGGTCTTCTTGCCGTAGATCATGTCGGCGAGGGCGAGGTGGATGTCGGGTGCGGTCAGGGCCTTGACCTGGAAGACGCCGGTGGCGGTGGACAGCGCCTTGGCCTGGGCGATCGCGGTCTGCGGCAGACCGTCGGGGTTGGGGACGGACGGTTGCACCGACACGAGCTTGTTCGCCTTGATGTAGGCCGGGTAGTCCTGGCCGAGCCAGAAGGAGAGGAACTGCCGGGCGGCGTTCTGCCGCTTGGTGTCGCCGGTCTTGAAGGCGACGACGCCGTTGGTCTGGTCGGGGGAGTACTCGGCGCCGGCGGCGCTGTTGGCGATGGGGAACCAGCCCAGTTTCTCGTCCATCTCCTTGGTGCTGGAGGTGGCCTGTATCTGGGCCTGGAGCGAGGTGACGTTGAGGGCCATCGCGGCGCTGCCGTCCATGATCGCCTTGCCCTGGTCGACGAAGGTGGCCGTCTTGTAGTTCTTCTGGGCCAGGCCGCCGTCGAGGACCTTCGTCTTGTACTTGGTGATGGCGTCGACGATGACCTTGTTGGTCCAGCTGTCCTTGTTCTTGTTCAGGTTGTCCCAGAAGGTCTGCGGCAGGTCCGTCATCTGGACCTGAACCTGCCATTGCAGGGGCCACTTGTCGCCGCCGACCTCGAAGAACGGGGCCGTGCCCGTCTTGGACTTGATCTTCTTGGCGGTGGCGAGGAGGTCGTCGTAGCTCTGGGGCATCGAGGTGATGCCGGCCTTATCGAAGACGTCCTTGTTGTAGTAGACGCCCAGGACCGCCGGGCTGGTGACGATCGCCGCGTAGCGGTGGCCGTCGACCTGGCCGAGGCTCTTCTCCGTCTTGCCGAGTGTGGAGACCCAGGTCTCCTTGTCGAGTTGGAGCAGGTTCTGCTGCGGCTGGATGAACGGCAGTGTGCTGCCTGTGGGTTGCCAGAACATCAGGTCAGGCTTGACGCCCGAGGCGAGCTTGGTGGGGACGTTCGACTCGTAGGGGTCGGGGATCACCTCGGTGTTGATCTTGGCGCCGGTGGCCTTCTCGAACGCCTCGATGGCCTGCTTGGGCTGTCCGACGCTGTTCTGGGCCGTCCACATGGTGAGCTCGACGCCCTTGAGGTCCGCGGTGGGGTCGACCGATCCCTCGGGTGCGGTGCCGGTGCCGCCGGCGGTGCTGTCGCTGCAGGCGGTGGCGGTCAGCCCGAGCAGACAGGCGGCGGCAAGGACGGAGAGGGCTCTTCTCATGGCGGGATCCTTGGTCGTAAGGGGAAGGAGGCGGAGCGGTTCTGCCAAGACGGGTGCGGGCTGCGGGGTGGTGACCTGGGGAGACGGTGAGCGTGAGCTGCCGGTGCGGCTCATGTCTCTCGGGAGCTCGCGCTCTCGCGAAGGATGAGGGCGGGTTCGGCCGGCACCGGCGCGGGTTCCTGCTGTTCGGTGTCGAGCTGGGTGCGCAGCAGCCCGAAAGCGGTGCGGCCCAGCCCCTGGAAGTCCATGCGGACCGTGGTGAGGGACGGTGTGACGAACGCGGAGTGCGGAGCGTCGTCGAATCCGATGACGCTGACGTCCTGCGGAACGCGCCGGCCCGCGTGGTGCAGGGCCCGAAGGACACCCAGTGCCAGGTCGTCGTTGCCGCAGAGGATCGCGGTGACGTCCGGGTCCCGGGCGAGTTTCTCCCCGGCCTCGTATCCGGCCTGGGAGTCCCACCCCTTGCCGGACGGCTCGGGGGCGGCGACACCGGCCGCTTCCAGTGCCTGGCGCCAGCCCTCGGCACGCGGTCCCACCGAGCTCCGGGTCCCGGTCGAGGTGGGAATCGCCACGTAGTGGACGGTGTCGTGTCCGAGCGCGAGGAGGTGCTCGGTGGCGGCACGGGCCGCCTCACGGTCGTCGGCCCACACGGCGGGAAGCCCCGGTGACTGTCCCTGGGGCGGCGCTTCCACCACCGCCGCGCAAGGCACGTGGGCCGGTACCCGCTCAAGGGCCGCTGCGCCGAGCCGGTCGAAGCCGATGACCACCAGCCCGCCACCGGCGTCGGCGGCCGAGGCGATCGTGCGGTCCAGATCGTCCTCGGGGGTCAGGACGCGCACACCGAGCGTGTAGCCCACGGCGCGGGACGCCTCCTCCAAGCCCTGCAGGGTGGCTGCGTAGCCGTAGAGAACAGTGTTCGACGTGAGGACCGTGACCGACCGGGTCACGCCGCTGGCCAGCGCGAACGCGGTGGCGTTGCGCCTGAAGCCCAGGGCGCCGATGGCTTCCTGCACCCGCTTGCGTGTCTCGTCCCGGACGTTCGGGTGGCCGTTGATGACCCTCGAAACGGTCTGGTAGGAAACGCCGGCCGCCTGGGCGACATCGCGGATACTGGCAGCCTTCTGCTGCCCCTGTGGGGGGTCGGCGCGGCTGTCCGACCTTGTGTGACCGGTCACATGCATGCGAGGATTGTGAGCGGTCACAACGTGGGCGTCAAGAGACCGTAACCGGGGGATTACCGCCCCGGAACATCTGCCGGGGTTGCCCGCCCTCACCGCCGGGTGTGAATGTGCAGATCAGCTCCACGAGAACCAACCGCAGGACCGAACCATCCCGGAAGGGGAATCGCGTTGACCGCTGCCGTCGAAGCTGCCGAGGGATCCCGGCTCTGGTCGCATCCGGAACTCGGCCTGCACGCCGTCACGGACGCCACCGGCGCGGTGAGACTGGGCAGACCCGGCCAGGACTGGGCCGGCCTGGTCCCCCTGGTCGAGGTCACCGCCACCGGCCACGGACGCATGTGGTCGGGAGAACGCTTCATCGAGACGGCCATCGGTGACCGCCTGACCTACGTGAGCCATGAAACGGTCCAGGACCACGGCCAGGAGCGTACGACGATCCGGCTGGCGGACTCCGCGACCGGCCTGACCGCCGACGTCATCCTGGAGGCCCGCCGGGGCAGCCATTCCCTGCGGGTCCGGGTGCGCCTGGCCAACGAGGGCGGCACCACCCTTCGGCTGGAGAGCGTCACCACCCTGACCCTCGGCGGCATCGTCGATGCGGACGGCGGTCTCGACGACCTGACCCTGCACTGGGCGGACAACGACTGGCTCGCCGAATGCCGTTGGCGGCAGGACGCTTTCCGCAAGCGGGTCGTCCCGCTGAGCCGGTCCGCCCACGGCCATGAAGGCCGTGGGTGCTTCGAGCGGTACTCGCAGGGAAGCTGGTCCACCGGCCGCCACCTGCCCGTGGCCGGCCTCACCGACACCGGAGGCCGCGCCTGGCTGTGGCAGATCGAGTCCAGCGCGGGCTGGCGCTTCGAGACCGGTGAACGCGAGGGCGCCGCCTACGTGGCACTGTTCGGCCCCGACGACGCCCACCACCAGTGGCACCACAACCTGGCCCCCGGCGAGGAGTTCCACACCGTCCCGGCCGTCCTCGTCCACACACAGAGCGGCGGACTGGACGCGGCCTTCGGCGAACTCACCGACTACCGCCGGAGCATCCGCCGCGACCATCCCGACCACCGCGCCCTGCCGGTGATCTACAACGACTACATGAACACCCTGATGGGCGACCCCACCACCGAACGCCTCCTGCCGCTGATCGAGGCAGCCGGTGCGGCCGGTGCCGAGGTGTTCGTGATCGACGCGGGCTGGTACGACGACGACGCCCAGGGCTGGTGGGACGCCGTCGGCGCGTGGGAGCCCGCCGCCCGCCGCTTCCCGGGCGGCCTGCTGGAGGTCCTGGACGCCATCAGAGCCCACGGCATGACCCCGGGACTCTGGCTCGAACCCGAAGTCGTCGGCGTACGCAGCCCCCTGGCCCGCACGCTGCCGCCCGAGGCGTTCTTCCAGCGCGGCGGCCTGCGCGTCACCGAGCACGGACGCCACCACCTGGACCTGCGCCACCCGGCCGCCCGCGCCCATCTCGACGAGGTCGTGGACCGGCTGGTCGGCGAGTGGGGCGTCGGCTACCTGAAGCTCGACTACAACATCAACATCGGCCCCGGGACGGAGAATGGCTCCGAAAGCCCGGGCGCCGGCCTGCTCGGGCACCACCGTGCCCACCTCGACTGGCTGGCCTCACTCCTCGACCGGCACCCCCATCTCGTCCTGGAGAACTGCGGGTCGGGGGGCCTGCGCATGGATTACGCGCAGTTGGCCGTGGCTCAGCTGCAGTCCACCAGCGATCAGCAGGACTTCCTGCGCTATCCGCCCATCGCCGCCGCGGCGGCCACCGCCGCGACGCCGGAGCAGGCCGCGGTCTGGGCCTATCCCCAGCCGGACCACACCCTCGACGAGATCGCCTTCACCCTCACCGGGGCGCTGCTCGGCCGTGTCCACCTCTCCGGGTTCCTCAACCTGATGAACGACGAGCAGTTCGGCCTCGTCCGCTCGGCGATCTCCGTCTACAAGGAACTCCGGCCGGAGCTCGGCGGCGCGCGGCCGTTCTGGCCTCTGGGGCTGCCCGCCTGGGAGGACACATGGATTGCCCACGGACTGCGAGGCCAAGGGGCCACGTTTCTCACCGTCTGGAGAAGGGAGCCGGGCACCGTCGAAGCACCCACGCCAGGCGGACACGAACGGAACGGATCCACCGACACCGACCGCATCCTCACCATCCCCCATCTGCGCGGCGTTGACGTTCAGCCCGTGGTCCTGCACCCCGTGACAGCCGATGCCACCACGAAGTGGGACGCGGACGCAGGGCGGCTCACCGTCTCGCTCCCGCGTGAGAACACCGCCGTCCTCCTCCGCCTGAACTCGCTCACGGTCGACGCGGCGCATTGACTTCCGCCCCCTCCTGGAGGAAAGGGATTGCCACGGCTCGCGCAGTAGGGGCTTCCGCTTCCGGAGAGGAACTCGCGGCTGGGCCGCGCCGCGAGTGAAGAACGCCCGGTTCATCGGCTGGGACGTCGCTGTCGACATGCCGGAGCGCAAGCGCTGCCGCGCCCGGCGTTCGCCGTACTCCGGCCGGGCGGTGCGGAGACCGGCATCAACGGGGCATGGACATTGCCGGAACCAGGCAGTGTTTTCCTCCGGGCCCCGTGTGAGTGTTCACCTCACCGGCGCGGTGACAGTGGGGGAGAGGCGGTGGACGCGGATGACCTGGTTTCTGGGTCTCGGTATCGCAGGAGTCGTCGTCCTCGTGCTCTCCCTCCTCTTCGACGGTGTCCTTGAGGGCCTCTTCGACGGCGTCGACGCGCTCGACGGTCTCTTCGACGGCTGGCTGTCGCTTCCGGTCGTCGCCGGGTTCGTGTCCATGCTCGGCTTCTCCGGCGCGATCGTCATGGGATCCACCGGGCTCGGCGCGATCGGGGCCACCGCGATCGGAGTGCCCGCCGGAGCCGCCACGGGCTGGCTCGCCTACCGGCTTGGCCGCGCCTTGCTGAGCGACGGGTCCGGTGCCGCCCCGCGCGACGACGACCTGATCGGCGCCGCGGGCAGCGTGGTCACGGCCATTCCGGCCGGCGGCTACGGCGAGGTACTGGTGCACCGGGCCGGGCAGCCGGTGAAGCTCGCGGCGAAGAGTCCGACCCCGGTGGCGCGAGGCGCCGAGATCTGGGTGGAGGAGTCGCTGTCGCAGACAGCGGTCTCCGTACGCCCCATCGATCGCTGACCCGCCGCGCACCCCACACCATGGGCGCCGAACACCGGTGCTCCGTCACCCCCATGTACTCGTATCGATCTGCCGTCCCCTGGGAGGGCTGAGGGGAGAAACGTCATGAGTCCAGTCGTCTTCGCCGTCATAGGAGTGGTCGTACTCCTGGTTCTGCTCGGCCTTGTCGTCGTCACCCGATACAAGGTGGCGGGTCCGAGCGAGGCGTTCATCGTCACCGGCCGGCGCGGCAAGCAGGCCACCGACCCCGAGACCGGCCGGGTGTTCACCGACAACAGCGGGCAGAAGGTCGTGGTCGGCGGCGGGGTGTTCGTCGTGCCCTTCGTGCAGCAGAAGTTCACCCTCGACCTGTCGTCCCGGCACATCCCGGTCGCCGTGCGCGGCGCCGTCACCCTGCGGGGCGTCAAGGCACACCTGGAGGGTGTCGCCATCGTCAAGGTGGGCGGCACCGAGGAGTCGATCCGCGCCGCCGCGCAGCGGTTCCTGATGCAGCAGAACGGCATCGTCGGCTTCACCCAGGAAGTGCTCTCCGGCGCACTGCGGGCCATTGTCGGCCGGATGTCCGTGGAGGACATCATCCGCGACCGCGCCGTGTTCGCCGGGCAGGTCGCCGAGGAGGCCGAGGCCAGTCTCTCCGGGCAGGGCCTCGTCCTCGACGCCTTCCAGATCCAGGACATCACCACCGAGGGCTCCTACCTTGAGGACCTCGGCCGCCCCGAGGCGGCCCGCGCCAAGCAGGAGGCCGACATCGCCGAGGCCGTCGCCCGCCGCGCCGCCGAGCAGGCCCGGCTGAAGGCCGAGGAGGAGATCGCGATCGCCCAGCGGACCTTCGCGCTGAAGCAGGCCGAGATCAAGGCCGAGACCGACGAGGCCGGCGCCCGCGCCGCGGCCGCAGGCCCGCTGGCCGAGGCCGCTCGGCAGCAGGAGGTGCTCGCGGAGCAGGAGAAGGTCGCCACCCGGCAGGCTGCGCTGACCGACCGCGAACTGGACACCAAGGTGCGCAAGCCCGCCGACGCCGCTCGCTACCAGGCCGAGCAGGAGGCCGAGGCCCGTCGGATCGCGCTGGTCAAGGAGGCCGAGGCGACCGCCCAGCGGGCGAGGCTGACCGGTGAGGGTGAGAAGGCGCAGCGCGCCGCGCTCGCCGACGCCGTACGCATCGAAGGCGAGGCGGACGCCGCCGCCATAGGTGCCAAGGGGTCCGCCGAGGCCGAGGCCATGCGGAAGAAGGCCGACGCCTTCGCCCAGTACGGCGACGCCGCCGTACTGCAGATGCTGGTGGAGGTGCTGCCTCAGGTCGTCGCCAAGGCGTCCGAGCCGCTCAGCGCGATCGACAAGATGACGGTGATCTCCACCGACGGAGCCGGCCAACTCCCGCGCACGGTCGCCGACAACGTCGCCCAGGGCCTCGAACTCCTCGGTTCCACCACCGGAGTCGACATCACCGAGCTGCTGAAGGGCATCACCGGCCGGGGCGGCGGTGCACAGGCCGCGACGACGGCACCCACCCAGGCCAACGGCAAAGTCGAGATCACCGGCTGACGCCGACAGCGACCGGAGAAGCCGGCCCGGGCGGTCCTGGAACCGCCCGGGCCTGTGCGCGAAGGCGCAGCAGCTGTCCGGCACCGCACCTGAGGCAAGGATGCAGATCCTTCCGCCGCCGGGGCGGCTTCGCGCACGGATCACCGCTCCTCGCAGCCTTCGGTGAACACGGCGGGCGTCGGTCACCAGGGATCGGTCAGACGCGGGTCCACTTCTGGTTGGCTGCGGCGCCGCAGTCCCAGATCTGGACCTTGGTGCCGTTGGCGGTCGCACCGCCGACGACGTCGAGGCACTTACCGGAGTGGACGGCCGTGATGGTGCCGTCGGCATTGAGGCGGAACTGCTGGTTGGACTGGCCGTTGCAGTCCCAGATGTTCACGGCGGTGCCGTTGGCGGTGGCGGCGCCGACCACATCCAGGCACTTGGCGCCGCCGTAGACCCGCAGCTCGCCCGCACTGGTGCTGGTGAACCGCTGGTTGGTCTGGCCGTTGCAGTCCCAGATCTCAGCGAGGGTCCCGTTGGACTGGGAGGCGCCGGTGATGTCCAGACAGCGGCCTGAGCTCTGGCCCTTCAGTGCGTAGGTGCTGCTGCCGGGCGGCGTCCCGCCGCCGGAGACCACGTACATCGCGGCGCCGTGGGCGGGGACGGAGGCGCTGATGGAGCCGCTGGTCGTGCTGGTGGTGTGCGCCCACAGGTCGCGTACCGAGTAACCGGAGGCCGAGCCGAGGCCGATCTGGGTGGCGGACGTGGAGACGGTGGCCGTGCCGCTGCCGCGGTTGAGGAGGACCACCGCGACCGAGCCGTTGGCCATCGGCTTGGTCCACACCTCGGTGTTGCCGTTGTCGACGATGCGGTTGCCCTGTCGGCCGCCCCAGTCCTGGTTGACCCCGATGACCTCGGTGTTGGTCAGGATCGACCGGGTGGCGGCGCTCATGGTGCGCAGGTCGTTGCCCGCGATCAGAGGGGCGTTCAGCAACGCCCAGAGACTGAAGTGGGCTCGGGACTCGGTGTCGGACAGGCCGTTGCCCACTTCCAGCATGTCCGGGTCGTTCCAGGCACCGGGGCGGGAGTAGCCGGCCCAGCCGGGCTGGGCGTCCAGGATGCCCATCACGGAGTTCCAGTTGGCCTGGATGTCGCCGGTGTTGCGCCAGGAGTTGCCGGTGGCGGGGCCCCAGGTGCCGACCTGGTCGTTGCCCCAGTTGCAGAGGGCGAACAGGATGGGGCGGCCTGTCCTGGCGAGCGCGTCGCGCATGGCGGTGTAGCGGTCCTGGCCGCTGCGGCCCTGGTGGTCACCACAGTTGTCGTACTTGAGATAGTCGATGCCCCAGGACGCCCACAGGTTGGCGTCCCGCTGCTCGTTGCCGAGGCTGGCGGGGTAACCGGCGCAGGTGGTCAGGCCGGCCGACGAGTAGATGCCGAGCTTGAGTCCCTTGCCGTGCACGTAGTCGGCGACTGCCTTCATGCCGCTGGGGAACTTGGCGGGGTCCGGGACCAGGTTGCCGTTGACGTCACGGTTCCGTGTCGACCAGCAGTCGTCGATGTTGACGTACTGGTAGCCGGCCGCGGCCATACCGCTGGAGACCATCGCGTCGGCGGTCTCCCGAATCAGACGGTCACTCACGTTGCAGCCGAAGCTGTTCCAGTCGTTCCAGCCCAACTGAGGGGTACGGGCAAGGCCGTTGTCGAGTGCCAGGGCCTGGGGAGCGGGTATGAGGGCGAGAGGTACCGCGGCGGCGACCAGGGCCGCGGACAGGACCGTGCGGATGAGTCTGAGCATGGGTTCTCCTCGATCGGTCGTGTGTGTCCGAGGGCGTCGAGCGTGGGCCCGATCCCGATGTGCGCGGAGGGCCGATGGCGTCCCCGATCGTGCTGTGGTCCGCGCTGACCGGCAGGTCGAACCGGGTGTTGGTGCCGAAGGGCTACGGCGTCGGTTCGATGCCTCGGAAGCCGGGTTCAGTCCTCGTCATTGAAGGATCCAGCGCTGGGTGGACGTGCCGTTGCAGGTCACCAGGACGCTCTGGGCCCCGTTTCCGGAGCCGTTCGTGTCCAGGCACAGGCCGGACGGGACGCTGGTGATGGTGCCGTTGGCGTTGACGTTCCAGCGCTGGTTCTGGCCGTGCTGACAGTCCCAGACGATGACCCGTGTGCCGGGGGAGGTCCCCGACGCCTGGGCGTCCAGGCACTTGCTGCCGTACACGCGCAGTTCCCCGGCGCCGGTGTGCGCCCACTTCTGGTTGACGTTGCCCGAGCAGTCCCACAGCTGGACCTGGGTGCCGTTGCTCTGCGACGCGTTCGGTACGTCCAGACAGCGCCCGGAGCCGGAGCCGACGATCTGCCCGCCACCGGGCGGAGTGGTCGTGCCGCCGGGCGGCACGTAGGGGCACTTGGTCTGAGACCGTGAGATCCCGCTGCTGTCCGCCAGCGACGGGCAAAGGAACTGGGTGTAGCGGGTGTCGTTGTCGAGGAAGATCTTGAGCCAGGGGATCGTACGGCGCGTCACATCAGAGTTCCCCCAGGTGGGGAAGGCGTGGCCGCCGCTGGTGAGCTCGATGTACGCGCTCTGCGTGGTGGCCGGCATGCCGCCGTAGAGCCCGCCCAGGTAGGAGGGGGTGACCGTGCCGTCGTCCCGTGCGCCCATGATCATCGTGGGTACGCGCAGGCTGGACAGATTCTGTGAGGGCGAGAAGGGCGCGAGCGGCAGGGCTGCCTTCAGCGACGGCCGGCGTTCGGCTGCGCTGATGGCGCCGCCACCGCCCATGGAATGGCCGAGCACGCCCAGCCGGTTGGGGTCGACCCGGTCGCGCACCGGGCTGTTCCGGGTGAGGTAGTCCAGTGCGGCGAGCAGCTGGGTGCCGCGGGCGGTGTCGTAGTCGTTGGGGCTGTTGGTGTCGATGCCGATGACGACGAACCCGAAGGACGCGAGCCACGGCCCCATCCACGCGCCTTCGGCAGCCCACCGGGCGGTATAGCCGGGCACGGCCGCGACCGCGCCCCACGTACCCAGCGAGGTGTCCGTCGGGTAGTAGATCTTCCCGCCGTTGAAGCCGTTGCCGGCTGGCACGGTCACCTCCGCGGTCGCGAACGTGCCCCGCTGGGCCGCGACACTGCTCACCGTGGGAGCCGGGCCCCGCTCGTACGGGTTGGCCGCGGCCGACGACGGTCGCGCCGACGCCGGCTGGATCGCCACCAGTGCGGCGATCAGACCGGTCACGGCCGCGACCACGGCCGCCTTCAACGTGACCGTCCTGCTCCTCCTGCCGGATCTCGTGAGGAGGGTGGTGGCGTCGCCGGACGCCGGGACATCGGTGATGCTCCAGTGCATCGTCCTGTTCCTCCATGCCTTGGCCGTGGTGACGGGGAGCGCGCTGAACTGGTCGGATGGTTTACATATGGCACGTGCATGACAGGTATGGGTCGAGTGGCGTCAGCGGTGGAGCTGGGGAAGGGCCGGGGGAGCGGTGCCCGTGGCGCCCGCGGAGTAGACCGCGGCCTCCTTCGAGGTGGCGGCTATGCCGTTCGTTCCGTTGATGAGACGCCGGCCCCAACTGGTGAGCTGGTTGGGGTCGAACCCGGTGACCAGGTCCAGGTACTGCACATCACTGCTGTTGCCGCTCCACGACCAGCCCAGGTAGCCGAGGCGAAGCCGCTGGGCGGCGGCCAGGATGGCGTCCTCGTCGGGATCGCCGTCGGAGTGGATGTGGCCGAACTCCCCGACCACGACGGGGAGTTTCGCGGCCACGAAACGGTTCAGGTAGTCGTTGACCTTCGCGGCCGTGTTGAAGACCCCGTACATGTGGACCGAGAACACCGTGTTGCGGTCCGGGTCGGCGGCGAACACCGACGCGGCGTTGTCGCGCATCGTGAACGCCCAGTCCTGGCCCCAGTTGGGCGCGTCCACCATCAGCGTGTGGTTGAACCCGGCGCTGCGCAGCTTCTGGACGGCGGCCTTGGTGTCGGCCGTCCATCTGATGTAGTTGCTGTTCCCGTACGGCTCGTTGCCGATGTTGACGATGACGTACTTCTCCTGGCCGGTGAGGGCGCTCTTGATGCTGATCCAGTAGTCGGCGGCGCGGGAGAGGGTGGTCGCGCCGCTCTGGTCGCCGTAGCCCGTGGTGTCGTGGACTTCCAGGACGCAGATGAGCCGGTTCTGCTTGCACTGGGCGACGACGTTGGCCACGTCGGCGGCGTTGTTGCGTGTCCAGCGGTCACCGCTGGCGAGGACGACGCGGACGGTGTTGGCGCCCTTGGCCTTGATGTGGGAGAGGGAGCTGATCTGGTTCGGATACCAGGTGTGGGCGTGGTTGACGCCCCGCATCACGAAGTCGTTGCCCGAGGCTTCCAGCAGTCTGCCGTTCTGCACGCGGAAGCCGGTGGGCGCGGCCTGGGCCGGGGTGGCGAGGCCGAGCAGGGGGACGAGGAGACCCAGGAGAGCCGCCAGGACGGCGGCCGGTCGTGAGGTGGTTCGCGTGCGGAATCTCATGGTGGCGGCTCCAAGACGGGAAGGACCGAGTGCTCAGGAGGCGGTGGCTCCTGCCGTGCGGTTGACAGCGATGGCGAGGGTGACGGCGACGGTGCGGGCGCCGGCCGTGACGTGTGACGCAGACCTGCTGTCCCTCGTCCTTTCGCCTGATGGCCTCCTTTCGGAGGGCGAGGGCCCCGAGGGCGGCCGGGGAGGCGGGGGCACCGTTGTCCGGGACGCTCGACGCACCTTTCACAGGAGAGCGGCGAGGGTGGGATACCAGCGGGCGGCGATCTTCGTGTTGCCGGAGGCGGACGGGTGCACTCCGTCGTAGGTGTCACCCGAGGTGCTGAATCCAGTCCACTGGTCGACCACGGTCACCGGGGAGCGGCTGGTGCTCGTCGCCCGGACCCAGGCGGGGATCCTCGCATTCAGGTCGACCACTCGCTGGGCACAGCCGGTGCAGTTGGTGGGGTTCATCGGGATGATCTGTGCGACGAGGATCTTCATGTTCGGGTTCGACGCCCGCATCTGGGTCACCAGCTTGGTGTAGGCGCTGAGGATGCGGTCGGGCGCGATGCTGCTCCAGACGTCGTTCGTGCCGAAGTGCATGGCAACGATGTCGGGACGGGTGGCCGAGAGCCGGGCGGGGAGCAGGTTCTGGTTCGCCACGGTGGTCACGAGCTCACCGCCGTGACCTTCGTTGTCGCCGTCGAACGCCTGAGGGCAGCCCTGCTGGTTGAGGGTGCCGACGAAATCGATGTTCGAGTGACCGGCACTGCGCAGTCGGTTCCACAGCACCGCCCGCCAGCAGCCGGGCGACCCGGTGATCGAGTCACCCAGCGGCATGATGCGTACGGGAGCGACCGCGGGGGCTGCGGCGACCGCGGGCGCGAGGGTCACGCCGAGGGCGAGCAGAAGCAGGGTCAGAAGGATCCGGAAGAACGGTAAGGGCGGGGTGCTGCGCATGTCAGTCCCTTCCTGCGTGAGGGCTCTGAGAGAGGTGACCGCCCGCCTCGCCGCCGACGTGGCTGTCCGCGTCGGCGCGCCTGGTTCGTGCCCATCACCGGTCAGGTGTGGGGGGTCAGGCGGTGCAGACGCCAGGGCGAGGCGAAGTGGACTTGTTGTTCCCCAAGGCAACACCCAGGGTGCGGTGGGGTGTCGGCGGTGTTCTGCCGGGCCGGCGCGGTACTTGGGTGTCGCGTAGCCGCGTGGTGACGTGTGACGGTCAGTGCGACGGTGGTGATGCAGCCGAGCAGTCATCCTCGGGAATCCGGAGCGTTGCTCTTTGCGGTGGTGGTGCGATGCCGAGGCGTGCGTCGGTCACGATGGCCTCCGATGCGTGGGGGGTGCCGAGCGGACCGGTGTTCCTGAGGACCGGAAGGTGATCATTCACTCGGACGAGCATGGGAACGCTCCCACGGAGCGTAGGAAGGTGCCGAGGGACCGTCAAGGATTCTGCCGAAACTTGGTGTTCGGCCATGCTTGAATTCGTCACCTCGGTCGTATGCGCTGATTGCCGGTCACTCGCGGCTGGGTAATCCGAGTGATGCGTCGACTATTGAACGATCCCGTTGGTGATACGCCAGAGTTGCTGGTTCATGTCTACGCGTGACACTTTCCTGTTTCAACCCGTTGAGTCGGTGAATACGCACAACACTCGTAACCAGCTGCGGCGGTTCTGCCTGACGACCGGGCTGTCGGCCGGGCAAGGGATACCGCGTCACCGTCGTTGGGCCGCGCACATTCGTCGGCCCCGCCAGCAGGCCGACCGGCGCTCGCTGCGGCATCAATGGGGTCGCCGCGGTAGACAAGAAAGCCAAGACCGCGTGAATGTCGAACAAGTTCGACTACGCGTTCGGTGTGGGAACTCCGTCGGCGTGCGGGCCCCACCCGCCGCCCGGAGCAATATGAGCTGCTCCGGGCGTTGTCAGTCGGCGACTTCGTGCGTCAGGCGCCACACTTCGAAGCGTTGATCTTCACTGTGTTCGCCGAGGAACTATGCACCGGTGATGTCGCGGTGGCCGGTTCCGAAGGAGTATGCGGACTGGTTCGAGCTGCTGCTGACTGCATGCGCGGTCGAGGCCGGCACCGAGCCTGTCGTGCGGGGCGGCAGCGGGCCTTCGCCCGTGACGGGGTGAGCCGTCGAACGTAGTCGGGTGGCGTGGGCCGGCCCGACCCGAGGAATGCGTGTACTGGAGGACACCTAGCGGCCGATGGACTGGCCGCTCGGGCAGTGTCATGACGCCCATAGGCGGTTCAACCCACCGTGAAGGAAAGGTAGTTGGGGTCTACTTGCCCGCGGCCGTGGAAGACCTTCGCGTCTGCCTCATGCCGGAGAGATACGTGGACTTGGCGATCGGGCCCCGGTCCACCAGTGCGTTGGTGAAGTGCCCTGACCGGGCTCACCGGTCCGGTTCCAGCGGGTGTTCCGGTCGGCCAGGCGCGTCAGGCCCCTGACTTCTTGACCGCGGGAGCGGTGACTGTCTTCGCGCATCGCGGTTTCGCGTCCGAACGGGTCGGCCCGCCCTGGAGAGAGATCTCCAGGGCACCGGGCCGCAGCAGCCGGCTCCTACACCGCGGCTATGCCCTCCATGCCGGATTCGGCGAAGGGGGGCAGTCCGGTGGCTGTGGTGACTTTGGTGAGGGATCCGTTCCTGCCGATGCGGAAGCCGTCGACGGTGCCGGAGGTCCCGTTCTGCACGTAGAGGAATTTCTCGTCCTGCGTCACCGCCAGGTCGATGACGCCCTGGGACATGGCTGACGGAGGGGTGGCGATGCCGACCTCGTTGGTGAGCGCCAGCCGGCCGTGCCGGTCGGTGCGGTAGCCGGTGACGGTTGAGTTGCCGGTGTTGCCGCCGTAGAAGAAGTCGCCGGCGCGCTCCAGCCAACACAGGGTGTTCTGACCGTTGGCCAGGGGCTTTTGGACGACCTTGAGGCCGCCGTCGGCGAGCACCTTGTACGTACTGACCGTTGACTTCTCGGCTTCGGCGACCAGCATCCGGCCCGCCTTGTCGAAGGTGATCGCGAACGGTACGCCGCCGGCCGAGTCATTGACCTTCGCCCGGTGTGCGGGGCGTCCGTCGCGCCGCATCGGGAACACCTCGATGGTGTTGGCGGACTTCGTGGTGACGACCAGCTCACGGCCGCCCGGCGTGAACGCGACCTGACCCGGCGAGCTGGTGAACAGCGGCACCTTGTCGTTCTTCAGCCCTAGCGAGCGATATGAACCGCCCAGCGCCTTGAGCCCGTTGGCTGTGATCTTGAAGCCCTGGATGCTGCCCGCGCCTCCCGCGTTCATGACGTAGGCGAGGTCGCCGGCCACCGTGATGGACGCGGGGAAGTCCCCGCCCGAGCGCACCACCCGACGGTCCGTCAGTTTCTGCCCTTCGACCCGGAACGAGGTCACGGTGCCGCTGCCCGCGTTGACCGCCAGCAGCAGATGCGAGCCGCGGTCGTAGACGAGTGAGCCCTGAGAGGCGAGGGAGTCGGTGGGTGCGTCGACCTGGTCCCCTCCCTTGCCGCCGGTTGCGTAGGTGCCTGAGGCGGTCAGCTTTCCGTCCTCGCCGCGCTTGAAGACGTGGATGGTGTTTCCGGCGAGCTCGTTGCCCTGGACGAAGACGGCGTGGTCGGCTCCCGCCTTGGCGCTCTTCGTCGTCGCGCCTTCGTGCGTGCGGGGGACCTCGTCTGCAGAGGCGATGGTCATGGTGGTGGCGACCGCCGCCGACGCGAGGATCCCGGCCCCGGCGATGGCCATCCGGACCTGAGACTTCGACCTGCGCTTGGTATGCCTGCTCACGTCTGACTCCTCGCTACCTCGCCGTCACCTCTGGTCGGTGACGTGCAGAGCCAGCGTTGCCCGTGGGGCGGGTGGGATGAGGGTGTTTCGGTCCCGCGTCAGCCTCTCGTAAGAACTTCCGCTTCGGACAGGCCACATGGAAAGGAGCGCCGACCGGGTAGGGGAGCCGCACGGAGAGCGGTCGAGCGTCATGAGGCCCCCTCTGGTGAGGAGGGCCGGGACTGTGGGATGCCCCCGCCAGGCCTACGCCGGCTGCGCTATCTGGAGGCCAGGCGCCGGAGGACCGCTGAGGAGACCGCGGTGGGCAGGACGCTCAGGGTGCGAACCAAGGCGGTTGTCGGCCACGGGAAGTACGCCTGCGCCGGTTCCCTCTCCAGCGCACGTATGACATGGCGGGCCGCGCGCTCCGTGCTGACCTGGAAGGGTTTGGGCAGGCTGTCGGCGCTGACCCGGTCGGTCATCACGAAGCCGGGGTGGATGCTGGTGAACCTGATGCCCTTGGGCGCCAGTTCGACGCGCGCGGCGTCGATGAGCGTGCGTGCGGCCGCCTTTGCGGCGGAGTAGGGGCCTTGGCGGGGGGTGCCCATGAGCCCTGCGAGGGAGTTGGTGTGTGCGATCAGGCCGCCGTGCGGCTGGTCTCCCATCTGCGCGATCAGCGGGATGAGGTAGTTGACGACGACGTCGTAGTTCAGTGCCATGATCCGTGACACGTCTGCCACGGTGACCTCGTCCATCGACATGTCCGGTCCCTGGCCGGCGTTGAGCAGGGCGACGTCGATCGAGCCGTACTCGGCGACGGCGGTCGCCACCACGTCGGCGGCCGCCTGCCGGTCCAGGGCGTCGGCGGGGATGTCCAGGCAGGCACTGCCGGCCGCCCGTACATCCTTGGCCAGGGCTGCCAGTTCGGGGGCCCGTCGTGCGGTGACGACCAGACGGTTGCCACCATGGCCGAGCCCGCGCGCGACCTCCGCACCGATCCCTGAGGAGGCGCCGACGATCAGGACGGTCCTGCCGGTGATGCTTGCCATGGTCTTCCTTCTGTTCTTGGCGCCCTGTGGAGAACCATGATCGCCCGCGTTTCGCGGAGTGAGCTGGTTCTGCATGGTGGACTTCCCGAAGGACGGGGGACGGCTGCCGCCCTGTCATACCTCCCGCGCCCGCCCCGCATGCTGACACACCGCGAAGGGGATCCGACCCCCACGGCACTGCGTCGCCTGCGGCCATCACGCGCACGCCGACACAGGGCTCGCAGTGACCGCGTCGACGGCGTGGCGACGGTGGTCGGCGAAGAGACTGAAGGCGGTCTCGGTGTCACGGGCACGCAGGACGGTGACGAGTTCGCGGTGTTCCTCGGGGGCGCGGGTCAGGTAGCCCTCGGTGCTTCGGGTGATCGGTGGGTGGGACCACCTTTGGCCCCAACTCTTGAACGCGGGTCAGAGTTGCGCGTGCATGCCGTTGTACGGAAGAGCTGGAAAAATACAAGACTTCTGACCGATCGTGTGCGGTGCTACGCTCATCTCGGGTTCAAGAGACTGGGAACGTTATGGTGACTCCTGCTGGTCAAGGCGATGTCGGGAGCCACTGCCTGGCTCCGGTTGCCGGCTGTCACCACGACCTCGAACAGGCGAGATTCCGGTCACGCTCGACGAATTCACCGACCCCGAAGACCTGCGCCTGCGCACCAGGGTCGATGGCGAGCTGCGCCAGGACGCACACACCACTCATCCCGTCTGTTCCCGCGCTCGTCTTCCATCTGTCCCGGCAGACGCCCCGTGAACCCGGTGACGTGATCAGCACCGAAGCCCCGGTCGGCGTCGGCCACAGGCAGGGACTCTTCCTGCGGTCCGGCACCGAGGTGCGCATCGAGATCGAAGGCGCAGGCGCCCTTGCCGACACCTGCGCCTGATCGACCGGGCGCGTCGGGACGGCGTTCCGGCCGGAGGAACGGCGCCCTCATCACACGATTCCGGCATGCTACGGAGGACTTGACGACATGAGTACAGAAACCAAGAACAGCTTCGGCGGCGGAGACCCGTGGGAGTACATCCAGCCGTGGGACGAGGAGCGTTTCGGTCCGGACGTCCACGACGTCGACCAGCGGGTGAAATGGGAAATGGCCATGGCCATCGCCGGTGGCCTGCCCTACATCTGGCAGGAACTGGCCCGGCCGATCTCCGAGATCGTCTACGGTCTCCTCGAACTCCGAGCCGGAGACCGGGTTCTGCTCATCGGTGAGGGCATCGCTCCCGCCGGCTGGGTCGAGGACATGCGGGCCCTGGTAGGGCCGGAGGGTGTCATCGACACCGTGGAGATCATCAAGGACGGACGAAACGCCGTCCTGGGCAAGGTCCCCGGCCGCAACGGCCAGGTCGGCTGCTGGCGCTGGTCGTACACGGACTCGGTGGACGACGAGGCATACGACTGTGTCGCCGTGCTGCAGGCGACTCAGCACTGTGACGACTGGCACGATACGGCTGCGGACCTGCTGCGGGTGATGAAGCCCGGCCGCCGCATCGTGCTGGCCGAAGCGGTCTTGAAGGGATCGACGTTCTACTCCCGTATCGACTCCGACGTCCACCTTCGGCAGTGGTTCGACAAACTCTTTGGGCACGTCCCCGCGGACGACATTCCCTACTACTCCGGAGAGCAGATCCGTGAGGCGTTCGGGGACCAGGTCGACAGCCCTCAGGTGCTGGAATGGAAGGGCATCGAGATGTACTGGGGCCGAAAGAGGTGACCCCTGCCACGGGCGCCCGGCAACAGGCCGCGGCACACGTTCCCTCCCCGTCACCCGCTTCGATCCACCCTTTCACCCAAGGACAAGGAGGGCCCCGTGAGTGTCGTTGAAGACGTCATGGTCTTGGGCTCCGACCATCCGTTGCGCAGTATCGTCCGCGACGAGCACCTGCTTCTCTCGCCGCCGCATCCCCCGAAGGTGCCCGTCAAGCTGTGGGCGGAGCACCCGCCGCTGACCGTGGTGCACTACCCGCAGCAGTACGAGCCGGAGGCGTTCGCCCCGCCGCGCGGCGTCTTCGAGAACGACGAGATCCGCGTCGAGTGGCAGAAGCTCCACGGCCGGCAGCCGTTCTACCACCGCAACTGCGACGTCGACGAGATCTCCTACCAGATCGGCGGCGAGCGGACGCTGATGTCCGAGCTCGGCGTGATCGAGTTCCAGCCCGGCGAGTTCTCCCGTATCCCGCGCGGCGTCGCTCACGACAACCACTGCCGCGAGGACAGCCACCTGCTGTTCTACATCCCCGCCCCGGTCACCGAGCTGGCGCCGGCCCGGCGGGAGTCCGCGGCCATGTTCCCGCCGTTCCCCGGCTGGCAGCCCGGTCAGGCCAACGAGGCGATCACTCAGTGCATGGCCGCGCTCGGCCATGACATCACCGTGTTCGGGGTCGACGAACAGGTCCTGCTGGAGCAGGTGCACCAGGAGGACCGGCGGATGGCGGTGCTGCGGGCCGACCCCGGTCAGGACGTCACCTGGCTGTATGCGACGGACCGCATCCGCCTCGGCATGGTCACCACACTTCCTGGTGGGCAGCGCCGCTACCGGCGCACCCTCGACGCCGACGAGATCCAGTACCAGGCCCATGGCCACCGCACGCTGATCACCCAGCGGGGCGTCGTCGACCTTGAGCCGGGCGACTTCGTGCGCATCCCGCTCGGCATCTCCCACGCCAGCGACGTGACCGAGCCCGGCGACTACGTACGTCTTCTCTCGCACCAGGAACTGCCCCAGGTCGCCCAGACCACGCGTACGGCGGATGCCTACGCCGCCGAACGGTTCCCGAGCCTTGCCGTGGAGGTCCGCTGATGGCCACGATGCTCGCCCTGCGAGCGCGCCAGGGCGCCGAAGCACTCGTCCTGGAGGAGGTGCCCGTTCCCGAGCCAGGTCCCCTCGACGTGGTCGTGAAGGTTGCCTCCGCCGGCCTGGCGCCGGGCATCATGCGCCTGCTTCGGATGGGGGCGCTCAAGCATCTGCCCACCACACTCGGCCACGAGGCCGCAGGCGTCATCTCCGCCGTGGGCCGGGACGTCACGGGCCACGCGGTCGGAGACCGGGCGCGGGTGCACCCCTTGCTGAACTGCCGTGAGTGCGACTACTGCCGTACCGACCGGGACATGATGTGTGCCCAGCAGGCCATGATCGGCCACGCCGCTTTCGGCGATGCCTCGATGCCGCTGTACGAGCAGTACCACGACGGCGGACTCGCGGAGTACATCCGTGTCCCGCACTGGCTGATCGATTCCCTGCCGGACTCCGTCGGCTTCGACGTCGCGGCCAAGGTCCAGGATCTGGCCAACGCCGTGCGCGCACTCAAGTGCGCCGAACTTCCCGAACAGGCCACTCTCGTGGTCACCGCCGCGACCGGGACCATGGGAACCGCGACGGTCAAACTCGCGGAGCACTTCGGGGTCGCCCGTCTGATCCTCGTCGGCCGCGACGCCGAGCGTCTCCAGCGCGTCACCGGGCTCGCCGGCGGCATACCGGCCAGTGTCGTCGCACTCGACGAACTGCCGGAGGACTGGTCGACCGACGGCACTCTCACGCGTCGGCTGCGCGAACTGGCACCCGAGGGAGCTCATGCCGTCATCGACTTCATTCCGGAGGGTCCTGCCCTCGGTCAGAGCATGGCCGGCATGGCCACCGGCGGCACACTCGTGCACATGGGCGGCAACTCCACCCCGCTGTCGTTGCCCCCCATCGCGCTGATGATGCATTGCTGGCGCTTTGTCACCACGCGCGCCTACACCCGCCAGGACGCAACGGACGTCCTGCGCCTGCTCGCGACGGGAGCCCTTGCCGCCGACGAACTCATCACCCATCGGTTCCCGCTCACCGAGGCACTCAAGGCCATGGACGCGATACAGCAACGGGCCGACGACCCCATGTGGATGACCGTGATCAACCCCTGACCCGACGCGCGAGCGCGTCACGGTTCCGCGGAGCAGCTCCTGCTCGCGGTGATCACGGTGAGCGGGGCGGCCGGGCTCTGCGGCAGGTACGTGCTGGAGGCCGGCCGCGCTGCAAGCTGCCTTCCGGGTCCGGTCCGTGGCGCACGGCCCGGCAGCGCGGGAACGCGTGGCTGTCCTGGGCGTGGACGACATCGTCGAGGCCGACCTGGAGAAACCGGACACCGTCCGTCAGGCGCGTGAAGGTGCTTACCGAGCAAGAACACGACTCGGCGACCTATGAACTCGCAGAACCCGCGCTGACGTCGGCCGGGGCGGTGCGCTTGGCCGGGTGTGCACGAGGAGTGGATCTGGGGGCGAGGAGGGTGGGCTGGGCGGACGTAGCGCTCGCGCCGGCAGTGGCGACTCCGTGTCCCGGGCCTTGGACAGGCGCGCCATGTGGCAGGACTACGACCGGAATGGTCTGCGTGGCAACAGCAACGTCCTGCGGATGCTCCTCGGCCGTGAACCCGCGTCCATCGAGGAAACGGCCACCGCGTTCGCCGCGCGAGGCTGAGCGGCCTCGACGCAGTCGCGGGGTGTCTGCCCAGGCGCAGGGGTGACACCCCGCGCAGGGACTGCAACGGAGGACAACCGCGGAGCCGACGACTGCTCGGTGGGCGGCAGCACGGTGACCTGCGGCGTGACGCCGTCCAGCGCATGCGTCAGCTCTCCGCGGGCGAGCGGTCGGCGGTCACCGCCAAGTCGGGTGCGTACTCCCGCCGGGTGCGGTGCGGCGGACGTGGGCGGCAGCGGCCGAGCCCCGGGTGCCTACGTGTTCAACCGCGCGGTGAGCTGACGGGCTGGAGGCCATGGAGGATGGTGTCGACGATCTGTTCGGGCAGGCCATCGGGGAGGTCGGGGTCGTCGCGTACGAACGCGCGGAGCAGCAGCGGGCTGACGAACAAGTCGATGGTCAGTTCCAGGTCGATGCCCGTACGGAGTTCTCCGTTCAGCTGGCCGCGCCGGAGAATCTCCAGTCCGAGGTCGCGCCGGGGAGCGATCACGCCGGAGTGGTAGGCGGCCCATATCTTCGGGCTGCTTCTCATCTGGGCGTGTGCGTTGTGCAGGATGGCCGACGACCGGCCGGCCAGGCTGCGTTGACGCAGTGACTCCAGCAGAACGACCAGGTCGTCCCGCATCGACGTACCGGGGAGTTCGCGCTCGGAGGGCTCGGCGGCGCGGATGACGTCGACGAAGAGGTCCTCCTTGTCGCTCCAGCGGCGGTAGATGGCCGCCTTGCCGACGCCGGCCGTGCGAGCGATGCGGTCGACGGAGAGATCGGCCAACGGGACGCCGTCCTCAAGAAGGATCAACACCGCTTCCAGGATGGCCTGTTCCACGGCCGCGCTGCGAGGACGACCGCGGGTGGAACCGTACGACGGCGGACGGCTCTCGGCATGTCTCATGGCACTCCGGCCTTTCGTTCGCGGCGCACCGGTGAACGTCGCGCGGTCCGCGTGGTGACTCCGCCGCCGGAGCAGCACTCACCTGCGCCTGGTGACCCGTGTCCCGCTCAGCCTTTCCACGTCTCTTCCTGTCTCGTCCCCATGCCGAGCGTCGGATCCGGAAGTGGCATCCGCTGGACGGCCAGGGCTAGTTCGGCGAGCGAGTGTCGACGGCGAGGGCGTCGGGGTTCAGTTCCTCGACCAAACGGTAGAGCAGACGGTGAATGGCGTCCTTGTCATCGGGGGAGAGCGGCGAGGTCGTCGCCTGTTCGATCCGCCTCGCGATGGACGCGGCACGAGCGGCCGTCGCGCCTCCCTCGGCCGTCGCGAACAGGCGCATGCTGCGGCGGCTGGTCGGATGGGGCTCCCGTCGCAGCAGTCCTCGCTCGACGAGCTGGCTCACCGCGGCTCCCATGGACTGGGCCGTGATGCCGGAGCGGCGCGCGATCTCCGCCGCGGACACCCCCGGCGTCCAGAGGACCTGCTGCAGAGCGTTGTGCTGTGCCAATGTGAGATCCTCCGCGCGCAGCGCCCGCTCCAGTCGTCCGGCGATGATCTGGGAGAACTGCCAGGCGAGGTATCCGGTGGTGGGAAACGCGGCGTCGGTCACGGCCGCAGTCTACGAGAGTGAGATGTGCCGCTCGCGAGCGTGTCACCGGCCGGTGGAGCTGGGGCTGTCGTGTCACGGACCCTGGGCGGATGCCGCTGTGCCGTCCCACGGGCGACAGGGGGAACCGTGCTCGGCAGGCCGGCGGGTCAGCCGGCGGCTGCGCGACGTGGTCCGCGGGCATCAAGCCAGAAGAGCACCACGGCGGCGACGAGGATCCACGCCACCAGGACGACGACGCCCGCGGTGAGACCGTCGTTGTTGAAGTGGGACAGGCCCTGGACGGCGCGTACGCCGACTCCCACCGGGAGGATCTCAGAGAGCGGATGCAGCCAGCCCGGCAGGTAGGCGGTGGGCAGCGTGCCACCGCTCGTACTGTTGCCGAAGGTCAGCAGGACCACGGCGGCCAGTGACATCCCGGCGCGGCCGAAGAGGCGCATGAACATCATGGTCGCGCTGCCGATGGCCGCGGCCATCAGTGCGATGACCCCCGCGATGCCCAGGAAGGGGCCCGGCAGCGCGGAGAAACCCAGGCTGCCGGCCATCGCCGCCACGAGGACGCCGGCGAGAACGCTGAAGGAGGCCAGGCTGACAAGCCTCCACCGGTACTCCAGTCTCGGAGCCATCTGGTAGGTCATCATGCCGAACAGGAATCCGGCCAGTACGACGCCGAACCCGGCGTAGAACACCGACATACCGCGGGTGTCGCCGGCCGAGGCCGGCACGACGTCCTGCACGGTCAACCGGTCTCCGCCGGCCTTGGCGACACCGGAGAAGGCGCCGGTGACCGTCGAGGTCACCGAAGGGCCGTTGGCTCCGGCGTACAGCAGCTGCGCGGACCTGCCGGGGCCGGCGACATAGGCGGCGTACACCTTGCGGTCCTGCAGTGCGTGGCGGGCCGCATTCGCGTCGGGGTAGCGCTTCACCTCGAAGCCGCCGGGCAGCCCGAGTTCCAGCCCTCCGGTGATCTGTGCGAGCCGTTGGGTCGTGCCGACCACGGCGACCGGTAGGTCATGAGGCCGCGGCGCGTGAAACGCGGCCAGGAACACGCTGACGAAGATCGAGCCGATGGCCAGCACGATCGCGACGGGAAGCAGAACCCCCTTCATCCCGGTGGCGCCCTGCGGCGCCGGAGCGGTGTCCATCGCGTGGTGATGAGGCGCAGGGCGCGGCTCGGCGGAAGTGGTCGGTGACGTGGACATAGGGGTGGCCCTCTTGTCTCTCTTTGTAAGGTACCTTCTAAGGTGGCTTATATTTGTACCATAGAAGTATCAGGCACCTTACGTTTGGAGTTGCTGATGGGGCGCCCTGACACACATCCCTCGACGCGTATGGGCTACCTGGCGTGGCAGGTGGTGCACGTGATGGGAACGCGTCTTGAGAGAGCGCTGCGCTCGCTCAACCTCACGGCCGCCCAGCACAACGCCCTGCAGCACGTCGTCTGGACCCCGGGCATCTCCGCGGCGGAAATCGCGCGCCGGACCGGCTTCACTCCCCAGTCCATGGGTGCCGCCGTCAACGCGCTGGTCGACCGCGGCCTGCTGGCTCGCCGCGAACACCCTTCGAGCCGCAGGACCGTACAGCTGACCATCACCGACGGCGGCGCGAAACTCGCCGAGCGGGCGCGGGGTGTGGTGGAACGTCTCGACGAGGAGGCGCTCGCGGTCCTCGCCCCCGCCGAGCGGGAACTCGTGCACTCCCTGCTGCTCCGCATGCTGGTCGACCTCCACCCCGATGCCTTGCCGACGGCTCGATGACCATCCGCACGCTCTGGTCTTCCCGGCCGCCGTCAGCCGTGTGCCTGTCTCATCCCTCGGCGTGCCGGTCCGGGCGGTCCGGATCGATCGAGGAGGTCTACCGCCATCACGGTCTCGTCGCGAACGGCGTTATCCGTGTCTCCCTTGACTCGACCGCCCGGTAGACAACAACCTTGCCAACTATCAAACGCTTAACATCAGCCACCTTCTTGATAACTTAGAGATTGCTGAGGCCTTCGAGGCATCGCTGAAGTCATTCACGTCGGCGCGCGCACCTGCTGTCACGCAGGGGTCTTCACCGCGCCGAAGACCGCGTCCTCGCCTGCCGTCACCCTCGGGGTGCTGCTCCGGCGCAGGCGGTCGTAACAAAGTGGGAGAAACCCGTGACCAACAACACTCCGACGATCACGCGTGATGGAGTCCTTGGACAGGACGGGAGCGAGGTGGTCACCGTCGATCAGGCCACCGGGGCCGAGTTCGCCCGGTATGCCGTGGCGGGCAAGGAGGAGGCGGCCGCGGCTGTCGCTGCCGCCCGCTCGGTCGCCGGAGCCTGGTGGGACCTTGGATTCGAGGGCCGCGCTCAGCGGCTGCACGCGTGGCGGCGCGAGATGGCCGTGGGCGGTGAGGAGGCGGCCGCCCTCATCCACGCCGAGAACGGCAAGCCCCTCGACGAAGCCCGTGTGGAGGTGCTCGGGATTCTGGAGCACGTGCAGTTCGCCGTCGAGAACGCCGAGCGGGTGCTGGGACGCCGTGAGCTTCCGGGCAGCGCCACCGTGCCCAACCAGCGTGCGTGGGTCGAGTACCAGCCCTACGGCGTCGTCGGTGTCATCGGCCCGTGGAACTTCCCGCTGCTCACACCCGGGGCCATCCTGATCGAGGCGATCGCGGCAGGAAACGCCGCCATCCTCAAGCCCAGCCAGATCACCCCCGGCATCGGAGAGTGGCTCGTCAGGGCCTGGCAGCGTGCGGCCCCCGACTTCCCGAACATCCTGCAGTGCCTCAACGGGTTCGGTGCCACGGGCCAGGCGCTCATCGAGTCCGGCCTGAACAAACTCGCCTTCACCGGCAGCGTCGCCACGGGCAAGACAGTGGCGGCCCAGTGCGCACAGACCCTGACCCCCGTGCTGCTGGAACTCGGCGGGAAGGACGGTGTCATCGTGGCCGAGGACGCGGACCTCGACGAAGCCGCCAAGCACATCGTGTGGGGCGCCATGCAGAACACCGGACACGGCTGCATCAGTCTCGAAGTGGCCTATGTCGTCGAGTCGGTGCACGACGCGTTCGTCGAAAAGATCAGCGCCCTCGCCCAGCAGGTCCGTGTCGGCAGCGACGAGGACGCGGAGATCGGGCCGGTTCCCCTGCCCACCCAGATCCCGATCATTCGCGAGCACATCCAGGATGCTCTCGATCGCGGAGCGACTGCCACGGTCGGTGGCGTCGAGGCCGTCGGGGAGCGCTACGTCAACCCCACCATCCTCGTCGGCGTGAGCCCCGACGCCCTGGCGGTGACCGAGGAGACGTTCGGGCCCACGCTCGCGGTCGTCAAGGTCACCGACACCGAGGAGGCCATCGCTCACGTCAACGACGGCCGGTACGGACTGGGCAGTGCGGTCTTCAGTCGCGACCGCGGCGAAGCCATCGCCCGTCAACTCCGCGTCGGAATGACCAGCATCAACGACGCCCTGGTTTTCTCCATCAACCCCGCGGTGCCCTTCGGCGGTCGCGGCGACAGCGGATACGGGCGCAAGCAGGGTGAGGAAGGGCTCCGGGAGTTCGCCTACCCGCACTCCTTCACCGCCAAGACCGGCCCCGCCCAGTTCTCGGCCACCACCTTCGGCAGGCCCGCGGGCGCGATGGCGGGAGCCCTCGCCGGCGTACGCAACAGGATCCTGGCGGAGGACGGCCAGAAGACCGACTGACCGCCGGCCGACGGGCAGAGGCGAACGGCCCGGCCGAGCCCGGCCGGCACTGCTCCCGTCACGAGACCGGCCATGGACCGGAGATCGGCACCGGGTCGGAGTCGGCGCGCCCTTTCGGGGCCGGTCGCCGGAGGCGGCCGGCCGATTCCGCCGGCCGACGCGCACTGACCGACGCCATGCCCAGGCGCCCGCGGCTCGGAGGGCCTTCGGACCACTGAGGAATGCCGCGCACCTTCGCGGAGCGCAACAAGACCGGCAGGTCCCCGGCAGCCACCCGCGCGATCACCGAAGAGGAGTGGACATGTCCGACGACCGTCCCTTTCAAGTCGTGCCCCTGTCCGCCGAGCCGCCCGCCGACGCCACCCGGCGAAGATTCATCGCAGGGACTGCCGCCGCAGGGGCCGCGGTGGCCGGCGACCTGGTCGCAGGGGCGCCCGCGCCGGCAGCCGAGACCGCGCCCGGCAACCGTGTCTCCACGACGGCCGGCGGAGCGAAGGGCCATCGGAATACCAAGAAGGAGAAGAAGATGCGCATCGTGGCCGTGGAAGAGGCGTTCTCCATTCCTGGAGCCATCCGCCAGGAGGCAGCGATCCGTCAGCGTATGGACGTGCCGGAGGCGATCAAGCAGGAGTGGTTCCGGCGCCTGGAGGATCTGACCGACCTGCGCCTGGCGGACATGGACGCCAACGGCGTCGATGTCCAGGTCCTGTCGTACTCCACGCCGGGCCTTGAAGTGATCGAGGATCCGGTGGAGGCGGTGGCCGTCGCGCGGCGGGTCAACAACGCTCTGGCGAGGGCGGTGGCTGGTCATCCGAAGCGGTTCGCGGGCTTCGCGGCCCTTCCGTTGCAGGATCCGAAGGCTGCGGTCGTGGAGCTGCGCCGGGCGGTGGAGGAGCTCGGGCTCAAGGGCGTGCTGCACAACGACCATGTGCGGGGGCATTACCTCGACGAGCCGCAGTTCAGGCCGGTATGGGCCGAGCTGGAGCGCCTCGGCGTGCCCCTGTATCTGCATCCGGCTTTCATTCCGGCCGACAACTGGCGTGTCTTCGACGGGTATTTCGTGCTGCTCGGGCCGTCCTGGGGGTGGACCGCGACGACGGGTGCCCATGCGCTCCGGCTGATCTACGGCGGAGTGTTCGACGAGTTCCCGCGCGCCACGTTGATGCTGGGGCACATGGGCGAGCTGCTGCCGTTCCAGATGGCCCGGCTCGACAGCCGCTACGACCAGGTACCCGGCGAGCGCAGGGTGCAGCACCTGCCCTCGTACTACCTGCGGAACAACATGTACGTCACCACCAGCGGAGTCATGTCGCATGCCGCGCTGCTGGGAGCTGTCCATGCCGTGGGCGTGGACCGGGTGCTGTTCTCCATCGACTACCCGTTCGAGTCCAGTGCCGAGGCGGTGAAGTTCCTGCGCTCCGCACCGTACGCGCCGGCCGACCTCGCGAGCATCGCGCACGGCAACGCCGACCGCGTTCTGGGGCTGTGACCGACCGACAGCCCGGGTAGTCCCGCTGTCTCTGGACAGTCCCCGCTCTCTTCCCCCGCAGTGCGATCAGAGGAGACACCATGCCAAAAGCAGTGCGATTCACGGAGTACGGGGGCATCGACGTACTGAACGTGGTCGACGTCGAACGGCGCACACCCGGTAGACGTCAGGTCCTTGTCAAGGTGGTGGCCGCCGGCATCAACCCGGGCGAGGCCGTCATCCGGCAGGGGTTCTTCCACGACAGGTTTCCGGCGACGTTCCCCTCGGGCCAGGGCAGTGACCTCGCCGGGATCGTCGACGAACTCGGCGCGGGAGTGAGCGGGTTCGCCGTCGGCGACGAGGTGATCGGCTTCACCAACCAGCGGGCCAGTCACGCCGAGTACGTGATCGTGGAGGAGGATCAGCTCACCCACCGACCGGCAGGCGTCCCATGGGAGCAGGCCGGTGCGCTCTTCATCGCCGGAGCCACGGCGTACGCGGCGGTCCACGCCGTCAACGTCGAGCGCGGCGAGACGGTCGTCGTCTCCGGGGCCGCCGGCGGGGTCGGCTCCCTCGTCGTACAACTCGCGCGGCACGCCGGCGCCACCGTCATCGGTCTGGCGAGTGAGCCCCACCACGCCTGGCTCGCCCGGCACGGAGCGATCCCCCTGACCTACGGAGAAGGCGTCGGCGAGCGCATCCGCGCCGCGGCCGACGGCACGATCGACGCCTTCGTCGACACCTTCGGCGCCCCGTACATCGAACTGGCGCTGGAACTGGGCGTACCCGGTGAACGGATCAACACGATCATCGACTTCGCGGGTGCGGCGAAGCACGGCACCAAAGCGGACGGCTGCGCGGCGGTGGAAGGCGCCGACGTCCTGAGGGAACTCGCCGTGCTGATCGCCGACGGCGACCTGGAGATCCCCATCGCCCGCGTCTACCCGCTCGACGAAGTCCGAGACGCCTTCCGAGAGCTGGAACGCCGACACACGAACGGCAAGATCGTTCTCAGGCCCTGAGAGGCCGACATCGACCGGCGGCCGCCGCGGCTTGCGAGCGAGTCGTCACACCCAGCGCGCCCCTGAACGGAGCAAGACCATGGCAACAACGTCACCACCCGAAGACGCGATCCGCCGCACTCGGTGGTCGTCCGAGGACGCCGCCGACCGATTCACCGTCGACAACCCCGCGACCGGCGTGCCCCTGGCCGTCGTGCAGGGCGCCGGCGACAAGGAAGTCGGCCAGGCCGTCGCGGCGGCCTACGACGCGCACTTCTCCTGGAAGGCCCGCACCGCCCGCGAGCGCGGCAGCTGGCTGCGGAAGATCGCCCAGGCGATACGCGAGCACGCCGACGAGATCGCGGCCCTGGAGTGCAGCGACAACGGCAAACCCCTGTCCCAGGCGCGCAACGGGGACGTGAACGCGGCGATCGGGCTCTTCGACTTCTTCGCCAGCCTGTGCGACTCCATGCCCGGCCAGGCCCACGACGGCGGAAGCCTGCTGGACATCACGGTGCTCGAACCCTACGGCGTCATCGCCGCGATCGTGCCGTTCAACTGGCCGCCGATCCACACCGCCAGCAAGCTGGCCCCGGCGCTGGCCGTCGGCAACGCGGTGGTGATCAAGCCGCCGGAGCAGGCCCCGCTGTCGGCCATGCGCATGGTCGAGATCATCCAGTCCGTCCTGCCCGACGACGTGGTGCACATCCTTCCCGGCACCGGCCCCGTCGGATCGCAGCTCGCCGGTCACCCGCTCGTCGGGAAGATCTCGTTCACCGGATCGCCCACCACCGGCGTCTCGGTCATCAAGACCGCGGCCGACAACCTGACCCCGACCCTGATGGAGCTCGGAGGCAAGGACCCGTTCATCATCTTCGAGGACGCGGACCTCGACCTCGCGCTGCCGTGGGCCATCGAGGGCGGCCTCTACAACCAGGGCGAGGCCTGCACCTCGGCATCCCGCGTCCTGGTCCACGTCGACGTCTACGACGAGGTCGCGCGCCGCTACGGCGAGGCGGTGAAGCGGCTGCGCGTCGGCAACGGCGCCGACCCCGGCACACACATCGGACCGATGGTGTCCGCCGCCCAGCGCAAGCGGGTGCTGGACTACATCGACATCGGCGTCCGGGAGGGTGCCACGATCGCCGCGCAGGCGCCGCTCCCCGACGACCCGGAGCTGGCAGGCGGCTTCTACGTCGCACCGACGCTGTTCACCGGCGTCCGCCCGGACATGCGCATCGCCCAGGAGGAGATCTTCGGTCCGGTCATCTCGATGATCCCCTTCCGTGACGAGGACGAGGCCGTCAGGATCGCCAACGGCACCGACTTCGGCCTGGTTGCCGCAGTGTTCACACCGGATTCCGAGCGCGCCCTGCGAGTCAGCCGCGCCCTGCACACCGGGTTCGTCTTCGTGAACAACTACAACCGCAATTTCACGGGCACGCCGTTCGGTGGTGTCGGTGCGAGCGGCTACGGCCGGGAGACCTCGGCGCAAACCCTGGAGGAGTACGGCTACAGCAAGAACATCCGTCTGCTCTCCGGGAGGGGCGAGCTCCCCCGCTGGGCACCCTCCCTCGAAGTCACCGTAGCTCCTGAGCGCAAGTAGGGGACCAGGGGAAGACTCCGCTCCCGGGTGGCCTGTTCGTCACCCGCGGTGCGGGGCGCCACGACGGCAGGCCTCGCCTCCCGCCACCGGTCTGCTGCGAACTGGCGGCCGAGCCGGATCGCCTGAGGAACCTCCAGGGGCCCCGTAGCAAGTCTCTCGACAGGCGTCACCGACAGCAGGCTCGTGCGAGCCGCGACAGCTGGTCGTCCCGCGCAGCCCGGCGATCTCCGGAACAGGTTCCGGGGAGTCGGAGGAAACCAACGATATGGAGATCGACATGAGTAGGTTCAACGCGCAGGAAGTCGGCTACCTGCAGGAACACCTCCTTGGGCGACTCGCCACGACGGGCAAGTCCGCCAAGCCGCACGTGGTGCCCATCAGGTATCACTTCGATCCTGAGCACGAGGTGATCAAGATCGGGGGGCGCTCGCTGGAAGGACGCGGCCAGGAGCGACTGTACATTCGTCACCTCAAGGTCAACCCGCAGGCGGCATTGGTGGTCGACGACGTACCGGATCCGCAGGCGTGGCAGCCGCGCGGGATCCTGATCAAGGGAACGACCGTCCTGCACACGGTGGGTGGCGAGGTGCTGGGGCCGGGGTTCGGTCCCCACTGGATCGAGGTGGTACCCGACTTCGTCACGTCCTGGGGCATTGACAGCCCTGCCCTGTAGCCACCCTTCCCGACTGGGCCTGAGTACGGAACCGCGGAGTAGGGGGTGTCCTTTGACAGCCAAGTCAGTCCGGTGCGATGCCCTGACCTGGGGCGACTAGGGTGGATGTCAAAGGACAGCTGTCGGTCGGGAGCACAGTGAGCGCCGCGGCCGGGCGGTTCAGCGCCGGCCGGAACCGCGTGCGCCATCTGCCACGGGCCTCCCTGCCCGCCAGGAGTCCGGCCACGCGACGTCGTCGATCGCCAGCCACGGCGCGGCGCCGACTGCAGTCGGCGTGAGCCCCGTAAACGCCTTCACTTCGCGGTGCAGATGGGACTGGTCGACGTAACCGCTCTCGGCCGCGACACCGGCGGGAGGGACACCCGCCGCGAGCAGATGGGCCGCATGGTCGAACCGCACCAGCTGGGCGGCCCGCTTGGGGGTGACGCCGAGCTGCGCCCGGAAACGCGCCCACAGACGCTTGCGGCTCCAGCCGACATCGTCCGCCAGGCCGTCGATACGCATCCGGCCCCTGCCGGCGACCGTCCGCCTCCAGACGTGGACGACCTCCGGATCGACCCGCAGGCCGTCCCCGATCCGCCGGCGGACGGCGTCCGCCGCCATCGTGAACCGCTCGTCCCACGATCCGGCTGTACGCAGCCGCTCCTCGAAGCGCCCGGCGTCGCGGCCCCAGACGTCCGCCAAGGACTCCACGCTCCCGCTGCCCCCGGCCGGCGGGCCGAGCACTGCGGCCGCCACACCCGGCTGCAGCCGGATCTGCAGGCACTCGCCCACCAGGCCGGACGCCCGCAGCTCCCCAGGGGCCAGGCCGATCACGACACTGCCGCGTCCGTGCCGCCCCTGCGTGTCGTAGACCAGGCCGTCATCGTCGCTCAGATCGATGAGCAGGGTGACGGACGGATGCGCGACCATCGCGATGTCGACGGGCGCGGGGACACGGTGGCGGAATCCGGCCATGCTGATGCCCGGCAGCCGGTCCGAAGGCTCCGGTACTGCGATGTCAACGCCCGACCACGCGGGTGGCACGCCCTGCGACAACACCGCTCCAGTCTAGGCCGGGCCTGCCGGCGGGGTTTCGGCGCACAGGGTCGCGAAGTCCAGCAGCAGTCGGCCCACCGGCTCGGGCGCTTCCAGCATGGGTATGTGCCCAACGCCCGGCAGCATCTCGACCCGCACGCCCGGCACGACGTCGTACTGGCGCGCCGACGCCGGATCCCACCGGGGATCGGCGGCGCCGAAGACCACGAGCACCGGGAGCCCGAGGACGGCGAGCCGCTCGGGCACGGACTGCTCGGCGAGGTACACGGTGTTCTCGCGCAGTACCTTGCGGAACACGCGGTACGTGGTGCTTCGCACGTCGGCGACCATGCCGGGCGGAATGGGCGCAGGCCCGGCGAGCGTGGCGCCGATGCCTTTGCGGATCATCGCATCCGAACGCCGCCACCACAGCAGCGGTCCGAAGGGCGGTGCCAGCATCACGCGGAGGACGGCAGGCTGCGGCAGGAGCGCGTCGAGGTGCGGGCCGGTGCTGATCATCGCCAGCGAACCCACCAGATCGGGGCGCTGCTCCGCGAGCGCGGTGGCGACGTATCCGCCACTGGAGTGGCCGGCCACGGTGACGGCGCGCAGCCCGAGTTCGTCGAGCAGCGCCGCCACGCGGCCCGCCTGCGCCGGAACGTCGTAGGACGTGGCGCGCGGGGACTGACCGCAGCCCGGGAGGTCTATCCGGACGACATGATGACGGGCGGCGAGGGCCGGGACCACCGGCCCCCAGGAGGCGCTCGAGGCTCCGGATCCGTGGATGAGCAGCAGTGGCGGCGCGTCCCGCGGTCCGTCACGGTCCACATGCATCGGCTGTGCGTCGTGGGCGTTCATAGAGCGATGGTGCGGGGGCGGCGGCTGCCGGTCTTGTACGAATGTCGCCAACGGCCCGCGGCGGGCCCGCCGCGCATCTGGATGTCAACGATTCTGCTCGTGCTGGCGCTGCCCGAGTGTCCGGGTGTGCATCCTTTCTCCATCCGGTGTTGTTCTTGGTGCTGGATATCGGGTCGATCGTGCAGTCGAGCCTCTTCGCCCGGTCGGCCCGAACGGTGGCCGGACGAGTCCAAGAACGGGCGGCGCACTCGACATCCATGGATTCGAGCCGTCCTGCGGCTCTCGGACTGCAGAGCCGGAGGACGGCTGTGGCGATCTCCTTACCGCTGGGTGGCTGCGGAGCGCGACCGAGGCGCGGACCGCGGTCGCTGCCACGGCCACTGGTCGGTGATCGACGGGGTCTCCAGGCGGCTGACCTCGGCCGGCCCTCGGGTTGATGTGCAGGATCGCGGCAACGTGCGAAGCTGTGTGTGTGCAGCGGGAGCCGAGCCTGGAGGAACTGGGAGCCTTCCTCAAGGCTCGCCGTGCACGGCTGAGCCCTGGCGGGGTGGGACTGCCCGACACCGGTGAGCGGCGGCGTGTTCCCGGATTGCGCCGTAACGAAGTGGCCCTGCTGGCCGCGATCAGCACCGACTACTACATCCGGCTCGAACAGGGCCGCGTCCAGGCGTCCGCGGCCGTTCTCGACGTCCTCGCACAGGTGCTCCGCCTCGACGACGATCAGCGCGAGTACATCCTGACCCTCGCGGGGAAAACCGCCTTGCCCACGGTCAACGGGAGCGCTCGGCAAGAAGTCGACCCACAGATGCGCCACTTGCTGGACGACCTCACTCTGACGGCGGGGTTCGTCATCGGGCGCAACACAGACCTTCTGGCGTGGAACGCCATGGCCGCCGCTCTGGTGATGGACTTCGAGTGTGTCCCCGAAGAACAGCGCAACTACGTGCGCATGTTGTTCACCGAGCCCGCCATCCGGGTCCGGTACAGGGACTGGGAGCACATGGCACGACTGGCCGTGTTCCACCTGCGCATGGACAGCAGGCGAAATCCTCACGATCCGCGGCTGGCGGCACTGGTCGAGGAGCTCTCCGCGCTGGATCCGCAGTTCCGGCTGTGGTGGACCTCGCACGATGTCGCCGTGCGGGCCGGTGGTACCAGACTGCTCCGGCATCCCGTGGTGGGTGACCTGGCGTTGCAGCGGTCCACCTTTACTTGCGCGGAGGATCCCGAACAGCAGCTCGTTGTGTGGACCGCCGAACCCGGCAGCCGGACCTACCGGGCCTTGCGTTCCCTGACCGATGGGATCGAGCGGGTGTCAAAGGGGCTGGACGGCGCCGCCTGACGCGTTCACCGCGCCGTCGGCGGGAGCAGGCGTGTGGCGTTGGCCGTCGTCAGGGACCGCCATGTGGTCCCCTCTACCGGTGACTCGGTCGCGTCGATCGCCGCGATGTGGGCGTCGGCCAGCGGGGCAGGCGTCCAGCAGTAGTCGCTGCCGAACAGCACCCGTTCCGGATCGACGAGCTTGAGCAGCGCGGGGACCTGGCGCGGGAAGGCTGTGCCCGCCATGTCGTAGTAGAGGCCGCGGAGTTGCTGCACCGCGTCGAGGGAAGGCGTGTGGTCCGAAGGCAGGAACAGCTTCATGAACTCGTTGATGCGGTCGGCAAGGACGGGAACTGCGCCTCCGCAGTGCGGAACGATCACCTGCATGTTCGGCCAGCGTGTCAGGACGCCGGCCATCACCAGGTCCGTGACGGCGCGGGCCGTGTCGAAGATGTATTCGACCATCGGTCGCGGTCTGCCGAGCGCTGACTGTTCCCAGCACACCGGCGAGGTGGGGTGCAGGAAGACCACGGCCCGGCGGCGGTCGAGTTCCGCGAAGACCGGGTCGAGGCGCTGGTCGCCCAGGTACACGCCGTGCGTGTGCGTCAGCAGGGCGACGCCGTCGGCGTCGAGTTCGTCGAAGGCGAAGGCGATCTCCTCCAGCGCGCCGTCCACGTCCGGCAGGGGAAGCGAGGCGAAGTTGCCGAAGCGGCCGGGGTGGTCCCGGGCCAGTTCGGCGGTGTACTCGTTGACGCGCCGGGCGAGGAGGCGGGCCGCCTTGTCGTCGCCGAAGTGCACGCCGGGAGACGACATCGACAGCATCGCGGTCTCGATGCGGTTGCGGTCCATCAGGTCCAGGTGGGCTTCGACGGACCACGACGGCCAGCCGCCCATGCCGTCGGGGTGGGCGTGGCCCGCCGCTGTCGCCTGCTGGATGTAGAAGTCGGGCAGGAGGTGGGCATGGACGTCGATGAGGCCGGAGGACATGACAGGGATCCGTTCTGGTGAGGTGGGGGGACTGGAGGGGCGAACTCGGCTCACTCCACCTGCTCTAGACCGGCCAGCCGCACCTCTTCGTTGTCCAGGGCGGCCTGAAGCCGGCGCAGCACGGTGTCGTCGATCTGCGACTCGTCCCTCAGGCGGACGACGGTGGTGCGTTTGTGGGCGATCAGGGCGAGGCGGAGGTCGGTGTAGTGGCGGTTGTGCAGCAGGGCGGGATCGTCGTCGGTGCCCGCGCCTTGGGCCCGTACGGTCGCCAGGTGGGCCTCGTACTCCTGGCGCAGCCACTCCATGACCTTCGGGGTGGTGCCCAGGTCGGCAGCGAGGTGCGGCAGTGCCTCGATGGCTTCTTCGGTTGCCTTGGTCTCGGCGAGGATGTGCTCCTCGTCGACGGAGGTGTCGCGCGGCAGCCGGGCCCAGCGCACCACGCGCGGCAGCAGCAGTCCCTGGACGACGAGGGTCACCACGATGACGCCGGAGGTGACGAAGACGATGAAGTCGCGGTCGGGGAAGGGAGCGCCGGAGTCGAGGGTCTCGGGCACCGAGAGCGCCACGGCGAGCGACACCGCGCCACGGAAGCCCGCGAACCCGCTGACGGCACGGGCCCGGTGACTCATTCTCCGCAGCCGCTGCTCGGGGCGCCGGTCGATGGCGCGGATCAGGTAGGCGGAGGAGAACAGGAACGCGAACCGGACCGCGACCAGCACCACGCTGACCACTCCGATGGCGATCAGCGCGTCCCTGAGATCGGACCGGCTCAAGTGCCTTAGCGCGTACTGGAGTTCCACTCCGACCAGCACAAACAGCGCGCCGTTGATGATGAACGTGGCCAGCGGCCAGAAGGCCAGTGCCTGGCGGCGGTGCTCGGCGCGGATGAGGCTCGGTGCCACCTGGGCCATGATCAGCCCACTCACGACGACCGCCAGGACACCGGAGGCGTGAATCAGCTCCGCGAGCAGGTACGCCGTGAACGGGGCCAGGATCATGACGAGATTGCCGAGCAGGGGGTCGTCCAGGCGGCGCCGCAGGTTCATGTTGATCCAGGCGACCGCCACGCCCACCGCGGCCCCGCCGCCGTATGCCAGCAGGAACAGCGCTCCGACGTGCGGCAGGGTGAGGTGTTCCTCGCCGACGGTGATGCCGACCGCCAGACCGTAGATGACCAGTGCGGTGCCGTCGTTGACGAGGCTTTCCGCGCGGAGCACGGTGATCTGACGGCGCGGCAGCGAGCCGGCCAGGGCGCCGACCGCTGTGGCGTCGGTGGGAGCCACGGCCGCGCCCAGCGCCCACGCCGGTCCCCATGGCAGTCCGAGCGCATGCCCGGCGACCGCCACGGCCCCCGCCGTGGCGATCACCAGGACCGTGCTGAGCAGGACGATGCCGCGCAGGTTCGTACGGATCTCCCGCATGGACGTGGTCAGGCTCTCCCAGTACAACAGGACAGGAAGGAAGAGCAACAACACCACCTCGGGCGGGAGTTGCGTCTGGCGGACGGCCGGGACGAGACCGAGCAGTGCGCCCACGATGAGCAGTACGACGGGCGGCGCGACGCGGAATCGCCGGCCCAGGACGTTGCCCAGCAGTACGGCCGCGCCCAGGGCGACGACCAGTTCGAGACCGAGCATGGTGCTTACTCCTGGGAGGGGACGGATGTCGACGGGGGCGCGACGGCATCCACCGGGATCGTCGTGTTCATCGGGGGACCAGTCGCAGGGTTGTCGAGCGGGCGGCGACGAGGGGATCGACGTACGCGTCGCCGAAGCGGCCGTACTTGGTGCGGTACGCGGTGTCGACGCGGTCGTTGATCTCGGAGTCCGTCACCTCGACGAAGGCGACGTCCTTGTCGACGCCGCCGGAGAGGACGTGCCCCTCGTGGGTGGTGCGCGCCGTGCGCCACCAGCCGCCGCCCGTACCTCGGAAGGAGCGGACGTACAACTCGTCTCCGTCGCGGACGACCCAGATCGGCACCGGCGCCCGCAGGGTGCCGTCACCGCGGCGCGGCGCCATCTCCAACTCGTCGGCCTTCGCGATGCGGTCGAGCTCGTCGCTCGTCCATGTCGTCATCGGTGTTGCTCCAATCCCTCTGGATCCGGTGAAGGCCGGATGGACGCCCACCGCGATGGATGGGGACGCGGCGAACGGAGCGGACAGGCGGAGGCTCCTGAAATGCGGGGAAATACGCGAACGGGGCCGTTGTCGCGCGGGCAGGGCCGGGAGATCCAGGTCATGGGGGAGCGGTGGTGAGCGGCTCGACGGCGGCGAAGGACGTGGTCAGGCACTGACCGGTCCCCTCCGGCCCAGGGCGTCAGCGCCGGGTCGCCCGGGATCATCCAGGTCGTGGCAGGTGCGCAGGGGGCGAGGATCCGCTCCGGGCCACGGGTGCCGAAGGCCTGGAAGTAGGCCTCGGCGGTGGCGATCGCCCTGCTGGTCATGACAGTCGGGCCCGTTCTGCTCGGTGGTGGCGGCGTGGTGGGCGCAGGTGATCCGGCGCCCACCACCGCCCGGCTTCAGATCACGGACGCAGCAGCGTCTTGATGGCGCGGCGCTCGGCCATGGCTTTGTAGCCTTCCGCGACCTCGTCCAGCGACAGGGTGAGGTCGAAGACCCTGCCCGGGTTGATACGGCCGCTGAAGACGCGGTCGATCAGGTCGGGAAGGTAGGCGCGCACGGGGGCGGGGCCACCGCGGAGTCCGACGTGGGAGAAGAAGAGCTCCTGGCCCTCGATCTGCGAGCCGTGCGGGAAGCCGACGAAGCCGACGTTGCCGCCGGGGCGGGTGGACTGCAGGGCCTGGTGCATCGACTCCTGGGTGCCGACGCACTCAAGGACCGAGTCGGCGCCGATGCCGTTCGTCAGTTCCTTGACGCGGGCGACGCCTTCCTCGCCCCGTTCGATGACGATGTCGGTGGCACCGAACTCCAGGGCCAGCTTCTGTCGGGACTCGTGCCGGCTCATGGCGATGATGCGCTCGGCGCCCAACTCCTTCGCGGCGATGACGCCTGACAGGCCCACAGCGCCGTCCCCGACGACCACGGCGGTCGAACCGGGCTTGACCTCGGCAGCCTTGGCGGCATACCAGCCGGTGCCCATGACGTCGGACAGCGCCAGCAGGTCCGGGATCAGCTCCTCGGCCGGCTGGTCCGGGGTGGCGACCAGGGTGCCGTCGGCGAGGGGGATGCGGACGTACTCGGCCTGGGCGCCGTTGACCCACTGCGCGTGCTGGCAGGAGGTCTGGTAACCGAACTGGCAGATCGGGCAGGTGTTGTCGGAGGCGACGAAGGAGCCGATGACGAACTGGCCCGGCCTGACGCTCGATACGTCGCTGCCGACCTCCTCGACGATGCCGACGTACTCGTGGCCGATCGGCTGCGGCTCGGCTACCGGCAGGACACCCCGGTAGCTCCACAGGTCGGAACCACACACACAGGTGGCGACGGTGCGGATGACCGCGTCCGTCGCTGCTGCGATCCTCGGCTCGGGTGCGTTCTCCACCCGGATGTCACCGGGTGCGTGAATGATGGTTGCTCGCATGGTGCCTTCCCAGCTCTTGTCGGGGCTGTCGTGGTGTCAAGGACGGGTGCGGGTGCTGACGCGCGGGCCGTTGTAGTCGTCGTCCGAGACGTGTTCGAGCCAGGTGGTGTCGTCCGTCTCCCACAGAGCGAGGTGGACCATGAACTGGTCGGGTGCGGCACCGTGCCAGTGCTCCTCACCCGGCGGTGTGTGGATGACGTCGCCGGGACGTGCTTCGAGGATGTCGCCGCCACGGGACTGCAGCAGGGCGACGCCCTCGACGACGTAGAGGGTCTGGCCAAGAGCGTGGGAGTGCCACGCGGTGCGGGCTCCGGGAGTGAATCGGACCAGGTTGGCCCGCATCCGGGAGGGATCCTCGCCGCGGTAGACGACGTCGGCGTAGGCGTCGCCGGTGAACCACTCGGCAGGAAGCTTCATGGTGGGGGGCTGCTTCAGCAGTTCCATGGGTGTCGTCCCTCTGGTGTGGTGCTGCCACCGGGCCGCGCGGCGGCGGTGTGCGGGAGAGCACGCGATGTGGGGTGCGTGCGGGCGGAGGACCATCAGCCGGACTGGTCGGACTTCTCCACGATCTCCTTGAGCTGGGTCATCGCGGTCATGGCGTTGGGCCATCCGGCGTAGAAGGCGAGATGGGTGATGGCCTCGACCAGTTCGTCCTTGGTCACGCCGTTCTCCAGCGCCTTGCCGAGGTGAAAGCCGAGCTGGTCGTTTCGGTACAGGGCGGCGAGAGCGGTGACGGTGACCAGGCTGCGATCGCGCGGGGACAGGCCCGGCCGTTCCCAGATGTCACCGAACAGGACGGTGTCGGTGACCTCCGCGAGCTTGGGGGCGAACTCCTGGATCGCCGGCGGCGCGAACTTCTTCCGTTCGGACATGGGGTGGTGCTCCTAGCGTGTGTTCAGGGATTCAGGCCACGCCCTCGGCCCGGGCTTCACTTTCGCCCGGGTGGGCGGCGTCGCAGGCGAGGGCGGTGAAGCCGTGCTCAGCCAAGCGCCGGGCGTAGAGTCCGACGGTTTGCTCCTCGGCCCCATCCCACGGGTGGCTGAGCATGATCGTGGACAGCGGGTGTCCGGTGGGGGTGTCGGGGATGTGGAAACGGGCGGCAGGTGTCCGGCCATGGCCGGCGAGGGTGTCTTCCGTCCGCACGTTTCTTTTCTCCTCTTCCGTCTGCCGCAGGGGAATACCGAATACCGGTGACGTTCGGAAAACAATTACTACCCTGAGGTTGGCGGCCCCGCCTGTTCGGGTGAATGCTCTCCGTGGGCCGGTTCTGGGCACCGGCCGCGTGGTCGACCCTGCCCTCTTCTTGGAGGCTCGCAAAGGGGAGAATTCCATCCTGGGAATGGCTTATCCAGGGGAGGAATCCTTACCCCCCTCGCGCAGACCGAGCGGTGCGAGACTGGCTGTCATGACCAGCGACGCGCATCTGAACGAGCTGGGAGAATCCCTCAAGGCGCGCAGGGCCGAGTTGAGTCCGCGCACCGTCGGTCTGCCCGACACCGGTGGCCCTCGGCGGGTGGCCGGCCTGCGCCGGGAGGAGGTAGCCCAGCTCGCCGCCATCAGCACTGACTACTACACGCGGCTGGAGCAGGGCCGCATCCAGCCGTCCGCGTCCGTGCTGGCCGCTCTCGTCCATGTCCTGCATCTGGATGATCACCAGCGTGACCATCTGTTCGAGTTGGCCGGCCGGCAGCGGACGCGACACCGCCGCCCGGCCGCGCAGAAGGCGCAACCCCAGTTGCGCCGCCTGCTGGACGATCTCACCGCGAGTCCCGGCGTGGTGATCGGCCGCCGTATGGACATCCTGGCGTGGAATCCTCTCGCCGCCGCCCTGTTGACCGATTTCGCCCAGGTGCCGAAAGAACAGCGGAACTGCGTTCGTATCCTCTTCACCGATCCGTCCATGAGGACGCTGTACGTGGACTGGAGGGGCGTCGCCCGTGGCTGCGTGTCCCATCTGCGCACATGGGCCGCCAAATGCCCGGACGATCCGCGGCTGACCAGTCTGGTCGGTGAACTCTGCATGCAGGACAAGGACTTCGGGCGGTGGTGGGGAAGCCGTCACATGCCGTCGCGCATGCTGGGCATGAAAAGGCTCCACCACCCCGTCGTCGGCGAACTCGTCCTCGACTGGGACACCTTCATCTCCAGCAGCGACCCCGATCAGGAACTCGTCGTCTGGACGGCGGAGCCCGGCACGCCCTCGCACGACGGACTACGTGACCTCGCCTCACGGGCCGCCGGTCAGCTCGGCGGACCTTCCGACCGGACCGGCCGACTGACCTGACGGTCTGATCCGGCGCCGCGCACCCGGGAGGCACATCATGAACTGCCGAACCCTGGGAGAGAACTCTCCCCCTCATTTTTCGGGTGGATGCTGCGACACTGGCTGCTATGCACAGCGAAGCGCATGGGCCTGAGCTGGGAGAATTCCTCAAGGCGCGCCGAGCCCAACTCAGCCCGCAGACCGTTGGCCTGCCCGAGTCCGTGGCCCCCCGGCGTGTGCCGGGGCTGCGCCGTGAGGAGGTCGCCCGACTGGCGGGGATCAGCACCTACTCCTACACGCGGTTGGAGCAGGGGCGTGCCCCCGTGTCGAGGTCGGTGCTCACCGCCTTGGTCCGTGTCCTGCATCTCGACGATGATCAGCGGGACCATCTGTTCGAGCTGGCGGCGAGGGGCGCGTACGAACAGCGCCGCCGACCGGCGCAGAAGGTTCACCCACAGCTCAGGCGAATGCTGGACGAGCTGACAGCGACTCCCGCGCTCGTCCTCGGCCGGGGCCTGGACATCCTCGCCTGGAACTCTCTGGCAGCGGCTCTGCTCACCGACTTCGACCGGGTCCCGGAGAAGAAACGCAACTACGCTCGGCTGCTTTTCACCGACCCGGCTTTCCGAGAGCTCTACCTCGACTGGAGAACGAACGCCCGGACTTGCGTCGCCCACCTGCGCCTGGAGGCCGCCAGGCGCCCCGGTGACCCTCGACTGGCCGCGCTGGTCGGCGAGCTCTCCGTGGCCGACGCCGATTTCCGGCAGTGGTGGGCCGGCCGTCAGATGACCGGCCTGCTGATGGGCACGAAGAGGTTGCGACACCCGGTCGTCGGCGACCTCACCCTCGACTGGGACAGCCTGACCTGCACAGCCGACCCCGCACAGAAGCTGGTGATCTCGACCGCCGCTCCCGGGACCCCGTCCCATGACGGGCTTCTCATCCTCGCGTCGTGGACTGCACACCCGGATCAGCCCGCACGGGATGCGGCAGCTTGAGGGACTCCGGGCCCAGGTGGTCCCACGTGCGGTCACAAGACCGCCGGGACCAAGGGGCGACATCGTTCGTCCCCTCACCTGCTGCCGAAGCCGGTCGAGTCCGGCCTTGTCCCTGCGTGTAACGCAATTCGAGCCGGCTGCTCGTCGACGGCTGTCCGGCTCGCCGGGGCCGTCGTAGCCGCGCCGTGTGACTGCCTGGGCGCCGTGGTGGAGGGCCCGAGCGTGAGGAGATCCGGCTGCTGCCCACGGCCGGGCGCTGCATACCCCGGGATCATGTGCGGCGGGCGCGGTCCCGGGGCACCGAGGACTGGGGCCGCTCCTCATCGGAGCCTGACAGCTGCGATGACAGCTCCTCGACCAGTTCGACCAGGTCCGTCGGCCGGTCGGGTCCCCACCAGTCGCCGAGTAGTTCGGCGAAGGAGTCCTGGCGGGCCGTCGACAGCTTGGCCGCAGCCTCGCGGCCCGCATCGGTGAGGAGCAGGTTCATGCCCTCGCGGGTGGCCAGTCGGCGCTGCTCGATCTCATGCAGGGCGTCCTGGATCACCGGCAGCGGCACCTGGCTGTACTCGGCGAGCCGCGTCGGCGACAGCGACCTCTCCGGTCGCAGGGCCCGCAGCAGCAGCCAGCTGGAGGCGGGCAGCAGGTCGTATCCGGCGGTGGCGGTGATCTTCTCGTAGATGCCGCGCCGCCCGTCCCGCGATCCGAGCACGGACAGGGCCCGCTGCACCTCCTCGCGCGAGGAGCGGTGCACGGGGTGGACGCTGAGGGTCTGCGCCATGTCGGGGGCGGTGACCGAGCCGCGCAGCCTGGCCTCCTTGAGCAGCCAGGTCAGCGCGAAGGCGAACAGGACGATCGGAGCCGCGTAGAGGAACACGTCGGTGATGGAGGTGGCGTACGCGTGCAGTGCGGACGGGCGCAGTTCGGGCGGGAGTTCGGCTATGGCGCGTGGGTCGGCTTCGAGCGCGGCGGCCGCCTCCGGCTGCGCCGTGCCCGCGAAGGCTCCGCGCAGCCTGTCGTCGAGCCGGCTGGTGAAGATCGCGCCGAATACGGCGACGCCGAACGCGGAGCCGATCGACCGGAAGAACGTGACCCCCGCGGTGGCGACGCCCAGGTCCTCGTAGGACACCGCGTTCTGCACGATCAGCACGAGCACCTGCATGACCAGGCCGAGCCCGAAGCCGAACACGAAGAAGTACAGGCTCATCTCGATGTCGCCCGAGGATTCCTTGAGGCGGTGCAGAAGCAACAGCCCCACGACGGTGGCGGCGGTGCCGAGCACCGGGAAGATCTTCCAGCGCCCGGTACGCGAGACGATCTGGCCCGACATCGTGGACGTCAGCAGCAACCCGAGCACCATCGGCAGCATGTGCACACCCGACATGGTGGGCGACACACCACGCACGACCTGCAGGAACGTCGGCAGGTAGGTCATCGCGCCGAACATCGCGAAGCCGATCACGAAGCTGATCGCCGAGGAGAGCGTGAACGTACGAATCCGGAACAGCTTCAGCGGAAGCACCGGCTCGGCGGCCCTGCGCTCGACGAACAGGAACGACACAAGCAGTACGGCGCCCAGGACCGCGATCCCGATCAGCGGGGGCGAAGTCCACCCCCAGGTCTTGCCGCCGAGCGAGGTCACCAGGATCAGACAGGTGGCGACAGCCGCAATCAGGAGCGTACCGAGGTAGTCGATGCGGTGTTTCTCGGCCCGGACCGGGATGCGCAGCACCGCGGCGATCACGAGCAGGGCTACGGCACCGACGGGCAGGTTGATGTAAAAGACCCAGCGCCAGGTCAGCTGGTCCACGAACAACCCGCCGAGCAGAGGCCCGAGGATGCTGGTCGCGCCGAAGACGGCACCGAACAGGCCCTGGTAGCGGCCACGGTCCCTGGGCGGCACGATGTCGCCCACGATCGCCATCGACAGGACCATCAGGCCGCCACCGCCCAGGCCCTGCAGCGCACGGAAGGCGATCAGCTGAGGCATGTTCTGGGCCAGGCCGCACAGCGCCGATCCGATCAGGAAGATCACGATCGCGGCCTGGAAGAGTTTCTTGCGCCCGTACTGGTCGCCCAGCTTGCCCCACAGGGGGGTCGCCGCCGTCGCGGCAAGCAGATAGGCGGTGACGACCCATGAGAGGTGGCTCATCCCGCCGAGATCGCTGACGATCGTCGGCAGCGCGGTGGAGACAATGGTCTGGTCGAGTGCCGAGATGAGCATGCCGAGCAGCAGCGCGCCGATGGACATATGCACCCGGTGCCGGTGCCCCGCCGCCGGCTGTGGGGCAACTGCCTGTTCGCCCACGTCCTGGACCATTGCCGCCTCCTGAAGCGAGTTCTTCCTGACCTGGTCGTGGTCGGCACAGCGCGTCATGGCCCGAGCGAGGGTGGAGCGGCGGCCACGGCTGACGCCTGGGCCAGCCCGGATCTGCCCCGACGTGTCGCCCCGGCCCGCGGGAGCGCGGGCTGCGCAAGCCTCGACCGAACTGCGGCCTCAGGGTCTTCCGGAACCCTCATATCGGGCAATTTCACGCCTGTCGCGACAAGGGACAAAACAAAAGGGAAGGATTCCCTCTGTCGACTCCTCCTCGTCCGGCCAGGCCGCGCCATTGACGGTAGCTGCGCGGAATCCAATGCACATCGCTGTAAGGGGGGAGGAGTTCATCCCCTGGACAACGTGTACCGGGGAACGAAACCGGTCTCCTTATTTTGTTTTCGACAAGGGAAAATTTATCGTCGAACGCAGAACTGCGGAGAGGGATACGCAGACTTGGCGCGTGCCGACCGCCGGACGGCGTGTTGTCACGACCTCCTGAACGGTCCTCGCGTGGAGTCTGCCGAAGGAAGCGAGTCGCGGATGACCAGAGCCGTACCTCCGCCGAGCAGGGCCGTCGGTCCTCCGGCAGCCACGGCACGCGCCGGCGCGCTACTTCCCGTTGCGCTGGTCGCCGCGTACTACGGCGCCTACATCGCGGTGATGTCCCCGCCCACCGTCAGCATGGCGCTGCGCGTACGTGACGTGGTCGGCCAGGGACAGCGGGTCTCCACCCTGAGCACGGTGCTGTCCGTCGGCGCCTTCGCCGCCGCGATCGCCTCCCCGCTCCTGGGCGCCCTGTCCGACCGCACCACCCTGCGCTTCGGGAAACGCCGGACATGGTTGGTGATCGGCCCGCTCGTCGGACTCACCGGCCTGGCCTGCATCGGCTTCGGCGGCACGGTATGGCTGCTGGTCGTGGGCTGGGTGCTGGCACAGGCGGGCTGGTCGGGCACGCTGATGGCCGCTCAGGCCGTGCTGACCGAACGCATCGAGCCAGGGATGCGGGGCCGGGTCAGCGGCCTGATGGGCCCTGCCATGCCCTTCGGGATGGTCGCCGCGACCCTGTTGGTCAGCCTCCTGGACTTCAGCCCCGCACTGATGCTGCTCGTCCCCGGCCTGATCGGAGTGGCCGGTGCGGCACTGCTCGTAGCCGTCGTCTCCGATGCGCCCGCCGACAAGACCACCCTCCCGCCCTTCGGCCCGCGCGAGTTCTTCTCCAGCTTCTACGTGAACCCGCGCCGCCACCCCGCCTACGCCTGGGCCTTCGCCAGCCGGTTCCTGATGTTCTCCGGTGTCTTCATCATCCTCACGTACCAGACGTACATCGTCTCGGACCGCATCGGATACGGCGGCGACACCACCGCGGGCAGGGTCTTCCAGTCCACCCTGCTGCTCGGCGCCGGATCAGTGGTGGCCTCGCTGGTGTTCGGCATGCTCGATGACCGCACCGGTCGCCTCAAACCCTGGCTCCGACTGGCTGCCGTCGCGTCGGTGGCCGGACTGCTCGTCATGTGTGCCGGCAGCTCCTTCGGGATCTTCCTCACGGGCATGGTGCTCATCGGCATCGCCCAGGGCGGCTACCTCTCCAACGACCTGCCCATGGTCAGCCGCGTCCTGCCCGACCCCGAGCACGCCGCACAGGAACTGGGCGTCTACAACCTGGCCCTCGTCATCCCGCAGATGCTCATCCCGCTGTACGGCTCGCTCATCATCGGAGCCGACGACAACTATCCGCCGCTGTTCGTGGTCGGCGCCATCTGCTCGGCCCTCGCCCTCGCCACACTCGCGGGCGTACGCGGCGTCAGGTGATCCGCGCACGACATCCCGTTCGTGACCCGCACGTTCCCAGGAGCGACCATGACCACCCAGACCCCCCGCGCGGATGCCCTCGTCCTCTTCGGTATCACTGGCGACCTCGCCAGAAAGATGCTGCTGCCCGCCTTGTACGACCTGACCCGCCAGGGCTTCCTCGATGTGCCCGTCATCGGCGTCGGCCGCAGCGACTGGGACGACGAACGACTGCGCCGGCACGCTCGCGATGCCCTGAGCGCCGCGGAAGTCCCCCTGGACGAGGGTGTGTTCGACACGTTCGCAGCGCTGCTGGGCTATGCCCGCGTCGACTACGACGACCCCGCGAGCTTCACGGCACTCGCCGACCGGGTCACGTCGTACGGCTTCCTGACGCACTGCGTCGCCCTGCCGCCGTCCACCTACCCCACCATCGCCCAGCGACTGGCCGAAGCCGGTCTGGCCGACAACGCCCGGCTCGTCGTCGAGAAGCCCTTCGGTCACGACCTGCGGTCCGCCCGAGCCCTGCAGAGCGAACTGACCCGGTATTTTCCCGAGGAACGGCTGCGCCGCGTCGACCACTTCCTCGCCAAGGACGTCATCGAGGACCTGCTGACCTTCCGCTTCGGCAACACCGCCGTCAACGCCATCCTGGACCGCCGCTTCGTACGCAGCGTCCAGATCACCATGGCCGAGGACTTCGACGTGGCCGACCGCGGTGGCTTCTACGACGCGACCGGCTGTCTGCGCGACGTGGTCCAGAACCACCTGCTGCAGATGCTCGCCTACTTCGTCATGGACGCCCCGCGGACCGGCTCGGCCGCCGACGTCCTCGACGAACGCATCCGAGCCCTCCGTGCCGTCCGTACCATCCGGCCCGAGAACCACGTACGCGGTCAGTACGACGGCTACCTCGACGTCCACGGCGTCAAGGCAGGATCGATCACCGACACCTACTGCGCCCTGCGCACCTGGGTGAACCTCGATCGCTGGACCGGAGTCCCCTTCACCATCCGAGCGGGCAAGGCAATGGCCGCCACCGCCATCGAGATCGTCGTAGAACTGCACCGACCCGTCGAGGGCTACTACCACACCGCCGGCGCTCAGCAGGCCCCTGCGAACCTGCTGCGTTTCCGCATCAGCCCTCGCGCCGGCGTCACCTTCGACCTCCTCGCCCAGCACGAGGGAGAAGCCACGGAGGTCGACCAGATAGCCGCCAGGGTCGACTTCGCCCACCTCACCGGAAGCAACTCCGTCGCCTACACCCATGTCCTGGCCGACGCGATCACCGGCGACCCGCGCCGCTTCACCACCATGGACATGGTCGAGGAGCTCTGGCGCATCGTCGGCCCCGTCCTCGACCTGCCCGGCACGCCCTACCGCTACGACATCGGCAGTTGGGGCCCGGAGGAAGCCGACCACCTGGCCACCGACAGCCGCTGGCTACCCCTGGAACAGGCCTAGCCCGGCTCTGAACCGGATGGCCGACCCGGCGCCGCGAAACCCTCCACCGCCGTTGAACAGATCCGCCTCACCCTGGCGATGCCGTCAGCCGGCCCGTACTCACCTGGACACCCACCCATGGCCACCCCGGACACCCCCACGCCGCCCACCGCGAGCGCCTCCGCCGCAGCGGACAGGAACAGAATGAGCCGCGGCCTGACTCTGCTGTTCGCGATCGCCGGCGGCACGGCGGTCGCCAACCTCTACTGGGCGCAACCGCTCCTCGAGTTCGTCGGCCGAGACCTGCACACCTCCACCGCGCTGGCAGGCTGGCTCGTGACAGTCACACAGATCGGCTACGCGGCCGGAGCACTGCTCCTGGTGCCACTCGGCGATGTCCTCGACCGGCGCCGGTTCATCCCCGGAATGATGCTCTGCGCGGCCTTCGCCCTCGTCGCCTGCGCGCTCGCTCCGTCCATCGGCGCGCTCCTGGTCGCGACCACCCTCCTGGGCCTGACCACGGTCAGCGGCCAGCTGCTCACCCCGCTCGCCGGTGACCTCGCCGACGACACCCACCGCGGACAGGTGGTGGGGACGGTGGTCTCCGGACTGCTCATCGGCATCCTCACCTCCCGCACCATCAGCGGACTCATCGCGGACGCCGCCGGATGGCGCGCCATCTACTTCGCTGCCGCAGCGGTCTCCGTCGTCTTTGCGTTGCTCCTTCGCCGCGTGATTCCTCCGCTCGCCCCGAAGGTTCACTTGTCCTACCCGCAGCTGCTGCTCTCGGTCTGGAAGGTGATCAGGCAGGAGCGTGCAGTGCGTTGGACTCTGTTTCTCGGCGCCACCGCCTTCGGCGTCTTCACCATGTTCTGGACCGCGCTGACCTTCCTGCTCAGCGCACGGCCGTTCTCCTATTCGGTCTCCGCCATCGGCCTGTTCGGCCTCATCGGCCTGTCCGGGGCCCTGGCCGCCCAGCGTGCGGGGCGGCTCCACGACCGGGGCTGGTCCCTGCCGGCGACCGGATGGGGCTGGGCCGCGATCGTGGGCTCGTTCGTCGTCGCGGTCTTCGCCGGACGTTCCGTAGCGGGAATCATCGTGGCCGTCGTGCTGCTCGACATCGCCGTGCAGGGCGTGAACATCCTCAACCAGACACGGCTGTTCGCGCTCTCGCCGCACGCCCGAAGCCGCCTCAACACGGCTTTCGTCACCTGCAACTTCATCGGCGGCGCGATCGGCTCCGCCGCGGCCTCCGTGCTGTGGTCCGCCGGCGGCTGGACCGCCGTCTCCCTGACCGGCGCCGGGCTCGCCTGCGCCGCACTCCTCGTGTGGGCCCTCGGCCGCCGCGGACCGCTTCTCAACGAGCGAAGCAACTGAACGACCGACCCAAGCCTTATCCGTTGCTCTAGTTTGGAGCGTTTGGACATGACCACCACACAGCACAAGATCGGCTCCGGCTTCGACGCCAAGAGCACCGCCGACGACGTCCTCCAGGGCATCGACCTGAGCGGAAAACTCGCGATCGTCACCGGAGGCTACTCAGGCATCGGCCTGGAGACCACCCAGGCCCTCACCCGGGCCGGTGCTCACGTCGTCGTCCCCGCGCGTCGCCCGGCTGACGCGCGGGAGGCGCTCGACCGGGTTCCCGACGTCGAGGTGGACGAGCTGGACCTCGGAGATCTGGAGAGCGTACGCGGCTTCGCGGAGCGGTTCGTGGCCTCGGGTAGGAGTGTCGACTTCGTCATCGACAGCGCCGGGATCATGGCATGCCCCGAAACGCGGGTCGGGCCCGGCTGGGAGGCTCAGTTCGCGACCAACCACCTGGGTCACTTCGCGCTCGTCAACCGGCTGTGGCCTGCCCTCGCACCCGGCGGTGCCCGTGTCGTCTCCGTCTCCTCCGGCGGCCACCACATGTCCGGCCTCCGCTGGGACGACATCCACTTCAAGCACGGCTACGACAAGTGGCAGGCGTACGGGCAGGCGAAGACCGCGAACTCGCTCTTCGCCGTGCACCTGGACAGGCTCGCAAAGGACTCCGGCGTCCGCGCCTTCGCCCTCCATCCCGGCGTCATCATCACGCCGCTGCTGCGGCACGTGGACGAGGAGGAGAAGAGGCAGCTCGGCTGGTTCGACGAGAAGGGCAACCTCCAGAACCCCGAGTTCTTCAAGAACCCTCAGCAGGGCGCGGCCACACAGGTGTGGGCGGCGACCTCACCCCAGCTGGCCGACCTGGGAGGCCTCTACCTCGAAGACTGCGACGTAGCCGAACCCGCTCCCACCGACGGTGAGATGCGCGGTGTGAAGGACTGGGCGATCGACTCCGAGCAGGCAGCGCGCCTGTGGGAGCTGTCGGCGGAGCTGACGGGCGTGAACGCCTTCGCCGCGTAGCGCGTGTCCGGAGTGGGGGAGCGCCCCGGGACGCTCCCCTCTCCTGACGCCCCGAAATCGGGTGACCGGTGCCGACCGCAAGACGGTGGCCAACCATGCCACGGACAGCGCCGATACCAGGGTGGTGTGATTCCTCGCGAAGGGTCCAACGGGTGGCCCAGCTCGGACCGATTCCTCATGGCTGTGGCCGGACTTCGTACGAAGTCCGGCCACAGCCATGAGGCGGTGTTGAGGGCCGCCGCCCCTGAGCCCATACGTGCCTCGGATCAGAACGTCAGCACCAGTCGGCCCCGCACACCGCCTGCGGCGAGAAGCCGGTGCGCCTCGGCGGCCTGCTCCGCAGGGAACGTTCTGGCGACCCGGAGGGCGATACGGCCTTCCTCCGCCTGCTGCCGGAGCCGGTCGAGCTTGGCGTGCTCCTTTGCGTAGCTGAAGACGACGATCGGCTGGAAGACGATGTCTCGTTCGCCGGGGCCGTCGTAGCCGCGCAGCGTGACCACTCGGCCTCCGTCGCGGACCGCACGAGCGGTGAGCGCGCCGAGCGACGCGGCGTCGACGAGTCCGTCGACGCCCTCCGGAACCTCCGCGCGTACCCGGTCCGGGTACTCGGCGCCGCGACGGAGTACGACGTCGGCGCCGAGGTCCTTGATCAGGGTCTCGTCCTGGTCCGAGGCGTCGGCCACCACGTGCAGCCCGTCCGCCTCGGCCAGCTGGACGGCGTAGCCGCCGACCGCGCCGGCGGCTCCGGTGATCGCGACGGTCTGGCCGGGTTCCAGTCCGAGCGTGTCCAGGGCCAGGCGTGCGGTGAGGCCGTTCATCGGCAGCGACGCGGCCTGTGCGTAGGTCGCGTCACGAGGAGCGCGGACGACCGAGTCCACCGGGACCACGATCTGCTCGGCGTAGGCGCCGTGCGCGCCCTCGGGGAGCACGATCGCCATCACGTGGTCGCCGACGCTCAGATTCGTGTCCGTGCCCGGGCCGATCTGGTCCACGACCCCTGCGGCTTCCATGCCGGGAACGAACGGCGGCTGGGCGTCCGGCGACTGGGCGGGTCCGCTGCGCTGGAGGGCGTCGACCGCGTTGACGGTCGCGGCGTGCACTCGGATGCGCACCTGGCCCGGACCGGCTTCGGGCGTGGGCAGCTCCAGGATGTGAAGTACCTCCGGCCCGCCGAATTCCGTGAAACCTACAGCCTTCATCGAATTACCTCATCGCTTGGCATGCGGTCGTTGAGGTGCTCGACATTTCCGCCTCGCGCACGCCAGGAAAAGGGGAAGGTTCTTGGCTGGGCTGCGGCTATAGGGGGGATGAATCCCTCCCCCTATGACACCGGTGCCGGCGAGAGATCCGATGCTCCTCTCTTCGCGCTGGGGCATGTCGATGAGGGCAAGTGCGTGGGGCAGTCTGAGGCAGACTCACCCCGAGGGCGGAACGAGCGGTCCCGGCGGTGCGAGCGCCCGGACGGCGTGGACGAATCCGCTGAGGATGCCGACTGTGGTCACGGCCGTCCAGCCGACCGCCGCCCACAGCACCGAGGCGGCGGCCGAACCGATCGCGCCGCCGGGGAAGTTGCTCGTGACAAAGGCTGTTCTCTCCGCCGGGCGGGGCTCTGTAGAGGAGGCAGGCCGGTGAGATGTACTCGTTCAGCAATGCCCGCTGACTACTTTTCGAGCCTGTGCAGACGAATCCTGTTCAGCAGGGCAGCCCTGGCCAGGGGAAGGACTTCCCCCAGCGGACGCACGTGGGAGAGAGCTCACATGACGGTGTCGGACGCCGTCCGTTTCTGGTCGGCGGCCCAGGAGGCCAGGAGGCGCAGTCCGTCGTGGGACGGGGATCCGGGTTCGGCGTTCCACACGATGATGTGCTGGTCGGAGTCCGTGCCGCAGGTGAGCGTGTTCCAGTCGAGGGTCAGCTCGCCCACCACCGGGTGATGAAGCTTCTTGGTGCCCTTGCCCCGCGCCGCGACGTCGTGTTCGGTCCACCATTTCTGGAACTGTGCGTCACGAGCGGAGAGTTCCTCGACCAGCGCGGTGAGGCGCTGGTCGTCGGGGTAGCGCGCGCTCTCCATGCGCAGCTGGGCGATGGCCAGCCGGGTGACCTCTTCCCAGTCCGCGTACAGTTCGCGCATCCAGGGTTCGGTGAACAGCAACCGGACGAACACGCGCTCGTGTTCCGGGTACTGTCCGAAATCGGTCCACAGGGCGGCGGCGAGCTGGTTCCAGCCCAGGATGTCGGTGCGTCGGCCGATGACGAAGGCGGGGGAGGCGGTGAGATCGTCCAGCATGCGCTGCAGCTGTGTGTCCACCTGCTGGCGCTCGTGTGACGCGGGCGGGCGCGCTCGTCCCTTCGCCGCGAGGTCGAAGAGGTAGGTGCGCTGGTCGTCGTTGAGGCGGAGCACCTGGCCGATCTCGTCGAGCAGGGGGGCCGATGCCTGGAGGCGGCCCTGCTCGATGCGCGTGTAGTACTCGGTGCTGATCGCGGCGAGGAGGGCCACTTCCTCGCGGCGTAGACCGCTCACGCGCCGCCGTTGCCCTCCGCGGAGTCCGACCTCGGAGGGGCTGAGCTCGGCGCGGCGTGCCTTGAGGAACTCACCCAGCTCGTTCAGATGAGGGTTGCGGTTCATGATTCGCAGCCTCGCACAGAAGCCCGGCGTTGTAAGGGGGAGAGATCCTGCCTACGTTGGGCTTTGCCGATACATATCAAAAATAGTATCGGCTCCGACCTTCATGTCGGCACAGCACGCGGAAGTGGGGGCGGGGGGGGGGGGGGGGGGGGGGGGGGGAAGAAGCCCCTCCTCTTTGGGGCGGGGTTTTATGCTGGTTTTCTTTGGAGGTGTTTTTTGCGGGTGGGGGGATGGAATAGGATCTT
>NZ_JBVIOL010000012.1:0-135980 GCF_055578825.1 Streptomyces sp. NPDC032822 | reverse complement strand
GTGTTGTCTTTTCCAGACAAATACAAAAACTGTTCCCTACCCCCCCCTCCGTTCCGTAACAACACGGGGACGTGGACTCGGCGGCCCGGAATGCGTACCGGGCCGCCGAGTCCACTTCCGCGTGCAGCTGAATTGTCAGCTCAGTGCCTTGAGCAGTTCCTGGGCCAGCGGGACGGCCGAACCCGGGTTCTGGCCGGTGTACAGGGTGCGGTCCACCTCCACGTGCGGGGTGAACGGCTCGGTCTCGCGGTAGTCGGCCCCGAGTTCGCCCACGAGGCGGTCCTGCAGCAGCCACTTCGCGCGGTCGGCGAGGCCGTTGAGCTTCTCCTCGGCGTTGGAGAGGCCGGTCAGGCGATAGCCGGCGAACGGGGACGTCCCGTCCGGGCCGATGGTGGCCAGCAGTGCCGCGGGGCCGTGACACACCAGGGACACCAACTTGCCCGAGGCGAGCCAGTCGGTGAGCAGCTTGCCGGAGGCGGCGTTGTCCGGCAGGTCCTCCATCGGGCCCCAGCCGCCGGGGTAGAACACGGCCACGTAGTCGTCGACGACCACGTCTTCGATGCGCATGGGGTGCGCCAGCTCGGTCGCCTCGCCCAGGGCGGTCCGCATGCGCTGCGCGCCTTCCTCGCCGCCGTTGAACTCCGCGGTGAGGCTGAGCGCGTCCGCCGTGGGCGGCACACCGCCGGGTGTCGCGGCCGCGATCTCGTATCCGGCCTCCTTGAAGACCTGGTACGGACCGAGTGCTTCCTCGGCCCAGAAGCCGGCCGGCTGCCGGGTTCCGTCGGCCAGCGTCCAGTGGTCGGACGCGGTGATCACGAAGAGGATCTTCGCCATGGGTGACTCCTACGGTAAAGGGTGGGGGACTCAGCCCTTGAGGGCTTCCTGGAGGACGTGGCTGTCGGCGGCCTGCCGCATACTCACGGCCTTGCCGTCGCGGACGGTCCACAGGTGGATGAACCGGACATCGACCTTGTTCCCGGTCTTTGTCTCGGCGTGGTAGTGACCGAACACGAAGACGTGGCCTTCGTCGTCCGCGTAGAACTCCTCGGGTACCGCGCCGAACGACTCGTAGTTCGGCATCGTCCTGCCGAAGAAGTCCCGTGCAGCGCTGTCCCAGCCGTGGTACACGCCGCTGTTCGGGAAGCCCGGGGTGATGTCCCACACGAGGTCGGGGGCCATGACCTCGCTGGTGACATCCGGGGCCATTCCGGATGCGTACAGCCGACGGATGAGGGCGACGTTCGGGGAGTCGGACATGGTTGCTCCTTGCGGGGGGTGGTGGATCAAAGACGGAAAGAAAGCTTGGTGATCAGGCGGCGAGAGCGGCCCGTCCGGCGCGGAAGACCGCGGCCTGGCGCGCGACGCGCGCACCGAGGTGCTCCGCGGTGGCGATGTCCGATGTGTGGACCGCTTCCGGACCGGCGTCGGTGGGGCTCTGGGCGCCGGCACCCATGAAGAAGCCCAGGCGGTTGATGTCGTCCTCGCTGCCCTTGGTGGAATCCCAGCCCGGCTGCAGACCCAGGCTGATCCAGTGCATGCCGTGCTGTGCGGCCATGGTGGTGAAGTAGCCCAGGGTGGACGACTTGTCGCCGCTCTTGGCACCGGAGTTGGTAAAGCCCGCAGCGAGCTTGTCCACCCAGGTCTGGGAGTACCAGCGCTTGGTACTGGCCTGGGCGAACGTGTGGAAGGCCGCGGAGGCGGTACCCATGTACGTGGGGGAACCGAAGATGATCGCGTCCGCGGCGTCCAACTGTGCCCACTGCTCGTCGGTGATGGTGTCGACGGAGATCGAGACCACCTCGGCGTCGGCTTCCGCCGCGCCACGCGCCACGGCTTCGGCTACGACAGCTGTGTGGCCGTAGCCCGAATGAAAGGCGATGGCGATCGTGGGGCGGTTCGAACGGGACATTGCGCTTCGGCTCCTAGGGAAATCTTTGTTCGGTGTGTGGCCGAGTATTGCATCGGAAGAACGCGCTGTGAGGGGTAAGGATTTTTCCCCTGCCTACCGTTCTCCCCGTATGTGATTCCGGTTCGAAGGGAACGTACTGCAGAGTTGCCCGTGCCGTACCCGCGTGGAACTGACGCGTTGTGGGCCACTAGAGGATGGCGAAGAACTCCGCCATCTTGGGGATCGCCTGGTCCACGTACTCAGGCACGTCGTACAGTGCGATATGAGTCGCGCCGTCGACGACGAACAACTCCTTCGGCCCCTTGGAAAGCTCGTAGGCCTGGTCGCTGAACACCTTTGTGTCCGCCTTGCTCCCTGCGATGAGGAGCAGTGGCTGGGTCAGCAGTTCCGGGATCTGGTCGAACGCCGAGAAGGCGAACATCTTGTCCATGCTGGTCAGCAGGAAGCGACCCTTCGAATGGGGGTGCTGACCTCGCGGGGTCCTGTAGTAGTCGTATCCTTCGCGCAGGAGGTCCGGCGTGCTTTCGTTGATCTCCTCCAGCGTTTCCGGGACGAACGGGGCGTAGAGAGGCTGTGCGCCCCTTGCTTCCGCCGTACGCTGCTGGGCGACCATTTCCAGCGTGCCGATCTGCTCGGCCACCGGGGACAGATGCCCCAGGAAGCCCCTGGAGCCCTCGCCCATCGGAGCTGCGCTGACCGTAGCCACCGCCTTGAAGCGACGTTCGGTCTGGGCCACGCTGATCGCGTAGCCGCCGCCGGCGCAAATGCCGAAGACCCCCATGCGCTCGGAGTCGACGAACGGAAGAGTGGTGAGGAAGTCGGCTGCACAGCGAGCGTCTTCCACCCGGGTCGTCGGGTCTTCCAGGAGGCGGGGTTCACCACCACTCGCTCCCTGGTAGGAGGAGTCGTAGACGACGGCGACGAATCCGTGCTCAGCGAGCCTCTTGGCGTAGTGGCCGATGGTCTGCTCCTTCACGCCGCCGGCCGGGTGAATTCCGACGAGTGCCGGATATTTCTTGTCTTCGCTGAAGTTTTCTGGCAGATGGAGATGTCCCGCAATCTCTATTGCCTTGTTCTTGAACGAAACGGTTTCGACCATGGCGCGTGCCCCTTTCGTGGCCTCGTCCGCCGTGAGGCGGCCCTCAGATCCTGATCCGTCGAAGCTCGGCATGTCCACTGGTGGTGGGGAGGAAGGATTTTTCCCCTGGGTACCACCTGCCGGGTAAGCCCTCGTCTGCTGATAGGGGGACGGAGTGCACTCGGCGCGTCAAAGCTCTACTGTGTCGAGGGACCCCATCGCAGACCGTCCGCCGTGTTGAACTCGGAAGGCGGTGAACGTTCGCCTGAGATGTCAGCCACCCCGGTCCGTGCTCGGCCCACCGCTCGTTCGCCTGCCACAGGGAAATACGCGTGGTCGACGCTGACAGTCTCGTGAGAGCCCGCAATGGGGAGAATTCCATTCTGGGAATGGCTTATCCAGGGGAGGAATCCTTACCCCCCTCGCGCAGACCGAGCGGTGCGAGACTGGCCGTTATGACCAGCGGCGCGCATCTGAACGGACCGGGAGAATTCCTCAAGGCGCGCAGGGCCGAGTTGGGCCCGCGGCTCGCAACACCCGTCGCACAGGGTGGCCTACGGGGTGTGGGTCATGAGGTGGGTGCTTCCTCGGCGTCGAAGCCGTAGATCCAGCCGTTGCGCACCAGCGGGTCGGATTCGGCCAGTGCGGCGTCGCGAGCCTTCTGCTCGGGCCCGTCGGGCAGGTGGTTGACCTCCCTGCGGGCGTGACTGATCTCCTGCATACGTGTGGTGCGTTCGATCCGCGCAGCCTCGTACTGCTTCAACCCTTGCTCGGGATCGCTCGTATGCGCGCCCAGGCAGCGGGCCAGAACGGCGGCGTCCTCGATGGACTGGGCCGCGCCCTGGGCGAAGAACGGGAACATGGGGTGCGCGGCGTCACCGAGCAAGGTGACCCGCCCCCGGCTCCAACGCCGTAGTGGCGCCCGGTCCAGCATCGCCCAGCGTCCGGGTACACCGCCGGCGGTGATCAGGTCCCTCACCCGCGGGTCCCAGTCGGCGAACTCGGCATGGAACTCCTCGATCGTGGCCGTCGCACTCCAGGATTCGTCGGTGTAGTTCCCGGCCGGGGCGAACGCGACGACGTTGACGGCCTGCCCACCGGCGACCGGGTAGTGGACAAAGTGCCGCCCGGGCCCGAGCCAGAGGGTCTGGGCACGGCGCAGGGCGAAGTCGGGCACGGCTCGGGCGGGCACGATCGTGCGGAAGGCGCAGATGCCGGAGTACGCCGGTGGGGAGGGCTCGGTCACCGCGCCGCGGACGACCGAGTGCACGCCGTCGGCGCCGATGACGACGTCCGCCTCGACCTGGCTGCCGTCGGCGAAACGCAGCAGTGCGACGTCCTTGCGTGCGTCGACCGCCGTGCACCGTGCGCCCAGGCGAACCCACCCACTGGGCACAGCCGCCTTGAGCGAGTCCAACAGGTCGGCCCGGTGCAGGACATAGGTGCGCTCGCCGTAGAGCCGTTTACAGACACCGCTCAGTCTCTCGACCGAGAGCACATTGCCGTCCGTCCAGCGGCGGAACTCCCAACCCCAGTCCAGTGGCACGGCCCGGCGGACGAACTGGTCCATGACGCCGAGGCGCCGCAGCAGCCGTACGGCATTGGGAGCCATCACGAGCCCGGCGCCGATCCCGGTGAGTGCGGACGCCTGCTCGTAGACGGTGGCCGTCAACCCCGCGCGACGCAGGAAGGCACCGGCGGCGAGACCGCCAATGCCACCTCCGACGATGGCAATGCGTGGACCCGGCACGGTGGCAGGCATTGATGGACTCCTCTGTCTCGTCGATGCCGATGAACTGGCCACCACAGATCCTGACGGGCGTCCTGCGCCGCCGGAACGGCTGTGTTCATTGAACGGACGCCGGTTTCAAGGTCGCCGTGGAGCTGGTTCGCGAGGACGAGCGATTCGGCAATGCCGCGGTCATCCTGAAGGCGCTCCCGACCGCGCACTCTGCCGGCTCGGCCCCCAGGGTCGCCCCGGACGACCATCCGGCGCTGATCGACAACTCGGCAGGATAGGCTGACAGGTCGCACACGAAGGGCCGGTCAGCTCCCTCGGATCACCCCTCGGGCGCGTTCCACAGCTCGCTGAGTTCCGCCCAGCGCGGGGCTGGGCCCCGCAGACCGGTGGGTCGGTCGGCGGCCGGGGTGCGCAACCCGGCGAGCACCAGGTCGAGGTACCGCAGGTGGAACTCGGCGGCACGTTCACCGTTGACGGGGATCCGTGCGCTGAGGTGTTCGAGCAGTAGCGGGATGTCCGCGGAGGCGAAGTCGGCGCGCAGCACCCCTGCCCGGTGTGCGCCTCCCACCAGGTCGTCGAGGACGGTCTGGAGCCGGGCGGCGGCGGCCGCGACCTCATCCGTGGTCGGCAGCCGGCCGCCGACCAGGGGGAGGAGCGGACCGCCCGCCCCCTGGGCCGACAAGGCGTCCCCCAGGAAGCGGGCGAAGGCCGACCAGGGGTCGGGCTCCTCGGCGAGAGCCGTACGGGCCTGGGTGACGAGCTGTTCCATCCCCACGATCCGCATCCGCTGGGCCAGCAGTTCCTTGCTGGGGTAGCGGCGGTACAGACTGCCCATGCCGATTCCGGCTCGGCGGGCGATCTCCGAGACGGGGGCGTCCCAGCCGCGCTCGGCGAAGACCTCGCGCGCGGCCTGCATGAGGCGGGCGTCGTTGCGGTCCGCCTCTCGCCGACGGCCGCGTGGCGTACCCGTGTGCGTGTCACCCATGGCCACGTATTCTCCCCTACATGCGAGCCACTCCGGCCCCACCGTCGACGGTGAGAACCGAGCCGGTGACGAAGCCGGCCCCCTCGCCGGCCAGCATCGCGATCGCCCGGGCCACGTCCTCAGGTTCCGCGACCCGTCCCAGCGGGGTGTGCTCCGCGAAGCGTCGTTGCATCTCCTGTGGCACCAGCCGGGCGCTGCCCTCGGTGCGGACGAAGCCCGGTGCCACGACGTTGACGTTGATGCCGAGCGGGCCGGCCTCGTGGGCGACGAACCGGGCGAAGGTGCTCAGGGCCGCCTTGGCGGTGCCATGGGCGGCCTGGCCCGGGGCGGACGGACCGTCGGCCAAGGCGCTGGAGACGTACACGATCCGACCCTGTCCCTGGGCGCCCATGATCGCCAGCGCCTGCTGGGTGAGGGTGTAGACGGAGGCCAGCTCGTCCGTCAGCTTCGTATGGAAGTCCTCCCAGGGGAGAGTCTGGATCGGTGTGGGGGTGAAGTGGGGGGCGGCGTTGCAGACCAGGACGTCGAGACGCCCCTCGACCGCGGTACGCCGCAGCAGCTCCACCGCCTGCGCGGGGTCGCGCACGTCGCCCTGCTTGCTGAAGGCCTCGCCGCCGCCGGTTTCGATGTCCTTGACCACCTGCTCGGCCGATTGACGGTCCGAGAAGTAGTTGACTGTGACTCGGTAGCCACGAGCCGCGAGCTCCCGTGAGGTGGCCGCGCCTATTCCCCGGCCGCCACCGGTCACCAGGGCCGTCGGCCTGGGGGTCGCGTTCATGTGTCCTCCGTGTCCGCCGGAACGATGCGTATTACATCCAACCTATCGGAGCGGAGCGCTCCGTTCAAAATTGATGCGCCGGCCGCCCAGGACATGGGGCGCGATCCCAGGTCGCAGGCGGTCGCGGCGGCCGGAGGCGGACACCGACGGCTCAGCCGATACGCGTCGGAGTGTGCAGAACCCTCGCGTGTCCGACGCGGCGGATCGGACCGGTGAGGTGGACCGTGCAGGCGAGCCGGATGTCGGTGCTGGAGGTGCCGAGCATGACAGTGATCTCACCGGGTTCAACAATGCGGTGCAGGTCGGGTCCGGTGTAGGCGAGGCGGTCGGTGTGCGGACGGAAGGTGACCCTGCGCTGCTCGCCGGGGGCGAGAAGGACTCGGGCGAAGCCGGTCAACTGGGTGACTGGCCGGGGGAGTTGGGCTATCGGGTCGGCGGTGTAGAGCTGGACGACTTCGGAGCCGGGGAGGTCGCCGGTGTTGCGGACCAGGCAGCTGACCTCGACCTCGCCGTCGGTGGGCATCTCCTCGGCGCTCAGTTCGAACCTGTCGTAGGCGAACGTCGTGTAGGACAGTCCGTGCCCGAAGGGGTGGGCCGGGGTCGGGTCGAGGTTGCTCACGCCCTGGGTGTTGCCGCCGAGCGGGGCGTGCAGGTAGGTGCCGGGCTGGCCGCCTGCCGTTCGCGGGATCTGCACCGGCAGCTTGCCCGACGGGTTGATCCGCCCGGAGAGCACTCCGGTGAGGGCGGGGCCGCCCTCCTCGCCGGGGAAGAAGGCCTGGACGGCGGCGGCCGCGCGGTCGGCGTAGGCGCCGAGCGCGTACGGGCGGCCGGAGACGACGAGCAGGACGACCGGGGTGCCGGTGGCGAGCAGGGCCTCCAGGAGTTCGTCCTGGACGCCGGGCAGGGAGAGGTCCTCCGCGTCGCAGCCCTCGCCGGAGGTGCCGAGGCCGAAGAGGGCGGCCCGGTCGCCGACCACGGCGATGCAGACGTCCGCCTGCCGGGCCGCCTCCACCGCCGCGTCGAACCTGCCGCGGTCGATGTCCTTGACGGGGCACCCCTGTTCGTACGCGATACGGGTGCCGGGCAGCTCCCTCGCCAGCGAGTCCAGCAGGGTGCGGGCCTCGATGCCGTTGTCGTGGCCGGGGTGGTGGGGCAGTACGTGGTTGGGGAAGGAGTAGCAGCCGAAGAAGGCGTTGGCGTCGTCGGCGCACGGGCCGATGAGCGCGATGGATCCGGTGTCCGGAGCCAGGGGCAGGTGTCCGTCCCGGTTGTCGAGCAGCACGATGCTCTGCTCGGCCAGTTCGCGGGCGATGGCCCGGTGCGCCGGCGGGTCCAGGTCGACAGGACCCTGGGCGGGGACGTCCGGGTCGAAGTCGGCGTCCAGCAGCCCCAGTTCGGTCTTCTGGCGCAGCACGCGTCGTACGGCCCGGTCGACGAGGTCCTCGGAGACGGTTCCCCGGCGGACGAGTTCGGTCGGGGTGTCGCCTCGACCCTCCTGGCTTGTTGGGCGAGCCGGTACTCGTCGGCTTCACGGAGGAGTTCCTGCCAGCGGATCTGGTGCAACTCGAAGTGCATGCCGCTCGCTCCTACTGCTGGAGCTCCATGACGTCGGCGACCACGCAGCTGACGTTGTCGGGGCCGCCGGAGCCGTTGGCGAGGGCGATGAGTTCCCGGACAGCCTGCTCGGGCTCCCTGATCTCGGAGAGCACCCGTCGGATCTCGTCGGTTGGCACGACGGTCGACAGACCGTCGGAGCAGAGCAGATATCGGTCCCCCTGCTGAGCGTCGTGAAGGCGCATGTCGGGGCTGCCATCGGCTCCTTGGCCCAGGGCTCGTAGCAACAGCGACCGCTGCGGATGGGAGGCGGCTTCCTCCGAGGTGAGGCGTCCTTCGTCGACCATCGACTGCACCATGGTGTGGTCCTGCGTGATCTGGAACAGCTCTCCGTCGCGCAGGAGGTAGACGCGGGAGTCGCCGATGTGGACAAGGGCCAGTTGCGATCCGGTCCAGAGCATCGCGGTGAGTGTCGTGCCGGCCTCTTCGGGTGAAGAGCCGGTCCCGGCGACACCGTGCACGGCCTGTTTGGCGTGCTCGACGGCGTCTTCGAGGACGTTGAGGAGGTGGCCCGCCGGGATGCTGTCGGTTTCGAGGCGCCTGAGCGCCTCGACGGCGGCCGCGCTGGCTGGTGCTCCTGCGCTGCCGAAGCCGTCGGCGACGGCGAGCAGGCGGGACCCTGCATAGGCGGTGTCCTGATTGCTCTCGCGGACAAGGCCCGTGTCGGAAAGGGCGGCGTAACGGATTCCCAGGGGCTTGGTGGTGGGAGACATGGCGGGGTCCTTCCAGGACAGATGGTCGATGAGGAAGGAAGCGAGGTCCCGCCGCGCGGCGGTGTCGGCCTCGACCTGGACCCAGAACGCGCGGACCTCCTGGGCTGCCGCGGCTGCATCCAGCGTGCAGACGTGCTGGATGTGGGCCAGGGGCATCCCCAGGCGCCGGAGCCAGGCGACGAGCCGGGCCTGATCCAGTTGTTCCGGTGCGTAGAGGCGATAGCCGCTCGCCGGGTCGACGCGAGCGGGGGTCAGCAGTCCGAGTTCGTCATAGAGACGCAGTGCCTTCGGCGACAGGCGGGACGCCTTCGCGAATGTCCCGATGGTCAGCAACCCCATGCCCGCTCTCCTCCTCATGCCGAGCACATCGCCCGGCCCCACCGATGCTGTGGCTTCACCCAAGGTGAAGGTCAACTATCGGGGAGCTGACGAGTCTTCCGCGTAGCGGTCGATGCGGCGTATTACCGTGGCGCACTCCTGACCGAGGCCGACGACGGCGGGACCGGCCAGGGGAGGAGTGCCGACGGGCAGGCGGCGTTGGAGCTCCGCGAAGACTCGACCGATGTCATGGGGTGACCACGCTCGGCCACGATCGAGCGCCAGGAGGGCATCACCGTGAGGGACACGGCGGCGACCATGCCGGGATGTGCCATCGCGTAAAGCCTCGGTCCCCAACCGGTTCGCGCGCCGGCCTGCTTGCGGATGATGCCGTGGAATGCGCCGTGGCGATGGGCGAAGTGGCGGGCGGCAAGCGTCTGCCAGAACTCCCGGGCAGAGTGAAGGCATCGGGTGATCAAGTCGGCCCCGTGGCGGCGCAGTAGTCGGCGGTGCCAGCGCTGAGCGCGGACGGTGCCCGGCAACTGCACTGGGATCGGATACCCGCTGATCGCGGCCGGCCGCACAAAGAGAATCGGTCGCCGGAACAGTAAGGTAGCTTGTAATCAGTGGGGACTTCGCGTCGGCCCTGCATGGCGTGATTCCCAGGCTGTTGGCCATGGCACTCGCTTGAGTCCTACGCCCCTCATCGAACCGACGCTCGCCCGTTGGCCCGGGCCAGGTAGGTGTCAAGCACCGATGACCCAGCGCACACCATGCCTCTGTGCGCCATAGACAAATGGATGCCAGTACGAGCGGGCGGAATGCGCCCCTCCTGAACAGAGTTGGCCTGTGACATGAGCGAAGCAGTGGTAGCGAGCGCATACGGCGGTCCCGAGGTTCTGTCGGTGATCGATGTCGCCGTCCCGGATCCCGGGTCAGGTCAGGTTCGCGTCGCAGTCCGTGCCGCCGGCGTCAACCCCTTTGATCAGAAGATGTACAGCGGCGCCTTCGGGACCGATTCGGCGAATCTGCCGATGCGGCTGGGTGTCGAGGCGGCGGGTGTGGTGACCGCGGTGGGCACCGATGCGACCGGCCCCGCGGGTCCGGTCGAGGTCGGCGACGAGGTGATCGTGTATCGGGCGCCCGGCGCGTATGCCGCCGAACTGGTCGTCCCTGCTGCGTCGGTGGTGCCGAAGCCCGCCCGTCTGTCGTGGGAGCAGGCCGGCGGCCTGATGGCGGCCGGCGTCACCGCCGTGCACGTGCTTGAGGCGATCGGCCTCCAAAAGGACGAGACGGTACTGCTCCACGGCGCGGCCGGAGGAGTCGGCCTGACGGCAGTGCAGCTGGCGGTCGCGCGAGGCGCCACCGTCCTGGCGACGGCGAGCCCGGCCCGGCACGACCTGCTGCGCGAGCTGGGAGCCGTCCCGATCGCGTACGGGCCCGGTCTGGGGGACCGGGTACGCGCGGCCATGCCGGAGGGCGTTCACGCGGCGGCCGACCTCGTGGGCACCGACGAAGCGGTGGACGTCTCCGTGGAACTGGTGGCCGTCCGTTCCCGCATCGCCACCATCGCGGGGTTCGCGCGCGGAGCCCAGGCCGGCATCAAGCTCCTCGGGGGCGGGCCCGGCGCGGATCCGGGCACGGAGATCCGTGACGCCGCCCGCCTGCAGCTCACCGAGGCCGTGGAGGCGGGGCAGCTACGCGTCCTGATCGCCGAGAGCCGCCCGTTGCGCGAAGCCGCCGCAGCCCATCGCCAGATCATGACCGGCCACACCAGCGGAAAGATCGTCCTGGTGCCGTAGCCCGACCGGACCCGTGCCACCGGCCGGCGACCGTTGACGGTCGTCGAAGCCTCGATCGGCAAACCGAGGCAGCTGTGTCCCCTGTCCGAAGGCAGGGGACACAGCCATGTCCACGCCGTACAGGCATCGCGCACAGTCTCTCGGCAGGATCCCTTCGTCGGCGTCGGGCCGGTTCAGCTCGCTGTCTACACTCAGTTGAGACGAGCTGAACACATCAGAGGAGCCCGGGATGCCGCGGAACCGCCAACAGATTCCCCGTGAGGAGCGGGCGGGTGATCTGCTCGCCGCGGCTACGGAGCTCTTTCTCGCCAAGGGCTACGACAAGACCACGATGGCGGACATCAGTGCCGCCGCCGGTGTGGCCAGGGGCAACGTCTACTGGTACTTCAACTCGAAGGACGACATCTTCGCGGCGGTGATGGACCGGATGCTCAGCCGCGAGATCCGCATCCTCGGCGCGGAGCAGGCGGGCGCCGACCCGCTGAGCCGGCTGGTGCGCGGACTGTCCGACATGCGTTTGTACAGGACCTTGCACCAGGCCATGCACGACAGGCTGCCGCATTCCGAGACGGTACGTGCCGCCCACAACACCTTCCTGGACTGGATCGTCGGGCTGGTCGACGAGCTCATGGTCGAGCGCGGCCTCGACGGCGACCCCGACATCGATGCCGCGCTCCTCCGCGATGTCGCGGTCGCCGTGTTCGAAGGCGCGAACGTGCCCAACGACCGGAACAGGCCGGCACACGAGATGATCCGTTTCCTGATGGAGTCCGTCCTGGCCGGGCGGGCACCGGTCAAGAGGGCGTGACCGCTGATCGCGGTGGGTCAGAGCCCGCGAGTACCGACGTTCGAAGCGACCGCCTGCGTCACCGTGACCGAACCCGCCGCCCGATTCCCGGCCTCCGCTCCGCGCAGCCGGTCGAGCACCGCTGCGGGGTCGGCCGGAGGCCGCTCGCCCCGCCATCCGACGTGCCCGTCGGGGCGCACCAGCACCAGCGGCCGCTGGTAGAGCCTCGCCGCGGCCGGATCGGTGAGGCGCAGCACCGTCAAGGGCACGCCACGCCGGTGCGCGGCTTCCACCAGCGCGGACGGGTCCGCCGACCCCGAGACCAAGAGGACGAACCCGCTGCCGAAGTGGTCGAGCACCGAGCTGCCGTCGGGCAGCCAGGCGTGCGGTGCGCGGCAGCCGGGCCAGGTCGACGGCACGTACTCGTCCGGCTCGTCGGGCGGCTCAGGAGTGCCGTCCGGTACGCAGATCGGGGAGCCGCTGTAGCGGTAGCCGAGCTGGACGCCCATGCAGCGGAACTCCCTGCCCCTGGAGCGGCGGATCATCTCGCCCATCTCGCTGCGGGCCCGGTCGCCCTCCGCGTCCGCGCGGCCGAGCGCGGGATCGGGTGTGAGCCGGGAGTCGGACTTCCAGTTGGCCGATGCCTCCGTGACGTTGCGGACGGCGATCGGCCGCCGCTCCTGCTCGTAGCTGTCGAGCAGCGCGGGGCCTCCCCACCCCTGGAGGACCGCGGCGAGCTTCCAGCCGAGGTCGACGGCGTCGCCGATGCCGGTGTTGGCACCAAAGCCGCCCTTGGGCCACAACAGGTGCGCCGCGTCACCTGCGAGGAAGACGCGTCCCGCACGGTAGTCGCGGGCCACGACGCAGTGCCCGCTCCAGGGCTGGGCGGCGAGTATCTCCACGTCGATGGGCTCACCGACGGCTTCATGCACCCAGGCGACCGCGTCCCCGGGTTCCGGCTCTTCGTCCAGGTAGACCGAGAGCCGCCACTCGTCCACGCCGTTGACCACGGTGACGTAGGGCCTGCGTGCCGACGCCATCGTGTGGATCTGCACGGCCGGGCCGCCCAGCCGCTGCCGGATCAGGGCCGACAGTTGCGGTGCGCGAAAGTGCACCGCGAAGTTCTGGCCCTGCGCGAACATGCCCTCGAACTCGATGCCCAGCGCCCGCCGGACACCGCTGCGGCCACCGTCACAGGCCACCAGGTAGTCGCCGGCCAGTGTCTCGCAGGCCCCGCTGTCCAGGTCACGTACCACGGCGAGGACACCGTCGGAGTCCTGCTCGAACGTCTCCAGGCGCGTGGTGAACCTGATGTCGACCGAGGGCAGGCCTCGCGCGACCCGTTCGAGCAACGGCAGGAGAGAGAACTTCGAGAGGAACGCGGGGCCCTCCGGCGTCACCGGGCCGTACACCCCCTGCGATCGGTTCGTGACCCCGTAGTCGAACTCGGCGAGGACGTGTCCCGTCACTGACGTGGCGAACACCGTGCGGTGCGGATAGTTCGTGGGCGGTGCCGACCTCACACGTGCCTCTTCCGCACAACCCCAGCGTCGAAGATGTTCCATGGTGCGGGAGAAGATCGCCTCGCCCGCCGGGAAGGGCACGCGGCCGTCGCCTTGATCGATCACGGTGACCGGCACACCGCGCCACCCCAGCTCGATCGCGAGCGAGAGTCCCACGGGGCCGGCTCCCACGACCAGGACACGCCGAGATCCGGCTCTTTCGTTGCGGTCAGACACAGGGGACCTGCCTTCCTGAACACGGTTTGGATCAGGTGCGACCCAAACTCTTGAACGCGAGTCAGAGTCGCACGCTTAGGCCGCTCTGTGAAAGAGCCCAAAAAACAAGCACCTATGAACCTGGTGGATGCGATGCTACGTTTGACCCCGGTTCAAGAGACGGGAGAAACGTCGTGGTCTCTCCAGCTGATCGAAGCGATGCTGTGGGCCGCTGTCGCGCCCTGGTCGTCAGCTACCACCGCGACATCGACAGCGGCCGGGCCACCGCCGGGATCGGTGCGTTCGCCGAAGACGCCGAGTTCGAGGCGCACGGCCGGGTCTTCCGCGGGCGGGACGAGATATTCGGCTTCCTCAAGGCACGAGAGGCCAACAGCGGACGGCAGACCGTCCACGTGCTCGCCAACGAGGTCGTCACCGTTCAGGACGACGGAAGCGACGACAAGCGGGTCGAGTTGCAGACCACGGTTCTGCTGCACGTCCGGCAGCCCGACGGCGCCTACCTCCTGGACCGCGTCCTCAACACCGTTCACCGGTTTCGCCACTTCGGCGGCCAGTGGCGGATCACGCACCGCATCTCAAGCCCGTTGCACCCCACCGTCTGACGGGCAAGGAGGCCCCCAAGATGACGACGACTCCGCAGAGCACGGCCGCCCCCGCGGCCACCGGGACCCGAGCAGTGGCACTGCAGATAGCCGAACTCGTGCTCAAGACCGGCCGATACGACGACATGGCCGCCTTCTACACACACGTACTGGGACACGGCCCGTTCTACGAGCGGACCCCTGACCCCGATGCCCCGCCGCGTCCCGCGGGGATGCCCGAGCGGGCGGTCGACGTCCGACTGGGCTTCTTCCGTGTGCATGACTCCCCGTACAGCCAGGTCCTCGCACTGTTCGCCATCGACAGCCTGATCGGGGCCGATGCCTCCGGGCCGGGGCTGCACCACTTCCAGTTCGGTGTCGGCTCGCTGGGCGAACTGGTCGCCCAGTTCGAGCACATGGCGTCCATAGATGCCCACCCGCACCGTGCCGCCAACCACGGCCAGGCCACCAGCTTCTACTACCGCGACCCGGACGGGAACATCGTCGAGTTCTCCTGCGCCAACTTCGCCACCACCGAAGAGGAGGAGGCCTTCATGTCCGGACCCGTCTTCGCGGCGAACCCGTCCGGCCTGGAACTCGCCGCGGATCGATTCGTGGCCCGCTACCGTGCCGGTGACCCCAAGGAGGAACTGCTGCGCCTCGACAACCAGGCGGTGGCCCTGTGACCAGACTCGTCAGCACGGTCAAGGGGATCGGCAGGCTGGAGGCCGACGGCGAAACCGTCGCCCTCCTCGACCTCGACGCGGCGGACCTCGGTGCGGCCCTGCAAGCGGGCCTCGATATCGCGTCCCTCGCCACGGCCGCCGTCCGTGACCGGGTGCCCGTGGCCCAGGCCCAGTTCATCGCCCCCGTCCCCAGGCCCTCCAAGATCTGGGCGGTGGGTTACGCCTACGCCGGTCACCGTACCGAGGTGGGGTACACCGGCACGGTCGAGGATCCGGTGATCTTCCTGAAGGCTCCGTCCTCGGTGATCGGCACGGGAGAGCAGATCCGCTTCCCGAAGGTGGCCCCGGACGACGTGGACTACGAAGGCGAACTCGCGGTCGTCATCGGCAGGCGCGCCACCGACGTGCCGGTGACGGACGCCTACTCGTTCGTCGCCGGCTTCACGATCTGCAACGACGTCAGCGCGCGTGATGTCCAGAAGGGACGCGTTCCCGGCCGGGCCGCCGACGTCACCGCGGCCAAGAGCTTCGACACCTTCACCCCGATGGGCCCCGCCCTGGCCACGCTCGACGAGTTCGCGGATCCCGACGACCTGCACCTGCGCACCTGGGTCAATGGCGAGCTCCGCCAGGACGCGCGTACCTCCCAGCTCATTCACCCGGTTCCCGCGCTGGTCTCCTACCTGTCGCGGCAGACGACGCTCGAACCCGGCGACGTGATCGCCACCGGAACTCCCTCCGGGGTCGGCCACAAACGGGGCCTGTTCCTCCGGTCGGGTGACGAGGTCCGGATCGAGATCGAGGGCATCGGCACCCTCGCGAACACCTGCGCCTGACGCGCAGAGGCCAACCTGAAGACGCCGAAGCCGCGGCGTCCTCGAAGCCAGGAAAAGTCGATTCCGGCGGCTGTCGCACGTGCGACAGCCCAGTCGTGGGAGGCATTCAGGTGAGCAGCGAAGTCAAGAGCGGTTTCGGCGGCGGAAACCCGTGGGACCACATCCAGCCGTGGGACGAGGAGCTTCTGGGGAAGGACGTCCACGACCTCGCCCTGCGCCACAAATGGGAGATGGCCCTGTCGGTGGCCGGCGGGCTGCCGTACATCTGGAGGGAGCTGGCCCGGCCGATCTCCGAAATCGTCTACGGCCTCCTCGAACTCCGCGCCGGAGACAAGGTCCTGCTCATCGGTGAGGGCATCGCCCCCGCGGGATGGCTCGAGGACATGCGGAAGATCGTGGGTCCGGACGGCGCCGTGGACGAGGTGGAGATCATCCACGACGGGCGGAAGGCGGTCCTGGGCCGGCTCCCCGGACGCAACGGCCAGACCGGCTGCTGGCGCTGGGACTACGCCGACTCCAAGGCCGACGAGGAGTACGACGTCGTCGCGGTGCTCCAGGCGACCCAGCACTGCGACGACTGGGCGGAGGCGGCCAGGGACCTGCTGCGCGTGATGAAGCCGGGCCGCCGCATCGTGCTGGCCGAATCGGTCCTGAAGGGGCCGGCGTTCGACGCGCGCATCAACTCCGACGTTCACCTGCGGCAGTGGTACGACAAGCTGTTTCAGCATGTGGGCGTGGAGAACATTCCCTACTGGTCCGGCGAGGAGGTCCGCGACGCGTTCGGGGACACGGTCGACAGCCCGCAGCTGCTGGAATGGCGCGGAATTGAGATGTTCTGGGGCCGAAAGAAGTAGCAGCGCCGGCAGGCACCCCTCATGCCGACATGGCTGCGCACGGATACGAAGCCGGGAATCGACCCCTTCCTTCGAGCGCAGCCCCCTCTCCGATCCTGCTGAGTTCCGGGCAGTGGGATCGGCCGACAACCTGAGCCGCATTACGCGACGCCACCCAGAACGAGGAGGTTGCCGTGAGCGTCAACGAGGACCTCATGGTCATGGCATCGGACCGGCCGCTGCAGAGCGTCGTCCGTGACGAACATCTGCTGCTGTCGCCACCGCATCCGCCCAAGGTGCCCATCAAGCTTGCGGGTGAGCGACCTGAACTGACCGTGGTGCACTACCCGCAGGAGTTCCAGGAAGAGGCCTTCGCCCCGCCGCGCGGTGTCTACGAGAACGACGAGATCCGCGTCGAGTGGCAGAAACTGGACGGCCGGCAGCCGTTCTACCACCGCAACTGCGACGTCGACGAGATCTCCTACCAGATTGCCGGCGAGCGCACCCTGATGACCGAACTCGGCTCGGTCGAGCACAACCGGCCCGGCGAATTCTCCCGCATCCCCCAAGGCGTGGCCCACGACAACCGCAGCCGAGGCGAAAGCCACCTGCTGTTCTACATCCCGGCGCCGGTCACCGAACTGGTATCGGCCCACCGCGAGTCCCGGGCCATGTTCCCGCCGTTTCCCGGCTGGCACCCCGGTGAGGCCAACGAGGCCGTCTCCTGGAACCTGGGGGCGCCCGGCGGCGACGTCGTCCTCTTCCCGGTCGACGAACAGCAGCTGCTCGACCATGTCCACGGCGACGACCGCCGGATACAGGTCCTGCGTGCCGACCCCGACCGCGACACCACCTGGATGTACGGCACCGACCGCATCCGCCTCGGGCTCGTCACCACCGTGCCCGGTGGTGAGCGCCGCTACCGCCGCACCCTCGACGCCGACGAGATCCAGTACCAGGCGGGCGGTCACCGCACCCTGATCACCCAGCACGGCATCGTCGACCTCAAACCGGGCGACTTCGTGCGCATCCCGCTCGGCATCTCCCACGCCGACGTCACAACCGAGCCCGGCGACTACGTCAGCCTGCTCTCGCGCGGCGAGCTTCCGCAGGTTGCCGACACCGCTCGTACCGCCGACCAGTACTCACCCGAACGGCTCGCGGCCCTCGACGTGGAGGTCCACGCATGACCACGATGCTCGCCCTGCGCGCCCAGCGCGACGCCAGCACTCTCGTACTGGAGGACATACCCGTCCCCGAGCCGGGCCCGATCGACGTTCTCGTACGGGTCGCATCCGCCGGCCTGGCCCCGGGCCTCATGCACCTGCTCAGAAGGGGCGGGTTCAAGCATCTGCCCACCACCCTCGGCTTCGAGGCCGCGGGCACCGTCGCCGTCGTCGGCAGCGACGTCACCGGAGTCCGCGTCGGCGACCGGGTCCGGGTCCACCCCTTCCTGAACTGCCGTTCCTGCATCCACTGCCGTACCGACCGCGACATGATGTGCCCGCAGCAGTCCATCATGGGCTACGCCGCCTTCAACGACTCCGCGATGCCGCTCTACGACGAGTACCACAACGGGGCGCTCGCGGAATACATGCGCCTCCCGTACTGGCTGGTGGACCCGCTGCCGGAATCCGTCAGCTTCGACGTAGCGGCCAAGGCGCACACCCTCGCCAACGCCGTACGCGCGTTCAAGTGGGCAGAGCTGCCGATGGGTTCCACCGTCGTCGTCAGTGCCGCGACCGGTGCCATGGGCACCGCGACGGTCAAGCTCGCGAAACACTTCGGAGTCGCCGAACTCATCCTCGTCGGCCGCCACAGCGACCGGCTCAAGACCGTCGCGGGGCTGTCCGGCGGCATCCCGACCGCCATCGTCGCCTTGGACGAACTCCCCGACGACTGGGCGACCAGCAACGCTCTCGGCGGCCGGCTGCGCGAACTGGCCCCCGGGGGAGCGCACGCGATCCTCGACTACGTCCCCGACGGGCCGGTCACCGGTCAGGCCATGACCGGGCTCGCGACCGGCGGTGCGCTGGTTCACATGGGAGGCAACAGCACTCCGCTGCCGCAGTCACCGCTGGCGCTCATGATGAACATGTGGCGGTTCATCGGTACCCGCGCCTGTACCCGCAACGACGCGCTGGAAGTTCTGCGCCTGCTGGAGACGGGCGTCCTCACCGCTGATGAGCTCATCACCCATCGGTTCCCGCTCACCGACGCGTTGGGGGCCGTCGACGCAATGCAACGCCGCGACGAATCCATGTGGATGACCGTGGTCAATCCCTGATCCGGGACACGAGTCCATCATCGTGTTCTGCGGAGCCATCGACCAGCGAGAGGAAACCCGAAAGTGTCCGAAACGGAAGCCGTACGCAGCGAAGAGCCGCCCTTGCTCGCGGTGATCGGGGCGGCCGGGCTCTGCGGTACGTACCTGTTGGAGGCGGCACAGCGGTCTCCGTTCAGGGTCCGCGCAGTGGTGCACGGTCCGGGAGGCCGTGAACGGGTGGCCGCTCTGGGCGTCGACGAGATCGTCGAGGCCGATCTCGCCGAGCCCGACGCCGTCCGCCAAGCAGTGAAGAACGCCGACTTCGTGTTCATGATTCCTCCGGCGTTCCATCCGGAGGAGGACGTCTTCGCGATCGGGGCGCTCAAGGCGGCCGAGCAAACGGGCGCGCGCCGGTTCGTGTACCTGTCCGTCCTCCACCCGCACACCCCGGGGCTGCGTCACCACCTGCGCAAGGCGAACGCCGAGGCCGCCGTGCGGGGTTCGGATCTGGACTGGACGATCCTCCAGCCGTCGATGTTCGCCCAGATCGTCCTGTCGACGTGGGGAAGGGCTCCCGCGGGGCCGGTGAACGTGCCGTTCGACGTCCACAACAAGTTCTCGTTCATCGATCTGCGCGAACTCGCGGAAGTCGGCGTGAAGGTGCTGTCCGAGCAGGGCCATGACTCGGCGACCTACGAGCTGGCGGGACCCACCACCACGCCGGCCGAGGCCGTGCGCCTCGCGGGACGAGCACGAGGTGTGGATCTCGAGGCGAGGACGATCGATTGGGAGGAAGCGCCGCTCCCGCCCCCATTGGCCGACGATCCGTCCCGAGGACCGGACATGCGCGCCATGTGGCAGGACTACGACCGGCACGGCCTGCGCGGCAACAGCAACGTCCTGCGGATGCTGCTCGGCCGTGAACCCGCGTCCTTCGAGGAAGTGGCCGCCGCGTCCGCCGCCCGAGGCTAGTGTCTCTGGCGACGTTCGTCGGCGATCATCCAAAACCGTGACGGCCGGCCCCGAGAACGGGCGGGCCGTCACGACGGTCCAGGCTGATGCAGGAGCGCTCTCCTGACGGACGTCAGGCCCATTCCCACGATCGCCGGCCGCGGCGGTCATACCGGCGGGCCGGCTGCCGCACCGTTCGGCACCCACTGGGTTGCACGAGGTCGTCCGTGCCCTGGACCGGCGCTGCTGTCCCGCGGGCGGCCTGTGCAGTCCCCGGATCCCGCTGAGGCGCTGCGTTCCGTCGACGCGCTCATGAGTCCGGCCGGCGTGAGAGGCATCGAGGCGCTGTCGTCGTCCCCACCAGGAATCGCCGCGGCGGTCAGCCCGCCAGCACCACGTAGTCGTAGGAGACGCTGTTTCCGTCGTTCTTGGTCACGGACACCATGATCTGCTGTCGCTTCCCGTTCCCGGACGTCACCGTGCACTCGACCGAGTCGCGCTGTCGCGGCCTGAGGCCTCCGGCGCAGTTCACGGATTTCGGCGTCTTGCGGATGAGCGGCGGGGAGTAGTTCTCGCGGACCTGCTTCTCGACCTCCGCACGGCTCACGCTCCTGGTGGAACCGACGCTGCTGGTCGACTCCGTGCTCAGCAGCCGCGGTGCGGCCACGAACGCGAGCCCGCCCACGGCGGTGGCGGTCGCCAGGGATACAGCGACGTACTTCTTCATGGTTCTCTCCTGCGATGCGCTTGCTGCGGTGAGGCTGTCACCAGGAGAGTGGCCCGCAGGACTGCGGCCGCGCTTCGGCCTGGCGGCCGACAGCGTGCGGCCGGGGTCGGCCCGCAGGCCGACCCACGCGTCAGGCGGGCGGCGTCTGGCGGTCGTGTACGAGACCGGTTTCCCAGGCCCAGGCGGCGATCTCGACGCGGTTGCGCACGCCGAGCTTGTCCTTGATGTTGGCCAGATGGGTCTTGACCGTGCCCAGGGACACGAACAGCTCGCCGCACACCTCCTGGTTGGTACGGCCCACCGCCACCAGGCGTACGACGTCGAGCTCCCGTTCGGACAGCGGATGCGGCACCGCTGCCGGCGGCTGCTGTCCGGCGAGTTGCCTGAGCAGTCGCACGGTGACGGCGGGGGAGACCAGGGCGTCCCCGCGGGCGGCGGAGCGCACGGCCTCGATCAGCAGGGTGGAGCCTGCGTCCTTGAGGAGGAAGCCGCAGGCGCCGTTGCGCAGGGCGGTGTAGGCGTAGTCGTCCTGGTCGAAGGTGGTCACCACGACCACGCGCATCGGGTCGGTGACGCCCGGTCCGGCGAGGGCCCGGGTGACCTCCAGACCGTCCAGCCTGGGCATGCGGATGTCGACGAGACACACGTCGGGACGCATCCTGCGGGCGAGTTCGACGCACTGGGCGCCGTCGGCCGCCTCGCCGATCACCTCCAGGTCGGGTTGGCTGCCGAGGATCAGCCGGAAGCCGGTGCGGACCATCTCCTGGTCGTCGGCGATCAGTACCCGCGTCCGTGGGCCGTTGCGATCACTGCCGTCGTTCATGACGGTGATCCTTCCACAGCCGCCAGGACGGGAAAGGCGGCACTCACGCACCAGCCGCCGTCCGCTGTCCGACCGCTGGTCAGCGACCCCTCCACGGCCTCGACGCGTTCCCGCAGGCCCACCAGGCCGAAGCCGCCCCGTCCGCCGGTCGGCCCGCCGGCGCGCGTCTGCGGCGCTGTGTTGCGCGCCTCCACGCGGAGGCGACCTTGGGGGTCGAGTGCGAGGCGAACGACGACGTCCGCGCCGTGGGCGTGGCGGCGTACGTTCGTCAGGGCCTCCTGCACCACGCGGTGGACGGACGTCTCCACCTCCGGGGCCAGCCGGATCCCGCGCATCTCGGGCGCGATGTCCAGCGTCGCGGCGGTTCCGTTCTCGGCGAACGTGGAGACCAGGCGCTTCAGCTCGGTCGGCAGCTCACCCGGGCGTGCGGCCTGGTGGTCGTCCTCGCGCAGCACCCGCACCAGTCGGCGCATGGAGTCCAGGGTCTCCCCGCCGGCCCGGGAGATGCCCTCCAGCAGGGGCTTGATCTGCTCCGGCGAGGTCTCCTGGATCACCAGCGCGGCGTTGGCGTGCACGATGATGCCGGTGACGTGGTGGGCGACAAAGTCGTGCAGGTCCCGGGCGAGTTCCAGCCGCTCGTTGTGGCGTACGGAGGCCACGGCCCGGACTCGGCGGGCGTCCAGGAGGCGTAGGTAGCCGGCGAGGCCGGCAGCGCCGGCGACGATGAACGTCAGCGCGAAGGAGTACTGGAGGGTGCCGTGGTCCGTGCCCCCTCGCAAGGGCATGGCAATCACCGCGACGGCCAGTGCCGCCGACAGCGTCAGGGCGGCGGCCGGGCGCTCCACCCTTCGCGCGGTCCGGGCGAGCAGCACGACCAGGGCGACCGTTTCCAGCAGGCCCCACGTACCACTGGCGAGCGGCGCATACGCGCACAGGCCCACGGTCAGGGCCAAGGAGCCCAGTGCGGCGGCACCGGCCCGCCGTTCGGGACCCGGTCGCCAGGCGGGAAGGAGCAGCGCGGCGGCGGCGAGTGGGCCGGAGGCCAAGGGCAGCCAGCTGGACCAGTGGCCCTGCGGGTTGTAGTAGGACACCAGGTCGAACAGCCATACCAGGGCCAGGACCGTGCAGAGGCAGGCCGTGATGGCGCGCCGGAGGGCCGGGGAGATCGGACTGTCGGGTTCCACATCGCAAAGGGTACGGATGTATGGCCGAGCAGCGGGTCGGCCCGCCGGCCGATGCGGGCCACGCCGGACCGGCCCGGCGGCCGAGGCCGGAAACGGCGGTACGACGGGATCGTCGACGGCATGCAGATCCTCAATGTTCTCGACATGGCCCTGGCGGCACTCGCCGGGCTGTGCCTCGTCCTGTGCGCCCTCGTCACCGTCGAGGTCACCCGATGAACTCGTACCGCACGACCACCGGCTCTCCCGCCCTGGTGGGCACCGGTCCGAGGGAGTCCTACGGTCCGACCCGGGCCCTGGCCGGGGTCGACGTGACCGTGTCTCGGCGAGCGTGTCGCTCACCGTCGGCAGCGACACCGACCGGGTTGCCATGAGTGGCGCGGCGAGAACAGCCTCCAGGTCACCGTCACCGTGCCCGAGGGCGCCGAGCCGCCGGATCGCGCCCGCACCGCGCTGACGTCCCTCGCACCCGGCCAGTACCCGGCTTCAGGCGGAAAGATCGGCCAGGGGGCCGAAGGCGATCGGCCCCCTGGCCGAAGCGCCCAGCCGCCACTCGGCAGCATCGTGAGCCTCATGAATCTCACGACTCCGGAGCTCAGCGACAGGGCACCGACTCCCGCGCCCCGACGGGAAACCCCACGGCGGATCACCGCGCTCGACGCCCTGCGCGGGTTCGCGCTCTGCGGCATCCTCCTGGTGAACATCAACCAGATCACACCCATGGAACAGATCTCCAGCACCTCCCACTGGCTGCCCATCCCGGCGTTCCTGGACCTGTTCGTCCAGGAACGCTTCTTCCCGATCTTCTCCTTCCTCTTCGGGCTCAGCTTCGCGGTCTTCCTGGACAGCGCCGCCAAGCGGTCGAACCATCCACGGCTGCTTCTGGTGCGCCGCCTGATCGCTCTGGGCCTGCTCGGCGCCGCCCACCAACTCCTCCAGCCCGGTGAAGCGCTGGCTCCGTACGCGGTCATCGGACTCGTCATCCTGCTGCCTGCCACCTGGCTGCCGACCCGGCTGGTGCTGACCGCCGGCCTGGTGGGCACCGCCGCTTCGGTCACTCTGGTCAGCGGCGGCATTGCCAGCATCCCGGGCCTGTTCCTGCTCGGCCTGGCGGTCGCCCGCCTCGGCATCGCCCACACCCTGGACCGCCGCACCGGCCAACTGGCCGCCGTTCTCGCCCTGGCGGCCCCGGCGGCAGCCGCCGGGGTGTGGTGGCAGCACACCTATGCGCCGGCCGGGCCGTATGCCACCCGCATCGCCGCCGGCGCCGGACTGCTCGGCGCCCTCGCGTACGCCACCGCCCTGCTGCTCCTGCTGCGCACGCCGCTCGGCCGCCCGTTGTCTGCGGTGCTGGAACCGCTCGGCCGGATGGCACTGACCAACTACATCACCGCCACGCTCGCCGTGACCGCCGCCACCCCGCTGCTCGGCCTCAAGGACTCCGCGCGGTGGGACACCGCCATGCTGCTGGCCGCGGGGATCCTCGCGGGACAGGCCGTCTTCAGCAACTGGTGGCTGTGCCGGTTCCGCTACGGGCCCTTGGAGTGGTGCCTGCGCTGCGTCACCTGGTGGAGCATCGTGCCCCTGGCCCGCTCCCTGGGCCCAGCCGCCTGAAACCGGTCAGACACACACGACCGGAAGCGGGATGCGACGACGCGAGGCGGCAGGGTCAGGCAGATTGTCGGGGGCACTCCCAAGACCGTCTTCCGGCCTGCGACTTCGGTGCGCAAGGCCGGAAGGCTCCGGCTGGGCGATGATCCTTGCGATGCGCTACCGCCCCGGACCTGGCCGAGATGCCGGTGCCCCCGCACACCAAGCCATCTGACGTGCAGTTTTCACGGTGCACCCGGCTTGTTGACGGTGCGCATCGTGGCTGCCGATGAGCGGTGGTCTGTCCGTCTGACGAACCTGTCCGTCGAGGGGCACAGGCCGGCGGAGATTACGAGGTGTCAATGGGGATGCCCGGCCGCCAGCCGAGACTCCTGGACAGTCCCAGCCCGCTCGCGACCAGGGAGGGAACGGTCGCCTGCAGCTTGATGGAGCCCGCGGCCACCACGACCGACAGTGCCGCGACGACCTTGCCGCGGCCGTCGACGATGCGCGTCGCGACGGACTCGGCCCCCTCGCTCAGCTCCTCCTTGACGACCACCGTTCCGGTCGAGCGACAGGACGCCAGTTCGCGACGGAGTTCGACCGGATCCACGATCGTCCTGGGCGTGAAGCGTTGCAGCCTTCCCGCCAGTACCCCATCGATGAAGGCCGGACTGCTGTGGCTCAGCAGCACCTTGCCCACCCCTGAGCAGTGCAGCGGCAGAAGGCCGCCGACCTGGGATGTCAGACCGACGGCGTTGACGGCCGACAAGCGCTCGATGATCACGGCCCGGTCGCCCTGGAGGACAGCCAGCTGCACATGCTGACGAAGGGCCGTGTACAGGTCCTCCACGAACGGCTGCGCGGCGCTGCGCAGCGTCTCGGCGCGCGGTGCGAGAGTCCCCAGGCGCCACAACCGCAGACCGATCGCGAACCGCTTGTCGCGGGTGCGCTCCAGCGCGCCGGCCTCCACGAGTTCCAGCGCGAGGCGTCTGGCGGTGGCGTGCGGCATGCCGGTGCGCCGGACCAGGTCGGCGAGACTCAGCTCGGTGTGATCGGGATCGAAGGAGAACAGCAGGTCCCACAGTCGAGAGCTGACTGAGCGTCCTGGCTCGTGCGCGCGAGGCATGGGCCTCTCCTCCATTGACCGCTTTCGCGGACTCGGTCCCGCTGCCGGCCGGAGCGGACGACGAAATCCAACGCGTCGAAGTCTCCGGATTGTGCCGCTCCTGGTTGGTCGGGTGCTCACGCTCCGCGCCTGCCGTGCGGACCGCTCCGGTCGTTTGCCACCGGGCCACCTCGCTGTGCGTCGGCATCGGCACTGAACCTGACGGCACACACGGTCATACGTCCTTGGGGGCGAGGACGATGTCGAAGCGGACCCGGCTCCATATGCCGTCGAGGACGCGGCCGTCGGGTGTCGGTGTGCCGGCGGGCTGCCGCTCGAACTGCTTGATCAGGGAGTCCTTCACGCCGAAGACGGTGTCCTTGCGGCCGATCGGGTCGCCCTCGGGAAAGATGTGGGTCACCAGCGTGCGCCTCCCTTCGTGGGACACCATGAAGTGCAGGTGGGCGGCGCGCAGCGGTGAGCGGCCGACGGAGCCGAGCATCTTGCCGACGGGTCCGTCGTCGGGGATGGGGTACGGCGTGGGGGTGAGGCCCCAGAAGCGGTAGCTGCCGTCGGCCGCGGAGAAGAGGTGTGCCCTGCCGGCGCGCTTGCCGGCCTCGTACTGCACGTCGTAGAGCCCGTCCTCGTCGGCTTCCCAGACCTCGATGAGCGCGCCGCCGAGCGGGGTGCCGTCGGTGTCGGTGACGGTGCCCTCGACCCAGCAGGGCTCGCCGGGGGCACCGAAGGCCAGGTCGTCGCCGAGTTCGATGGCGGGGGAGTCCTCGACGAAGAACGGCCCGAAGACGGTGGCCTCGGTGGCGCCCTCGTGGGCCTGGTTGTTGACGTTGATCGTCTGCATGCTCGCGCCGAGCGTGTCGGAGAGCAGGATGAACTCCTGCCGGACGTCGTCGGTGATGTGGCCGGCCTCGGTGAGGAAGCCGATCGCCGTCTCCCACTCCTCCTCGGTCAGCCGGACCTCGCGGATGAAGGAGTGCACGTGCTTGACCAGGGAGATCATGAGTTCCCGCAGCCGCGGGTCCCGGCAGGTGTCGAAGGAGGCCACGACGTTGTCGACGAGTTGCTGCTCGACGGCCTGCTCCTCCGGTGACACCTCGCGGCAGATGGTGCCCCGGGCGCCGGCCGGGGCCGAGCCGGGGTTGACGTAGGTAGCCATGACGGCCTCCTTCAGTTGATCGGTTCGCCGGCCCAAGCCGCCTTCAGCAGCGCGGTCAGGTTCTCGTCGGTGACAGGGGCCGGGTTGTTGTCGGGGATCGCCTGCGTGATCGGCCCCAGCGCCTTGGCGATGCCGTCCTCGGGCATGCCGTAGTCGCGCAGCGCCCTCGGCGCGTCCAGCACCGCGCGCAGGGCGGCCAGTCCGGCACCGGCCTTCCGGGAGCCGAAGGCCTGGGCGATCCGGGCCTCCTCCTCGGGAGCGTGCGGGGCGTTGAAGGCCAGCACGTAGGGCAGCACGACCGCGTGGGTCTGTGCGTGCGGGAGGTGGAACATGCCGCCGAGGACGTGGCAGATCTTGTGATGCATCCCGGAGCCGGCCGAGGCGAACGCGACGGCGGCGAGGTAGGCGCCGTACAGCGTCTGCTCGATGCCCTCGACGCCGGTCGAGTCGTCGGCCACCGCCGGCAGACCGGTCGCGAGTGCGCGGATGCCCTCCTGCGCGAGCGCCCGGTCGAGCGGGTCGGCACGCGGTCCCCACATCGAGTCCACGCAGTGCGCCATCGCGTTCAGGCCGCTGGCCACCGTCATCTCGCCGGGCAGGGAGGTGAGCAGACCGGCGTCGTAGACGACCGAGGCGGGCAGCACTTTGTCGTCCACGCCGGTGGTCTTGGTCTCGCCTTCGGTCAGGCCCCACACGTTGGTCGCCTCGGAGCCCGCATAGGTGGTGGGTACCGCGATGATCGGCAGCCCGGTGGTCAGCGCCACCGCCTTGGCCAGCCCCGTGGTCGAACCGCCGCCGACGCTGACCAGGATGTCCGCGCCCGCGTCGACCGCCGTCCAGCGTGCGCGTCGCGCGACCTCGACCGGTACGTGCATCACGACCTCCTCGTGACGCAGGACGACGGGGATCTCCTGGGCGATCGGGTCGGCCAGCTCCTTCTCGCGGTCCGACGCGATCAGCATGACCTGGGAGCCGCCGAGTGCCTCGACCTCTGCCGCCACGGCGGCGGGTGACTCCCCGGTCGCGAACACCACTCGTTGGGGGAGGGTTTCGTGGGTGAACCTCATCAGGCTCCCGCCAGCCATTGCTCGCCTTCGCCGTAGAGCTGCTCCACTGCTGTGCCGGTGAGGCCGGGAAGCCCGTCCTTCACCGTGAAACCCGCCTTGGTCTGCACATAGCCCAGGTGCCGGTAGCCGGTCGGGAACCGGTTCAGGAGTTCGGGGTCCAACGTCAGTGAGGCGGCGGGGTCCACGACGTCGAGCCGGTCCTTCTCGTAGATCGGCTGCCGGCGCACGAGGGTCCAGCGACCCTCGTGGCGGGAGAGGAAGTCGTAGAAGCGGCCGGTGCACACGACATCGACCTCGACACCGTCGACGCTCGCGCGCTGATTGATGGTCATCTTCGTCTGGGCGACGGCCCGGACGCCGACGATGTCCGCGGTGTGGCCACCCAGGAAGTGCAGGATGCTGACGCCGTTGTCGAAGCCCTCGCGGCTGGCCTTGATGAAGTCGGTGGCGCTTCCCTGGAACCAGGTGGCGCTCATCCGGCCGTCGCGCGGATGCCAGACCGTGGCGAAGCGGCCCCAGTCTCCGGCATCGCGCCACAGCACCCAGTTCTCGACGAGCTGCCGGATCTCATGACGGTCGTTGTCGGTCTGCGACATCGTTCACTCCTTGGAGGGCGGAGATGCTGGAACGGGGGCGTCGTCAGATGGACCGGGAACTCTTTCAGCTCGCGGTCGAGTTGCTGGGACCATCCCTGTACGTCGAACTCTCCGCCCCTGGTGTCACGTCACGAACCCTGATGTCCGTTCATCGAACAGTCGCGTGTGGGTGAGGCGGTCGACTGTCCTCCCCGGCGACCCCTGTTCCGGGCAGGGGCGTCGAGTCTTCGGAGAAGCGAGTATCAAGATGCTTGATGCAAGCGTACTTGCTTGGTGCGAATCAAGAGGTTAATGCTGGGCGGGTGCACCGAACCCTGATCACTGACGGCTCCTCGGTCGGCGGTGACGCTCGCGCCGCGACATCGGCCGACGTCCGTGCCCTCCTCCCGGTGGCTCTGCCGGCGGACCCGTCGAACGGCCTGGCCATCGAACCGCGCGGGTCCGACACGGCCGTGTCGGACCCGCTGACCGCCGGTGACGTCCCGCTGCCGGAAGGCCTCGCCGGAGTTGGCGGCTTCGCGCTGCTCCGCAGACCTCGCCGGGCTGCGCCCGGCGGAATGGGTGTGCCTACCGGGCCTGGAAGGCCGGTGAGCCGCGCTCGACACACCTCTGGGCGCCGAATCGGCCCTGCTGTCCGGCGGCACCACCCCTCTCTTGTCATCGCGCCGGCGGGAACAGCAGTCCGCACGGGTCTTCGCGGTGCGGCTCGGCCATCGATACGCCCCTGACCATCACCCGCACCCCCCACCGAGGGAGAGTGGACATGTCGACCGAACGTCCGCCCCAAGCCGCGACCTCCCCCAGCGAGTCCCCCACACCACCCACCCGGCGTACCTTCATCGCCGCGACCACCGTTGTCGGAGGTGCCGCCGTGGCGGGTGGACTGATCGCGGCGCCGCCCCTGCTCGCCGCCGAGGAAGCGGTGGCCGCCGAGGGCCCGCCAGGCAGCCGCCTCTCCTTGACGGTCAACGGTGTCCGGCACACCGTCACGGTCGACAACCGCACCTCACTGCTGGACCTGCTGCGCGAGCATCTCGACCTGACCGGCTCGAAGAAGGGCTGCAACGCCGGTGCCTGCGGCGCCTGCACGGTCCTGGTCGACGGACGCCGGGTCAATTCCTGCCTGACGCTCGCCGTGCGACTGGAGGGTGCCGAGGTCACCACGATCGAGGGCCTGGCGCAGGGTGACCGGCTCCACCCACTGCAACAGGCGTTCATCGACCAGGACGCCTTCCAGTGCGGCTTCTGCACGCCGGGCCAGATCGTGTCCGGCGTCGGGTGCATCCAGGAGGGTCACACCGGCTCGCCGGAGGAGATCCGGGAGTGGATGAGCGGCAACATCTGCCGCTGCGGCTGCTACGTGAAGATCGAGCGGGCGGTCGAGCAGGCCGTCGGCCGGAAATGAGGGCAGATCCCCATGCACCCCTTCACCTATACCAAGGCCATGGACACGCGAGATGCCCTCAACGCCGGTCGACGCGGCGGCCGTTACATCGCCGGCGGCACCACACTCGTCGACCTGATGCGGGAGACCGTCGAACGTCCCGGCTCGCTGGTCGACATCAACGCCCTGCCGCTGCGCGAGATCACCGTCACCGAGCGCGGGGGCCTGCGCATCGGCGCCCTGGTCCGTATGGCCGAGGCCGCCGCCCATACCAAGGTGCGTGTCCTGTATCCCGTCATCTCCGAAGCGCTGGAGCTGAGCGCCTCGGCCCAGCTGCGGAACATGGCGACCATCGGTGGCAACATCATGCAGCGCACCCGCTGCACCTACTTCCGTGACGTGAGCGCCGCCTGCAACAAGCGCGAGCCGGGCTCCGGCTGCGCCGCGCTGCAGGGCTACAACCGCAGCCACGCCATCCTCGGTACCTCCGACTCCTGCGTGGCCACCCACCCCTCCGATGTCGCCGTGGCCTTCGCGGCGCTGGAGGCGAGCGTGCACCTGCTGGGCCCGGACGGGGAGCGCCGTGTCACCATCGCCGACTTCCTGCTGCGGCCGGGCAGCACGCCCAACCGCGAACAGGCCCTGCGCAAGGGCGAGTTGATTACCGCTGTGGAGATCCCGGCCCATGTGCGCCCGCTGAAGTCCGGTTACCTGAAAGTGCGCGACCGTCAGTCCTACGAGTTCGCGCTCACCTCGGCCGGGGTCGCGCTGCACATCCGAGGTGGCGTCATCCGCGAGGCGAAGGTCGCCGTCGGCGGTGTGGGCACCGTGCCGTGGAAGCTGTCCGCCGTCGAGCAAGCCCTGATCGGCGAGCGGCCCTCGGACCGGCTGTGGGCGGAGGCCGCCGGGCATGCGGCGGACGGGGCGCGCCCCCTCACGCACAACCGGTTCAAGGCCGAGCTGCTCACGCGCACCGTCGAACGCCAGCTGAGCACCGTAGGAGGCAGCAAATGAGCCAGCCGCAGGCAGCGGTCGGTGCGGCGGAGCCCCGGGTCGACGCACGGCTGAGGGTGACCGGGCAGGCGAAGTACGCCGCCGACAACAGCCCTGACGGGGTCGTGCACGCGGTGCTCGTCGAGAGCAGGGTCGGCCGGGGCCGTGTCACCGGCATCGATGCCCGCGCCGCCGAAGCCGAGACCGGCGTCGTGAAGGTGATCAGTCACCTCAACGCGCCCAAGCTGCCGCCCGTCCAAGGGGGATTCCCGCCGGGCCAGCCGCTGCGTCCCTTCCAGGACGATCGCATCCGGTTCTTCGGCCAGCCGGTCGCGGTCGTGGTGGCGACCACGCTGGAGACCGCCCAACACGCCGCCGGCCTGGTGCAGGTCTCCTACGACGCCGAACCTGTCTCCACCGACATCAGCGACGCCGAACCCGCCGACGACCCGGAGACCTATGCGCGCGGTGACGCCGACGCAGCCCTGGAATCCGCCCCTGTCCGGCTGGACCTGACGTACCGGATGGCCCGCAACCACCACAACCCGATGGAGCCGCACGCCACTGTCGCCCGCTGGGACGGTGGCCGGCTGACCGTCTGGGAGAAGACCCAGAACGTGGTGGGCGCCGTGCGCACCCTGTCCGGTGAGTTCGGCATTCCCCCCGAGGACGTCCGCGTCATCTCGCCGTTCGTCGGCGGGGCCTTCGGCAGTGCCGCCCGTACCTACGTGCACTGCGTCACCGCGGCCCTGGCCGCACGCGAAGTGAAACGGCCCGTCAAGCTCGTGCTCACGCGCAGGCAGTTGTACTTCGGCGTGGGATTCCGGCCCGCCTACGAGTACGACCTGAGTCTTGGCGGCAACCGGCAAGGCCGCCTGACCGCGTCGGCGCACGACATCCGCACCGAGAGCTCCCGCTACGAACGGCACAGCGAACACGTTCTGGAACCCGGCCGGATGCTCTACAGCACGCCCAACGTCCGTCAGGCCTACCGTCATGTCCCGCTGGACGTGAGCACCCCGTGGTTCATGCGCGGCCCCGGCTACGCCAGCGGCGCCTTCCCCGTCGAGTCGGCGATGGACGAACTCGCCCACGAACTGGGCCTGGACCCGATCGAGTTGCGGCTGCGCAACGAACCCTCGGCCGACGAGTCCACCCATCTGCCGTTCTCCACCCGCCGCCTACGCGACTGCTACCGGGCGGGCGCCCGCGAGTTCGGCTGGCACCGGCGCAACCCCAAGCCCCGCTCGACGCGTGACGGCGACTGGCTCATCGGTATGGGCATGGCCGCCGGCGTGTACGACACCCAGCGCAGCGCGGCCCAGGCCTCGGTCCGGCTCGACGCCGACGGCACCGCCCTGGTGCAGTCCGCGACCAGCGACATGGGCCCCGGCACGGCGACCTCCATGACCCAGGTCGCCGCCGACGCCCTCGGCCTGACCATGCGCCAGGTGATCTTCCGGCTCGGCGACTCCCTCATGCCCCCGGCTCCCGTCCATGCCGGCTCGCAGACCATGGCCAGTGTCGGATCCGCCGTCCAGGACGGCTGCGACAAGCTGCGCCGGCAGGCGATCACCCTCGCGGTCGAGGACGAGGGATCACCGCTGTACGGGGCCGACGCCGCAGACATCGTCGTACGAGGCGGCCGGCTGTATGTGAAGGACGAGCCCACACGCGGGGAGACGTACCAGCGCCTCCTGGCCCGCAACAACCGCCCCCACCTCGAAGCGATGGGCTCGTACGCCGGGGCGCCGGAATCGGAGAAGTTCTCCTTCTACGCCTACGCCGCGACCTTCGCCGAAGTCGCCGTCGACGCCCGCCTCGGCCTCGTACGGGTGCGGCGCATGGTCGGCGTGTACGACGCCGCCCGCATCGTCAACCCGAGGCTCGCCGACAGCCAGGCGATCGGGGCCATGGTGGGCGGCATCGGTCACGCCCTCCTGGAGCACACGGTCACCGACCACCGCGACGGCCGGATCGTCAACGCCAACCTCGCCGACTACCTCGTGCCGACACACGCGGACATGCCCGACATGAAAGCCATCTACATCGATGGCGAAGACTACGAGGCCGACCCGATCGGCGTGAAGGGACTCGGCGAGATCGTCATCGTCGGAGTGGCGCCCGCCATCGCCAACGCGGTCTTCAACGCCACCGGCCGCCGCATCCGCGAACTGCCCATCACCGCCGAAGCACTGCTCTGAGCCCCCGGGTGGCCGGTGTGCCCACCCGGCCACCCGGGCCCGCAAGCGTCCGGCGGCTTGCGACGCCACACCGCCGGGCACCAGGGCCGCCGCCGCAGCCTTCTCCCCTAGGGCGCGGCGGCGGTCCCCTGAAGTCACTCACGACGCCACGTTCGACATGGCCCGACTGCGTCTGGCACTGGCCCTCCTCGTCGGCCACGTCGACGCCATGGGCTCGCGACGCACTCACGAGCACCGCATCGACCTGCTCCAGGAAGCCGGCATCTCCCCGGGCCCGTTGGCCCGTCCGCACTCACCGATCGGCCTGGAGATCGGTGCCCGTACTCCCGAGGAGACAGCGATCTCCATCACGGCGGAGACCATCGCCCACGCCAACCGCGGCACGGGCCGGCCTCTGTCGCACGGCACCGGCCCCAGCCGCCGTCCCGCGCGGCCTCTGCCCGGCCTGGCGACGGCGGTGTGCACGTCAGCAGCCGCCGTCCGCCTGCAGTCGGTCATGCGCCGGGGTGGGCGTGGCCGGTCTGGTAGGCGATCACGACGAGTTGGGCGCGGTCGCGGACGTCGAGTTTGGTCATGATGCGGTTCACGTGGGTCTTGGCGGTCGAGGGCGAGATGTGGAGCTGTTCGGCGATGGCGTCGTTGGACAGGCCGGCGGCCACGAGGACGAGCACCTGGCGCTCGCGTTCGGTCAGGCTTGTCAGCTCCGGGGGCGGAGTGCTCTTCATGTCGGGTGTGGTGAGGTAGTGGGCGATGAGTGCCTTGGTCGCCCTGGGTGACAGCAGCGCCTCTCCCCGGGCGACCAGCCGGATGGCGTCGAGGAGGTGGGAGAGGTCCACGCTTTTGCCGAGGAACCCGCTGGCTCCGGCTCGCAGCGCCTGGAAGACGTGCTCGTCGGCTTCGAAGGTCGTCAGGATCAGCACCCGTACGCCCGCGAGATCCTCGTCCGCCGAGATGGCGCGGGTGGCGGCGAGGCCGTCCATGTCGGGCATCCGGATGTCCATCAGCACGACGTCGGCGCACGTGCTGCGGGCCAGTGCGACCGCTTCTCCACCCGTCGCGGCCTCTCCGACGACCTCCATGTCCGGCTCCGACTCGATGAGCATGCGGAAGCTGGTGCGTACGAGGGCCTGGTCGTCGACGAGCAGAACGCGGATGATCATCCTTGCCTCCCTTCACCGGCGGTCGCGCGCGGGGCTGTGCCGGACCGATCCGATGCGCGGGTGTCGGTCGGTGGTCCGGCTGCGGGTATCGGCAGACACACAGCGAGGCGATAGCGGCCGTCGGCGTCCGTTCCGGCGCGGAGGCTGCCGCCGACTGCGTGGGCGCGCTCGCGCATTCCCGTCAGCCCGTGTCCGGTGCCCGCCGCGGCCGACGCCGGGGACGGGCTGGTGCGTGGCAGGTTGGTGATCTGGATACGGAGGTCGCCGGGCCCGTAGTCGAGGAGCAGGTCCGCCTCGGCGGTCGCGCCGTGTTTGTGGGCGTTGGTCAGCCCTTCCTGGATGACGCGGTAGGCGGCCAGGTCGATGGTGGTCGGCAGGGGGCGTGGGTGGCCGGCCTGTTGACGGCGGACGCTCAGCCCGGCGGCGGCCAGCGATTCGAGGAGCGCTCCGAGGCGGGACAGGCCGGGCACGGGGTCGGTCGGTTGTGCCTCGTCCGTCTCGTCGTCGGACCGGCGTAGGACGTGCAGCAGCGGGCCCAGTTCGTCCAGGACCATGCGGCCGGAGTCACGGATGTGGCCGAGCGCCACCTCGGCCTGGTCTGGTCGGCCTCGCAGCAAGTGACCGGCGACCCCTGCCTGAATGGTGATCAGGGCGATGTGGTGGGCGATCACGTCGTGGAGTTCCCGCGCGATGCGCAGCCGTTCTTCGGCGACCCGGCGGCGGGCCTCTTCCTCCTTGGTCGCCTCGGCCCGCAGCGCTCGTTCCTCCATCGCGGCGGCGTAGGCGTGCCAGGTGCGGACAGTGGCCCCGACGGCGGCGAACATCCCGGTCCAGGCGAGCACGGCGCCGGCCTCCGGGCCGGTGGCCGAATCGGTAGCGTAGGTGATGACGGCGTACAGGGTGAGGGCCGTGCCCGAGACGGCGATCAAGGCGATCCGTCGGCGGACCGTCCGGGCCACGGTGTAGACCGCGATGAACGCGGTGATCTTGAGTACCCGCGACGGATACGACGCGAGGACGGTGAAGGCCACCTCCCCGAACATGGTCAGCGCCAGGACGGGTAGTGGTGCCCGGCGGCGGGCCAGCAGGAGCAGGAACGCGGCCGCCGCGGCGACGGCGTCGGCGCCCGAGGGGCGTATGCCGTCGGGCCACCGTCCGAACAGCAGGGGCAGCAGGCCGATACCGCCCACGAGGGTGGCGAGGGCGGCGTCCAGCAGGCGTGGGTGAGCGCCGGTGACCCGCTGCAGCGACACAGGTCCGATCACGGCTTCACCGTCCCTTCGTGCAGATCCTCGGTTTCGGACGGAAGTGGCCGCCTGTCCTCACGCCCGAAGACGTACGAGCGGGCGACGGCGTGGCCGCGGCAACCGGGATCACGCGTCGCGTCGCTCGGACAGCACGGCCGCACCGGCCAAGAGGCCCGGGTCGGCAGGCCGCCAGTGGCTCATGCTTCCCGGACCACGTCGGCGACTTCGTCGAGCAGTGTCCTCAGCTGTGTGGCCTTCTGGGGACCCAGCTTCTCAGCGATCAGCTGTTCGATTCCTACGATCACGGTGTCGGCGTCGCGCAAGGAGTCGTGGCCGGCGTCGGTGAGGTGCAGCTCCTGCACGTGCCGGTGGCGCGGGTGCGGTCGGCGTTCCAGGTGGCCGCGCTCCTCCAGGCGGGCCACCTGGGAGGCCACGGCTTGCGGGGTGACGTTCAGGCGGCGGGCCAGTTCCGCGCCGGTCAGGCCGGGATCGCTGTAAATGTTCATCAGCAGGGTGTACTGCGCTGCCGCCAGGCCCAGCGGTCGCAGCCGCTGATCCTTCCGGGCCTGTACCGCCCACTCCGCCCGCCGAAGCGCCCATGTCACTCGCTCCAGTGCGTTGGCAGTGATGGGCCGCTCGTCATCGTGGTTCACGCGGCGAGAATACGGCACCTGGGCAGGTGTAAACCGCCTGGCATGCATAAAGCAGCAGAAGGCCAAGACGGTACGACCGCTCCGCCGGGCGGCTGATGCCCCGCGCGAGGTGCGGGACGGTGTCCAGGTGGTCATCCATGCCCCCGGGATCGGCCTTGTCCGGTTCGTCCACCGGCCGCCGGGCGCTGTGCGGCACGTGACGCGGGCTCTCGCCTGGCCCGACGGCGGTCAGGCGGAGATTGCCGTGGCGCGGTCAGTCCTCGCGTATCGTCTCGGCCACGCGGTTGAGCAGCGCCCGGAGCTGCGCCGAGTCCTCCGCACCGAGACCACGGGTGACCTGCAGTTCGATGCCGGCGATCACTTCGTCGGCCGCGTGCAGCGCCTCCCGCCCGGCGTCGGTGAGATGCAGTTCCTGCACGTGCCGGTGGCGCGGATGCTCGCGTCTTTCCAGCTGTCCGCGGCTCTCCAGGCGTGCCACCAGTGAGGCGACGGCCTGAGGGGTGACGTTGACGCGGCGGGCCAGCTCGGCGCCGGTCAGACCCGGTTCGTCGTGCACCGAGATCAGGAGTGTGTAGTGCGGGGCCGCCATGCCCAGCGGGCGCAGCCGTTGTTCCTTGAGTGACTGCACCGCCAGTTCCGCGCGGCGCAACGCCCAGGTCACCCGGTCAAGGGCGTAGGGCCCGACGGGCTCCTCATTGTTTCGTATCACGGGAGAAGGATACGACACTTCACCACTGTCAAACGTTTGACACATGCTCGTCGTTTGGCTCATACTCATGCTCATGACTCGTACCATCGCTCTGATCACTGGCGCTTCCTCCGGCATCGGCGCCGCTTACGCCCGGCTCCTGGCCGACGACCACGACCTCGTCCTGGTGGCGCGACGCGCCGACCGGCTCGCCGACCTCGCCGGGGAACTCCGCGCCCAAGGCGCAACCGTCGAGGTACTGCCCGCCGACCTCATGACCCACGACGGCATCACTGCCGTCACCGACCGCCTGGCCGCCGGGGACGTACGCACTCTGATCAGCAACGCCGGCGCCGGCGGCTACGCCCCGCTCGCCGACGTCGAGTCCGCGGACGTCGACCGCCTGCTCACCCTCAACGCCGTCGCCCCCGTCCGGCTCGTCCACGCCGCGCTCCCCGCCATGCTCGCGGCAGGCGACGGCACGATCGTCACCGTCGCCTCGCTCCTCGCCTTCAGCGGCGGGCTGGCGGACCCGCGAGCCCCCCGGCGCACCCTGTACGTCGCCGCGAAGGCCGCCACCCTGGGCTTCACCCGCACCCTCGCCAACGAACTCGCCGACACCCCGCTCCGGGTCCAGGTGCTGTGCCCCGGAGTGGTGGCAACCGAATGGAACAGCGGTGCCGGCCACAACATCCCCTGGGCGATGACGCCGGAGGACGTGGCATCGGCCAGCCTGGCCGGACTGCGTCTCGGTGAGACCGTCTGCGCCCCGGGACTGGAGGGCCAGGACTCTGCCCTCGATGCCCTGCTCAGTGCAGAGACGGCCTTTGTCGCAGGTGGCAACCAGCCCGCACTCGCGGCCCGTTACACGACACCGCGGGCCTAGGACGGCCGCGACCGGCAGGCAGCCGACGGCGCCTGCGGCCAGGTGACGGCGGGAAGAGTATTTTGCCGGTCCACCGGTGGCCGTCGACGTAGGTGAGGGCTCCGGCGGGCTCGATGATCCGGTGGAGGCGGTGCCCCTCGCGCGGCGGGTCGACGACTGTCCGGCGCACGTGGTCGCTGGTCGTCCGAGACGGTTCGCGGGCTTCGCGGCCCTTGCGCCGCAGGATCCGACGGCTGCGGTCGTGGAGCTGCGCCGGGCGGTGGAGAAGCTCGGAGAACGGCCAAGGTGTCGGCCTGCGGAATCAACCCGGGCGAGGCCGCGATCCTGCAGTGGCTCTGCCCGACAGGTCTCCGGCGACGTTCCGCGGGGTCAGGCGGCGACCTGGTGGGGGATCATCGACCCCGCGGGCGCGGCGAGGCACGGGACCAAGACGGAGGCTGCGCGGCGGCAGGCGGCAACGTCCTGCACGGCCTCACAGCGCCTGACCGATGTCCCGTGCGGTGCTGAGCAGAGGCTGGGACAGCTCGGCGAGCCGCGCGCGGGTGCAGCGGACGGACGGAGCCGCCACGACCACGGCGGCTACGACGGCGGCCGTGCGGTCGCGCACACAGGTGCCGACGGCGTGTACTCCGCGCTCGCTCTCCTGGAGATTGAGGGCGTAGCCGTGGCGGCGCACGGACACCAGCTCGTTCATCAGGCTCTCGAAGTCCTTGGAGGCTTTGGCGCGGTCCTCGGGGAGTCCGTTGGGGTAGAGGGCCCGGAGCCGGTCGCCGGGCAGTGCCGCGAGCAGGGCCTTGCCGCCCGAGGTCACGTGGGCGGGCAGGAGTGTGCCGGTGCGGTAGCTGACACGCAGCGCCTGGGGGCCCTCCACGCCGTCGAGGAAGCGGCTGCCGTTGCCCTCCAGCACCATCAGGTGGGTCGTCTCTCGGACGGCGTCCGCCAGTCGTCGCAGGTGGGGATGGGCGATGGTGATCAAGTCCGGGGGAGGGGCCACCTGGCTTCCCCTGATGGCCTGCAGCGCGGGACCCGGCCGGTACACCTTGTGGCGGTCCTGCACGGCGAAGCCCTCGAAGACGAGCATCGCGAGGATCCGATGCGCGGTCGAGCGCGCGACGCCGAGCCGGTCGGCGACGTCCATGACGCGAAGCTCGTCGAGCTCGTGCAGCAGGCGGACGACGCGCAGTGCGTTGCCGGCGGCGCTCACCGGATACGAGGGGCCGGGCGAAGGGCTACCTGAATTCTCCATAGCGGAATCCTACTCTTCAAGGATTCCGCTGAGGGGAAACGGTACGTAGCGTCAGGGACAGCGCGGAACGCACTGCGCTTCCGGCGGTCGCCGCGCACACGACCTGGAGGTTTCCGTGACCGACACCACCAGCGAACAGGCCGAGCGCAAGCTGCTCGACGAGCTGTACGCGGACTTCGAGGACGCGGGCCTGATCCCGCTGTGGACCCAGGTGGACGGCCTCATGCCGATGTCGCCGCAGCCCGCGGCGGTCCCGCACCTGTGGCGGTGGGCGGAGCTGCTGCCCATCGCGCAGCGCTCCGGAGAGCTCGTGCCGGTGGGGCGTGGCGGCGAGCGCCGTGCCATGGCCCTGTCCAACCCCGGCCTCCCGGGCCTGCCTTACGCCACTCCCACCCTGTGGACCGCGATCCAGTACCTGGGCCCGCGCGAGGTCGCCCCCTCGCACCGGCACAGTCAGGGAGCGTTCCGGTTCGTCGTCGAAGGCGAGGGCGTGTGGACCAACGTCGACGGGGACGCGGTGGCGATGCGGCGGGGCGACCTGCTGCTCACCCCGAGCTGGGCCTTCCACGAGCACCAGAACGTCTCCGACGAGCCGATGGCCTGGCTCGACGGCCTCGACATCCCGCTCGTCTCCAAGCTGGACGCCGGTTTCTTCGAGTTCGGACCCGACGAGCTCTCCACCCGTGAAACCCCTGCGCGCTCGCGCGGCGAACGGCTGTGGGGGCAGCCCGGTCTGCGCCCGATCAGCCTGCCCGACCAGCCCAACTCCCCGCTGAACGCCTACCGCTGGGAGCACACCGACGCCGCCCTGACCGCCCAGCTGGAGTTGGAGCTGGAGGGCGTACCGGGGGTGCTGGAGCCCGGGCACGCCGGAGTCCGCTTCTCCAACCCCACCACCGGCAGGGACGCCCTGGTCACGATGCGCACCGAGATGCGCCGACTGCGGGCCGGCACCCAGACCGCCACCGTGCGCTCGGCCGGCTCCGCGATCTGGCAGGTGTTCGAAGGCGAGGCGGTCGCCCATGTCGGCGACAAGGTCTTCGAGATCGCCAAGGGCGACCTGTTCGTCGTCCCGTCCTGGTGCGAGGTCTCCCTGTCCGCCCGCACGCAGGTCGACCTGTTCCGTTTCAGCGACGAGCCCGTCTACGAGGCGCTCGGCCTCGCCCGTACCTCCCGAGGAGAACACAAGTGAAGCTCGCCACCATCCGGGTCGAGGGCACCACGCGCGCCGTCCGCGTCGACGAGGACAAGGCCGTCGACCTCGGCGAGAACGACCTGGTGGCCTTCCTGCGCCACAGCGACTGGGCGACGCGTGCCGCGGACGCCGACGGTGAGACGTACGAAGGCGCCCTGGACTACGCCCCTGTCGTCGTCGCACCGGAGAAGGTCGTGTGCGTCGGTCTCAACTACCGCACCCACATTCTGGAGATGGGCCGCGAACTGCCCTCGCACCCGACACTGTTCTCCAAGTTCGCGCGAGCGCTGGTCGGTGCGTACGACGAGGTGACCCTGCCCGCCGCGTCCACGCAGATGGACTGGGAAGCCGAACTCGGCGTCGTCATCGGTACCGAGATCCGGCACGCCGACACGGAGCAGGCGCGGGCCGCGATCGCCGGGTACACCGTGCTCAACGACGTCACCGCCCGCGACTGGCAGTACCGCACCACCCAGTGGGACCAGGGCAAGACCTTCGAGGCCACCACCCCCATCGGTCCGTGGCTGGTGACCGCCGACGACCCCGCGGTCTTGGCCCAGGGCCTGAGCCTGACCTGCGAGGTCGACGGCGACACGGTCCAGAAGGCCGACACCGGTGACCTCGTCTTCGACCCGGCCGCACTGGTCGCCTACCTGTCCGAGATCGTCACCCTGGTGCCCGGCGACGTGATCGCCACCGGCACTCCGGGCGGGGTCGGACACGCCCGCAAGCCCGCCCGCTATCTGCAGGACGGTTCCCTCCTCGTCACCCGGATCGAGGGGATCGGCGAGACCCGCAACACCTGCCGCCGGGAGACACGGTGAGCGCCCGCCCGGCCACGATGCTGGAGCGGGCGGCCAAGGGCACGGCGGCCTTCGAAGCCGCAGTGCACCGGCTGACCGACCCGGCACTCACCAGGCCTTCGTCCCTGCCGGGCTGGAGCCGGGCCCACGTCGTCGCCCACGTCGCCCGCAACGCCGACGCTCTCGTCAACCTCCTGACCTGGGCACGGACAGGCGTCGAGACGCCCATGTACGCAAGTGGCGACCAGCGTGCGCGTGAGATCGAGGAGGGCGCCCGGCGGCCGGCCGGGGAGTTGCGTGCCGAGTTGCTCGCGGCCGGGAGCCGTCTCGCCGAGGAACTGGCCGCGCTGCCCGAGGAGCGCTGGGCGGCGACCGTCCGCACCGCGCGAGGGCGTGAGGTGCCCGCCTGCGAGGTGCCCTGGATGCGGGCGCGCGAGGTATGGGTCCACGCCGTCGACCTGAACATCGACACCGGCTTCGACGACGTGCCGCACGACGTGTGCGCGGCCCTCGTCGACGACGTGGCCGCCTCCTTCCGGGGGCGACCGGAGTGCCCCTCCGTCCGGCTGCGGTCCAAAGACAGTGCCCACACCTGGCTGCTGGGCGACGTGGCCGGCGGCGAGCCGGTCGTGGTGAGCGGTGACCTGCCCGGCCTGGCCGCCTATGCGACCGGGCGGCCCGCGCCCGGCCCCCTGTACCCGACCGGCGGGGGGCCCCTGCCGAAACTGCCCGCGTGGCTGTGAGCGCGAAGGAAAAGCCATGAAAGTTGCCTGCATCGGCGCAGGTCCCGCAGGACTCTTCTTCGCCACGCTGCTCAAGCGGAGTCGGCCCGACGCCGACCTCGTGGTCTTCGAACGCAACCGACCCGACGACACGTTCGGCTTCGGAGTGGTCTTCTCCGACGCCACCCTCGATGCCATCGACGCCGCCGACCCCGTCCTCAGCGAGGCGCTGGACAAGCACGGCCGGCACTGGGACGACATCGAGGTCCGCGTGCACGGAGCACGAGAGCGCGTCGGCGGCATGGGCATGGCGGCTGTCGTACGCAAGACGCTGCTGAGCCTGCTGCAGGAACGGGCCCGCGCCGAAGGCGTTCGGATGCGCTTCCAGCACGAGGTCCGCGACCCCGCCGAGCTGGACGACTTCGACCTGGTCGTGGTGTGCGACGGCGCCAACAGCCGCTTCCGCACCCTGTTCGCCGACGACTTCGGACCGACCGCCGACATGGCCGGCGCCAAGTTCATCTGGTTCGGCACCACCTACGCGTTCGACGGGCTCACCTTCGTCCACCAGGACGGCCCCCACGGTGTCTTCGCCGCCCACGCCTATCCGATCAGCGACGCGCTGAGCACCTTCATCGTCGAGACCGACGCGGACTCCTGGACCAGGGCCGGACTCGACGCCTTCGATCCGTCGACCCCACCGGGCGCGAGCGACGCGAAGACCCAGAGCTACCTGGAGGACCTGTTCCGCGAGCAGATCGACGGGCACCCGCTGGTCGGCAACAACTCCCGCTGGGCCAACTTCGCCACGCGCAGGGCCCGTTCGTGGCGGCGTGGCAAGTGGGTGCTGCTGGGCGATGCCGCGCACACCGCGCACTTCTCTGTCGGATCCGGCACCAAGATGGCCATGGAGGACGCGGTCGCGCTGGCCCAGGCCCTGGGGGAGGCGTCACACAGTGTGCCGGAGGCGCTGGACCTGTACGAGGAACGCCGCCGCCCCAAGGTCGAGAAGATCCAGAACTCGGCACGGCCCAGCCTGTCCTGGTGGGAACACTTCGGCCGCTACGTCCACTCCTTCGACGATCCCACCCAGTTCGCCTTCCACTTCCTCACCCGCAGCATCCCACGGGGCAAACTCGCCGTGCGCGACGCGTCGTACGTGGACCGCGTGGACGGATGGTGGCGGCGACACCACCAGGCGGATCCCCTGCGGACGCCATTCCGCGCCGGGCCGTACCGCCTTCCCTCGCGCCGGGTGACGGCCGGCCAGGACCTCCTGACCGGAACCGACGGCACCACCATCCCGATGGTCCCCTTCAGCGGTCAGTCCTTCGGAGCGGGCGTGTGGATCGACGCTCCGGCCACGGAGGAGAGGCTGCCGCTCGCCTTCGACCAGGTGCGTGAGACGGCGGAGGCGGGCGCCCTGCTCGTCGGTGTGCGAGGCGGCACGGCGCTGACCCGCGTGCTGGTCGCGGAGGAGTCCCGGCTCGCCCACAGCCTGCCCGCCGCGATCATCGGCGCGTACGACGACGACAGCGCGACCACACTCGTCCTCTCCGGCCGGGCCGACCTCGTCGGAGGCACCAAGTGAGCTCCCTGGACGCACTGTTCGCACCCCGAGCCATTGCCGTGCTCGGCGCATCAGCCGCGCCGGGGAAGCTCGGCGCGGCGATGGCCGACTCCCTGGCTTCCTTCCCGGCGCCGGTGATGAAGGTCAACTCCGGCCGCCCGGACCCCGATCGGGGCTTCTATCCCACCGTCGGCGAGGCTGCCGCGGCACACGGCATGCCACCCGACCTGGTCGTCTCCTGCATTCCGGCCGGCGCGACCGCCGACGCCCTGCGCGAGGCGGCAGCCGTCGGTGCCCGCGCCGCACTCGTGTGCGCCGGTGGGTTCGCGGAAGCCGGAGCCGAAGGCGCGCCGCACCAGCAGGCGTTGGCCGAGGTGGTGCGGGACACCGGTATCCGGGTCCTCGGCCCGAACACCTCAGGCTTCCTCGCCCCCCACCGGCGGCTCACGGCCAGTTTCGTCCCGGGGGCGCCCGACCTGAAACCGGGTCCGGTGGCGGTCGTGGCCGCGAGCGGCGGTGTGAATCACGCGCTGGCCTTCGCCCTGGCCGAGGCCGGTGTCGGCCTGCGCCTGGGGGTCGGACTGGGCAACAGCCTGGACGTCACCCAGGGCGACGTCCTGCGCCACCTCGCCGAGGACGACGGCGTACGGGCCGTCGCCCTGCACGTGGAGACCGCAGCGGAAGGCCGCCGCCTCACTGAGGCGGTACGACGCCTGACCGCCCGTGTCCCCGTGGTGGCCCTGGTCGTGGGCCGCAGCGACATCGGCGACTTCGCCCGCTCCCACACCGGAGCCCTGGCCACCTCCTGGCGGGTGACCAGGACGGCCCTGCGCCAGGCCGGAGCCGTCCTCGTCGACGACGAGCGCGACCTCGTCGACGCCGTCACCGCACTCAGCCGCATACGGCTCCCGGCCGGCCCACGTCCAGGCATCGGCCTGGTCACCGCACAGGCCGGACCCGGCCTGCTCCTCACAGACGACCTGCGCTCCCACGGCGTCCAGGTCCCGCCGCTGCTCGAACACACGGTGAAGGAACTGCGCGCTCTGCTCCCGGCCCTCACCTATCTGAACAACCCCGTCGACACCGGCCGCCCTTCGCCCGTGCTCACGCAGGTGGTGGAGCGGGTCTCGGAGGACCCCGGCATCGACGTCACCGCCGTGTACGGACTGCTGGAGCCCACGGCGGTGGACCTCCCGGCCGCGCTGACCGCCGCCCGCCCGGCCACCCCGCTCGTCGCCGTCGTCGCCGGACCCGTGGAGCAGGCGCGGCGGACCCGCCGTGAACTCGGCGAAGCCGGCATTCCCTGCGCGGCCACGCCTGCCTCCGGATCGGCGATGGTGCGCGCGCTCGTCGAGGACGCGGCTGCCCGCACCCGCCGGGAGGCCGTCCGCACCGCCTCCTATGCCCCCACCCTGCCCCCGCCGGGCCCGGTCGACGAACACACCGCCAAGGGCGTCCTCGCGGACCTGGGCATCCGCACGCCCGTCCGGCGCGTGTGCGCCGATCCCGCCGCGGCGCACGCGGCGCTCGATCAGCTCGGCGGCCCGGTCGTCGTGAAGATCCTCGACGCGGAGATCCTGCACAAGACGGAAGTGGGCGGGGTCCAGATCGGCATCCGCACCCCCGAGGAGCTCGACGACGCCCTCGCCCGCATGCCCGCGAGCCCCGCGCTGCTGGTCGAACAGATGGCCCCCGCCGGACCCGAACTCATCGTCGGCCTACGCCGCGACCCGGTCTTCGGCCCCGTGCTGGCTCTGGGCGCCGGCGGGACGGCCGCCGAGATCCTCGGCGACGTCTCCCTGCGTCTGGCGCCCCTGTCCGCGAACGAGGCCCACGCGATGCTCGACGAGCTCGCCACCCGCCAGATGTTCCTCGGCGCGCGCGGCGCCACCCCGGTCGACCGTGCGCGACTCACCCACGTGCTGCTCGCGCTCGCCTCCCTCGCCGCCGACAAGGCCGTGGCCGAGTGCGAGATCAACCCTTTGCGCGTCCTGCCCGACGGCGACGTCGTCGCGCTCGACGCCGTACTGCTGCTGCGTGACCCCCGGGATCAAGGAGGATCCGACGATGCGTGAGGGATTCGTACCCTGGCCCAAGGAGGCGGCCGACCGCTACCGCGAGGCCGGGTACTGGCGTGGCAGGCCGCTCGGCGCCTACCTCCACGAATGGGCCGAGACCTACGACGGCACGGTGGCCGTCGTGGACGGCGACATGCGCCTGACGTACCGTCAACTCGCCGACCGGGTAGACGGGTTGGCGTGCCGCCTGCTGGACAATGGTCTCCACCCCGGTGACGCGATGCTCCTCCAGCTGCCCAACGGCTGGGAGTTCGTCACCCTCACCCTTGCCTGTCTGCGGGCCGGAATCGCTCCCGTGATGGCGATGCCCGCGCACCGCGGTCACGAACTGCGCTACCTGGCCTCGCATGCCGAGGTCACCTCGATCGCCGTCCCGGACCGACTCGGCGACTTCGACCACCAGGCCCTTGGGCGGGAGGTCGCCGATGCCAGCCCGAGCGTACGGCTGTTGCTCGTCGCAGGCGGCACGGCAGGTAGCGACGCCACGGACCTGCGCGCTCTGGCCGAACCGGCCGACGACCCGGCCGCCGCACGGGCCCGGCTCGACGACATCGCTCCGGACAGCGGCGACATCGCCGTCTTCCTGCTCTCCGGCGGCACGACCGGACTGCCGAAGCTCATCACCCGCACCCATGACGACTACGAGTACAACGCGCGGCGCAGCGCCGAGGTCTGCGGCCTCGACTCCGACACCGTCTACCTGGTGGCACTGCCCGCCGGACACAACTTTCCCCTGGCCTGCCCCGGCATTCTGGGCACCCTCATGAACGGCGGCCGGGTCGTCCTGGCCCGCACCCCGGAGCCGGGCAGGGTGCTGCCGCTGATGGCCGCCGAGGGCGTGACGGCCACCGCAGCCGTGCCGGCCGTGGTCCAGCGCTGGATCGACGCGGTGGCCTCCGGCCGCCACCCCGCCCCGCCCGCACTGCGGCTGTTGCAAGTGGGTGGCGCCCGCCTCGCGCCGGAGGTCGCCCGCCGCGCCGAACCCGTGCTCGGCGGCACGCTCCAGCAGGTGTTCGGCATGGCGGAGGGACTGTTGAACTACACGCGCCCCGACGACCCCGACGACATCAAGATCGAGACGCAGGGGCGCCCCATGTGCCCGGACGACGAGATCCTCGTCGTCGACGCCTTCGACCACCCGGTCCCGCCCGGCGAGATGGGCGCGCTGCTCACCCGCGGCCCGTACACCCCACGCGGCTACTATCGGGCCGACGAGCACAACGCCCGGGCGTTCACCCCCGACGGCTGGTATCGCACCGGGGACATTGTCCGGCTGCACCCCTCGGGCAACCTCGTCGTCGAAGGACGCGACAAGGACATGATCAACCGGGGCGGCGAGAAGATCTCCGCGGAGGAGGTCGAGAACCTCATCTACCGCCTGCCCGGTGTCGCCCGCGTCGCCGCCGTCGCGAGCGCCGACCCCGACCTGGGGGAGCGGGTGTGCGCGGTCGTGGTCGTCGAACCGGGGACCCGCCTGACCCTCGAAGCAGTACGTGCCGCCCTCACCGCCATGCAGGTGGCGCGCTACAAGCTTCCCGAAGTCCTGCTGGTCGTGGACGAGTTGCCGCTGACGAAGGTCGGCAAGATCGACAAGAAGCGTCTGCGGGATGTCGTCCGTGACGGGGCGGGTTCCGCCGAGGCGGTGTGAGCGGGTTCGCCGCCGCGGCGGGCGGGCCGACGACGCTGCCGTGATGCTCCCGCTTCCCCGCAGGGAGTCGAAGCGGCCCTGCCGGCCCGATGGCGGTACCCGGGGAAACAGTCCCGGGTATCGCCATCACTCCCCTGCGCAGACGCCCTCGACAGCGAGCTTCTGGTAAAGGTGCGGGTAGGCGACGGTGCCGTCAGGGTAGCCCTCCACGTAGGAGGCGAACTCCGGCATGCCGAGCGCTGCACGGAGGTGTTCGGTGGATTTCCAGACCGCGATGTTGGTGAACTGCCGGCTGCCACCGATGCCCCGGTACAGCTGCACGGAGAGGAGGCTCCCCGACTTCTTCAGGTACTCCGCGTCGGCCGTCCAGGCGGCCACCACTTCGTCCTCCTTGCCTTCCGGGGCGACCAACGTGTTGATGACGGTGACCGGGCCGACCTTCTCCTTCTGCTGGTCGTGGACGTGGGTGGACTCGTCGAGCTGGCCGAACTTGAGCATGATTTCTCCAGGAAATCGAGGCGGAAGCGGGTCTACCGATCCACAGGGGATCAAGTGATCCGGGACCGGGAGGCGGCCCGTCCGCCTGTTGGTGAGTCGTGATCAGTGGGCGGTCCGCGGGAGGGGCTACGCCGGTGACCGCCGCGTGGCCCCTCCCGCGGCGTGCGTTCAGGCGTTGTGCTTGCCGAGGAAGTCGGTCATGAGCTGCAGCCACTCCTCGGTCCGCTCCAGCATCGGCAGGTGGCCGGTGGCGATTTCCGCGAGCTGGGCGCCGGGGATGCTCTCGGCGAGCTGGCGGTGCAGGGCGATGGAGGTGAGCCGGTCGTCGGTGGTCGAGATGACCAGGGTGGGGACCTTGATGTCGGCGAGGTCGTCCCGGACGTCGACCTGGCCGACGAGGTCGGTCTGCTCGGAGCTGCCGTCGGCCGCGCCGGCGGCGACATAGCCGAGGGTCTGGCGCAGTTGCTCGGCCGGCATCGACTCCAGCGCCTGGGTGCCGAGGGCCATCATGAGCTGGAACTCGGCGAGCAGTTCGCGGTCGCCGGACGCGGCGAGCTTGCTCCAGACCGAGGAGGCGAGAGCGAGCCGGTTGTCGCGGTGCGAGAAGGCGGCGGTCAGGACGAGCGCGGTGACGCGCTCGGGGTGACGGGCGGCGGCGCGAATGGCGACCGGGCCGCCGAGGGAGTAGCCGGACACGGCGAAGTGGTCGAGGCCTTCCGCGTCGGCGGCGGCGACGAGCTCGTCGGCGAGGTCGTCGACGGACAGCGGGGTCGTGGAGCGGGGGGTCTCGCCGCTGCCGGGGTAGTCGATGCCGACGACGGTGTGGCGGGCGGCGAGCCCTTCCAGCACGGGGCCGTAGGTGCCGGCCAGGCTGCTGCCGGCGCCGTGGGCGAGGAGCAGGCCGGGGCCGGAGCCGAGGCGAGTGCGGGTGAACGTGGGTGCGATCAGGTTGCGAGCTGACATGGCTTGCTGCCTTTCGAATGCGCCGACACACGAGAATCATCCAGTGCGTGTGATTGCTTCCATAGGTCTATCACACAGTGCGTATGATTAGCACCTGTGACGTCAATCACACGCCCCGTATGATGTGCCGGTAGGGTGGCGACATGAAGCAGCCCCTCCACCGCCGCCAGCCGACCCCGGGCAACCCGCGTGTGCAGCGCACCCGCAATCGCGTACTGGCCGTCGCGCGGGAACTGCTGCCTCAGGTGGGACCGGCCGGGCTGACCTACGCCCTGCTGGCCGAGCGGTCGGACGTCACCCGCCAGACCCTCTACCGGCACTGGCCCACCCGGGCCGCGCTGCTCTTCGACCTCGTCCTCGAAGGCCCCGACCTCGGCACCTACCCCGAACCGGGCAGCGACGTGCGTGACGTGGCCACCGCCTGGCTCAAGAGCCTGCGCGCCGGCGTCAGCGTGCCGGCCGTGCGAGCCGCGGCCCTGGCCGTCACCGCCCAGGCCGACCACGATCCCGACAGCGCGAGGGCGCTCGTCCGCATCGGCGAAGACCGCTACGTCGGCTTCAACAGGCTGCTGGAGCCGTCGGGCATCCAGATCAGCGACGACGAGTTCACCCTGCTGTACGGGCCCGTCCTCGCCCGCCTCTTCCTCGACCGCGGCCAGGTCACCGACGCCTTCATCGACGCCGTCGTGACCCAGTGGATCACCACGCTGCAGCCCGCCGACGCACCGCAGGACCCCTCCCGGCAGTAGTCACCGAAAAGTCCTGACAGAGGGAACGACCGCGTTCGGGCAACGAACCGGACTCAGGTCGACCCGTCAACGCCACCGCTGCCGAGCGAGCCTCGACGCCTTGCTGCCGGGCGCTCCCGTCCACCCGGCAAGGCTGCCGGCCGCCCCGCTGCCTGCGTCCGCGTGTGCAGCGCCGTCAGGTGCCCCCGGATGTGCTCGCCGACCCTTTGGCCGACCGAGCCGGCGTGATCGACCACCGACCTGAGCGACGCCCGACACCGGTACGAAGCTCTCGAACGCGCGGGCGCCGGCCCCGCGCTCGGCTTCATGGAAGCTTCATGCGCTGAGTGGTAGGTGCTTTATGGGCCCGCTGTTGTCTTGCGGTCATGCACGTACTCCTCGTCCCGCCGGTGGACAACGTTGATCACCCTGCTGTGCGGCACCTGACTCCGACGGTTGGCACCGTGCCGTCACGGTCTGTCGTGATCGGCGAGTTCCCTGCCCTGGGGTCGGCCACGCACGTGGACCCCGCCGGGCAGAAGGCCGGCGACGACACGCTGCATGACGAAACCAACGGCCCCCTCACCTGGGTGGGGGCGGCGGCGTTGTCCGCCGGCCCACTCCGCTGCCGACTGTCGGCCGACGCGGCCATAACGGCGCCACGGGGGCCCCACGCCTGAGCGCTGGATCGCCCTGCTGGTGGCAACTGGCGTGGCCGAGGAGCGACTTGGCCGCCATGGCTCCTGGATCGACATGGGCCGTGCGCACGCCCACCCGAGGAGAGAGCGATCTCCAGGACGGCGGGCACCAACGCCGTCCTGTGCAGGCACTGCCCGGCCCGGGCGACGGGGCCGTGGCGCACGCACATATGACCTGACTCGCACACAGAACGAAGAGGGGAACCGGAAATGAACCTGCGACGGAACATCTCGCGTCGAAGGATGATCGAAGCGACATCGGCCGCGGCGCTCGTCACGGGGGCGGCGGTCACGGTGCCGTCTGCCATAGCCAGTCCGGAGGCGGCAGCGTCCGGTTCGGGGCTGCCGAAGGGCAACTGGCGTATCGACACCCACGCGCACTACTCGCCCGACGTGTACAACGACTACCTGCAGCGCTACGGCCTCCTCGGCGCCATCACCGGGGCGTACGGTCCGTGGTCGGTCGAGCGGCACGTGGCCTTCATGGACCAGTACCGGATCCAGGCCAGCGTTCTGTCGTTCGGCGACCTCCAGGTCACGGTCGGCCCGGTCGACGACCGGCGCGCCACCGCCCGCGCGGTCAACAACTACGCCCACAACCTCGTGCAGACCCGCGGTGACCGGTTCGGGATCTTCGCGGTCACCCCGATGCCCGACATCGACGGCTCGGTGGCCGAGGTGGACCGGGCGCTCGGTGAACTGGACCTCGACGGCATCTGCCTGCTCACCAACTACAAGGGCGTCTACCTGGGGGATCCTTCGTTCGCGCCGCTGTACGAGATCCTCAACGACCGCCATGCCTACGTCTACGTCCACCCGACCGGTCCGGAGAACAACCCGGCTCCCAAGCTCTGCTTCGGCCCGGACATCCCGGCCGGCAACAACGTCTTCGAGTACACGTTCGACGCGACGCGTGCGATGACGAGCCTGATCTACAACGGTGTCCTGCGGGACTACCCGAACATCCGCTGGCACTTCACGCACAGCGGCGGGGCACTGCCGTTCCTGGCCTTCCGGCTCGCGACCCGGCACTCGGCCTTCCCGCCGTTCAACGAGGTACTGCCGGAAGGCCCCTTCAAGTACATGAAGCGGATGTTCTTCGACAACGCACAGGCGTTCACCGCCGCGCAGCTGGAGCCGCTGTCGTCCCTGGTGCCCGACGACCACATCATGTTCGGCAGCGACTGGCCGGCCACCCGCCACCTCTACGCGGCCGACAACGCCGAGACGATGCCCTTCCTCAAGGGCAGCCTGCCGAATCTCAGGACAGGCGACCCCGAACCGACCGTCGACGAGATCTACAACCGGCGCCAGCGGATCGCCCTTGAGCGGGACAACGCCCTTGAGCAGTTCCCGAAGCTGAAGGCGCGCATCCGCCGCTCCGGCTCCCGCTGAACCGCGACCGTACAGCCGGCCCGGCCCGCCGCCCAGTGCCCCGTCGAAGCACACCGACGGGGCACTGGGCAAAGGCCGGCGCCGGCTGTACGGGCCCACAGAACGTCGCCGGCCACGAAGAACACCGTACGCTGGCGGCATTCGAAGCCTGCCCCCATGCCACCGCTGCCCCCGCGGTCATGACGGCCTTCCCCCTCCCTCTTCCCCCCCGGCGATGGAAAGCGAGCACGATGAGTACGCAGCGGGTTCTGGTCGTCGATGACGAGCCCAAGATCCGCATGACCGTGCGCGGCTACCTGGAGGCGGACGGCTTCGACGTCGTCGAAGCCGCGGACGGGCCGTCCGCCCTGCAGGCCGTCACCCGTGACCGGCCGGACCTCGTGGTACTCGATGTGATGCTTCCGGGCCTGGACGGATTCCAGGTCCTGCGCCGCATCCGGGAGGCGAGCCAGATCCCGGTGATCATGCTCACCGCCCGGGACGAGGAGGTCGACCGGCTGATCGGCTTCACCACCGGCAGCGACGACTACGTCACCAAGCCGTTCAGCCCCCGTGAACTGGCACTACGGGTGCGCGCCATCCTGCGGCGCACCGACAGCCGGTCCGAGGCGGACGACGAGGACGGCGTGCTGCGCTTCGACGGACTGGCCGTCGATCGCGTGACGCGGACCGTGCTGGTCGATGCCGACCGGACGGTGGAGCTGTCCGCCCTCGACTTCGACCTGTTGTACGCGATGGCCCGTGTCCCCGGGCGGGTCTTCACCCGGCGCGGCCTGCTGGCCCAGGTATGGGGCGATGACTTCTTCGGCGACGAGCGCGTCGTGGACGTGCACATCCGCACTCTGCGTCGCGCGCTGGGCGACGACGCGGGCGCACCCCGGTTCGTGGGGACCATCCGCACCATCGGCTACCGGTTCATCGGGCGCCCCGCCTAGCGGCCAGGAAGGACACCCACCCATGCCCGCCCCCCGCTTCCCGGCCTACCACCGCTCTCGTGCGCGGCTGCGCCGCATCAAGGAGCGTCTGTCGCTCCGCAACCGGCTGGTGGTCTCGCACGTCATGGTGCTCCTCCTGGCCCTGGCGGCGATGGCGGCGATCAGCGCGCTGATCGAGGTGTGGCTCGGTTTCGCCGACGTCGAAGGCGACGTGGTCCTGCAGGTCGGCCTTCTCTTCGGAGGGGCCGCGGCTTTCCCGGCGTCCCTCGCCCTGTCCCGGTTCCTGCTGCGTCCGCTCGACAGGGTGCGCGCCGCCACGCGCCGGCTCGCCGAGGGACACTACGACGACGTCCTCGAACTTCCCAGCGAGCCGGGCCTGGCCGCGCTCGTCCAAGACGTCAACACGCTGGCGGCGGCCCTCGCCGACACCGAGCGCCGCCGTGCCCGGCTGATCTCCGAGGTCGCCCACGAGATGCGCACCCCCATCACCATCCTTCGCGGCCAGATCGAGGGCATCGCCGACGGCATCTTCATCCCCGATGAGGCGATGTTCGCCTCCCTCGCCGACGACCTCGACCGGCTGCAGCGCCTGGCAGGCGACCTCTCCAGCCTGTCCCGGGCGGAGGAGGGCGCCTTCGATCTTCGCCGCAAGCCCACCGACGTGGCCATGCTGGCCCGGAACACAGCCGAGCGCCTGCGCCCCCAGTACGACGACCAGACGGTGAACCTCGTCGTTGACGCCGACACACCCGTCGAGACCGTCTGCGACCCGGACCGGATCACCCAGGTACTGGTGAACCTGCTCGGCAACGCACTGGCCGCATGCGATCGGCAGGGACATGTGGCGTTTTCCGTGCACGCTGTACCGTCTCCCGCGCACCACGTGATCGTCCGTGTCGTGGACGACGGCATCGGCATCGCCGAACACGACCGGGAGCGCATCTTCCACCGCTTCGAACGCCTTGAGAACCCCGGACGACCCGCTGCCGCCGGCGGCAGCGGCATCGGTCTGACCATCGCCCGGGGCATCGCCCGAGCCCACGGCGGAGACATCACCGCGGAATCCGCCGGCCTGGGCAAGGGAGCCACGATGACCTTGCGCCTGCCGCAGGATCACGGTTTTGCGGGCGACCTGCCTCCCCTCACCCGCTGACCCATCGGCCCCGATGCGGCGGTGACGAAGCACATCGCGGTCGCCGAGGACGCCGAGCAGCGAGCCTGCCCCGGTGCATGACAGTCCCGGCGTCTCGCAGGACCCGGCCGGAGACGCTCGGATCACCTCGGCGATCGAGGCCGTCCCTGCCAGTGCTGCCCCAGCCCGCCCCGCACTCGCGCTGTCTCTTCAGCCGCTCAACACCTGTGAAGGACAGGGGGAGTGGCACCGCACCTGCCCAACACAGCGGCGTGTCCCGAATCCACCGCGGCGGCGACCGCACAGGACGGGGCGGTCTGGGCGGGAAGACCATCCTGCACGAGGAACTCGGGCGCTCCGAGGTTCTGCGGCTCGCGAAGATCGAGGTGCCGCACGCCTGCGAGAAGGGAGCGCCAGCGGACAGAGCCCGGCTTCATGGAAGCTTCATACGCTCAGTGGTACGGGTTTTATGAGGCGGCTGTTGCCTGGTGGTCATGCAGCATTCCTCGTCCCGCCTTCGATCACCCTGCTGTGCGGCACTTGACGACGACGGTGCACACGACGCTGACCGTTCCGCCCTGCTCGACGTACTACTCCCTCTGGAGACGCGTGGGCCCGGGGATCCCGCTGGACACACGCTCGGCGAGTGAGCGCTGCATGAGGGAACCGCCGACCTGCGCACGGTCCGTGCGGGGACGGCAGCGGATGCGTGGCGTGCCCGCCGGGTGCGGCGGACTCGGTCGCTGTTCCGTTCGGTGTCTGCCCCTGGTGTGCCGTGTGGCCGGGATCCGGTCGTGCATGGTGTCGCCCGGGACGGGTGGTGCGGGCGGCTGTGTGGAGCCTGCAATGAATTGCTAACGACATGAAGGAACGTGACAGTGGAACAGACCATGATGGCGGTCCGCCTGTTCGAACACGGCGGACCCGAGGTGCTGCAGTACGTCGAGGCACCGATTCCCGAGGTCGGCCCCGACGACGTCTTGATGCGTGTGCACGCCACGGCCGTCAACAGCTGGGACCTGCGCTACCGCGCGGGCAACCTGCCGCAGCCCCTCCCGGGTCGGCCGCCGTGGCCCCTGCCGTTCCAGCTCGGCCGGGACGCGGCCGGTGAAATCGTCGCCACCGGCGAGAACGTCACCCGGTGGCGCCCCGGCGACAGGGCGGTGCAGCTTCCGCACCCGCCATGCCGCAACTGTGCCCTGTGCGTACGCGGACTCGAAAACCTGTGCATCGACACCGCCTACCCCGGGCACCAGGTCTTCGGCGGATACGCCCAGTACGTGGTGCGACGCCAGGACGCCATCCTGCCCATCCCCGGCGGCGTCGACTTCGAGACCGCCGCGGCCACCATGTGGACCTACACCACCCCGCTCAACTGCGCACGCCAAGCACCCGTCGGCCCCGGCGACACGGTGGTCATCACCGGCGCCAGCGGCGGCATGGCGATCGCCTGCGCGCAACTGGCGAAGCTGAGCGGAGCCACCGTCATCGGCACCACCACCAAGCCGGACCGCGACGAAGCGCTCAGCAAGCTCGGCTACGACCACATCGTGCACTCCACCGATCCCCGACTGCCGGCACAGGTAAGGGAGTTGACACACGGCCTGGGAGCCGACGCCGTCTGGGACTGTGTCGGCGGCAACGACTTCTTCCAGCTCTCCCTTTCCTGCATACGGCTCGGCGGCACGGTCATCGTCCTGGGCACACCGACCGACCAGGGATCCCGCCTCGAACTGGACGCACTCGCCCTCATCGGCCAGCAGGTGAAAATCGCCAGCGTGCGCGGTGCCACCCTGCGTGACCAGCAACTGTGCCTGGAACTACTGGCAGCCAAGAAGATCACCCCGATCATCGACCGCGCCTACCCCCTGGAACACGCCGCCGAAGCCCACGCGTACCTCGAAAGTCACCGGCAGACCGGCAAGATAATCCTCCTGCCCTGACACCCCGGCAACCACCGAACAGCGCAGGTGGCAGAGCTCCGTCCGAAGCAGTTGGCGCCACTGTGATCGTCCGTCCTGCAGGCGGCCCCTCATCGCCGACTCCCACAAGGACGTCACCTCATGCCACCCGCGCCCGGGGCCACCTCCCGGCCGATGACCGGGGAAGAACTCCCAGGGTCTGAGGGGCCCCGCTCTCCACGGTCCGCCCCACACATCACACACCAGAACCGGCGCATGCGGGCATCAGCTTCGCGCTGCGCATCTGACCGGGTCGGGCACGTCGACGTCGGGTGGGAGTGACTGCGCAACCTGTGGATGCGCACTCGTCGCGTCGTCTGCGCATCCACACGCTGACGAACAGGCGCGTAGCCGCCCGGATCTGAGGCCAGGCCCTCCGCAGCATCGAGGGCGTCGTACACCCGTATCAGGAAGATCAAACGGCAGCTCTACGGACGGGGCCGGACGCGAACCGCTCCGCAGATGATCCTGCTGCGATAGTCTCCGCGGCCATCAGGCAACATCAGCCTGGCTCCCCGTCGCGCGACGCGCACAGCCGGGAACACGGTGGCCGTGCAGGGCCGGCGAGCGGTACACAAGTGAGCGATGGAGGCCGGACATGAAGGCAGACGCGGACATGGATTCGCTTCGCTGGGCGGTGGCCTGGATGTGCGTCACCTTCACTCGCGACCTGAGCCCCGAGGAGGTCTTCACCCGGTACGGGGCCGACCCGGACCAGGCACGCCTGCTGGACTGGGACACAGCCTCTGACCTGGTCTCGGGCGACTCCGACGACGAGATGGTCTCGCTGCTGCGGTCCGGGAGGATCGGTGCATGGGCCTTCTGCGTCGAGGAGGAAGGCGGCATCGGCCTTGGGGACAGAGCGCTCGCGGAGTTGTCTCGCGGTACGGAGACGTACAGTCTGGCGACGACCGAGGGAATCGACGTCTTCCAGTACTGGCGTGATGGCGAGTGTGTCGAGTACTTCGAGCCCGGCGTCGAGCACACCCGGTCCGAGCCGCTCGGCCCCTGGTGGGATCAGGTGGAAACGGCGCTCGCCGCGCACGAAGGAGCGGACGTGGGGATGGCACCTGCGGTGGCCCTCGTGCTGAACCATCTCGGCATCACCCTGGACGACGCCACTCTCGCCGGTCCCTGGCCCAGCCTGACGCTCGTCGAGGACGACGTGCCGTCGGTGCCACGGGGTGACACCTACGCGGGCGAGGGACCGGTTCCGCCCGGGACCTCGAGATCTTGTAGACCCCACAACGGGCCGATGGGCCAAGCGTCAAGGCGTGTGGGTGTCGTCGTGCCAGGTGCCCGTCCAGTCGTAGAGCGGCGCCGAGGTGGCGTACTCCCGGAGACAGGCGATCTTCTCCCCTTCGAGCCTGGCGATCGTTGCGCCCTGGAAGGTGGCAGGCTCTCCCTGCCAGGTGCAGGAGAAGGTCCATTCGGTGACCAGGGCCTCCCCGGCGGTCGCCTGTGAGGTGATCTCCCAGGCGTCGACCGAACCACCGGCATCGAACCACGTACGCATCCACTGTTCGACCCGTTGCCGACCGCGGTAGACCGGCCCGTAGCACTCCGTGATCACGCAGTCGTCGGTCAACGTGGCCAGCACTCCGGCAATGTCGTGACGCCGCCAGGCATCGATGTAGGCATGCAGTTGGTTCATGAGGCCGATTCCCTCGTCTGGGCTGGCAGGCAGTCCGCCGAGCTGGAGTATTCCAGGGGCGGGCGGTTGACATGTGATCAGACCACAGCCTGCCTGAAGCGCTCGGCCGGTGAGCCGTAGTACGCCTGGAGTTCCTCGGCCTCGCCGGTGATCTTCACGAGGGTCTCGGGCCACTTCGACGCCGAGACCGCGCCCACGCCGCGGTCACCCCCTCGGCGTGGGCGCGGTCTCGGAACCGCAGATCCCCCGCACTGCCTTCGCGACTCCCGGCTGGACGGACTTCGAAGGACAGTCCTTTGCATCCTCCCCTTTGCATTTCTGCCTCCGGGAGCAGCGCGACACCGTTGGCGAACTTGTACAGGCCGGGCTCGCCCTGGAGCGGCCATCGCGGTGGGGGAGCGGTAGCCCTGCAACGGCCCTGAACTACTTCTCCCCGGCCTCGAAGTCTTCCAGGAAGTAGCTGTCGTGTCGGATGCGAAACTGCTTGAGCTCTTCGCCACCGCGCTGCGCCATCTCCGAGACCCGCTCGAAGTACTCCTCGCGTGGGGCGCCTGGGGAGAAGAGCATGAGCATGGACACGGGCTCGTCGGTCACGTTCTTGAAGGCGTGCAGGCCGCCGACCGGTACGTACAGGAAGTCGCCCGCGCGGCCCGTGACCCACTTCTCGCCGTTGTACAGCTCCAGTTCGCCGGAGAGGACGTAGAAGGACTCCGACATCGCCTTGTGGAAGTGGGTCTTGGCCCCAGCGGACCGTGCACCCAACTCCACCTTGTACAGGCCGAATTCGCCGCCGGTCGACTCGTTGGTGGCGAGGTAGTGGGTAGAGGCGCCGGGTGAGGAGATGTCCGGTGGGCTGTCGGCCGTGCGGAAGGCCGCGTTCACCGCGCCCTTGTCGCCGCGGTAGCGGGCTTCCGGGTACTCAAGGTATTCCGGGTACGACATGATGCGCTCCTCTTGGCAGGTTCCACCAGCATGGTGGCTCCCGCCTCCAGAGGGGGGCATCGGACTTGCGGATGATCTTGGGTTGGCCCGGGCTGAGGGCTGGGGACCTAGGACTGCAGTGCTGGGTCGTGGACCCTATGGCCGCCAGGAGAGACGTTCGTGTGCGGACTCGTGGAGTGTCGGTCCACCAGGCGTTGAGGCGTTGGAAGGTCATCGCCGTGACCGTGAGCTGGTGGTGTAGCCGGGCTTCCGCCAGGCCGTGATACCGGCATCGCCGCAGGCCGAAGGCGCGAACGCGCTGACAGAACGTACCTTCGGCACCGGCCCGGTGCGCGTACTGCTCCTTCCGCTCCTGGGTGTCTTCCTGAGCCCCGTGGAGCGGACCAAGGCGTTGACGGCCGGTCCGCCGAGGTGCACCCGGCACTGCTGGGGGAGGTGATCGAGCCGTCCCGCATCGCGAGCAGATGGGGCCGCTGGTTGTTTCGACACGAGCATGACGACACCGCTCACGCCCTGTCCGCGGAGCAGGACCACGCCGCCGTCCGCACGCCACCGGCCAGGCCGATGAACGCCAGGTTGGACAGCGCCCTCCGTAACTTGCTCGATCTTCTTGCACGGCGTTTGCACCTGCTCGGCCACCGGCCACCGGCCACCGGCGTCGCCGAGCGGGCCGGAGCAGGGTGCCATCGGGCGATGCGAGCCCCGGACATCGCCTGCGGTGCGGCCCGCCCTGGCCGACATGCTGAGAACGTCGTATGCGGCTGCTCCGCGGACAGCCGGCACGGGAGTGGGCCGGCCGGTGACGCTGTGATCGCTCAGGTCTCCGGCCTCGCCTCCTTCCTGGTCCACCGGCTATGGGTGGGGGAGTGGCTCACTCGGCATCGTGGGGGGTCGGCGATGGCAGGCGGAGGGTGAACCAGACGGTCTTGCCGCCTTCGTCGGGCCGAGTGCCCCAGTGGTCGGACAGGGCGGAGACCAGGAGCAGACCACGTCCGGACACGTCGTCGGAGTCGGGTGTGCGGGAGCTCGGGAGGAGGGGACTGGCGTCGGTGACTTCGACGGTCAGGTCCCAAGGGGTGCGGCTCAGCCGCAGGGTGAGAGGACCCTGGCCGTGCTGGACGGCATTGGTGAGCAGCTCCGACAGCAGGAGGCGGGCCGTGTCGTCCGGTCCCGGGCAGGCCCAGGTGTCCCAGGTGTCGGCCAGGAGGCGGCGTCCTGCGCCGACGGCCTGTGGTTCGGCGGGCAGGGTGGTGACGATGGTGGTGGGCAGGCGAGTGATGAGCAGGGTGACGTCGTCGTCGTGGCAATCGAGGTCGGGGATGAGTGACTTGAGGAGGTGGTCGGCGAGTTCCTCGGGGTCGTGTCCGGCGTTCAGTCCCTCACGCAGGCTCTGGCGCAGCAGGTCGAGGCGCGTGTCGAGGTCGTGGTGGGGGGATTCGACGAGTCCGTCGGTGTAGAGGGCCAGTGCGGATCCGGGGGGCAGGGTGAGGGTGGTCTGGGTGTGGGGGATGCCACCCACACCCAGCGGCACACTTCCTGAGATCGGCAGTGGCTGGATGTCCTGACTGGGAGTGATCAGCAGGATGGGTAGGTGGCCGGCGCAGCTGGCGGTGAGCTCGCGGGTGCGGGGGTCCAGGGTGAGGAAGCAGCAGGTGGCGATCTGGTCGTCGAGGTCTTCCACGGCGGCGTCCAGCGCCTGCATGAGATGTTGCGGGTCCAGTCCGGCCTTGGCCAGGGCATGGGCGGCCGGACGCAGTTGGCCCATGACGGCGGCGGCTTCCAGGCCGCGGCCCATCACGTCGCCGATGAGGATGCCTAGTCTGCCGTCGGGCAGAGAGATCAGGTCGAACCAGTCCCCGCCCATGCCTTCGCCCCTGGAAGCGGGGATGTAGCGCACGGTGGTGGGCAGCGCGGGGAGTTGGGGAGGCAAAGCCATGAGGGTGCGCTGGAAGGTGGCGGCGACTTTACGCTGGCGCTCCTGGTGCTGGCGGCGGACGGCCTCGCCGCGTTTGCGGCTGGTGATGTCCCGGATGCTGGCCGAGATGCCCACCATGGTGCCCTGCGGGTCGCGCAGCGGCCACAGGGTGACGTCGGCGTCTCGTAGGGCGCCTTCCCGGGTACGCAGGACGGTCTCGATGTGGTCGACGCGCTCACCCCGGCCCAGCCGCCGCAACAGGGCGGTGGTCGCGTCCAGTCGGTCAGTGGGCAGGAACAGGTCGATACCGCGGCCTACGGCCTCCTCGGCGCTGTATCCGAAGATGCGCTCGGCCGCCGCATTCCAGTAGGTGAAGACACGATCCGTACTCAGCGACACCATCGCGTCCTCGCTGGATTCCACCATGGCGGCCAGCTCGTTGAGGCGCCGCTCGGCGCGATGCCGGGCGCTGACATCCCGGATGCAGGCGATGACCAGCGGGCCCTCGGCGGTCTGCAACGGGCTGAGGCTGGTTTCCACCGGGAATCCGGTCCCGTCCTTGCGTCGCCCGTGCAGGACCGGCCCGCCCCCCAGCAGTCGCGTCGGCGCAGGGGCGGTGAACTGTCCCTCGTGGTCCGCATGAGGGGGCTGCAGGCAGTGGGGGAGCAGGAGCTCCACCGGACGGTCCAGCAACTGGGCACGCGGATAGCCGAACATCGCCTCGGTCTGAGCGTTGACCAAGACGATCCGTCCGCTGGCGTCCGCGATGACCACGGCATCGGGTGCGGCTTCCAGCAGCGTGCGAAACCGCTCCTGCAACTCCTCTCGTTCACGCTGGATCCGTGCCCGGTCGGAGATGTCGGTGGACACTCCACCCACCGCGTAGATGCGGTCCATGTGGTCTGCCACAGGAAACAGGGTGGTCAGGTGGCAACGCCCCTCCTCGCCCAGCGCCTCCTCGAACTGGAGCGCCGTGCCTTCGGCCACCACCTGCTCGTCGCGTCGCTGGATGCCCGCGGCCCGTTCCCCGGCCACCCGGTCACCGGCGGCCAGATGCTGCGCCCGTGGGTCGTTTGCCCCGTGGACCGTCTCGAACCGCTCGTTGACCACGAGATACGATCCGTCCAGAGCACGCAGGAACACCGCCGCGGGCATGTGGTCGACGACCGCCTGCATCAGGGCGTGCTCGCGCGCCGCACGCTCGGCACGAGAGCGTGCCCCCTGCAGGCGGTCCGCGACGCGCAGGGCCCGGAAGGTCAGGGCGGTGAAGACCATGACATTGCTCGTGACAAGGACCGCGGTCCCCAACTGAGTTCCGAACAGGCCCGCGTCCTGGGCCCGCAACCGCAGCCACCCCAGCGCCGGCGGTACCAGCAGTGTGGCGGTCAGCATCCACCGGCCCAGCAGCGCCGCCGGTTCCTTCCCCAACAGCAGCCGGGCCAGTCCGACGCCGGGCACGGCCAGGAACAGAGCTGTCCCCAGCAGTGTCAGCGCCACCGCCGTATGCAACCCCATGCCGGTGTAGTCGCCAAAGCGCTCCAGCGGGGGCACGCGGTAGAGGAATCCGTACAGGCGCAGCAACCCCACCGCCACGACCAGCAGTGCCAACACCTGCCCCGCACACACAAGTCGGCGCCGCCCCGATACCAGGGCCCCCTGCGCCAGCGCCGCCCCCACGAGCCCCAGCGCGGTGTTGGGCGCCATCCGGCCCGGCGGGTTCGTCGCCACAGCACGCACATCATCATGGAACAGGACCTGGTCCACCCCCAGATCCGTGCCCAGTACGTACTGCACCAGCGTCAGTGCGCCCACACCGCCGGCCAGACAGGCACAGCCCCGCACCACAGTCCGCGCGCGCCGCCCCGCCGACGGATGCGCCAGTACACAGACCCCGGCGACGAGTACCAGCAAAGCCACCGCCGTGTTCGGCTTCATCGAGGACTGACCCGGCAGCACACTCTTGAACACGGAAACATCGAAACACCAGCCCATCAGCCCCACCACGGCCAACAGCCCCGCCACCGCCACCGCCACAGCCGTCGGCGCCTCCAGCGCCTCCCCGGACCGACCGGCGATCGCCTTCGGTCCTGGGCCACCGCGCGGCCCGCGCACCCGAGCGGCCGCCTCCGAGGGCGCGGCTTCGATTGTGTCGTCCATGTCGGCCCCAACCGGCTGATGTCATACGGTGAACAGAGCCATCACAGCGCGTCGGAGCCCCGCACACGTGCCCATACTTCCTTCTGGTCTGCAGCGACCGAACCTGATCACCGGATGCAATCGAATCGCTGCTTTTCGGTCATTGCTGGTGAGATCTCTCGCATGGCTGTGGGGCAGCTTTTCCGGTGGACGCGCCCCTCAAGGCCGCCGTGGACAACGGGTGGGTGCTCGGTCATCTGGGCACGGCGACAGCCCGCTCAGCGATCGACCACCCGGCGCGCGTCCGCCGGCCACGCGCCTGTGTCAACGATGTGCTCCACGAGCCCGAACGCCTCACCGACGGGCACGGTGTCCTGGTCCGGGTACGCGTCGTGCTGCCCGTTGGACAGGACGAACCCGCCGCTCGCCCCCTCGGCTCCGGGGTCCACGGCATGCTCGCCGGGATCGCCCTCTTCTTCGAGCAGTATCACCATCGCGCGCTCGGTATTCGTCACGAAGGCCAAGGACCGTCCGGACGAACTGGTCAGCCACGTCTCAAGCTGCCCGCTGTCGATCCTCGACCGAAGGGCCTCCCGCACCACCTCGGATGACACAGGGACAGGGCTGTCGTCATTGATCATCCAGGACTCGGTCACGAGCACGACGATTTCACGGACCGACCTAAGAGACGGTGTCCAGGCCCGGCACGCGGACGAGTGCGGGATCCGCCGTGCCGACATGGCCACGTCGGCGCCGTCACTCTGGACCGCAAGGCGGTCCTGTTGAGGTTCGGGCTCACTACCGCCAGCGCCGCGCCGTGGCACCAGGCCGCCCTCGGACCCAGGCCGTCGCGGGCCTGAACGGCTTCGACAACACCTTCGTGGTCGTCCAGCCCGACCAGGAGGATCCCCTCTGGTTTGCCTCGGTCGCCGTCCGGGATGAGGGCGGTTATGAGGTCGTCCTGCGTGATGCCGACCGCCGTGAGCATGAGGACACCACCTCAACCGGCATCAACGACATCGCCCACGACCTCATCGTCTGGTTGGCCGCCCGCCACTTGCCCGGACGGCCGACGAGGCAGGTCAGCGACCTCTAAGTCACGGCTGGGGCCTGTGTGTTGCCCGGCCCCGCGCTCCGTCGCCGGATGAGCGCTGACGTGGTCGCGTGACCGGGCGGGCTCGGCCTGTGCCGAGCCCGCCGTGCCGACTCCCTGCTGGAGCCGGGCTCGTGTCACGCCGTCAGCGCTGCAGTGTCAGCAGACCCGGACGGTAGGGCAGGCGGCCGTAGTCGCCGCCGGAGCTGGGGCTGCGCCCCTGGTAGAGCAACTGCAGATTGCAGGGATCGACGGTCATGGTCTGATCGGCGCTGGTGCGGATCAGTTCGCCATGGCTGATGTCGTTGGTCCAGGTGGCGCCACTGTTGGCCTTGCCGGCGAAGGGATTGCTCTCGGTCGCGGCCTGGGGTGTCCATGAGCCGTTCAGGCTGGTGGCCGTGAACGAGCGGAAGTAGCGGCCCTGCGAACCGATCGCCTCGACGATCATGAGGTAGCGGTTCTGGCCCTGCAGCTTGTAGACCTGCGGGGCTTCGAACAGGTTGTTCGTCGTATCGCTCATGATCGTTGTGTAGGTCGAGCCGAAGCTGCCCGGGAAGTTCCCGATCGGCATGCTGGCCCGGTAGATCTTGCCGTTGTCGCCGGCGAAGAACAGGTACATGTTCGACCCGTCGGCGATGAGCGTCTGGTCGATGGGCCCTGTACCGGAGCCGGTGATGCTCCCGGAGAAGAGCACCTGGGGTGAGGACCAGCCGTTGGGGTTGGTCGGGTCGCTCGACGTTCGGTAGGAGAAGGCGGTACTGCCCCACTGGTAGGCGAGCACCCAGATGTTCTTCGGGGCGAAGTAGAAGAGCGTGGGTGCGACGGTGGAAGACGACATCGTGTTCTGGCTGGCCGAGGCCATATCCGACCAGTTGGTGAACAGGCCGAAGTTCATCGAACCCCAACTCGTCCCCGTGTCGTGCGTCGTCGCGTAGACGAGTTGCCTGCCGTTGTAGGGGACGACGGTGAAGTCCTTGAGCGAGACCCATCCCGGCTTGGGCTGCGCCAGCGCGCCCGTTGATGCCCAGCGGTATGCCGACGGAAGATCGCACGGGCCGGAGTTGCCGCCGCCGACCTTGACGAGCTGCCACTGCTGGTTGGTGCCGCCCCAGTCGTCGTACTGGACGGTGTTCGCGTTGTCGGCGGTGGAGGCGCCTTGTACCTCCAGGGCCTTGTTGCTGTGGCGCGAGATGAACCTGACGTAGCCGTCCGAGCTGTCGGCCAGCCGCCACTGCTGGTTGGTGGCGTTCAGGTCGGTCCACTGGACGATCGAGCCGCCGTTCGCGGTGGACCAGTTGTGGACGTCGAGGACCTTGCCCGAGTGGCGGGATTTGATGCGGTAGTAGCCGTCCCCGGAGTCGACGAACTGCCACTGCTGCTGGTTCTGGTCGTTCCTGGTCCACTGGGTGATGCGGGCGCCGTCGTTGGTCGCCATGTTGTAGACGTCCATGGCCTTGCCGCTGTTGCGGTTGACCAGCACATACGAGGCGTTGGGGTCGACGGTCGCCGCGTCGGCGGGCTGGGCGCCGAGGAAGGTCGCCACGAGCAGGAAGGGCGCAAGGATGGCGAGGAAGCGTCTTGGACGGACCGGGGATGGGTGGCGGAACCACATCATGGGGCCTCCTTTGGGGGGCGGGTGAGGTGACCCCGATGAACCGCGGAGAGGACGTGCCGGGGGACAGGGTCAGTCTCGAATGTTTCGAAGAATTCCCGGATGCTTCGACGCCACAAGCTAGGAATGCGGGGCCCTGCGGTCAAGGCCTGTTGCCGATCTGTCCACAAACAGCGCCTCGCGTCCGGGCCGACAAGTGGTCGCGCCGACCGACGCCACTCCGGGGTTCGCGAGGACAGCTCGCCAGTCCAAGGTGCCCATGGAGGGAGAAGCCGAGCAAGAGGCGTCTGTGCAGTGGTCTCGGGCTCCGGCCCTACGGGATCTGCCGACGACGGCGCCGGGGTCGCCGTCCGACCCGCCGGTGCTCCGGAAAGTTTCGGGAGAGGAACCGAAACTTCTTCTGCGGAGAGTATTGACGATTCATCGTCAACACCTCAATCATCCCTGTCGAAGAACCTGGCCAAGGTTCGAGATGCCGAACCATGGCGGTCCTGGGCAAACCTGTGCTGCACGGCAGATCCACGCATAGCCGCACGACAGATCCGCGCGCCATAAGCAACCTGCGCCACCCCCTCTCGTTCCGGTGAGGTTCGCACCAGCGCATCCTGTGCTCTTCGCGCCATGGGAGAGGTACGCGACGCTGCGTTGCGAACCCCCGGCTGAGCTGCGATGGAGTGCCCCATGCCTGTATCGGAACAGCGCCGCCGCCGGCCGTGCGTCCCCCGACGGCCGACCCGGCCCCGCCCGATCCGGCTGAGATCGTCCCGGTTCTACGACCGCGCTGCCCGCTGATTCCGCACCGCCCGGGCGCCGACCAGCCCCGTCCGTCTGCCGAGTGGGAGCGGACACCGCATTCCCCCGCGCTTCAGTCCTTCCTTGATTTCTACCTTGGAGGCACAGACATGGGCTCGTACGCCCCTCCCAGAACCGTTGTCCGCCGGAAGGTCCACGCCCTGCTGGTGACACTGGTCGCCGCGGTCCTCGCCGCGGTCGCCGCACTGACCGCGCCGCCGAGCGCACACGCCGCCGAGAGCACCCTCGGCGCCGCGGCGGCGCAGAGCGGCCGCTACTTCGGCACCGCCATCGCCTCGGGCAGGCTGGGCGACTCGGCGTACACGACGATCGCGAGTCGTGAGTTCAACATGGTGACGGCCGAGAACGAAATGAAGATCGACGCCACCGAGCCGCAGCGGGGCCAGTTCAACTTCACCGCCGGTGACCGCGTCTACAACTGGGCGGTGGCGAACGGCAAGCAGGTGCGCGGCCACACCCTGGCCTGGTACGCCCAGCAGCCCGGCTGGATGCAGAGCCTCAGCGGCAGCACGCTGCGCCGGGCGATGATCGGCCACATCAACGGCGTGATGGCCCACTACAAGGGCAAGATCGTCCAGTGGGACGTCGTGAACGAGGCCTTCGCCGACGGCAATTCCGGAGCCCGGCGTGACTCCAACCTGCAGCGCACCGGCAACGACTGGATCGAGGTCGCCTTCCGCACCGCGCGCGCCGCCGACCCGGCCGCCAAGCTCTGCTACAACGACTACAACGTCGAGAACTGGACCTGGGCCAAGACCCAGGCCATGTACGCCATGGTCAAGGACTTCAAGCAGCGCGGCGTGCCGATCGACTGCGTCGGCTTCCAGTCGCACTTCAACAGCGGCAGCCCCTACAACAGCAACTTCCGCACCACCCTGCAGAACTTCGCGGCCCTCGGCGTCGATGTGGCCATCACCGAACTCGACATCCAGGGCGCCTCGTCCACGACCTACGCCAGCGTGACCAACGACTGCCTGGCCGTCCCGCGCTGCCTCGGCATCACCGTCTGGGGTGTGCGCGACACCGACTCCTGGCGACCGGGGGACACCCCGCTGCTGTTCAACGGCAACGGCAGCAAGAAGGCCGCCTACACCGCCGTCCTCAACGCACTCAACGGCGGCTCCACCACGGCCCCTTCGGAATCCGGAACGATCAAGGGCGTCGGTTCGGGCCGCTGCCTGGACGTGCCCGGCACCAGCACCACCGACGGCACCCAGCTCCAACTGTGGGACTGCAACAACGGCACCAACCAGCAGTGGACGTACACCGCCGCCGGCGAGCTCAGGGTCTACGGCAACAAGTGCCTGGACGCCGCCGGCACCGGCAACGGCACCAAAGTCCAGATCTACAGCTGCTGGAGCGGCGACAACCAGAAATGGCGCCTCAACTCCGACGGATCCATCGTCGGCGTCCAGTCCGGCCTCTGCCTCGACGCCGTCGCAAGCGGCACCGCCAACGGCACCCAGGTCCAGCTCTACTCCTGCTCGAACGGCAGCAACCAACGCTGGACCCGCACCTGATGGGACCTGCCCAAACGAATGGGGTGAACCGATGAAGACCAACGGTGCGGCCTCCCCCGCCCCTCCTCCCAGACATCGCTGGTGGTCCCGGATCGCCGCTGTGGTGGCGGCGACCCTCGCGATCGGCATGCTCACAGCGGTGAAGCCGGCGCCCGCCGAGGCGGCGACGGTGGACACCAATGCCTGGTACGTCCTGGTCAATCGCAACAGCGGCAAGGCGCTCGACGTCCCCGGTACGTCCAGCGCCGACGGCACGCGGGTCAGCCAGTGGACGCGCACCGACGGGGCCAACCAGCAGTGGCAGTTCGTGGACTCCGGCGACGGCTTCTACCGCCTCAAGGCCCGGCACTCGGGCAAGGTCCTCGACGTGGCCGGCGCCTCGACCGCAGACGGTGCCGCCATCCAGCAGTGGGCCGACCACAACGGGGCCAACCAGCAGTTCCGCCTGGCCGACTCCGACGCGGGCCACGTCCGGCTGATCAACCGCACCAGCAACAAGGCGGTGGAGGTGCAGGGCGCCTCCACCGCCGACGGCGGCAGCGTCGTCCAGTACACCGACTGGTCCGGCGCCAACCAGCAATGGCAGATGATCAAGCTGTCGTCCGGTGGCGGCGGTGCTGCCGGATGCGGCAGTGCCCCGACTCTGACGAGCGGCACGCACACGATTCAGAGCGGCGGCAAGAGCCGCAGCTTCATCCTCAGGGTTCCCGCGAACTACGACCACAGCCGCCCCTACCGGCTGATCTTCGCGTTCCACTGGCGGGGCGGAACAGCCGGCGACGTCGCCTCCGGCGGCACCAGCGGAAACGCCTGGTCCTACTACGGCCAACAGGAACAGTCGAACAACGGCGCCATCCTCGTCGCCCCCCAGGGCCTCGGCAACGGCTGGGCCAATTCGGGCGGTGAGGACATCACCTTCGTCGACGACATGATCCGGCGAATCGAGGCCGGCCTCTGCGTCAACCCGGCACAGCGTTTCGCCACGGGATTCAGCTGGGGCGGCGGTATGAGCTACGCACTCGCCTGCAGCCGGGCGAACGTCTTCAGGGCCGTCGCGGTCATATCCGGCGCCCAGATCAGCGGATGCAGCGGCGGCACCCAGCCCATCGCCTACTTCGGCATCCACGGCGTCAGGGACTCCGTCCTCAACATCGGGCAAGGCCGGTCCCTGCGCGACAAGTTCGTCAGCAACAACGGCTGCACCCCCCAGAGCCCGCGCGAGCCCGCGACGGGCAGCCGGACACACATCACCACCGCCTACTCCGGCTGCCGTGCCGGATACCCGGTCCAATGGGCCGCGTTCGACGGAGACCACATCCCCGGTCCGGTCGACGGCTCCTCCGGCGAAAGCGGCGTCACCACCTGGACCAAAGCAGAGATCTGGAGGTTCTTCGCACAGTTCCAGTGACACACCCCCACCACTGGGTGGAGCCAGGCCCATCCTGGCTCCACCCACTCGACGTCCATCCCGGACGGAAGGACGCAAAGACCCTTCTCAGGAGAGCTCCCACGCGTTCGGACGGGCGTCACGGCCGGCGAACAGGCCGGGGGAGAAGCGGCGTTCGACGAACACGCCCTCGCGCAGAGAGGTCTCGCCCGCCCGCTGCACGGCCTCGCAGGCCGCCGCCAAGCCGGAACGACGAGGAGAGCTCCGGCAAGTCGCCTGCCAGGTGGCGCTGCCCCGCGTTGGGGTGACTCCAGTCGTCTCTGAACTGTGCGGACGGCTCTTTCCGCGCCTTGAGGGGCGTGCGGTGTGACGCGCTCAGTTCTCCCCACGAGCTCCCCAGCGACACCCTGTACTCACCAGATTCTCGCCAGAGCGCGGCCTGCGCGAGCCGGTGTGGCAAGGAACCCGAGGGGGTCGCGCGCCCGGAGCCATTCCGTACGCGCGAACCCCTCGGATTCCGCCTCTGAGCTAGAAGGCCGCGGTCCGGTCCTCGCTGCGAGGGTCGCTCACCTGGTGCTCGGTGTAGAGGCCCGAGCGCGACTCACGACGCCAGGGACGCGCGTAGGTCACCGCACCGACGGCGGCCTCGGAAGTGTCGTCGAGGTTCACGACGGCCACCGATGGGGAACCGTCCGCGAGGCACCGCGCAAGCCAGTCGCCGTTGGGAGCGACGATTCCGGTCGGTGCGGTGACGCTGTCCTGCGCCGGCCCCGACAGGCTGACCCAGTAGCTGTTGAACGCGGCGTGGCCTTGGACCTGGGCTTGGGCGGTGATGTTGCCCGGCGTGCCGCTGGTGGAGAGCAGCACGCAGTCGACGTCCAGCCGCTCGTACTCCGCGAACAACTCCGGATAATGGATCTCCATGCCGAGCAGGCAGCCGAAGCGCACACCGTCGACCTCGAAGGTCACCGGTGAGACACCCGGGGAGTACATGTACGAGACCTTCGTCTTCGACAGCAGGCGCTCGTCATAACGCGTGACGACCTCGCCGCGATCGGAGATGACGTAGAGGCTGTTGTGCGGCCGGTTCGGGCCGGTCAGGCGGTGAACCGACGGGATCACCGTCCACAGCTGCAACTCGCCGGCCAGCTCGGCGATCGCCACCAACTCCGACTGGAGTACCGGCCACCGGCACCTGTCCCAGTCCGCCGGGCCGACCGCGTCCGGGCCGTCGACGGACATGACGAACTTGCTGGGAAAGCAGATCGCGCCTTCCGGGAAGTGCACGATCCTCGCTCCCTGAGCACTGGCCTCGCGCATCAGAGCACGGACCTCACGCCCGCTGTCGCGCAGCGCCTCCACGTCTCGGGGGTCTTCGCGTACGAGGGTCTGCGCTACGGCGAGCCGCACGGTCATGGGATTCCTTGCTTCCGACATGACGTCTCCTGATGGAGTCGGACGGAAGTGCCGGAGGGCGGACGTGTAGGACTCACCGGTCTTGGCGGCGCGGGCACGCACCTGCTGCTTGAAGTTCCTACGGGCTGTCATCGCGGCCTTCCACGCCTTGAGCGACGGCTCCCCAGCAACCTCGCCCGAGGCGATCGGGCTGCGACAACGACCTGAGACGCTGGTCCCTTTGCCTCCGACAGGAGACCGCGCTGGGGACGGTCACGGGAGGTTCGGCGTAGGCCACGCAGTGGGTCATCATGCCGTCGCTCGCAGGCTCCGTCAACATCCTTCAACACGTCCGGTGCACCGTCGCATGGCCGGCTGCTGAAGACACGATCAGGGTGGACAGATCTCCGGTGAGCGCACCGGCCGTTCTGCTCCCCTTCGTGTGCCGGTGTGGCACATCCTGCTGAGATCGCTGGGCGGGTGATGCTCTGGCCGGCGGACGGCTCCGGCCGGAAGGCACTACTCGCCCGCATCGGCCTCACCCCCGACCGGGTCGCCCCGGACATACAGGTGCTGACTTGTCCTCTATTTTCTGGCGCTCCTGAAGTGGTACGGGCAGAGTGGGCGGCATGACAGACAGTTCCGGGCCTGTTCCCGCGGACGTGGAGGAGCGCCAGGCGATGGAGCACATTCTCGGTCCTCCACCGAGCCAGACGTGGCCGGCGGGCGCACTGGCAGCGGGCAGCCGGGTCACGGTCGTTCGCGACCAGGACTGGGAAGGTCCTTGGCAGGCCGAGTTTGCTGGAACGATCGATGCCATGGGTGCACCCGAACCCAACGAGCATGCCCAGTCGCTCAGCGGCGAGCTGTTGTACTGGGTGACCTTTGACGCGCCGCAGTACGACTGCGACGGGGCCGGTCCCTATTACAAGGCCCAGGTCTGGGGTCGGTACCTAAGGGCCGAGGCGGAGACCGAGGCGTAGGGATACCGCGCCTTGTGTCCCGCTTGAATCGGCCGTCGAAGTGGGTGGCTCACCTGGGTATTCGCCGGACGTCGGGGCGGCCCTGGTCTGGTCATGTGCTCCGGCCAGGGTGCGTGTGAGGCAATGAAGTCCCCAGTGCACCGGCCCTTGCCTGGCACCGAGCGGTCAGTCGGTGCTCAGTGAACGGCCCTCGCCGCGCGTTCCCGTTCCGAGTGGACCGGGTGGACCTGGTGGATTCGACCGGACAGGTCAGACAGGGGCAGGCCACTTGCAGCGTTGCCGGAGGCGACGATCTCCGCGGTGATGGAGACCGCCGTCTCCTCGGGCGTACGGGCGCCGAGGTCGAGGCCGATCGGGGAGCGCAGCCGAGCCAACTGCTCATCGGTGAGGCCCGCTTCCTTCAGGAGGCGCAGGCGTTCGTCGTGGGTGCGTCGGGATCCCATCGCGCCGATGTAGGCGACCGGTAGGTCGAGTGCGAGCCGGAGCAGGGGGATGTCGAACTTGGCGTCGTGGGTGAGGACGCAGACGGCGCTGCGAGAGTCCACGGCCGTCCGTGACAGGTAGCGGTGGGGCCAGTCGACCACGACCTCGTCGGCGTGCGGGAAGCGGGCGGGTGTGGCGAAGCCTTCGCCCGCGCGGGCGCCCGCGTCGCCCTCGCCGACCGGTCCCCGGACACCCCGTGGGAGACCACACGGCTCATCGAGGAGACGGGCGGACAGGCTCTGACCCTCGACGGTGACGCCACCCGCGAAGACAACGTGAAACTCGCGCTGACCGGCTCGGAGAGGCCGAAGGTCTCCAGGTCAGCCTGGCCGGCGCCGAGAAGAACCTCCGCCGGCTCGATCGGAGTCGCGGGCAGCCTACGGCCGGGGATGCCGGCATCCCCACCACGCGTGGTGATCGCTGCACCCACGAAGGTGGCTGCCACACGGCCCGCAACCGAGATCGAGAACAGTGCAAAGGCGCGTGCTCTAAACGCCCTTCAGAACACGATCAAGTGCCGCCCGGCCCGCAGGTCCCCAGTGCGGCTTGCCGCCGGGAAGGCCCCGATCACCGTTCTGCCCCATGAGAAGCAGGAAGAGGCTCTTCATGGCGGCCAGCCCGCGGGCGCGCCGGATCGCCGCCTCGTCCGCATGCGCGTACATGTCGAAGAACCGTGAGGCCGTGCCCACGGGGAGCAGCACCCATGCGGCCGCGAGGTCCCAGGCCGGATCGCCGGCGAACAGGGCACCGAAGTCGATGATGCCCGAGAGCGTTCCGTCCGAGACGACGACGTTCGCGGGATGGAGGTCGCCGTGCACCCATACCGGCGGCCCCTCCCACCCGGGGGCCGCGACGGCATCGTCCCAGACGGCCCTGACCTCGTCGGCAATGCCGCCGGGGACAACGGCTTCAAAGAAGTAGTCGAAGCCGTCCGTGCACTTCTTGGGGTGAGCGCCGAAGTCCGAGCTGGTCGGTGCCTCGGCGGGCGCCTCCACGTGGAGCGCCCTGAGGAAGCCCGCCAGCGTGTCGGCCGCGTGCTCGCCGCGGCTGATCGAACCGTGGTCCAGCGGCTCGCCGGGAACCCACGTCATGACGGTCCAGTGCTTGGGGAAGCGCTCGGACGGTTCGCCGAACCGCACCGGAACCGGCACCGGGAGCGGCAGACGAGGGGCCAGCACGGGGAGCCACCGCCGCTCCTTGAGCTGGAGCTCCGGGGTGGGGTCCATACGCTGCATACGCACGGCCAACTCGTCCCCGAGACGCCACATGTGGTTGCCCCAGCCGCCCGCCACCTCGCGGATGGCCAGCCCCGCGAGGTCTGGATGCTGCTCCTGCAGCAGGTCGCGCACCAGGTCTGCAGTGATCTCGCTCTCGGTGTCGGTCATGAGAACTGACTGTACTGAGACGGCAGGCGGGGCGCCTCACGCTCTCCGGCACATCCCGCTGCCATGAGATTCGGCCGCGGAATCCGAGAGGCGCCCGGGCCCAGGTGGCCGTCCCACGAGATCCACCCAACTCACCAAGAGCCATCAGAAACGGCCCAGGGCCGGAGAACGATCTTGCCGTGGGTTCGGCGTTGTTCCAGCTCGCGGAACGCGTCTTGCACCCGTTCCAGCGGATAGGTGCGGGCGATCGGCACCTCCAGTTCCCCGCGCGCGGCAAGCCGGGCCAGCTCGCCGAGAACGACCGCGCACGCTGCCGCGCCTTCTCCGTAGGTTCGCGCGCCGACCCTGGCCGCGGCCTGCCAATCGCGGATCGTGTTGATCCGCTCGGGCTGCACGCCCAACTCCACCGCCAGCTCCACGTAGCCGTCGCCGAACGTGTCGATGAACGCGTCCACGTTCCCGCCGGAAGCCTGCCGGATCCGTTCGGCCATTCCCTCCCCGTACGCGACCGGGACGACACCGCGATCCTTCAACCAGGCGTGGTTCCGCTCGCTCGCCAGCCCGATCACCGTGGCGCCGCGCCGCCGCGCGAGCTGCACGGCGAGGGACCCGACACCGCCCGCCGCACCTGACACGACGACCGTGTCGGCCGGCCCGGGGTCCACCGCGAACACGCAGGCGTATGCGGTCGTGCCTGCCACGTACAACGACCCGGCCACCTCCCAGGACAGCCCCTCCGGACGCGAGACCACATTCACGTCGTCGACCACGACGAACTCCGCATGGCTCGCCCTGGCATGGGTGAAACCAAGGACCTCATCGCCCACCGCGAAGCCGCGCACCTGCGGACCGGTCTCCACCACGACGCCGGCCAGATCGCTGCCCTGCCCGGAGGGAAACACCGACGGCCAGCGTCCGTGTCGCGCACCCTCGCGGATCATCGCCTCGCCGGGCTGGATCCCGGCCGCGTGCACCTCGACCAGCACCTGCCCGGGGCCGGGCGCCGGCCGCTCCACTTCCTCCACCCGCAGCACATCGATCCCGCCATACTCGTGGAACCGCACGGCCTTCATCGCGTGATCACCGCTCTTCCTCGTTCGGACAGGCCTCGGACGGCCACGCACCGGTTGGCCACACACCGGCCGTGCCATCGCACTCAACGGATCGGAACGGAACTGTCTTCCCGGGATCAACGGTCCGAGGACGCGCCGGAACGCATGGTGAAGACCAACCGGCACGGGGATGCGCCGGGGCGACGTCGATGTCCGCTTCCTCCGCCTGCCGGACGCCTTCCTGAGCGATGACGTCCGTGCCGACGTCGGCCACCACAACGCAATGCGGCCGGGCCGGCCCAGTGGGACCGGCCCGGAAACCGTCAGCAGCTGCACCAGGCCGGGTGGCTACCACCTCATGTCGAGGGCATCGAGGTCGGCCCGTCGCTGTGCGGTGAGTTTGGCGGCCCTGCGCCGTGTGTTGTCCAACCAGCCACCCAGCTTGACCTCGGTGCCATCGGCCAGGCGTTCGAGATGCTTGCGCGGGACGGTGAGGTGGCCTTCGCGGGTGTGGAACTGCCTCGCCGCGGAAAGGCTGATCTCCCATCTGGCGTCCTGCGTGTGCCGCATGGGCTGCTCTTCCTCCCGGATGGGGTCGAGGCCGAGGGCGTTTTCCAGGAGCCACCGCTGCGCCGGCAGGAGCTTGTCCCAGATCAGCCGTTGCGTGGCGGTCCAGGCGCCGATGTCTTCGCCGTGGACGATGAGTTCGCCCGCGGCGGCCGGCAGGGTGTCGCCGGCCTGGACGCGGGCCAGAGCAAGCCGGAAGCAGCGCTGCCAGGCGACGTCCCAGCCCAGGGGGCACCAGCCGGGGTCGATGGCCTCAAGCGCCTCCAGGCGGTTCCTGGGGATTTCCCCGGTGCCGGCGAGTGTTTCCCCTGCGGCACGTCGTTCGGAGTTGTGCCGTGTCCTGCGGGCTGCGGCCCGCTGGTTCTTGGCCCAGACACCGATGGGGAATCCTCCCTCCCCGATGGCGGTGGCCGATGGCAGGAACATGCCGTCATGTGTGGCTGCCCAGGCCCGTGCGACGGTGAGGCCTTCCTCGAACGCACTGTCATGGTGCGACCACACCATGCCCAGCCCCTCCAGCTCCCGCACCCGCTCCGCTTCCAAGGTCCCGTCGTTGTAGTACTTGCGCTGATCGGCCACCCAGACCCCCAGCGGATACCCGCCCACTCCTGCCCAGCCGGCCGGCCCCGTGTAGGTGTAGGGCACGCGCAGCTCCGTACTGCCGGTCTCGTGCAGCCATCTGGTGGCGGCCTCGATGCCACGCCGCCAGGAGGCGTTCTCCGGGTCGATCACCCGCAGCCGCATGAATTGGGCGAGGACGGCGGGGGAGCGGTCTTCGCTGAACCGCAGCAGCCCGGCCGCGGCGGCGCTCACCGCCGCGGCGCCGTCGTCCTCCGCCCGCTGGGCCACGTGGGCCTGGCCGGCGTCGTGTCGGGCGTCGAAAACTGCCTCTGCGCCGGTCCGTTCACCGTCTGCGGGGCGGCCGGGGCTGCCGCTGCGGGCGCGGGGGTCGGCGAGTGCCTCGATCGTGTCGGTGTCGTGGGCCCGCAGCGCTCCGAGGACCTTCGCGAGGGTCCCGTAGGCGTCTGAGGTCAGCATGTCGTCCGCTTCCTCGTCCGGTCCGAGGAACACCGGCACCACCAGGGAGGCGAGCTTCCCTTCGCCCGGTTGCAGGCGCAGGGCGCGCCCGACCATCTGCACGATGTCCACCATCGAGCCACGCGCGTCGCAGAAGAACACCGCGTCGCACCAGGCTGTGTCGACGCCCTCTCCGAGGACTTTGACGGAACTCAGGACCCGTACCGTGGCCGGAACATCCCTGCCCTGTGCGGCGCCGTCGCTGAGGAAGTCGGAAGCGAACTCCTCCAGTACGCGGCGGCGGCGAGCAGGGGAGTGCTCCCCGCACAGCCAGTCCGCCCACACCTGCCTGGCCGGCGGGAAACGGCCCGGTTCCGCTCGGGCGAGCTCCACGGCGACGCCGGGCGTGCCGGTCGCCATGGCTTCGGCCTCGCTCACCCGGCTGTGGAAGGCCAGGACGCGACGCAGCCGTTCGTCGGCCGCCGCGGTCAGCAGTCCTGTCTGCAACGCAGCCAGCCGTGCCCCGCGGACCGCCGCTGAACCGCCGGGCCCGGCCGCCATCGCGGCGTGCAGCGCAGGGTCGCGGATATCGACGCACACCACCTGATAGGGCGCCACCAGCCCCCGCCGGATCGCCTCGGACAGCTTGAGCTTGTAGGCCACCGGCCCGAACACGGCGCTGTCCTCGTCCATGCTGGCCACCAGCCGTGGCCGGTCACCGTCGGCTTCCCAGATCCGGGCGGTGGCGGTCATGTACAGCCGACGGGCCGCGGGCACCCGGGCCTGATCGTGCACGGCCGCCCACGGCCTGCCCGCGTCCCCGCTGGTGCGGTGGGCTTCGTCGACGACCATCAGGTCCCACACCGCCAGACCCGCCGCGTGCGCCCGCTGCAGGATGCCCAGCCCGACCGCGGCGTACGTCGCGAAGACCGTCACCGTCTCCCTATCCCCAACCCAGGCCACCAGTTCGTCCGGATCGGTCGTGCAGGGGATGCCGTCGCTGTCCTCTGCCCGTAGCGAGCACACTCCGACCATCGCACCCTGCCGTCCGCCACGGCGCCAGGCCGCAGCCGTCTGCGTCAGCAGGTCGAGTGTCGGCACCAGGACCAGCACACGCCGTGCGGCCAGACGTCGTGCCGCTTCCACAGCGATCAGTGTCTTCCCGGACCCGGTGGCGGCGATGACCTGCGTTCTCAACCCCTGGGAGGGCAGGCGGCCGCCAAGGGGGGACTGGAGGTGTCTCACCACGCTGTCCACAGCTTCGGCCTGGTGAGGGCGGGGCGTCATATGGGGCATGGGAGCCTTCCGGGAGGGCGGGCGGCTGTGTGCAAGAGCGATTGTCCTTCAGCGCCTTGCAGAAGTGTGGCCATCGACCCTCAGCGTGGCCATGGGCCCTCGCAGAGCTCGGCAGTGCTGCACTGACCGGGGACCGCCCTGGTGAGAGGGCAGGCGAGAGGGGCGAGGCGGCGTGATCATTGCGGCCGGCGCCGGTTCACAGGCGGGGCAACCCCAGCGGCGGGGAGACCCCGGTGGTCCCAGCAACACCCCCACAGCCACCGTCTGGCCGCACTGTCCTCTCGCCCCGTGTCCGACAGAGTACGGCGGGTCAAACGCGAGGGCGCGGACTTCGTCAAGGTGTACTCCCGCCTGTCCCGCGAGGCCTACTTCGCCATCGCGGACGAGGCCCGGCGCCAGGGCATCCCCCACCTCGGGCACTGCCCCGACACCGTAGGGATCACGGAGGCGAGCGCCACCGGCCACCGCACCATCGAGCACCTGCACGCGCTGCTCCTGGCGACCTCACGCCACGAGAAAGAGATACGGCGCCGTCTGGCCGCCGTAAGGATCGATCCGCGCGACCCCAGCAGCCTGTCCCGCTACCACAGTTGGTTCCAGCAGGTGCACCCCCTTGAATGGCGGGCGGTGCAGGGCTATGACCGGGAAGCGGCGGACGCCCTCTTCCGCAGCCTGGCGGCCGACGGGACCGCGGTGGTCCCCACGCTCAGCGTGCACCGCACGCTGGAGCTGCCCGACGACGTCGCGTCCGGGGCCGATGAGTGGAAGTACCTGCCCGCCTGGCAGGTGGAGAGCTGGCCGGACCAACTTGCGGCCCTGACCGGTGGGCGCACCCCCGAACAGGCCCGCCAGATCCGCCGGATCTTCGAGCACCGCCTCCGGCTGGTGAACGAGCTGCACGACGCGGGAGTGCGTCTGGCGGCGGGCACCGACACCGGCACCGGATACCTCGTCCCGGGCTTCGCCCTCCACGACGAGCTGGCGCTGCTCGTGGCGGCCGGCCTCACTCCGGCCGAGGCCCTGCGCGCGGCCACGCGGGACGCGGCCCGCACCCTCGGCCTGCCCGCCGTCGGCACCGTGGCCCGCGAACAGGCCGCCGATCTCCTCGTCCTCGACGCCGACCCGCTGCGTGACATCCGCAACACCCGCCGCATTCACGGCGTGGTCGTCGACGGCAGGTGGATCCCGCCGGAGGAACGCCGGCGGCTGCTCGCGGCGGTGGAAGTCGCCGCCGCGCAGACCCCGCCGCCACAGGAGGGCGCGACGATGACGGGCTGCGGCTGCGGCGCACACCCCTGACCGTCCTCCGGCGGCGGCCCCACCCACGAGCCATGCCGGCCGCAGCTCACAAGACGCGCTGCTGCGGAGCCTGCCCGTCGCGATGCCTCACCACAGGCCGGCCGGGAGCCCGAAGCCGTCCGAGGCGCGGGAGACCCTGACGATGCTGCCTCTGCGTGAGACGGCACGGGCGCTCGACGGCAGCGACGGAGACGGCCGGGACAGCGGAGACGGCGGCCGGGACCGGCCGGAGGAGACCGACAGCGGTTCGGGCGTGTTACGAAAGTCCCGTCCGGCCCGCGGGCGGACGCCGCCGCTTTCGGAACACGCCCGAGGAGCTCTACTGCTCCCGGGGACCCCTACCGTCACCTGTCGACGCGGTCCCCTGGGCAGGCTGTCACGGCGTCATCTCGTACGCCCCGGACAGTGCCTCCACACGCTCCCAGACGCGCCCCGAACGCGCTTCGTCGACGACGGGACGCCGGACGGCACCGAGCGCCCAGCGCTGTTGATCCGCAGTGGCGGAGTCCTTGCCGTGCAGTTCGACGGCGGTGGCGGAGAAGTCGCGGACGAGGACGGAGAACAACTCGTCGAGCACCTCCTCGTCAAGGTCCGTCAGACGGGCCTGCTCCAGGATCAGCTGGCCGTGCACCACCAGCGCGAACAGCTGGCCGACGGAGAGGAGAAGATCGAGGTCGCGGCTCTGCCCCTCGTCGGGTGCTGCGGTGGTGACGAACTCGCACAGGGCGTCGGCCTGCTCCCGGAAGCGAGCGACGTTGGGCACCCCCGCGTATGCGTCGTAGGCGGGGCGCCAGTCGTGGAAGCGCACGGAGCCAAGGCCACGGGCCGGTCCCTGCTCGAAGAGGAACGTGTCGTCAGCCGCGTCGAGGCGGGTGGGCACGGCCGCGAACTCGGCCGGGTTCAGGAGATGGTTGCGCATGAACTTGAGGATCAGCGCGAGGTTGACGTGCACCGTGCCCTCAAGCTTGGGCAGGCCCCGGATCTCGACGGCGGCCTGTGCGAAGTAGGTGTCCTTCTCGAAGCCCTTGGCGGCGATCACGTCCCACATCAGGTCGATGACCTTCTCGCCCTCCGTGGTCACCTTCATCTTCGTCATCGGATTGAACAGCAGATAGCGGCGGTCGTCCGACGAGGCGGAGCGGAAGTAGTCGACAGCTCGGTCGCTGAACAACTTCATACCGACGAGGCGGACGTAGGCGTCGGTCAGCTCGCGGCGCACGTGCGGGAACGCGGTGACGGGGCGGCCGTACAGGATGCGGTTGTGCGCGTGGGTGACCGCCTCGTACATCGCGTGCTCGCAGATGCCGATCGAGGCGGTGCAGAGATTGAACTTGCCGACGTTGACGGTGTTGAGGGCGGCGTCGAAGGCCGCGCGGCCCGTGTGCAGGACGTCGTCCGGGCCCACCGGATAGTCGTCGAGGCGGAACTCGCTGACGTACTTCGAGGAGTCGACGACGTTCTTCACGAGGTGATAGGCCGGGTGGCGGCTGTCGGCGGCGAAGAAGACGTAGCCCTCGGGGCCCTCGATGTCGGTGCGCCGGCCGAAGACCGAGACGAGCCCGGCGGCATTGCCGTTGCCGATGTAGTACTTGGAGCCCGCCGCCTTGAAGCCGCCGTTGCCGTCCGGCGTCAGCAGCATGTCGGTGGAGTAGATGTCGGCGCCATGGGTCTTCTCGGAGAGACCGAAGGCGAACACCTCACCCTGGGCGAGGAGTTCCGCCGTGCGCGTGCGAGCCGCGGTGTTCTCGCTCTGCCAGACCGGTCCCAGGCCAAGGATGGTCACCTGCCACGCGTACCAGTAGTCGAGACCGTAGAACCCGAAGATCTCGTTGAGAGCTGCGATCCTCGCCGTGTCCCAGCGCTGGTCCTTATCCCCGGCGGCGGAGGCCGGGGTGAGGAAGGTGGCGAACAGCCCTTCCTTGGCTGCGAACGCGAGGAAATCGGCCAGCCAGGCACGGGACCGGTAGTCCTCGATGAGCTGGCGCTTACCGCGGTTCTCGAACCAGTCGACGGTGGCCCGCAGCAACCTGCGGGTCTCGGGGTCGAAGTGCGCCGGGTCGTACGTGTGGGGGTTGAAGAGAAGGGGGTCGGCCATGGAGGTCCGCCTTCCGGAAGTAGCGGGTTGATGAGGGTGCGGGACTGAAGGTCGCGGGAGCGCGGGCGGCGGTGCGCGGCTCTTCAGGGGTGCGGGTGTGACGTGCCGAGCCGCCGGAGGGTGGCGAGTACGTCGTCGAGCCAGGCGATCGTCATCCGCTCGTACGCGATGCCGCCGCGCAGCACGACATGCTGCAGTTCCTGACCGGCGTCGAGCGGTGTGGGTGCCGCCGGGCCGGTGAAGTCGCGCAGTTCCCCCTCCACATAGTGCGCGAGCCGTTCGCTGTGCATCTGGCGGTGCCGTTCGACCTCGCGGACCAGCACGGACGGGTCGGCGAAGGCCGCGCCGCGGATCTTCACCGCGAGGTCGTGCCGGATGCTCTCGGGCTGAATGGATTCGTGCAGCCACCGAGAGAGGGCGGAGCGGCCGGGGCCTACGACGGAGTACTCCTTCTTGTCCGGTCGACTCTGCTGTGACAACTCGCGGACGGCGAGCAGTCCCTCGCTCTCCATGCGTTTGAGAACGCGGTAGATCTGCTGGTGCGTGGCGGTCCAGAAATATCCGATGGACCGCTCGAACCGCCGGGCCAGCTCATAGCCGGAGCCCGGCTTCTCCAGCAGGGAGACGAGGATCGCGTGCTCGAGCGCCATACCGCGATCCTGCTATGCAACTCGTTGCATAGCCAAGCGGCGCTGCCCAGGTGAGACCGGGCTCACTCAAGGCTGCGAGGGACGGGTCGCCCACCACGCCCGAGTGGATCGGCCTTCCCCTCGACAGCCGCAATCGGGCAGTCCAGTGAGCTTGGGGACGTACTCGGGCGAGGTATCGGTGCGGACGGGGTACCCACGTGGCCTGGGAATGATCGGGTCGAGCAGGAGGTCGCCGTGACGCTTTCGGACGGGGTCTACGTCTGTCTGGGCCTGGGGGCGCTGGTGGCGGCTGTGCTGCCTCAGGTGGTGTCCAAGCGGCCGCTGTCCCTGCCCATGGTCTTCCTTGCCGCGGGGGTTCTGACCGAGTTGCTGCCGGTGGGCGTACCGGCCGTGGATCCTGTTCGTGATCGCTTGTGGGTCGAGCACATCACCGAGGTGTGTGTGATCGTGTCGCTGATGGGTGCAGGGCTGGCCATCGACCGGCCCTTCGGATGGCGCCGGTGGTCCAGTACGTGGCGGTTGCTGGGCATCACGATGCCGCTGACCGTGGCGGTCGTTGCCCTGCTGGCCTGGGGGTTGCTCGACTGGCCGCCCGCTGCCGCTCTGCTGCTGGGGGCCGTCCTCGCGCCCACGGATCCCGTGCTGGCCGGTGAGGTGCGCGTGGGTGAGCCGCTCGATACCGAGCGCGAGGAGGACGAGGACGAGGTGCGGTTCTCCCTGACCAGTGAGGCCGGGCTGAACGACGGACTCGCGTTTCCGTTCGTCTACGCGGCCATCGCTCTCGCCGCGGCGGCCGGGACGGGCTGGTCGGCGGAGTGGATCGGCTCCTGGGCGCTGACCGACCTGCTGGGCAAGTGCGCTGTGGGGCTGGCCGTCGGGGGCGGTGTCGGCTGGGTGCTGGGGTGGATGTTCTTCCGGGTGCGTACCTCCGCGCTGCGGTTGTCCGAGCACATGGAGGGTTTTGTGGCGCTGGGTGCCACCTTCGTGTCGTACGGCATCACCGAGGTGCTCCACGGCTACGGCTTCCTGTCCGTGTTCGTCACCGCCTGCGTCATCCGGGCGGCCGAGCGCAGCCACGGCTACCACAAGGTGCTGCACGGGTTCACCGAGCAGATCGAGCGGTTGCTCACGGCCGTGCTGCTGTTCCTGCTCGGTGGCTATCTGGTGGCGGGCGCCTTGTCCGCCCTGTCGCTGAGGGGTGCGGTGCTGGGCGTGCTGGTGCTGCTCGTCGTACGGCCGCTGACCGGGTGGCTGGCACAGGGACGGGCCGCCATGGGAAAGAAGGAGCGTGCCGTGGTCGCCCTGTTCGGGATCAGGGGAATCGGTTCGCTGTTCTACCTGTCCTACGCCCTTGGGCAGGACTCCTTCGGAGGGCTGGAAAAAGAGCTGTGGGCGATCGTGACCCTCACCGTGGTGATCTCGGTGGTGCTGCACGGGGGCATGGCGGCCCCGGCCATCGGTTACCTGGACCGCCGGCGCGAGGGGCCGGAGCTCGGCGGTCGGTCGTAGGCCCACGACCAGGTCGGCATCCAGATCCCGCCCAGCCATGTCGCCGAGGAGCCCGCCGAACGCTTCGACCGTGTCGGGGTCATCAATCCGCGGCGTCCGGGCCCGCACGCATAAAGCACGAGCTGCGGCACATGCGCGCCCGGGGCGGCGGTGCCGTCATCAGCCTGCTCCTCGGCTGGCGCCCGCAGCGTCAGTGGGGGACCGGTGGCCGTTCCTTCGCCGCCTGGCGCAACCGCAGGGACCGCAGCAGGAGCGCCACCGCCGAGCCGCCGAACAGCACCGCCGTGATCAGGAGCCAGCGGGACAGGAATCCGTCGCCGGACAGGGTGGTGGCCGAGCTGTAGTGGTCTGCCACCTGCCCGCTGATCAGCGGAAACCAGATCAGCAGCAGTAGGGCGGAGAGCGCCGCCGGGACGCGCACGAAGACCGTCCACTCCCGGTGGCCGGCCACGCCCAGCCCTCGTGCGACGAGCCGGTCCGCGCCTGCGTACAGGGGCAGCAGCACCAGGTCGTGCACGAGCGCAGCGCCCACGAACCACAGCACGACAGAGAGCCAGTCGTCCGCGAGCAGCCGTACACCCGCGTACCCGGCGAGCGCGAACGATCCCAGGAGGAGCAGGAGTTGAAGTGGGCTGCCTACGCGCGGGCGCACCACAAGCCGTCGCATGACATGTCCTCGCATCACAGCTCTCCGAACGTCATTCGGTCCACCCACTTGGTGTTGAGTACGCCGGGCGCCGCGGGGACGATGATTCGCGCCGGGTAGCCGTGGTCGGGGGTGAGGGGTTCGCCGTTGACGAACAGGGCGAGCAGGGAACGCGGGTCGCGCACCTGGTTGTCGCGCAGGGCGGCCCGGCGGAACGCCCCGTGCCGCTGGAGCGACTCCACCATCACGTCGGGCGCCGCGCCGGTCTTGTACCCGACGAGCGCCGCCAGATCCCGCAGGCGTACGCCCCGCCACCACTGGTCGGAGGTCGACCAGCCCTCCACGCACGCGATGGGCAACGCGGCGCTGTGCAGGGGGAGTTGCAGCAGTTCTGCCCGGCTCAGCCGGACTGTCCGTCCGGGCCCCTCGATGACCAGACGCCATGCCTGGTCACTCGTCTCGGTCATGCTGATCCCGCGTGACACGGCTGTCTTGTTGATCTGGAAGCCGCCGGGTCCCGGGCCGGGTTCGGGACCGCCGTGCGGAGCGAGCAGGGCTGTCGCCCGCAGTGGTCCGTCGAAGCTTCGGCCCGCCGTCGTGGCCAGCAGGAGCAGGGAGCCGCCGCCGACGAAGGCGAGGGCGCCGCGGCGCGAGACAGTGGGCGGGGCGGGGTTCGGGGAGACGAGCCCGCCCTCCTCGTCGCGCAGGTGGCGCAGATTGTGGACCGCGGCCGGCATCCGCAGCACCGCGTGTGTCACGAACGCCGCGAAGAACACCCAGGCCCCGTAGAAGTGCAGCGGATAGAAGGAGCCGGGGAAGAGGTAGTCGAGCTGGACGTTCAGTACGCCGGTGATGAACTCGAACAGCGCGCCCCCGACCAGCAGAAGCAACGAGATCCGCTCCAGCGCGTGCGTGAGGGATCGCACGGGCGGCAGGGTGAACAGGCGCGGCAGGACCGACCACAGTTTTGCCAGCAGTACGGGGATCAGTGTGATGCCCAGGGTGACGTGGACGCCCTGGGTGAGTCGGTAGAGCCAGGGCGGGTCGGTCGGCCAGGCGAAGAGGTAGAAGCCGAGCAGGCCCTTGTCCGGGGTCTTGTCGTTCACCGGCGACAGGCCGGGGTTGTAGGCGGCGTACGACACAAGGCCCGTGACGAAGAGCACCGTGATCCCACCGAGCAGCACGATACCGAGCACTGAGGTGAACCAGCGGCTGCGCAGCGGGCTGCGCCAGAAACCGGGGGAGGTGGGGAGTGGATGGTCACGCATGTCCCGACCGTAGGCCGGTACGGGCTGGGGACGGGGCCCGCAACTCATGACGAAATGCTGACGTCCCGGGTTCACCGGAGCGTCATCCGGTCTTCCTCGGCGCTGCGTCGGGCCGTTTGTCGCGGTACGCGCAGCTGCGGATCAGGTGCCGCTCAGCTGGGCTTATTCAAGAGATCCGGGGTCGGACGGGGTGGGTGATCGGCGTTTGTCCCAGACGTCGGTGAGGGCGGTGGCCGGGTCGGGGTGGGCGGGGCCGCAGGGCCACCATTCGCCGTCGATCTCCTGGTAGGGGTGCCAGCGGGTGTCGGGGCCCAGGCGGAGCTGGAGGCCGGTGGCGTCGATGGTCAGCCGGTTGCGCCAGGTGCGCAGAGCGGGCGCGGCGCCATCGTCGCCGTGGATCTCGGCGAGCGTGCGGGCGAGTGCGGTGCGGGCGGTGGCCATGACCGTGGGGTCGGGGCTGTGGGGCTGCTCGGCGGTGGTGACGCCTGCGGCGCCGCCGTGGCGCCAGGCCCGTACGAGGCGGGCGAACTGGTTCGGGCGTAGCCCGGTGCCGGCCTGCAGGCCGTGAAACCACGTGACGTCCTGGTGGGCGGCGGCCATCCGCAGGGCGTCCTGGCGTCGGGTGAGGTACAGGGCCCTCGCGTCGCCGGTCAGGAGGAGGGCGGCACGGGTGGCGGTGTCGGCGGCGAGGCGCTGCAGGTCGTCGGCACAGGGGCCCGAGGCCGGGGGCGGGTCCGTCGTGAGGGCGGGGGTGCGGGAGGTCGCGGGCTGGGGTGGGGCCGCTGGTGCGGGGCGGGCGGTGTTCCAGTCGGCGTACGCGGTGGCCGCGCGGATGCCCCCGGGTGCGGGGGATGGGCTGTCGGGTGCGGCCGGGGGAGTGCGGCGGCGGCGCAGCTCGGCGAAGACCTGCTCTTTCGTACGGCCGCGCAGCGCGAACAGGACGAAGGGGTCGGCGTCGACGTCGGCGGCGATGGCGTAGCACAGGGCGGCGGCGTGCTTGCAGGGGTGGCCCCAGTCGGGGCAGGAACAGTCCGGGTCGAGTTCGGTGGGCCCGGGCAGCAGTGGCACGCCGGCGGTGTGGGCGTCGTCGACGAGGCCCTGGGGCATCTCGCCGTCGAGGAGGGCGGCGGTGTGCCCGGCGCGGGCGGCGATCGCGTCCAGCAGGGTGTCCCACTGGGCGTCGGTGAGGGTGGGGACGCGGACCGAGGTGCGGTACGGGCGTGGGCGGCTGCCCTGGACGGGGGCCTTGACGACGCCGGGGGAGACGGTGACCTCGCCCACCATGTTGTGGCGGGCGTAGGTGCGGCCGCGGGAGAGGCGGCCGGAGTCGAGAGTGGAGTCTTCCAGCGCACCGACCCATGCCTGCCCCCACCAGGTGGCGGCGAAGGCGCGGCCACCGCGGCGCCGGGCCGGGCTCATGACCGCCCGGCCAAAGCGACGAGTTCGGCGAGTTCGTCGTCGCCGAGTTCGGTGAGCGCGGCCTCACCGGAGCCGATGACGGATGCGGCCAGGGCGCGCTTGGATTCCAGGAGCCTTGCCACCTTGTCCTCCACGGTTCCCTCGGTGATCAGGCGGTGCACCTGTACGGGACGGTCCTGGCCGATGCGGTGGGCGCGGTCGGTGGCCTGGTCCTCGACGGCCGGGTTCCACCAGCGGTCGTAGTGCACGACGTGGGTGGCGCGGGTGAGGTTGAGGCCGGTGCCGGCGGCCTTGAGGGACAGCAGGAAGACCGGTGCTTCACCGGCCTGGAAGGCGGCGACCATCTCCTCGCGGCGGGCCACCGGTGTGCCGCCGTGCAGGAAGAGCGGCGCCCGCCCCTGTTGGGCCAGATGCTGTTCGAGGAGCCGGGCCATCGCCGTGTACTGGGTGAAGACCAGGACGGACTCGCCCTCGGCGGTGATGGTGGCCAGGAGCTCGTCGAGCAGTTCGAGTTTGCCGGAGCGGCCGGAGTCCAGCGGACCGTTCTGGCGCAGGTACTGGGCGGGGTGATTGCAGATCTGCTTCAGCGCGGTGAGGAGTTTGAGGACCAGCCCGCGCCGCGCGATGCCTTCGCTGGTGCGGATCGTGTCCATGGTCTCGCGCACCACCGCCACGTACAGGCTCGTCTGCTCGGTGGACAGGGGGACGACGCGGTCGGTCTCGGTCTTGGCCGGGAGTTCGGGGGCGATGCCCGGGTCGGACTTGTGCCGGCGCAGCAGGAAGGGGCGTACCAGGCGGGCCAGTCGTTCGGCGGCCTGTGGGTCCTGGCCGGACTCGACGGGGCGGGCGTGCCGGTCGCGGAAGACGGGCAGTGGGCCGAGCAGGCCCGGGGTGGTCCAGTCGAGGATCGCCCACAGTTCGGAGAGATTGTTCTCGACCGGGGTGCCGGTCAGCGCGACGCGGGCTTGGGCGGGCAGGGCGCGCAGTTCGCGGGCGGTGGTGCTGTAGGGGTTCTTGGCGTGCTGCGCCTCGTCGGCCGCGATCAACGACCAGGGGACGTCGGCGAGTCGCCTGCGGTCGCGGCGGAGCACGCCGTAGGTGACCAGGACGATCTCGCCGCGCGCCAGGTCGTCGAGGTGCCGGTCGCCGCCGTGGAAGCGGCGCAGGGGCGTGCCGGGCGCGAACCGGGCGGCCTCGCGTGCCCAGTTGCCGAGGAGCGAGGTGGGGCAGAGCACCAGGGTGGGCCCGGCGGTGGCCGGATCTTGCTGGCGGTGCAGGTGGAGGGCGAGCAGGGTGATGGTCTTGCCCAGGCCCATGTCGTCGGCGAGGCAGCCGCCGAGGCCGAGTTCGCACATGTCGGCCAGCCAGGCCAGACCGCGCAGCTGGTAGCCGCGCAGGGTGGCCTTCAATGCGGTGGGCTGGGGCACCGGTTCACGCACCTGCGGGTCGCGGATGCGGTCGACGAGCGCGGCGAACGCTCCGGCCGCCTGTACCGGAACACGCTCGCCGTCCGCCTCCGCCTCGCCGGTCAGGGCGGTGGTGAGTGCCTCCATCGGGGAGAGCGGACGCATGCGGCGGTGCCGGGCGCGGGCGACGATTTTCGGATCGGCGACCACCCACTGCTCACGCAGCCGGATCAGCGGCCGGCGGGCTTCGGCGAGGGTCTCCAGCTCGGCCTCGGTGAGCAGCTCGTCGCCGAGTGCGATCCGCCAGCTGAAGTCGAGCAGGCTGTCGGCGTCCAGCAGGCCGGGCGCGGCCGAGCCCGGAGCTCCCGGCCGGCCGATCTCGGCCCGCGCGGTGAGCGCCTTGACCAGCTCGCGCGGCCAGTGCACGGCGATCCCGGCGCCGCGCAGGGAGTCGGTGGCATCCCCGAGCAGATCCAGGGCCTCGTCGTCGCTCAGCGGCAGCCGGTCGGGCGCGGCCTCCTCCAGGAGCCGCTCCAGTGGCGGCCAGGCGCGGGCACCGCGGCGCAGTGCCAGCAGCGTCTCGGTTTCCGCGCGTGGCCCCAACTGCCACTGTACGGCGGCCGGATCGGCCCACAGGTCGGCGGCCTCGACGACCAGGGCGGGGTCGTCGGCGGTGTGCAGCTGCAGCACCGCCTGGAAGCGCCGCCGTCTCCCGGCCGGCAGTTCGACGCGCAGACTGACGGTGACCTTGGCCGACAGGGCCGCGTCGGTCTCCTGCGCCCACGTACGCAGCTCGGGCACCGGGCGCATCTCTCGCCAGGCGTAGGGGAGATGACCGAGGGCCAGCGGGGCGGCCGGGGTGCGGGCCAGCGCGTCGGCGACGGCGTCCGCGAAGTCCCGGATCAGGGCGGCCGGTTCGGCGATCCGCAGCGGAGCGGTGCCTGGCAGGGGAAGGCAGTGCGCGTGCGGCGGGAAGGTGGCGGCCAGCTCGTCGACGGCTCGCCGCCACGCGGTGTCGTACGGGCCGACCCTCCACGCGTCGTACGCGGCCTCGCTCAACGCCGGATACAGGCGCCCCTCGGCCAGCATGCCCAGCGTCAGCCGCGCGGCGGCCGCCCAGGCGGCGGCGGACGGATGCGTGGGCGTGGCCCCGAGCAGGGCGGCCACCGCCACGGGCGGAGAGACCGCGTACGAGGCGATGACGCGGCGGCGTACCGAGCGACCGTGCGGCAGCACCAGCTCGATGCGCCCCGCCTCGGCACCCTCCGGCGCCGGCGCGGCGGGCACCGCATCAGAGGGTTGCCACACGTGCAGCCGTCCCAGCCGGTCGGGCTCGCCGGGCACGAACACCACGGCCCAGCCGCCGGCCAGCAGCTCCCTCACCCATTCCACGGACTGAGGCGAGGCCAGCGGCTGCACCGCCAAGCCCCGTTCACCGGGCAACGGGACGATCACACGGGCCATGCCACCCCATTCCCGCTCTACGGCCACCGCCGCCGACGTACGACAGCCCGACTCCATCGACCATCCGACTCCATCACAGCGCGCACACGGCAGCCAAACCCGGGCCAAAGGTCGTGCACCCCTCCCCGGCGGAACCGCCGGACCCTTCGCCCCCGCCCCGCCGAGCCTCCCCGCACCGGCACCCATGGTCGCGTCCAGGAAAATGCCATGTACGGGTTCGATCTGATCCAGGGGTTTACTCCGGCTTCAGGGTGACGCCCGCAGGTCACATCCGCGGACGTCATGCATGGCGCGCCCTCCGGCGTCCACTGCCGTGCCCCGGTGCGCGGGTTGAGCCAGGGGCGAACCCGCGAGAGCCTTCCGTACTCGACCTTGGAGTGTGCAGCTCAGGAGATGGCCACGGTCCGTCTCCGGCCTCACGTAGGCAGCCACCCGGGCCACCAGGGTGGGACATTGTCAAGGGGGCAGTTGCCGTTGGTGTCGTTCCCCACCCCGAGCGGGGTCCCCAGCCAGGCGAAGTGCACCAAGGTCAGGGCGATCAGCGCTGCCAGGCACACCGCAGGTGGTATCAACAAGTTCAGGTGCCGGCGCTTCTGATGTCGCAGCATGCCCACGGGCAGCGCCCACGCGGCCAAGCCCGTGAATCCCGCCGCGAGGACCGTCAGCGGCGCTTCCCAGGTCCACAGATCTAACAGGCTCGGGTGTTCCCGCAGGATGACGGCGCAGGTCCGGCGCGCCGCGCGGGACAACCGGTAGGCGCCGTAGCCCGCGAGCGCCCCTGCGAGCAATGCCAAGCAGCCTGCCATCCAGGGCGGATTGGTCTGTCTTTCCATGTCAGAACTTGACGCGCCGCGATGCTGCGAGGTTCCTGCATCTACCAGGCTGATCCCGGGAAGTGACGGCTCCCCGCCCGCCTCGGCCCTGTATCGGCACAGATCAGAGGCTTGTTCCGTACCGGGTGAACGCCGTTGCCCTTGGGCGGCAGATACGGCCCACCTGACTGGCCCTCGGTTCAACCCCGGGCCGTTGCGACCCCGGGTACGGCCGGCGCCAGCCGGTACGCATTCCCCTCGCGCCGCACGTGACCGGCGGTCGGCGCCGGGAAGTGCCTGCCGAGCAGCAGGGTCGAGGTGCCGGCCAGCGAGTCGAGCATCCGGTGCCGGGTCCTGGTGGCAAGTTCAGCTGCGATGTCCACGCAGCTGCAGAGATCCGGATGCCCCATCTGGACCGGATGGTGGATGCTGTCGCCGCGGCGGAAGCCCCCGGGCGGCTCGTGCGCGCCCCGGGGCGCGCGGCAGACCTTCTCGGTCGCCGACGTCAGATGGTGCAGTGGCCTTGTCGCCGGGAACGGGACGGGGCGACTAGAAGCAATATATTCGCATTAAGATGGAACGTATGAGCCCCAAGCCCATGACGCGCCCCGGCGGACGTAGTGCCCGTGTGCAGGAGTCCGTCCATGCTGCGGTCCGCGAACTCGTCGGCGAGCACGGCCGCGAAGCACTGACCGTTCCCCTGGTTGCCGCCCGGGCCGGCGTGACCCCCTCCACGATCTACCGCCGCTGGGGCGACCTGCAGGAACTCCTGTCCGATGTCGCAGTCGAACGGCTGCGCCCGGAGACCGACCCCGTCGACCTCGGCAGCCTGCGCGCCGACCTCGACGCATGGGCGGAGCAGTTCCTCGACGAGATGGCCTCACCGCCCGGGCGTGCGTACATCAGGGATGCGCTCCTCGGTGATCCGGACGGCACCAACGCCGGCCAGTGCTCCGCCTACGCCGCAGAGCAGATCGACACCGTCCTGAACCGTGCGACACGGCGCGGAGAGGCCGTGCCTGACACGGAACGAGTGATCGACCGGGTCGTGGCGCCGATGATGTACCGCATTCTCTTCCGACCCGGTCGCCTGGATGCCACGTACGCACGCGAGCTCGTGACCAACGCCCTCGGCCGCCCCTGACGGCGAAACCGCACCGGACGACCGTGCTGAGCCGACCGGGAAACGGCGAGACCCCGCTGCCTGCCCGGCTCCGGGCCCCTCACCGGGCGCGGCATCCCCAGAACGACCGCTGCTGACCAGCAGAAGCTCGCGGTTTTTTCCCCTTTGCCGGTCAGCGGCCGACAGTCCTCGCCGATGGGTTCCCGACCGCCAGGCCGTCCGCGTGCTGGAGCAGCTACTCGCCGATGGCGCGGGCGCCCCATGATGCCGACGCCGCCCGGTGCCGGGCTCACTCGTCGCTGCCGGCGTCCCCGGTCGCGGCCACCGGCCAGCCCAGGTTGACGGTCTCCGTGCCCGTGCCGTTCCACCATGTCGCTACCCGGGCCCATCGGCCGCGCCCCGTGGGAGTGAGGTGGTGGGTGGGTATGGGGTGGGTGGAGTCCGGGGTGGTTCGGGTGGAGGGTATGAGTGTGTTTTCCATGGGTGACCGGGAGCAGATGTCCGAGGGTTTCTCCGGCGGGACTACTGGCGGCTTCGCTGGACGTTTCGACTACTGTCCGTGGTTGTTTGATGGAGAGGCGAGTGAGGAGGGGCGGGCTCTTCAGCGGGAACGGCAAGCCTCCCTCGGAGGGGACAGCGCGGTGGGTGAGCGTTGTTATGTGGCGGACTCGGCGGGGGTATTCCCTGATCTTCTGCGGCTGGGTGACGATTCGTATATCGCCGCATACGCCTACGTCACCGGGACTCTGACCACGGGCGCGAACTGCACGCTGAACCCGTTCACCGTGGTCCGCGGCACCGTCTCCCTGGGCACCGGCGTACGTATCGGCGCTCACACATCGCTTCTGGGCTTCAACCACTCGATGGCCCCCGATCAGCCGGTCTTCCGCCAGCCCCAGACCAGCCGAGGCATCACCGTCGGCGATGACGTGTGGATCGGCTCTCATGTGGTCATCGTCGACGGTGTGACAGTGGGCGACCATTGTGTGATCGGTGCGGGGGCGGTGGTGACGAAGGACCTGCCGGCGTGGACGGTGGCTGCAGGGAATCCGGCGCGGCCGATGGGAGACCGGCGCGAGAGGGGCGAACGGGGACGGAAGCCCGTTGCGGCCGGCGGTGGGGGTGAGGGTGATGCCCTGGCCCGCTTCGCCGACACCGCCCGGGCACAGGCGGCCGGCATCCTGGCCCGCTGCTGGGACGGCGTTCACTACACCGACCGCCCCGGTGCTCCACCTACCGTGCGGGCCCACTGCGATGCCGTGGAGATCGCTGACCTGCTGCTGTCGTCCGTCCCTGAGCAACTGGACAGGACACAGCACATCGAGCGTCTGACATCCCTCCAGGACGAGGCGAGCGGTCTGGTACCCGAACTCGGCGGGCAGGTGCCCTGCGTGGACGGTGACGGCTTCATCGCCGATGGCCCGGCGCTCTATCACGTCCTGTCGGTGGGCTACGCGCTGGATCTCCTGGGCGCTTCCTTCCCCCGGCCCATCTACGGTGTCAGCAGCATGACGGCAGATGAGCTCATGGCACGCCTGGACAAGTTGCCCTGGCGGGACGGTGCGTGGGGGGCGGGCGCCTGGATCGACTCCTGGGCGACAGCGGCCCATTGGAACCTGCGACATCCCGCCGGCGCCCCTCTGGTTCCGGGCACACTCGAAGCCCTCTTCGGCTGGCTCCTGACCCGGGCCGACCCCTGGACGGGTATGTGGGGCAGCCCTTCGGCCGCCACCGGCCGTCTCCAGGTGGTGAACGGCTATTACCGGCTCACGCGGGGTTCCTTCGCACAGTTCGCGATGCCCGTCCCGCATCCGGAGCGGGTCGTGGACGCGGTGCTGGACCACAGCCGGGACGCCCGTTACTTCGGCGCGGGCCGCGAGAACGCCTGCAACGTACTGGACGTGGCGCACCCGTTGTGGCTGTGCACGAGGCAGCTGGGCGGCAGCGGCGAAGACGGCGGCACCTACCGGGCGGCCGAGATCCGGGCCTGGGCCGGACAGCGGCTCACCACCGCCCTGCCGATGTGGCAGGACGGCAAAGGCTTCGGGTTCGGACCGGGCACGACGGGGCCGGGGCCGGAACCGGGCCTGCAGGGAACGGAGATGTGGCTGGCCATCGTCTGGCTGCTGGCAGATCTGGTGGGGGAGTCGGACCGCCTGGGGTACCGGCCACGGGGGGTGCACCGCCCCGGACCGGGCCAGGAGCCAGCGGCCTTGCACATCCCGTGAGCATCCCGCCGGTCCCCGGCCGCCACCCGCGGCAGCAGGCGGGCCGGGCACCGCCGGCACTCAAGAGCGAGCTACGGGCCCCGGGCTGCGCACGGGTGGATGGCATCGGACTGCGCGTGCCTGATGATGCTCCTCGTCGTGACGCCGGTGCTGGGCCAGTGAGCGCGGCCGGGGTCAGCAGTGGTGGGTGGTCCCCCGCGTGATTTGGTCAGAGTTGATGGGGAGGTTGTCGTCGGAGAACCAACCTTCGGTGCTTGTGCCGGCGATCCGCGCCCACGTCCAGGTGTTGCCGTAGTCGTTGCCGGTGTAGCAGTGGTAGTAGAGGAGGGTCCCGGCGTACGTCTGGCCCGTGTTCGAACAGGCCGCGTAGGGGCCGGACTTCAAGGCGTCCGTGCCCGAGGAGCGACCGGAACCGTCGTCCAAGTTGCTGTGGCTCCAGCCGCTGCAGCTCACCGTCGCGGCGGCTCCGGTGGCCGGGGACTTCTTCGTCGGCAGTGTCACGGGTCGGATCGACACAGGAGCTGACCGACAAGTACAGCGCATTGAAGGAGAAGCTGGCGGCAGTCACGGAGAATCTCGCGCATGAGCAGGCCGTCAGTTTCGCACCACGGCGGATCGTTGCCGAGCTCGACCTGGAGCTGATGCAAGCCCTGGTGGAACGTGAGCAGTCCGGGAACGTCACCCGTCTCCCTGCCCCGCGCCGACAGGCAGGGGCAGATGAGAAAACGCCCGTAGTAACCGCCCGTCCGGTCCCATCGGTCCGGTCCGATGGGGAGCGTGCACGGGCAAGGGCTTCTGGTGAGCCGGCCTCAGTACACGAAGCTGCCTGCCGTTGAGCGTGATGTCAGGGGTGGTGCTGCGCTTACTCGTCGCTGGTGAGGCCGGTGTTCAGCTGTTCGCTCCGGTCGAGAGTGGCGGCCCAGCTCGCCAGGAGGCGGAGACCGTCGTGTGATGGGGTGCCGGGCTCGGCGCTCATCGCGGTGAGCGTGAGGCCCGGATCGTTGGGGATGGGCAGGCCCTCGAAGGCGAGGGTGAGGTCGCCGACGGCGGGGTGGCGGAAGCGCTTGAAGCCGGTTCGGTGCAGGCGCACGTCGTGCGCGGCCCACACGGCGCGGAAGTCCTCGCTGCGAGTGGAGAGTTCACCGATCAGGTCGCTGAGGTCACGGTTGTAGGGGTCCTGTCCGGCCTCGGTGCGCAGGAGGGCCGCCGAGGCGGCCTTTTGGTAGTCCAGCTCGGTCATGTACTCGCCGGCGCCGGGGTTGAGGAACTGGTAGCGGGCGAGGTTGACCGGCCGTGCGGGATCCTGGAACACCGGCCAGTACAGGGCTTTGCCGAGGCGGTTGGTGGCCAGGATGTCGAGGCGGCCGTTGCGGATGAAGGCGGGCGCCTCGGTCATCGCGTCCAGCAGCTGCTGGAGGGCGGGGCGGATCGGCTGCGGGCCGCGGCGGCGTGCAGCCCGGCGGGTGGTGCCGGCGGTGCGAGCCAGGTCCAGCAAGTGGGCGCGCTCGGACTCATCGAGCTGCAGCGCCCTGGCGAGCGAGTCCAGGACGGCTTCGGAAGCGCCCGAGAGGTGGCCGCGCTCCATGCGGGCGTAGTACTCGGCACTGACACCGGCGAGCATCGCAACTTCCTCACGGCGCAGCCCTTTCACCCGGCGGCGGCCTGCGGCGGGCAGACCGGCCTGCTGGGGTGTGATCTTGGCACGGCGGCTGGTGAGGAACTCCCGGACCTCGCTGCGGTTGTCCATGACTTCGAGGCTACGACGGTTCCGGGATACGAGGGGCGTACTGCCAGTACACGTATCAACGGGTCCTTCCCCGCACTCGTGACCTGCCGTTGCATCGATAGCAGGCCGGCAATGGGACCGCCCGTCCACTCCGGTGGCGCACACCGGGACGCCGAGACGGAATGGAGAGAAGGTGCCCGCTCCCCGCCCCTGCGGGGACACACCTGGGCATCTACGAGGAAAGGGGCTGACCATGGCGCAGGACAAGAAGCCGGAGAGCCCGCGTCAGCAGTTCGGGGACATCGCCCCGGCGCTGGCGGGATACAGCGAGGACGTGCTGTTCGGGCAGGCGTGGGAGGACCCCGACCTGTCCCCGCGAGACCGCAGCCTGGTCACGGTGGCCAGCCTGATCACCAGCGGCAGCAGCGATCAACTCGCCTTCCACCTGGGCAAGGCCCGGGAGAACGGGGTCAGCGACAAGGAGCTGATCGCGACGATCACGCACATGGCGTTCTACGCCGGATGGCCCAAGGCGATGTCCGCGCTCACGGTCGCCCGCAGCGTGCTCGCGTCCTGAAGGCCCCATGGCGGGCGGCAGGGGCCCAAAGGCCCGGAACCAGCCGCCCGTGGGCTGGGCACCACCGATAGCAAGGCGCACATCCTTCTGCCCGCAGACCCGACCCTCCCCCTCTTCACCTGCACGTGACCTGGTCACGACTTTACGTATGCAAGGAGAACCCCTCATGGAGATCATCAAGCCTCCCTCGACGGCGAAGCTGCCCGCGGAAATGTTCACCGGGGACGCCTGGGCCGATGTCATCTACCGCGGCGAGGACCTCTCCCGCGCACGGGCCAACATGGTCCGCTTCGCGCCCTGCGCCCGCACCGCCTGGCACTCCCACGGCCTGGGCCAGACCCTCTACATCGTGGAGGGCATCGCCCTGATCCAGTCCCGCGGCGGCGACATCATCGAGGCCCACCCCGGAGATGTGATCTTCACCCCGGCCGGCGAGGAGCACTGGCACGGCGCGACTCCGGACCGGTTCATGGCCCACATCGCGCTGTGGGAGGGCGATGACGTCGACTGGCTGGAGCACGTCACCGACGACCAGTACACCGGCCCTCGCCGCCCCGCCCACACCCTCTGAGCCGCCCAGTCCGGCACCCCCTGCTCCAGCGAGATACGGAAGAGAACCATGCGCGCAACCATCCTCCACGCCCCCGGTGATGTCCGGGTCGAAGACCGGCCCCAGGCCGCCGTCCAGCAGCCCACCGACGTGGTGATTCGCACCGTCGCCACCTGTGTGTGCGGCTCGGACCTGTGGGACTACCGAGGCATCAACGACATTGCCGAGCCCACCCCCGGCGGTCACGAATACGTCGGCATCGTCGAAGAAGTCGGCGCCGACGTGAGGGGCATCAAGCCCGGGCAGCTGGTCGTCGGCTCGTTCTTCGCCTCCGACAACACCTGCACCAACTGCAAGAACGGCTACCAGACGTCCTGCCTGCACCGTGAATTCGTCGGCGGCGCCCAAGCCGAGTACATCCGCGTCCCCCTCGCCGACGGCACCCTCGTCCCCGTCCACGGCGATGTGGCCGAGGAACACATCCCGAGCCTGCTGGCCTGCTCCGACGTCATGGGCACCGGCTGGTACGCGGCCGTCGCCGCCGAGGTCAAGCCCGGCGACACCGTCGCCGTCGTGGGCGACGGAGCTGTGGGCCTGTGTGCGGTCATCGCCGCCAAGGAACTCGGAGCGACACGGATCATCGCCATGTCCCGCCACGCATCCCGCCAGAAGCTGGCCCGCGAGTTCGGCGCCACCGACACCGTCGCCGAACGCGGCGAAGACGGCGTAGCCCGCATCAAGGAGCTGACCGGCGGCATCGGCGCCGACCGAGTGCTGGAGTGCGTCGGCAACTCCGACTCCATGCAGCAGGCACTGGGCTCCACCCGCCCCGGCGGCAACGTCGGCTTCGTCGGCGTCCCGCACGACGTGCAGATCGACGGCGAGGAACTGTTCTTCTCCCACGTCGCCCTGCGCGGCGGCCCCGCCCCGGTCCGCGAGTTCCTCCCCGACCTCATCCAGCGCGTCCTGGACGGCCGGATCAACCCGGGCAAGGTCTTCGACCTGGAGCTCCCCCTGGAAAAGGCGGCCGAGGGCTACCGGGCCATGGACGAGCGCCGCGCCATCAAGACCCTCCTGCACCCCTGACCGCGCCACTTGCCCGCGGATGCGTCCGAGCGCCGCCATAGCGGACCCGGCTAGCTCGCCCGGTCATGGCAACCATCAGATAGGACCCCCATGAACCCGCAGTACAACTTCGACGGCCAGGTCGCCCTGGTCACAGGCGCCGCTTCCGGCATGGGGCTCGCCGCCGCTCGCGCCTTCGCCCAGGCGGGTGCCGCAGTCGTGCTGGCCGACGTCAACAAGGACGCCGTCGACAGCGCGGCCAAGGACCTCACCGACGCCGGCCACCAGGCCACCGGCGTCGTCTGTGATGTCACCGACGAAGCCCAGGCCGCCGCGATGGTGGACCAGGCCGTGGCCACCTACGGACGCCTGGACATGGCCTTCAACAACGCAGGCATCCAGGCCCCGCCCTCGGACGCCGCAGATGAGAAGGCCGAGGACTTCGACCGCGTCAACGCCGTCAACCTGCGCGGCGTTTGGGCCGCCCAGAAGCACGAGCTGCGCCAGATGCGCAAGCAAGGGTCCGGTGCCATCGTCAACAGCTCCTCCCTCGGCGGCCTGGTCGGCCTGCCCGAGCGCGCCGCCTACCACGCCTCCAAGCACGGCGTGATCGGCCTGACCAAGAGCGCCGCGGTCGAGTACGCGCCCAAGGGCATCCGGATCAACGCCATCTGCCCCGGTGTCATCGAGACCCCAATGGTCGCCGACATGCTCGAAGGCCAGGCCGAAGCCATGGCCGAGATCATGAAGCAGCAGCCCATCGGCCGCCTGGGCCAGGCCGAAGAAGTCGCCGCAGCCGCCGTGTGGCTGTGCAGCCCCGGCGCCAGCTTCGTCATCGGCGCCGCGCTTCCCGTCGACGGCGGCTACACCACCCACTGAACGGAGATCCCGCCGCACAGGCCGCCGGGGCCGGCAGCACCGCGTCACACACCGGGCTGACACCGCCTCCGAACCGCCACCCGATCCTCAAGGAGCGCCACCATGGAGTACACCCGCCTCGGCACCACCGGACTGAAGGTAAGCCGGCTTGCACTGGGGTGCATGAGCTACGGCGACCCGACCGTCACCGGCGCCCACCCCTGGGCGCTGACCGAGGACCAGGCCGCCCCCTTCTTTCGGCAGGCCGTCGCGCTGGGCATCACCTTCTGGGACACCGCCAACGTCTACCAGGCCGGCACCTCCGAAGAGATCGTCGGCCGTGCGATCCGTCGGTACGCGCGACGCGAGGACATCGTGCTCGCCACCAAGGTCCGAGGGAAGATGCACGACGGCCCGGGCGGAGAGGGCCTGTCCCGCAAGGCGGTCCTGGAACAGGTCGACGCCTCTCTGGCGCGGCTCGGCACGGACTATATCGACCTGTACCAGATCCACCGCTTCGACGACGACACGCCGGCCGAGGAGACCATGGAGGCGCTGCATGACGTCGTCAAGGCCGGCAAGGTCCGCTACCTCGGCGCCTCCTCGATGTACGCCTGGCAGTTCGCCAAACTCCAGCACGCCGCTGACCTCGGCGGATGGACACCCTTCGTGTCCATGCAAAACCAGTACAACCTGCTGCGCCGCCAGGACGAGCCGGAGCTCATGGCCATGTGCAAGGACATGGGCGTGGGCCTCGTCCCGTACTCCCCGAACGGCAAGGGCCGCCTCGCGCGCCCCGCAGGCGAACAGAGCACCCGCTCCCGCACCGACCACGTCGTCCAGTCCTTCGACAGCCCGCACGACGAACCCGTCATCAGCGCGGTGCAACAGATCGCCGGCGCCCGGAAGGTGGCCATGGCCCAGGTCGCCCTCGCCTGGGTGCTGCGCAACCCGCTCGTCTCTGCCCCCATCGTGGGAGCCACGGCACCGCGCCACCTCGAACAGGCGGTGGACGCACTCGGCCTCCACCTGTCGGACGAGGAAGCGGCCACCCTGGAGAAGCCGTACGTCAACGCGGGACCGTCCTGGTTCTGAGCCCCGGACGCGCGGGCCTGGAACAGGGCGCGGCGCAGCGCCGCGCCGGCTGCGTTCCCCACCCCTCGCAGAGAAGAGGGCCCAAGGCGGACCAGCGTCCTCAGCTGATCACGCAGCCCCCGGCCGAGTGGGAGACCATCGGAGGGCGCCAAGCAGAATCCTTGGTTGACCTTCACCTTGGGGGAGCCCACCGCATCAGTGGGGCCGGGCGACGTGCTCGGCATGAGGAAAAACGAGCATGGGGTTGCTGACTATCGGGGCGTTCGCGAAGGCGTCCCCGCTGTCGCCGAAGGCACTGCGTTTTTACGGCGAACTCGGTCTGCTGACCCCCGCTCATGTCGACCCGGTGACCGGCTATCGCCTCTACGCACCGGAACAACTGGATCAGGCCCGACTCGTCGCCTGGCTCCGGCGCCTGGGGATGCCCCTGGCCCGCATCCAGCACGTCAGCACGCTGGATGCAGCCGCGGCAGCCCAGGAGGTCCGCGCGTTCTGGGTCCAGAACGAGGCCGACACCGCCGCACGGCGAGACCTGGCCACCTTCCTCATCGACCATCTGTCCTGGAAGGACCCTGCCATGTCCGCCACCGCCAAGCCCCTGGGAATCCGTTACGCCGCTCTGTCCGACACGGGCCTGGTCCGCGAGAGCAACCAGGACACCGCCTACGCCGGTCCCCACCTACTCGCCGTCAGCTCCGGAGGCCCCGGCAACGTCAGCTGCGTGGTCGCCGACGTCGACGTCATGGAGTTCCAGCAGTAGGAGCGAGTGGCAGGCACTTCGAGTTGCACCGGATCCGCTCTCAAGAGCTCATCCGTGAAGGCGACGAACACCGGCTCTCCCAACACGTCAGGAAAGCCAAGCCGGCTCGTCGGGCCACGACAGCCCGGACGCCCGGTCAACCGTAGGCACCGCAGGTCAGAGCCCTGACCTGCGGTGCCTACGGTTGACCGGGCCGGGACACCCCCGTCCGCTACTTGTCCACCAGTGACATGTGGTGCTCGTTGTAGCGGTCTCCCTGGACGCTGATCCGGCCGGCGAGCTCGTTGAGATCCGCCAGTTCGTCGGCGGACAGCGGCACCTGCGTGGCGCCGAGGTTCTCCTCGATGCGCGCGCTGCGCCGGGTTCCGGGGATCGGCACGATGGAGGGATGCTGCGCCAGCAGCCAGGCGAGGGCGACCTGTCCCGGTGTGGCGTCCTTGCCCTGGGCCAGTGACGTGACGTGTTCGACGAGCGTCTGGTTCGCGGCCCGGTTCTCGGCAGTGAACCGGGGGATGGTGGTGCGGACGTCGTCGGCCGCGAACGATGTCGACGCGTCCACGGCCCCGGTGAGGAACCCCTTGCCGAGCGGGCTGAAGGGCACGAACCCGATCCCGAGCGCCACGCAGGCCGGCAGGACCTCCGGCTCGGGATCCCGGGTCCACAGCGAGTACTCGCTCTGTACTGCCGTCACCGGGTGGACCGCGTGGGCACGGCGGATGGTCTGCGCACTGGCCTCCGAGAGCCCGAAGCAGCGGACCTTGCCTTCCTGCACCAACTCGCCCACGGTGCCGGCGACGTCCTCGATGGGCACTTCCGGGTCGACGCGATGCTGGTAGAACAGGTCGAGCCTCTCGACCCCGAGCCTTTTGAGCGAGGCGTTCGCGACGGAGCGGATCTGCTCGGGCCGGCTGTTCAGCCCGACGGACGCACCGTCCTCGATGCGGAAGCCGAACTTGGTGGCGATCACCACCTGGTCACGCATCGGGGCGAGGGCCTCTCCGACGAGTTCCTCGTTGACGTAGGGGCCGTAGACCTCCGCGGTGTCGAAGAACGTGACTCCCTGATCGACGGCTCCGCGGAGCACGGCGATCATGTCGCTCCGGTCACCGGGATTGGGGCCGTAACTCTGGGACATGCCCATGGCACCGAGGCCGATGGCGGAGACCTGAAGGTGGCGACCGAGTGTTCGCGTGTGCATTGGTCCTCCTGCGCCTCGTTGACGAGCCGACCGCTTGGGTGTCTGTCTCCGACCCTCCGGGACCCTCCGGGCGGAGTCCTCAGGCACCGTACCCCGCACCCGATCTCCCAAGGGGGGAAGGAAATTTACCCCCCATGGAACCCTCCCCCGCACCGGGTCGGTGACCCGCTGACCACGGGGTACGCGGCCCGCAGCGGCCCGGTTGCCCGATCTGCCGGATACGCCGCGACGGCTGTCGCCGGGACAGCCACCACAGCCACCTGTTGGGAGAAACGTGTTCACCGTCAACGCGTACGCCGCTACGTCCTCGACCGAACCGCTCGTCCGGACCACCGTCGAGCGCCGTGACGTCGGCCCGCACGATGTCCTCATCGAGATCAAATACGCCGGCATCTGCCACTCCGACATCCACCACGTGCGTGGGGACTGGGGCCAGGTGCACTACCCGGTGGCCCCCGGGCACGAGATCGCCGGAATCGTCACCCAGGTCGGCTCCGAGGTCGTCAAGCACGCGGTGGGCGACCGCGTCGGCGTCGGCTGCATGGTCAATTCCTGTCGCACCTGTGACTCGTGCCGCAAGGGGGAGGAGCAGTACTGCCTCAACGGCACGACGCTCACCTACGGTTCCCCGGACCGGGACGGAACGTGGACACAGGGCGGATACACCACCCATATCGTCGTCGACGAGCACTTCGTCGTCCGCGTCCCCGAAGGCGTCGCCCTGGACGAGGCCGCCCCGCTGCTGTGCGCGGGCATCACGACCTACTCGCCGCTGCACCGCTGGGGCGCCGGCCCCGGCAAGAAGGTGGCCATCGTCGGTCTGGGCGGACTCGGGCACATGGGCGTCAAGTTCGCGCACGCGATGGGGGCGGACGTCACCGTCCTGTCGCAGTCGTTGAAGAAGATCGACGACGGTCTGCGCCTGGGCGCCGACCACTACCACGCCACCAGCGACCCCGCCACTTTCGAGGAACTGGCGGGCACCTTCGACCTCATCGTCAACACGGTCAGCGCCAAGCTCGACGTCGACGCCTACCTCTCACTGCTGGGCGTGGGCGGCACGATGGTCAACGTCGGCGCCCCGCCGGAACCCCTGTCCCTGAACGTGTTCTCGCTGCTCGCGCGCGGGCGGTCGTACGCCGGCTCGTCGATCGGTGGAATCCGGGAGACCCAGGAGATGCTGGACTTCTGCGGCGAGCACGGCATCGGTGCCGAGATCGAGACCATCGGGGTGGAGAAGACCAACGAGGCGTACGAGCGCGTCCTGTCCTCCGACGTGCGCTACCGCTTCGTGATCGACATCGCGACGCTGGCCTGACCCGCACCGCGCACGCAGTAAGGCCGCAGGAACGGAAGAACACCGATGACGATGACGTACCACCAACTCGGCCGGACAGGTCTGCAGGTGAGCAGGCTCGGTCTGGGGACCATGAACTTCGGCTGGGTCACCGACGAGCCCACCGCCTTCGCCATCCTCGACCAGGCAGTCGAGGAAGGTATCAACTTCGTCGACACCGCCGACGTCTACGGCGGGCCGCAGTCCCCCGACATGGAAGTGGGCTACGGCATCTCGGAAGAGATCATCGGCCGATGGCTGGCCCAGGGCGGCGGCCGACGCGACCGGATCGTGCTGGCGACCAAGCTCTACCAGCCCATGGGAACCGGCCCGAACGACAAGTACCTGTCGGCCTACAAGATCCGCAAGGCTGCCGAGGACAGCCTCCGACGGCTGCGGACCGATCACATCGACCTGTACCAGATGCACCACGTCGACCGTTCCACACCATGGGACGAGATCTGGCAGGCCATGGAGCAACTCGTCCGCGAGGGCAAGGTCACCTACGTGGGCAGCAGCAACTTCGCCGGCTGGCACGTCGCGACCGCCCAGCAGGAGGCCGGCAAGCGGCACTTTCTCGGTCTCGTCTCCGAGCAGAGCCTCTACAACCTCAACGCCCGTACGGTCGAACTGGAACTGATCCCCGCACTTCGCCACTACGGCATCGGCCTGATCCCGTGGAGTCCGCTGGGCGGTGGCCTGCTCAGCGGCGCCCTGCAGAAGGCCGACAGCGGCCGGCGTTCGTCTCCCGACTTCCTGGCCGCCGTCGAGCGGCACCGCTCGCAGCTGGAACGCTACGAAGCCCTGTGCGCGGAGCTCGGCGAGCGGCCCGCGGACGTCGCTCTCGCTTGGTTGCTGCACAACCCGGCGGTCGCGACCACCATCGTCGGACCACGCACTCCCGAGCAGCTCCACCAGACGCTCCGGGCTCCGCACCTGAGCCTGTCGGCGGAGACCCTACGAGAGCTCGACGCGATCTGGCCCGGGCCCGGTGGCGAGGCTCCCGAAGCGTACGCCTGGTAGCTCGGTGAGCCAGGAGACATGCACGGCTGCCCGATTCACTTGCTTGGAGCACGTATGGAATACACCCGACTCGGAAGTTCAGGACTCGTTGTCAGCAGGCTCGCGCTCGGCTGCATGACCTTCGGGGACACCTCTAGCGGTTTCAGCACCTGGGCACTCGGTGAAGAGGAATCGGAGCCGATCTTCCGGCAGGCCGTCGAGCTGGGCGTCACGTTCTGGGACACCGCCAACGCCTACAGCTTCGGCAGTTCGGAGGAGTTCGTCGGGCGCGCGATCAAAAAGTACGCGCGTCGCGAGGACATCGTGCTCGCGACCAAGGTCTTCTATCCGATGCACGCCGGCCCGGGCGGATCCGGAACCTCGCGCAAGGCGATCATGGAGCAGATCGACGCGTCGCTGACCCGGCTCGGCACGGACTACGTGGATCTCTACCAGATTCACCGCCTCGACTACGACACGCCCGCCGAGGAGACGATGGAGGCCCTTCACGACGTCGTGAAGGCGGGCAAGGTGCGCTACATCGGTGCCTCGTCGATGCTGGCGTGGGAGTTCGCCAAGCTGCAGTACACCGCCGACCTGCACGGATGGACGCGGTTCGTGTCCATGCAGGACCAGTACAACCTCCTCATGCGGGAGGAGGAGCGGGAGATGTTCGGCCTGCTCGCCGACCAGGGTGTGGGGAGCGTTCCCTGGAGCCCGCTGGCACGCGGCCGGCTCACCCGGCCCTGGGGGACGCAGACCACCCGGTCCGGAACCGATCCGGCATACGGACGCCTGTTCACCGAGGAGGAGTCGAACGGGAAGATCGTCGGGGCGGTGCAGTCGGTGGCCGAGGCCCGGGGGGTGTCCATGGCCACGATCGCGCTCGCGTGGGTGCTGTCGAATCCGGTCGTCAGTGCTCCGATCGTCGGGGCGTCCAAGCCTCGGCACCTCGCGGACGCAGTCGCGGCCCTCGACATCACCTTGACGGACGAGGAGATCGCCGCCATGGAGGAGCACTACACGCCCCGGAACGCGACCGGCATGAGCGCCGCCGACCGGCCACCGGCCCGCTGACGGTTCTCACGACGCATCGAAGGGCTGCCGCCCGGGCGGTCGAGCCGACGATCGGCCCGGGCGACATGACGACGTACAACGGACACCTGGGCGTCTGCCGTGCGGGACGGCGGCAGAGGAGTCTGCGGAGGGCGGGCGACACGGTGCCACTCCGCGGAGCGGGTGCGGATCCCAAGGGTGCCCTGCAGACGCCGTCGCCTGGGTGCTCGGGCTGCCCGCGGCGCGGCGTCGTGTGGTTCAGCTTGGGGACAGGCGCTGGGCGTCGGCTGTGGTGCGCGAACGCCACGAAACACCTTCCGCCGGTGGCTCGGCGGCGTCGATCGCCGCCATGCGTGTCGGCCAGCGGCGCGGGTGTCCAGCAGTCGTCGCTGCCGAAGAGGACGCGGTCGGGGTCGACCGGGCGTTCAAGGCGCCTTCGCTCAGCGCCATCAGGTTCACGTGTTCCGCCAGGACGGAGTGCCGGCCAGATGGGGACAGCTGGTGCCAGAGGGAGGTGGCCAGGTCGGCGCGGGTGTCGATACGCGAGAACGACGCGCTCAGCACAAGTGAGCTGACCCGCTCCGGTGGACGCACGGCGAGGTGGATCGCAACGGGTCCGCCGAGCGAGTACCCGCTGACGCGAACGTGTCGAGCCTGGGAGCCGACGCGCCTTCGACCGCGACACGGCCCTGGCTGCCGCTCTGCGGGAGTTCTGGACACACGGGTACGAGACGACGTCGGTCGCCTCACTCACCGAGGCGATGGGGATCAACCCGCCGAGCCTGTGTGCCGCCTTCGGCGACAAGCGCCAACGGTTCGACGAAGCCGTCCAGCCGCACACGCGCGCGTTCGGAGCCCGCTTGGAGCAGGCCCGGACGCCCGCACGGCCATCGCCGCGCTGCTGCGATACCTAGCCGCCCACTACACCCACCCCAACCACCCGCCGGGCTGCCCCATCATCACGGGGGGCGACCAACTGCGCCTCCGGCTCGCAGGACGTGAAAGACAAGCTGCGCGCGATGAGCGAGGAGACCAGGGCTGCGATCGCAGCCTGTATCCGTGCCGACATCGGTGCGGGCCGGCTCCCCGGCGACCTGGACGCCGACGGGTTGACTGCCCTTCCACGCCGCGGCCATCCAGGGGATGAACCAGCAGGCCGTCGACGGGGCGACGCGGGAGATCCTTGAGCGTGTGGTGCACGCAGCGATGGCGGCCTGGCCGGACGCACCGCCTCCGTAAGAAACAACACGGTCGCTCTCGTGCTCCAGACGCTCCCTGACTCCCTCCGGCCGGCAGACGCGAGTGATGCTGCCCCCTCCACTCGACGGCTTGTGATTCACCATCGCGTCCCGAGGACGCGCTGCAAGGCGCAGCGTCTTACCCCCTCCGCGGAGAGCAAACGGGGGGAATTTCTCCCCCCTCACAACGCTCAGCCGCCGTGCAAGGGTGAAGGGCACATCAGCGCGTCTTCCCGCGAGGCGGTATCTGCCAGGGCTGGGTGAGCGCGTGCGGCGACTTATCGGTGGAGTGGATGAAGATGACATTCGGCACGCGACGCACTCTGAGCGCCACAGCGGCACTGCTGGTGGCCGGGATGATCGCCACCTCAGGGACGGCGGCGGCCGACCCCGCAGGGCAGCCATGGACCGGCGGCTGGAAAGCCGCCATGACGGCCGGCGGGCCGAGTCTCTCCGACCAGACGGTGCGGATGGTGGTGCACACCAACGCCGCGGGCCGGAAGGTGCGGCTGCGGCTGAGCAACGCATACGGCAGCGCGCCGCTGGTGATCGGTGCCGTGAACGTCGCCGTACGCACCTCGGGCGGGAGTGTCGACGCCCGCACCCGGCACAAGGTCACCTTTCACGGCGCCACCAGAGCGGTGATCCCGGTCGGAGGCGAACTCAGCAGTGACGCCGTCGACTTCACCACCGCCGCGGACGAGGACCTGCTGGTCAGCGTCTATCTACCCAAGACGACCGGCCCCGCCACCTTCCACTCCGTCGCCCGGGACACCAGCTACGTCTCCACGACGGGCGACCACACCGCGGACACCGGCACCGCGAACTACCCCAAGACCACCAGCTCCTGGTATTTCCTGGACGGCCTGGACGTTCTCAACCCCCGCACAAACAGCACCCTGGTCGCCTTCGGCGACTCCATCACCGACGGATGGGGCTCCTCACCGGGCACCAACACCCGCTGGCCGGACGATCTGGCCCGCCGCCTCGCCTCGCAGCCGGGTGGCAGCCGCATGGGCGTGGTGAACGCAGGTATCAGCGGCAACCGGGTCCTCACCGACGCACCGGCCGCCGAGCCCGAACTAGGCGTCAGCGGACTGGACCGCTTCACCCACGACGCCCTGGGCGGACCCCGGGTCCGCAGCGTGATCCTGCTCGAAGGCATCAACGACATCGGCAACAACGCCGGCCCCGACGGCAAGTCACTCACCGCCCGGGACCTGATCGACGGCTACCGCGCCCTGATCGCCAAGGCGCACGCCGCCCACGTCCGCATCTACGGCGGCACCCTCCTCCCCTACAAGGACGCCGCCTACACCAACACCAAGGGCGGCCCCTACTACACCGCCGCCGGCGACACGATCCGCCAGAAGGTCAACCACTGGATCCGCACCAGTCATGCCTTCGACGGCACCATCGACTTCGCCAAGACGATGGCCGACCCGTCCGACCCGCTGAAGCTCCTGCCTGCCTACGACAGCGGAGACCACCTGCACCCGAACTCCGCGGGCGACCAGGCGATGGCGAACGCCATCGATCTCGCCCAGCTCCGCTGACCCACACACCGCGGTTGCCGGCGGGCTTCCGGCCGGCCTCGTCGTGCGCCTGGGCGCGACATGCTTCCGATGACGCATCACGTGGAGTGTGTCGCCATCCTCGTACCGGCCAAAAGGGCTTTTGACCTGCGGGTTTGCGTGTGCGCATTATGTGCGGTGTGGGCGTTACGGGTGATATCTTGACGCTGAAATGACGCTCGTTCTGACGGGATGTCACCTGACTGATCGTGCAGGTCGTGCCAGGTGGAGGGTGCGTGCCCGCGAGCTGTCTTTGCAGGAACTCGAAGGAAACTAGGCCGAGTTCCTACGTGCCGTAGTTCGGCGGGTCGGGCGTTGGCGGAGCGGGCGCTCAATAGGCCGGTCCGTAGGGCTCCATTCCCCGAGGGAGGGCCTTAGGTCGTCGGCTTGCGGTTCGGGGACTCGGGCAACCGGGGCGGTGAGCTCAGTGGGTCGAGGCGCTCGACGGTGGTCGCTGCTGTATCACGGTGTGCGGATGCGCGAGCCGCGGCGGCACGGAGATGGGTAACCGTCCCACTTCTGTTATGCGCTGCTGAGCTGTCCGCGGACTATCGTCCGGCGTCATGTCGATCACCGGTTGGCGAGCACGGGAGTTCAGCTCCATGTTGGCCGATCTCGGTGAGGGGTTGGATGATCTGAGGGTGCCCGAGGGGCAGCCGTTCCTGATCAGTCCGGCGGGTGTGTACGACGTGGCGCTGAACCGGTATTTCTCGGTGTGGCCGGCGTCTTCGCCGTGGAACACCCAGGCCGCCCCTGCGATGGGGGACTCGACGCCACGTAGGCGGGCAGTCTCCGGAATCCCAGCAGCACGCGGTGGCGGTAGCCCTCCGGCCGGCCGCCCCAGCCGTCCGGTCATGCCGGTATGGGCAGCACGGCCGGCTGACCTGTCATGTGGGGATTCGGGCCATGCCGCAGCCGAGGACTGCCCGGATGGTCGCCTGGGCCTGAGGCTGGCCGCGCTTCAGCGAGGCAGCAGGACGTCGACCTGCCTGCGGATGTCCTGCACGATCTCCTCGACGCTCAAGGCGATGTTCACGCCTGCCGCCATGCTGAGGAACATCACGGCGGACACGATGTGTGCCAGCGTCGCGGCGTGGCCCTCTGCGACCCGTTCGTCTCGGCGCAGCACGGCGGCGACGGCCTCCTCGGTCTGCGCGACGATGGCCAGTGCCGCGCCGTGCCGGGGCTCCTCGGGGTCGCCGAAGACCATCTCTCGCAGGTAGGTGCGTCCGTTGTCGATCTGGATGCGGTTGCACTCGACGATCGGCCGGACGATCGCCAGCACCGCGTCCAGCATGCCGGGGACGGTCTCGGCGTCCGCCCGGCCCTGCTCAAGTGCTTCGACGTACTTGGCGTTCTGGACAAGGAGGAGGAGTTCGCCCTTGGTCTTGGCGTAAAGGAACAGGGTCCCGGTGCCGATGTCGGCCTGGTCAGCGATCTGCTGGGTCGTGACCTCCTCGACGCCGTGTTCGGCGAACAGTTCACTGGCGGCAGCGACGATGCGGTCGAGTTTCTCCTGCTTGTTCCGCTCGCGCCGTCCGACCGACTGGGAGGCGACAGACATGGATGGTGTCCTCGTGCGTTCTGTGTCGCCCGTCGCGGTTGCGGCGGGTCAGCTGCTGCCGATGACGGCCTTGCCGCGGATGCCACCCTGAGACAGGGACTGCAGCGCCTGCGGGGTCTGGTCGAAGCCGACCACCTTTCCCACGACCGGACGCACCACGCCCTGGTCGATGAGGGTGGTGATCTGGCGGAGCTGGTCGCCGCTGGCGCGCATGAGCATGAACTCATACGTCACGCCGAGCTTCTTCGCCTGCCTGCGGATCTTGCGGCTCAGGACGGCGACCCCCAGGCGCAGCAGCGGGTTGAGGCCGGCCTCGCGCGCGAAAGTGGGCTCCGGGGGACCAGCGATCTCGATGGCCTTGCCGCCGGGCTTGAGCACCCGCAGGGACTTCTCGAGAGTCTCCCCACCGAGGCTGTCCAGCACCAGGTCGTAGCCGGTCAGGAGCTGCTCGAAGTCCTGGCTGCGGTAATCGATCACCGTGTCCGCGCCGAGCGCGCGCACGAAGTCCGCGTTGGAACCGCTGGCGGTCGTGGCGACGCTCGCACCGAGGTGCGCGGCGAGCTGGATCGCGATCGAACCGACCCCGCCGGCCCCGGCGTGGATGAGAACCTTCTGCCCGGGCCGCACCTTCCCGCGCTCCACCAGCGCCTGCCACGCCGTGAGCGCCACCAGCGGCAGCGAGCCGGCCTCATTCATGCTGATCGAGGCGGGCTTGAGCGCCAGGTCGCCCTCCGCGACGGCGATGCGCTCGGCGAACGTGCCGATGCGGTCCTGGTCGGGCCGACCGTAGACCTCGTCTCCGGGCTTGAAGCCGCGAACCGCCGTCCCGACGCTGATGACAGTGCCCGCGACATCGTTGCCCAGGATCAGCGGCAGCTTGTAGGGCAGGATCTGCTTCAACTCACCGGCGCGGATCTTCTCATCCAGCTGATTCAGTCCGGCGGCCTCCACCCGGACGAGCACGTCGTGCTCCCCCACGGTGGGTTCGGGGACGTCCGCCTCCTGTAGCGGCTCCTTGTACTTGGTGACGACGAACGCTCGCATGGGGCACTACTCCTTGTCTTCATCCTGCTTATCCAGGCGTGAGGCCAGATCGGCCAATTCGGCGTGACATCGGGGCTTGTCTCACTCCATCTAACCGATTGCACTCAATTCTGAGTGTACTCAGAATTGTCGTCAAGGGAGGTCCCTTGGGGCGCGGTCACATGCCGATCGGGCGCCGCGAGCGGGCCAAACAGGCCAAGCGTGAGCGCATCATGACCGCAGCCCGCGAACTATTCGCCGAACATGGCGTCAGCTGGGTCACGACACAGCAGATCGCCCGCCGGGCCGACGTCGCGAACGGCACTCTTTACCTGTACGCGTCCACGAAGGCCGAGTTGCTGATCATGGTGCAGAACGAGAAGTTCGCCGCCGCCATCGACGTCGGCCTCGCCGCCGCGAACGCCACCGTCGGACAGGGTGCAATCCGAAGCCCCGAGCCGCAGTTCTGTCCTGTCCGGCCGTGCCCGCAGTCCGCCCCGTCCCGTTCGGCCGCGCCCGGAGTCCCGGGACCGGTCGGTCCCGGGGTTCCAGTCCCGCTCCACCTGCCCGCAGCCGACCCGGCCGAGGCGGCCGGCGTCAGGCGACGCTCAGGACGATCTTCCCGGTGGTGCGGCCCTGCTCGCCGATCTCGTGCGCCTTCGCGGCCTCGGCCAGCGGGACGACGGTCTCGACCACGGGCGTGAGCGCGCCCCGCTCGGCCAGGGCGGCGATCTCGCGCAGACCCAGGTGGTCGGGCTCGACCAGCATCCACACCGCCCGCACGTGGCCGGGGACGTCGGCGGGGACGTCGTCGGGGCCGGGCAGGGTGATCAGCCGGCCGCCCGGGCGCAGCACCGTCAGGGACCGCTCGGCGTTCTGGCCGCCGAGCCCGTCCAGCACGACGTCCACGTCCCCGACGGTGTCCTCGAAGCGGACCGTGCGGTAGTCGATCACCTCGTCCGCGCCCAGCTGCCGTAGCAGGTCGTGCTTGCCGGCGCTGGCCGTGCCGATGACGTACGCGCCGCGGGCCTTGGCGATCTGCACGGCCAGGTGGCCGACCCCGCCGGCCGCCGCGTGCACCAGCACCCGCTCACCGGCGCGCACCCCGGCGGTGTCCACCAGGGCCTGCCAGGCGGTCAGCGCGGCCAGCGGCAGCGCCGCCGCCTGCACGTGGGTGAGGTTCGCCGGCTTGGGCGCGAGATGGCGGGCCGGGGCGACGACGTACTCGGCGTAGGCGCCGGCCTGCCGCGGGAACAGCGGCATGCCGTACACCTCGTCCCCGGGGCGGAACATCCCCACGCCCGGTCCGACGGCCTCCACGGTGCCGGAGACGTCCCAGCCGACCGCCGGGACCTCGCCCCACTCGATCAGGGCCCCGCTGGCCCGGGTCTTGAAGTCCACCGGGTTCACACCGGCCGCGTGGACCCGCACCAGGACCTCGTTCAGTCCCGGCTCGGGCCGGGCGACCTCACGCTCCACCAGCACCTCCGGTCCGCCCCACTGCTCCACGACCACCGCACGCATGCTGTCCGCCTCACTCTTTTCCGTCTTGATCGGATACCGGCCACCCGGGCCCTTCCCGGCGCGACGCAGTCCACGATCCGGCACCCGCCCCCACCATGGTGTTGGCCGTCTGGCCACTATGTGACAGGATCTGGCCATGAGTGAGATGCCGTGGCCGTGCACCGACCCCCGCCCCGACCCGAGCGCCGACGCGGTCGGGCGGCACCGCATCGCCGTCCTCGCCCTGCCCGGCGTCCCGCCCTTCGAACTCGGCATCCCCTCCCGCGTCTTCGGCAGCGTCCTGGACGCCGGCTCACGCCCGCTGTACGAGGTCACCGTCTGCACCGCCGACGGCGCCCCGGTCCTCAGCGACGCCGGGTTCACCGTGCAGCCCGCGGCCGGTCCCGAGGCCCTGGCCGCCGCGGACACCGTGATCGTCCCGCCCACGCACGCCATGCCCGAGCTGGGCCGCGGCGGCCCGCTGCCGCCCGAGGTCGCCGCGGCCATCGCCGGCATCCGGCCCGGCACCCGCCTGGTGTCCATCTGCGCCGGCTCCTACGTCCTGGCCGCCGCGGGCCTCCTCGACGGCCGGCCCGCCACCACCCACTGGCACCTCGCTCCCGAGTTCCGCCGCGCCTACCCCCGCGTCAAGGTCGACGAGGAGGTCCTCTTCGTCGACGACGGCGACGTCCTGACCTCCGCGGGCGTCGCCGCCGGCGTCGACCTGTGCCTGCACATGATCCGCCGCGACCACGGCGCCGCCGCCGCCAACCGCGCCGCCCGCATATGCGTCGTCCCGCCCTGGCGGGACGGCGGCCAGGCCCAGTACATCGACCGCCCGGTGCCCGAACCCACCGTCGCCACCACCACCGCCACCCGCGCCTGGGCCCTGGAACACCTCGGCGAACCCCTCTCCCTGAACCGCCTGGCCGAACACGCCCGGATGAGCCTGCGCTCCTTCACCCGCCGCTTCCGCGACGAGGTCGGCATGACCCCCGTGCAGTGGCTCACCGCGCAACGCCTGGAACTGGCCAAGCAGTTGCTGGAGACCACCGACCTGTCCATCGACCTGGTCGCCCACCGCTGTGGCTTCGGCTCCGCCAACTCCCTGCGCGCCCACATGCGCACCGCCTTCGGTGTCTCACCCGCCTCCTACCGCCGCACCTTCCATACCGACGACCTGGTGGAAGCGGGCGTCTGAGGACACATCAGCGCCGCACATACCCGCTCCGCGGGCCGGCCGGGCGGGATCCGCCTGATCATCCGCTGCCGGTGCCCCTCCAGCGGAGGCCGGCAGCATCATCGCCCGCCGATAGCGCACCGAACTCGTGCCGCCCCGGCGCACGATCTGCTGCAGCTTCTGCCCCTCGTGGTCGGTCAGTGTGCGCACACGGACGGGCTCGGCCACCGCGCCTCCAGCGGTCGGATCGGATGTCACCGCACATGCAACCGCCACGACCGCCGACCCGGCGAACCTATGCGCTAGATCACGATGAACCCATTTCCCGACGGATGTGCCTGACCAGCTCGGTGCCGACGTTCACCCGGTCGTGGCAGCCCTGACCCGACCGAGTCCGGTTTGCACACGGCGAGGACGGCACACTTGAGACGGTACTGCTCAATGCTGGTCATCCTGGCGCCGAGGATGGCTCGTGGGTGGTTCGGGCAACCAGTCGCGGGTCGGGTCGTACTCCAGCCATCGGCTTCGCCCTGCTTCCTCCGCGCAGGCGGTGGCGAGGCGGTTCAGTCCCGGGTGTCCGTTTCCGGTGCGCCACAGCAGTGACCAGGCGTACAACGGCGTGGGATCGACCAGGGGAACGGAGCGCAACCTCGGGACCTCCGGCAGTGGCGCGTCGGCAGGTACCAGCGAGAAGCGTCGCGGTTCTTCCGCCATCTCGGAGAGGAAGTGGGCGAGCCCGAGGTTGACGCTCGCGGCCGTGTTCCGGATGCCGAATCGGTCGGCGAACCGGTGGAGGAAGTCGAGCCGGTCCAGTGCGCCGGGCGCCCACAGGGTGCTGTCGCGCAATTGGTCCGGCCGCAGAGCCGGTTCGGCCGCGAGCGGATGGTCCGTGCTCAGTACGGCGTCCACCGGTTCGAGGCGGACGAGGCGGTGGGCAAGGCCGGTGGGCAGCGGGGGGTGGACTCGGCCGAAAGCCGCGTCGATGTCGCCGTGCAGCAGTGCCGTCGTCACGGACGGCAGGTCGCGCCCGTGCCCCAGCGCCAGTTCCCCGGCTCGTCCGGCGACCTGGGCCAGTGTCCGCATCGGTGCGTAGAGATGCCCCCAGACGTCCACGCGCAGCGGGTGTTCCGTCCCGGACACCGCCGCGACCGCGGCGTCGGCGGCGGCCACGGTCTGCCGGGCCGGTGGGAGGAAACGCTGTCCGGCCTCGGTGAGGCGTACTCCGTTGCCGCCGCGCCGGAAGAGCTCGGTGCCGAGCAGGGATTCCAGCCGCGCGATCCTCTTGGACAGCGTCTGCTGGGAGATCGCGAGCGTCCTGGCCGCCCGGCCGAAGTGCAGTTCCTCGGCGGTGCGCACGAAGGCACGTATCTGCGCCACGTCGAGATCCATGGCTCCCACCATAGGTGACAACCGAAGGTTGTTGGCTTTGCTTGGGCGTTGTTGGATCGCGGGGCGGCCGTGGGGGTTGCATCTTCTCCATGCAAAGACTGATTCCGACGGGAGAGGCGGCGCGTCCGGTCGCCTTCGCCGAGGTCTCCCAGCCCGTGCCGGAGGCCGGTGAGGCACTGGTCAAGGTCGAGGCGTTCGCCCCGAACCGGGGCGAGACATTCCTTCTCGAACGCCCCCGGCCGGAGCTGCTGCCCGGCAAGGACATCGCAGGGCTCGTCGTGCAGGCGGCAGCCGACGGTTCCGGCCCCGGCATCGGCACCCGTGTGGTCGGGCACCCGGCGCAGGGCGGCTGGGCCGAGTACGCCGCCGTGCCCGTGCACTCGCTCGCGGTGCTCCCGGACAGCGTCGACAGCGCACGGGCGGCGGCTCTGCCCCTGGCCGGGATCACTGCCCTGCGGCTGCTGCGTACAGCCGGTTCCCTGGCCGGCCGACGAGTGCTGCTGACCGGCGCCTCGGGTGGCGTCGGCCACTACGTCACCGAGCTCGCCGTCGGGGCCGGAGCCGAGCTGACTGCGGTGACGGCCACGCCGGTGCGCGGCGAGCGGCTCGCGGAACTGGGCGCGCACGTGGTGCACGAGGTCGCGACGACTCAGGGACCGTTCGACGTCGTACTGGAGTCCACGGGTGGGCCGGATCTGGCACTCGCCCTGTCGAAGGTGCGCCCGGGCGGCACGCTCGTCTGGTTCGGGCAGGCGAGCCGCACCCCGGTGTCCCTCGACTTCTTCCAACTCCTCGGTGGGCCCGAGCGCGTGACGATCCAGCACTTCCACTATGCCGGCGCCCCGTACGACTCCGATCTCGCAGCACTGGTGAGCCTCGTGGAACAGGACCGGCTGCACCCGGAGATCGACCGCATCACCGACTGGGCACAGACCGCCGAAACCCTGGTCGACCTGCGCGAGCGCCGGATACGCGGCAAGGCCGTCTTGCTGACTGGAGGAGCACGATGAGCGCCACCGAATTCGCCACCGCCCAGTGGACCCGTGCCACCGGTGCGGGCGTGGACCCTCACGAGTACCGGCGCGTCACCGATGGCCTCACCTCCGTCGCTGACTGGGGACCCTCCTTCCTTCGCACCGGACACGGCTACCTCCAGCGCGCGGAGTACGCGGGATCAGCCCTCTCGGCAGGTGAGCACCTGCTGATGGCGGCCCGGTGGTTCCACCTCGCCACCCTGGCGCCGTACGCGGAGGCGTCTCGTGCTGCCGCCGAGGCGGACCACGCCCTGGGCCGCGCTCTCACCGTGTTGGAGCCGGGTGCGCGGCGGGTGAGCGGCGAGGGATTCGCCGGCTGGCTGCGTGGCCCCGCCGACGCGCCGGGGACCGTGGTCGTCGTCCCCGGTCTGGACTCGGCCAAGGAGGAGTTCCTCGATCTGGTGTCCGCGCTGCTGGCCAGAGGGCTGGCGGTATTCGCGATGGACGGCCCTGGACAGGGCGTGCTCGCGGCCACCTCGACCTTCGTACCGGACTACGAGCGGGTCGTGGGCCGGGTCATCGACGCCCTCGGCGTCGCACGCATCGGGCTTGTCGGCCTGAGCCTGGGTGGCTATTTCGCGGCCCGGACCGCGACGTTCGAGCCGCGCGTGGCAGCCGTCGCCACCGTCAGCGGTCCCTCCCGCCTCGACTGGGATGAACTACCCCCGCCCGTACGGGACATCATGGCCAGCCGCGCGGGAGGCGCCGACGCCGCCCAGGAGTTCGTGCGCCACGTCGACCTCACCGCCCTGGCGCCCCGCATCGCGGCCCCGCTGCTGGTTGTGGACGGTGGCAAGGACGTCATCCCCGGCGTGACGAACGGCGAGCCCTTGGCCCGTCTGGCGCCGCACGGCAGCTACCTGTCCGTCCCCCACGGCGACCACCTCCTTGGTAACGCGCGGCCCGACTGGCTGCCCCACCTCAGCGACCACATCGCGCACACTCTGACGGGAATATCAGCATGAACCGCTTCGATGACAAGACCATCCTCATCACCGGAGGCACCAGCGGCATGGGTCTGGCGACCGCACACCGCCTCGTCGCCGAAGTCGCCCACGTCATCGTCACCGGCCGCACCCGCGCACGGGTGGACTCCGCCGTCAAGGAGCTCGGCTCCAACGCCTCGGGGATCGTGGCCGACGCCGCCGACCTCGGCGCGGTGGAAGCGCTGATTGAGAGCGTCCGGGACCGTCACGGCCAGTTGGACGGCCTCTTCGCGAACGCGGGCACCGGTACATTCCTGCCGTTCGAGGACAACGCCGAGCTGGACTTCGACTACGGCGTCGACTTCAAGGGCGTGTTCTTCACCGTCCAAAAGGCGCTGCCGCTACTGGCGGACGGCGGCTCGATCGTCATCAACGCCTCCTGGACTCTCCACCGGGGCAAACAGTGTCCTGACCCTCTGCTCGGCGACCAAGGCCGCCGTGCACAGCCTGGCCCGAACGCTCGCCGCCGGACTTGCCCCGCGCGGGATCCGCGTCAACTCCGTCAGCCCCGGCTACATCGACACCCCGATGTACCCAGCCGCCCGCCCGTTGATGCGCCGCCATATCCCCGTGCCTGAACGACGGGCCGCTCTGTGGGTTGGGACGGCCTGCGCCTACAGCCAGCAAGGCCGCCTCTCCGACGGCTACCAGGCCCTCCGTATCGCCGAGACCTGCGCTGCCCAGGACGTCCGCCGCCCTGCCGTCCGTGACCTGGTCGCCGACATGGCCGCCCGCGACCGCCGACGTACGCTGCCGGAGCTGCACCACTTCGGCCGCCAACTGGGAGTCCCTGCGTGACCAAGCCGAACGTCCCCGAGGAGAAGCCCTTCCTGTATGTCGTAGCCTGCGCGTGCGGCATCGCCGGAGACGTCGGCAAGCTGATCACCGCCGTGCAGGAACGGAACTGGGACGTCGGCGTGATCGCCACCCCGCAGGGCCTGGGCTTCCTCGACACCGAGGCGATCGAAGCACAGACCGGCTATCCGATCCGTTCCGCCTGGCGCACACCGGGCGAGGCCCGCCCGCGGACGCCATCGCCGTCGCGCCGGCTACCTTCAACACGATCAACAAGTGGGCCGCCGGTACCTCCGATACCCTCGCCCTCGGCATCCTCTGCGAGGCGTACGGGATGGGGATCCCCACGGTCCTCCTGCCGTACCTAAATGCAGCCCAGGCCGCGCACCCGGCCTATCAGCAAAGCCTCGAGCGACTTCGGGGGATGGACGTCGTGATCGGCTCGTACGAGCCTCACCGGCCCAAGGCCGGCGGTGGCGCGGAGCGCTTCGGCTGGGAAGAGGCTCTGGAATTGTTGGAGCCCAAGTTGAATTAGCGGTCCAGGCACGCAGCCAGTGAGCAGAGCGGTGTGCCTGGTCGCCGTCGGGTGCTGTCAAGACGCTGCCGCGTGCACGTGCATGCGGTGGGTGGCGCCCGTGGGGTTGATGCGCGCCGCAGTGCCGTTTTGGAGATGCGGGCCATCACCCGCATGGACATCCAGAGCTGGATCCGCGCCCTGGTGGAGAAGGGCGAGGGGGCCTCCGCGATCAAGAGGGCGTACAACCTGACGTCCGCCATGATGCGCGCGGCCGTTGACGACGACATCCTCGCGGTGAGCCCCTGCCGCAACCTCGACCTGCCGGCCCTCGCGGTCAGACCGCTGCAGTGGATCACTCTCGACCAGGCGCAGAGCATTCTGGACGGACTCCTTACCGCATGGCGGACGATGTGCCTGCTCGGCTTCAACACCGGGCTGGGCTGGGGCGAGCTCTCCGACCTGCACCGCCACCGCATCGACCAGCGACGCTCGCGGCTGTTCGTCGTGGAGGTCAACACCACGAGCGGCATCAAGAAGTACCTCAAGAGCTCCAAGAGCCGTCGGAAGGTCGCGCTTCCGGCCCACGTCCTGGAGGCCCTCGAACGCCACATCCACCGGCTCGACCGTGACGCCCGTGGTCTTCACCACCATTTCCAAGGGCCGCTCCGGACGCCTCCTCGCCGACAACAACTGGCGCACGCAGACCTGGTGGCCCGCCGTCGAAGCCGCCTACTACTGCGACACCGACGGCGAGCAGCATCTCGTCCCGCATTTCCCGCCGAACTCCATGCGGCACACCTGCGCCTCGTGGCTGGTCCAGAAGGGAGTCTCGCTTTACGAGGTCCAGCACCTCCTTGGCCACGAGAGCTTCCAGACCACTTGGCGCTATGCCCACCTGCAGCGGGACGCGCACAAGGCCGTCTTCGGTGCTTGGGAATGTCTGGGCGCTCCGATGACCATTGCCGCATAAACGTTCCTTCGCACTGTTCACTCGGAAAACGGCTGGCACCGAGGCCAACTCCGCAGAGCACCAGCTTGTCCGCCACCGGAATGGCTCTCCGTTACAGATCCACCACCCACGGCGCCCGGTGCGTGCGAAAATCGCACTGGTCGATCATCGCCTTGAAGAGGGTGTGCTGCCCGCCGCACCCGGGGGAGGGGAGCCTCGCATGGTCCTGCTGTCGTCGAGCCCGAAGTGGCCCACCCTGCCCGACTACTTCCACGACTGGGCGCTGGTGGACGTGGAGACCTCCGGGCTGAGACCCGGCCGTGACCGCGTCCTTTCACTTGCGATCCTCACACTGGACGCACACGGCAACCAGACGGGGGAGTTCTCCACCCTCCTCAACCCGGGCTGTGACCCCGGCCCGATGCACATCCACGGCCTCACACCCGACCGGCTCGCCGGCGCCCCCACCTTCGAGGCGATCGCGCCGCAGGTGGGGGTACTGCTCAGCAGCCGCGTGCTGGTTGCCCACAACGCGCAGTTCGACTACGACTTCCTGGCCCACGAGTTCGCCCACGTCCGTTCATGGGTGCCGGTCAGCAGGCGGTTGTGCACGCTGGCTCTCAACCGCCTGGTCGGACCCGCGACACCCGACCTCAAGCTGGGAAGCCTCGCAGCGCACTACGGCGTGCGCCAGGAGAAGGCCCACGACGCGCAGGACGACGTACGCGTGCTCTCCGGCATCCTGCGCGGCTCGCTGGGCGCCGCAGAGCAACTGGGCCTGTCCCTGCCGCTCCTGGAGTGCCCGCCTCGCCAGGACTACAGGCCGTACGTTCCCAAGACGCCCTGCGCGTACCGCAATCCGGGCCAACTGGAGTCCGGAGGGCCCTTGGTGCAGGGCATGAAGGTTGCCGTCACCGGAGACACTCAGGTCTCCCGTGAGGAACTGGTCGCCCGCTCGGTGGCGGCCGGGCTGAACATGATGACTTCGGTCAGCGGCCAGACCAGCGTCGTCCTCACCAACGACCCCGGCGCCGCATCCGGGAAGCTGCGTCGCGCCGCGGACGAGGGTGTGCCGCTCGTGGACGAGCCGACGTTTCTGCGGCTGCTGGAGGGTGTGCGGCCGGGCCAGGCCAAGGGCACCGCTAGACAGCATCGCGTGGCGGAGCCGCCCCCGAGTGCGACCACCGAGCCCCCTGCTCCGGCGCCGAATATCCCGGCCCAGCGCCCCGCCACACCGACCGCGTTCACCGTCACGGTGGATCAGTCGCTCGCCGGGCGCAGGGTCCTGGTCCTGGGCGGCACCCACGACGAGGCCGCCGAGGCACGCGCGCGTGCTGTCGCCCTTGGCGCTTCCGCGGCGGTCAACGTCTCGGCCAGCGTGTCCGACGTCGTCCTGCTGCCCGGCGGCGAAGCGGACCGGCGTATGAGTCGCATCTCCGCCCTCGGCCTGCCTGTGCACCATGCCGATTGGCTCCTCGCACCCACGCCTGCGCCGGCGCAGAGCGCGGCCGAGAATCAGCCGGACATGGCAGAGGTACTGGTCCGAGGTGCTGTCATCGACCTGTCCGACACCGGCATGCCCTGGACCGTGGCGGCCACCTGGCGTCAGCACACCACCTGTGATGTGGACGTCGTCGCCTTCGCGGTCGATGCGCAGGAACAGGTGGCAGGCGACGAGGACTTTGTCTTCTACGGCGCCCCCGAGCACCCGGACGGCACCGTACGACTGGCCACGGACGGCCCGACGGAACAGGCCGTCACCGCTGACCTGGAGTTCCTGCCCCTGGAGATCCACCGGGTCGTCATCGCCGCCGCCATCGACGGAGCTGCGACCTTCTCCGACGTCGGAGCCATCGAGATCACCGCCACCTGCGGGATTGGCGCGGCCCTGACCGCCCGCGCCACCCTCGATGCCGCCACCACTGAGCGCACCCTGATCCTCGCCGAGCTCTATCGCCGAGGAGAGGGTTGGCGGCTGCGTGCTGTCGGGCAGGGCTACGACCACGGCCTGGCCGACCTCGCTCGCGGCTACGGCGTCGACGTCGCCGAGTGAACAACGGGTTCACTTCAGGAGGGCCGGGCCCTCAAGGAGCTGTCACTCGTGCGTGTCATTGCAGGAGGCCGTGGAGCGGAGTGGGCTGGCCTCATGCATCGCTGGTCTCCCTTGAATGAACGACAGCGCGCACTACTTGGCCGAATCGCCGACGGCGAGGATCCCGGGGGCTGGGCCCCGGGTGAGTGGCGGTCGGCCTACGCGTTGTGTGACCGGGGGCTGTTGACGGTCAGGCCCGGGGAAGACGAGGCGCACCTGCAGGTCACCGAGGCAGGTACGTTCTATCTCCGGAACGGCCATCACCCGGATCATCCGGCGCACCGCAGGAGTGCGACAGAGGATGCGTCAGCCGGCAAGGCATCGACTGGTCGGATGCCGTACAGCGAGCCGCCGTCACCTTGAAGTCGCAGGTCAAAGGGCTGGTGTGACCGGTTCTCGGGGTGCTCACGCTGGTCGTGGGCGGCTGTCTGCGGAGCAGATCGTCTGTCAGCGGTTGACTTCGAGGTTCGTCAGAACGAGCAAGGCGCGCAGGAGGCGGGTCGCATGGGCGGGGCCGGTTCGGAGCTTGGTGAGGGTCCGCCAGTTCTTGAGGTGGGCGAAGCCGTGCTCGACCGGTGCACGTCCGACGGCGAGGACGCGGTTGGCGGTCTTCTGGCCGGGTGTGAGCTTGTGGGTGCGGCTGGCGTGGAAGCCGGTGATGATCACGGGGTCGCGTACGTCGTTGTCCAGGCCGCGGAAACCGAGGTCCGTCAGCGCTCTGAGGGCGGCGGCGCGCAGGTGGGCCAGGATGTGGTCGTGGCGGGCGGCCGTGATGTCGTGAGTGCGGCCGGGCCGGGCGGCGGATATCCAGATCAGGCGGCCCTTCTCGTCTGCCAGGGTGAGGAAGTGCAGGCCGTGATGGTGGTGTTTACCGGAGTCGTTCCGCCGGTCGGCCTTTCCGGTGCGGCGCTGGGTGGGGATGAGGGTGCCGTCGATCAGAACCACCTCCCCGCCCTGCTTGGCGACCTTCTTCAGGACGCGGTCCAGGCGCGGCCCGGGCGGCGAGCAGGGTGCTCAGTTCGTCGTGCCATCGGCGGACGGTGGACTCGGAGACGTTGTTGCCGTCGGTCATGTCGGCCAGGCGCTGGTCGTGTCGCAGTATGGCCAGGACGATCACCGCGATCTTCCCCGGCGGCGGGATCCGCCATCGGGACCGAATCGCCTTCAGGTGGCGCCTGAGCAGATCGTCGAGATGGTTGACGGTGCGCGTGGACAGCGGCAGGCGGCACTGGTAGACAACCGGGCAGATGTCCTCGGCGCGCTCTTTGGTATTCGTCACACACTTCCAACGGCCGTCGGGGGCGCCGCGGTTACGCTTGCCGCGCTTCCCCAGGGGCACGACAAACTACTGGATGCTCCAGCGGTGCGGATGCTCGGGCTCGTTGGGACAGGCGAATACGTTGAGCTCACCCCAGCGGCCCACAGTGATCTCCGTGGGCGTGGCGCAGCGGTGAGTGGGCTGGTTCTGGTCCTCCAGCGGTTTCCAGCTGCCGCTGCCGCCGTCCCATTCCGAGCTGTCGATGGTCAGCAGCAGGTGCATCGGTGCCGTGCAGGTCAGACAATTCATGGGATACGGGTCGGTCGAGTGCCAGGAAGCGAAGCCGCCCACGTGCCAGCCGGGCGGGATGGACAGGTCGTACTGGTAGCCGAGCAGCTCTGTCGTGCTTTCGTCCGTCGACTGTTCGGCTTCCTCGTCAAGGGCTTCCTCCCAGGCGTCGATCCGGGCGCACAGTTCTTCCGGCAGAAGGCCGGCAAACGGGTAGGTGACCACCTGCTCCGGGTGCAGCACACAGGGCTCGGGCACGAAGCCGTCGAACCCGACAACGAGCGGCTGCGGCGGCGCGGTCAGTACCTCGCCGACCTCCCACGACCGCCGCCAGCGCAGGTGCAGCTCCAGGTCAAACCGGCTCGGGCCGTGCGCGTTGAAGGGACACCAGAACACTTGAAGTAGATCGCAGTCGCCCGGCCCAGCCGGCAGGTCGGGCACATCGCGCCGGTACAGTTGCGCGAGGCCGATCATCGGCAGCGGGTCGATCTCGGATGCCCCGGGGATCCGGTGCTCCTCGTGCAGTTCGCCCAGGAGCTTCCGCTCCTCGTCCGTCGGGCCGGGAGCCTGCTCGCGGGCCCACGCGGAAGCCAGAACCTGCCGATAGCGGCGGATGTCGGCCGGGCGTCGACCACGCCCACCGCCGTGGGTCTCGCCGCACGCCGGCCACGGCTCGTCCGCCGGCCACAGCATAGGACCGCCCACGGAACTGGCCGAATGGTCTGGTCTGCCCGGCCGCGGATGGAGCCGAGTTGTCGTCCCCCGGAAGGCGGCCAGTTCCGGGAAGAGCGCCTCGACATCGAGAGGGCGCGGGGGCGTGGTCCTCGTCATGGACGCGACTTTAGACGCCTGGCATCCCCGGTCACCGAACACCCACGGCGACGCGCTGGAGCGCCGACTCGCAAACGTCGAGGACGCCGACAGGCCAGACAGGGAAGCGTCGAGGCTGTGGCTGGACTGGGCTCGACGGTATGTTCAGGCACTTGATCCGCTCAGCCGGCTCCCGGCCATGCCGAACCTCCGTGAGCCGATACCGGACGATCTCAAGCCATACCTGAAGACTGGTGTGGCGTGCCTGCTACCGGCCGGCCACGAGGAAGTCCTCCAGGATCTCGACAGACCGCGCCGGCTGCTCCTCGGCCGGGTAATGGCCGCAGCCGTCGATGACGACCCCCGTGACGTCGTCGGCCGCCAGCCGCATCGTCTGGACGACATTCGCGCCGCTCCACAGCGCGCCGCCGAGGGCGAGCACCGGCAGCGTCAGCCTGGTCTTGCTGCGCTGCTCGTTCTGCGCGATCGTCTCGTCCAGCGCCCGGTAGTACGCGAAGCTCGCCCGCAGCGCGCGAGGATCCGCGGTGATCGCGTCGACGTAGACATCGACGGCGTACGCGGGGATCGCGTCCGGGGTGGCCGCCTTCTTGGCGAACTGGTAGCCGAAGAAGAGCCGCTCCCGTCCTTGGACCAGTTCCTCGTTGAGGTCGGTGAGCCGGTTGAAGCCGAACTGCCAGAGCTTCAGGTTGACCTCGGCCGGGCCGAAGAACGGCGGGGACGGCGTGAGGCCGGGGATCACCGCTTCGAGGATGGCGAGCCGGCCCACCCGCTCGGGGTGATCGGCGGCGAGGGCGTATCCGGTCCACGTACCGATGTCGTGGCCGACCACGTCGAACCGGTCGTGCCCGAGCGCGGCCATCAACGCGACCAGATCGGCTGCCAGCGTGCCGGCGTCGTACCCGTCGTCGGGCTTGTCGGAGAGCCCGGCGCCGCGCGGGTCGACGGCGACGACGGTGTGCCGGCGGGCGAGCGCGGGCATCACCTCCCGCCAGGCGTACCAGGTCTGGGGCCACCCGCCGATCAGCAGCAGCGCCGGGCCGTCCCCACCGGTGACCGCGTGCAGCCGCAGCCCGTTCACCTCCACGAGCCGGCTGGTGAAGATGTCGGTGAATCCGTCGGGCAGCCGCAGCGAACTCAGGGTTGTCATGCCGGTGACCCTACCCATCTTTGAACGATCGGTACAAGATGTGTAGGCTGACGACCATGGCAGGCCGCAAACAATTCGACGTGGACGAGGCGCTACGACGTGCGATGCACGTCTTCTGGCGCTGGGGTTATTCGGAGGCCTCGATCGATCGCCTGACCGAGGGCACGGGCCTGGGCCGGGGCTCGCTCTACGGCACCTTCGGCGACAAGAGCACCCTCTTCCGCAAAAGCCTCCAACGGTACGCGCAGACCTACCAGCCGCTGTACGAGCGGGCACTGTCCGGCCCCCACCCGAGCCCGAGCGCCGTTGTGGCCGACTACCTGCAGGTCGCCCTGAACCGCATCGCCGACCCGACGGTCCCGGACGGCTGCCTGCTCACGGTGTCGGCCACGCAGTTCCCGGCGCTCGACGCGGAGGGCCGGGCGATGGTCCGCACCATGATCGACGGTTTGCGGGCGAGGCTGGAACAGGCGCTGCTGGCGGCGGGGGCCGATGAGCAGGAGGCGGCAGAGCTGGCGTTGTGCACGCTGGCGACGAACAAATCCCTGGCGGTACTGAGCCGCGCCGGCTTCTCGGGTGAAGACCTGGCAACCGTCGCGGCAGCCGCCGCAAAGAATGCCAAGGCCGTGCCGAACCGGTCGGCCGAACCGTCGGGGCCGCGATAGGGGGAACCCCTCCGTCGCCGATGGACCTGCACAGACCTCGGGGCAGCCGGCGGCTCGGTGGGAAGTGACTCGACCCAGCCCCCAAGTCGGTTGCGCGTCCTGTGCGTTCTGCCGTGGGCTTGACGAGGACGACATCGTGATCGGCGATGGCAGGCGACCAGGTCGGCGACGGCAGTCGTTCGTGCGGCCGACCGAACCCCGTCAATCGGAGGGGGGCCGCTCGCCCGAGAGGCGGGTCATCTCCCGAAGCCCGGCGGATGGTTGACCGCCTCCACGCCACGGCAGCCTGGGCCCGGTGACTGAGATCGAAAGCGCCGAGAAGGTGCCTCCGCGTTCCTCGCCCGCCCCCCGGGACCACCGCGCCGACCGAACGTGCTGCGCCGATGGCACGGCTGGTCGGGGTCGACCTCGCCCGTGCACTGGCCGTGTTCGGAATGTTCGCCGTGCACGTCGGCCCTTCCACCTCCACCGGCGGTGTCGGCGACTGGTTCCTGGGCCTGGTGAACGGCCGGGCCTCGGCACTGTTCGCCACCCTCGCCGGGTTCTCGTTGATGCTGATAGCAGGCCGCTTCGAGCCGAAGACCGGGCTGGCCGGCCGGCAGGCGAGGGCCCGGATCGTGATCCGGGCCGTGATCCTGCTGGTGCTGGGCAGCGCGCTGGCGATGACCAACTTCGGCAGCGCCGGAATCCTCAATTCCTACGCGTTGTACTTCCTGCTGGCCCTGCCCCTGCTGCGGCTGCGGGCCAGGACGCTCGCGATCATCGCGGCCACGCTCGCGGTCGTCGCGCCGCAGGTGGCGTACGCCCTCAGGGCACCCCTCACCGAGTCGATCGTGATCACCATCAACACCTACGACCCGATTGAGCGTATCTCCGGCGTGGGCGTGCTGGACTTCCTCCTCACCGGCTTCTACCCGGCGATCACCTGGATGACGTTCGTGGTCACCGGCATGGCGTTGGGCCGGCTGGATCTGGCCTCCGGCGCGGTGCAGCGGCGGCTGGCTGTGGTCGGTCCCGCGCTGATCACGTTCGGATACGGCGTCTCGTGGCTGCTGCTCCGGGCGACCGGCGGGGCCGAGAAGGTCTTCGCCGGGATGGCTGCCATGAAGGACTCCGGTGCCATGAAAGACCCCGGCAGGGTATCGGGATCGCCCTTGGGAGCCGTCGACGTGAAGATCGGCGGTGGGCTGGGAGGCCCCGACGCATGGAGGTTGCTGGCAGCCGAGCCGCACACCGGTACCACCTTCGACCTCATCGGCAGCATCGGGATCGCGATCACCGCACTCCTGTGCCTGACGGTGGCGATGGACCGACTGCCGTGGCTGCGCCGGCCGGCGACTCCGATCATCGCCGTCGGCACCATGTCCCTGACCCTCTACGTGGGCCACGTCCTGGTCATCCTCGCCCTGCCCGGCGAAGCGGCCACCCCGCCGCAGTCCGCCTCCACCGCGTTGCTGCTCTCGTTCATCGCCGGGGCCACCCTGTTCGCAGCGGTCTGGTCCCGCTTCTTCCGCCGCGGACCGCTGGAGCACCTGCTCAACGGCGCCACCAAACTGGCGAATTCCGTGCGGTGAGCCTCGGGTAGGCACCCCGGGAAGTGGAACCGGCCGCGATCGTCGCACCACGTGGCACCGGCCAACCTGCTGATTGTCGTCGGTCGAGAGGACGGTGCCTGACACCGCCCTTGGAGCGTCAACGCAGCGCAGGTAAATGCCAGGTGTCGTTCCTGAGGGCGGCAAGCGGCTCCCTCAGTGCCTCTCGTTCTCGGAGTGCCTCAGCACTCCGAGCACGAGAGGCAGCGTGGTGTGGCCTCCGGTGGGCGGCGCCGGAGCCGGCGAGGGGCGGGGCTTGCAGTCCTCGGCGGTGGTCGTCAGGGCCGCAGCCCCGCGTCTTCCCGGCGGAGGGTCAGCAACTCGACGCGCCGGAGGCATCGACCTGACCGTCGCCGATCGCGATCAGCGCGCGGTCCAGGACCTCCTGGACCTGGCCGAGGGCCGAGATCGTGGTCACCAGGCCCTGAGCTTGGTAGTGGTCGATGACCGGCGCCGTCTCGCTGCGATAGACCTCCAGCCGCTGGTAAACGGTTGCCTCGCGGTCGTCATCTCGCTGGTACAGCTCACCGCCGCAGACGTCGCAGGCTCCTGCCACTTCAGGCGGGCTGTAGTGGACGTGGAAGATGTGTTCGCGGTCCTGACGGCACAGCCGTCGTCCAGCGATCCGTCTGACCACTTGAGCCTCGGGAATCTCCAGATCGAGAACGGCATCCAGTCTCGACTTCGAGTCGGCCAGCATGGCGTCCAGCTCCTCTGCCTGGGCAAGATTGCGGGGGAAGCCGTCCAGCAGGAATCCGCGCCCGGTGTCCGGGCGGGCAAGGCGTTCTTTGACCACTTCGATGGTGACCTCGTCCGGTGCCAGACGGCCGGCGCGTATGTGCGTGTGGGCGCTCTGTCCGAGCTCGGTGCCCTGGTCGATGTGCTCGCGGAACAGGTCACCGGTGGAGATGTGCTGGATCGACAGATGCGCGGCAAGGCGTACTGCCTGCGTGCCCTTGCCGGCTCCGGGCGGCCCGATCAGGAGGATGCGCATCGATGCGGTGTCCCTTCGTCATGTGTGGCCATCAAGTCACGCACGTTCGCCGTGCACCGATGTTATTGCCCATCCGGCAAGCCGCCCTCTGGCGGTGGGGATAGCCACGCCATGGGACGTCGGCGCGTTGAATTTGATGCTTCTCCAGTCTCGTTCCCTGACCGTTCGGACAGGGCCAGGTCCGAGCCGAGGCGATGAGCGTCGTTCCGGTGGCCGATCATGGTCCAGAAGCAGGTACTCGACGGCGAGCGCACCATCGATTCGCTTGGTATCTGGGTCCACGTCTTCGCCCCACTCGGCCACCAAGGCCACGGCCATACAGTGGACTTTGGAGATTCGCGCTGCCAGACCCTTCTGTGTCTGTCCCCGGGCGGCGTTCGGCAAGCTCGTCTTCCAGATCACCTGAGACGGGACATCTCCCAGCGCCGCATCAGGCAACGTTTGCCCTAGCGACGAGGGCTCGTAGGCGCCGGTCATCGGCGTGGTGGTTTCGCCAGATGATGTAGCGGCGGATCATGCCGCCCTGTTCCTTATGGCTGGCGCGGTCGGTGCCGTCGAGAGTGACGTAACGCAGGGCGGTGCACTGGGCCTCGATGCGGTTGAGCCAGGAGCTGTTGGTGGGGGTGTAGGCGATCTCGACATTGTTCGTGGTGGCCCAGGTGCCGACCCGCTGGCACTTATTCCTGGTCAGGGTGCGGGGAGAAGTTGTCACAGACGATCGCGATACGGACCTCGGGCGCGTAGCGAGTGCGCAGGTAGTGGCAGAACTCCAGGGACTGGGTGCGCTTCTTGATCGGCTTGATGTGGCCGTAGAGCTTGTCCTTGGCCAGGTCGAGGGCGGCGAACAGGTGGCGGACCCCGTGCGCGCGGGTGTAGGTCGCCCGGCGGCGGGGCCGGGGCTCGCGCTTGGGATCCCTGTGCCGGCCGCCGCGTTCGGCCCACTGCCGGCCCGGGTGAAGCATCAGGTTGAGCGGGCCGAACTCGTCCATGCAGAAGACGACTTCGGGCTCGCCCTCCTCGGGTATGACCTCGCCCGTCGGTGATCGCGTGGAGGTGCTCGACGCGGGCCTTCTTGGCCGCGTAGTCGGGATCGCGGGAGGTCTTCCAGGTCCTCAGGCGTTGAAAGGAAACGCCTTCCTCGCGGAGCAGGACCCGCAGGCCCTCGTGGCTGAGTCGTCGACCACGCCCTCGGCGACCAGGGAATCCGCCAGCTTGGCCAGGCTCCAGGCCGAGGACGGCAGGCCGTGCTTGGCCGGCCTGAACTTCGCGATCTCGCGCCGCTCGGGCAAGGTGAAGGTCTTCGGCCGACCGCCCCTGTACTTCGGATACAGGGAGTCGAAGCCGTCGGCGTTGAAGTTGTGGATCACATCCCGGACCCGGTCCGCGCTGGTGAACGTCACCTCGACGATCTTCGCCATCGGCAGGCCCTGCGCGGACAGCAGGATCATCTGGGCCCGCCGCCAGGTCACCACCGAACCGGTGCCTGTGCGGATGATCCGCAGCCACCGCCTGCCCTCGTTGTCGATTTCCCGGATCCGCACACGTTCAGCCACGTGATCATTCTGGCCGTCCAGTGCAGCCCGGCGCAGCAACCGAGCGCTGCCTCATGACAGGGCGAACGTTGCTGATGCGGCACTAGGTGGTCGTCGATTCCTGGGCGGCCGTGACGACGGCTGCCAGGTCTGCGCCCGCCCGGAGGAGTGCCACGGTCCGCATGGCGATCTGGTCAAGACGCTGTTGCAGGATGCGTCGGGTCTCTCCCAGGCCCTCGAGTTGATGCAGGGAACCCATGATCTCGCGCACCGCGGGAATGCCGTAACCGGTGCTGCGCAGGGCCGCAACGATTCGGGCCGCTCTGATGGCTGACAGGTCGTAGCGGCGCGCTCGCAGTGACGTCACCCGGTCGGGGGTGACAAGCCCTTCCTGCTCCCAGAACCGCAGGGTCGAGGGGCGTACATCAAGCGCTCTGGCGAGCTCCGTGATCGTCATCGCGTCGCTCTCCTGCTCGAATTCGGGTGTGTTCGTTTCGGCCTGGATCGCACGCAACGCTTGTTGAGCGCGCAGGGCCTCCTCGCGTTCCCGCGCGAGCCGAACATGGACCGCGTTGATCGCTGAGGCTGCCTCCGTGATCGTCTCGGATCGCAGTTCCGCGAGCATCTGCCGGGCTGTGACAGGCCCAACAGCGCCTGCGAGTCCTCGATAGGCGCGCAGGGCGTGCACGTGCAGCGGCGTGTAGGACCGGTAGCCGTTGCTCGATCGAGCGGCTGGGGGAATGACTCCCAGCCGCTCCAGGTCGCGAACCTGTTGCACCGAGTACCCCGACTCCTTGGCGACATCGGTGGTTCGGAGCGGTACCCGTTGCGAACCGCTCACCGCCTCGCCCATCAGCCAACCCCACATAAGCACTTGAAGGTGATGCTTGAACCATGAGTATGGAACAGATCATCGCGACCGTGCGAGGCTTCGCCGGGGCGCTCGTGGTTGTCCCGGAGCCGGGCGGCAACTTCCCCGAGATCGCGTGGGGGGACGCGTTCTTCTACTACGCCCCCGACGGCCAGATGCCTCAGAACGTCCAGCCTTACGGAACGATCGTCACTAAGAACTACCCCGCCGACGCCGCTTGTGACCTTGACCCTCCGGGCCGCTGGCGCGTGAACATCCACGCCGACCGTGCGACGTTCCGGGAACTCACAGGGGAGGAACCGCGCAGCCTCACCCGACCTCGCGACTACGCAGCTGCCGACAGCGTGATGCCGCACCCGGTGTACGGGGCGCTCGGCTGGATCTGTGTCGTCAATCCTGGTGAGAGGACAACAGGCACGGTCGTGCAGCTTCTGCGCAGCGCCCACGACGCCGCTCGTGCCAGGTTCGCGCGGCGACATGAACCGGGAAGGTCTCTGGAGGATGACTGACACGGTTCCAGATCAGGTGGACTTGAGGGCGAACGTTGCCTGATGCGGCACTGCAGCAAGGGCCCGAACCCGAAATGGCTCACGGTGGATTGGGGTGCCGTTGACAGCGTCGGTATTGATGTGGAAGGCGCGGCTGCCTGCCGCCTGCATGCGCTGAGTTCCTTGAGGGACCGTTCCAGGGCGTTGCAGTGCGGCAGTGTCACGGCGGGACTACTCCTTCTCGGCTCTCGCCGACGAGGCAGTCGTACCGCAGCCTCAGCGCCACTCGGGTACGCCCGAGACGGGCGGCAGGTGGGCTTCGATCTTCGCTCGTACTTCCCGCATCACGGAGACGATGCGGACCTCGTGGTCCCGGGTCAGGCGGGCCACCGGGACCGAGCAGCTGATGGCGTCGGTGGCCGGTGCGTCGTACCGCAGGGCGAAGCCGAAGCCGGCGATACCGGGCACCGTCTCTTCGCGGTCGATGGAGTAGCCGCGCTCGCGCACCTCGGCCAGGTCGGCGAGCAGTGCGGCACGGTCGGTGCGCGTGTTCTCCGTGAGGGCCTTCAACGGTCCGAGTCTGGTGTGCAGTTCGTCGTCGGTGCGCTCGGCGAGAAGGGCTTTGCCGAGGGCGCCGGCGTGGGCGGGGACGCGACGGCCGACGCGGCTGATGGTGCGCAGGTACTCGTGGGACTCGCGGGTGGCGAGGTAGACGACGTCGGGACCGTCGAGCCGTGCCATGTGGATGGTCTCGCCGAGCGCGTCCGAGGCCTCGTCGAGGTAGGGCCGGACGGCAGGGATGCGGCGGTCGCCGTCGAGGTAGCTGGTGCCGGTGAGCAGGGCGCGGATTCCGATGCCGTAGAGGGAGCCGGTGACGTCGGTGCGGACCCATCCGCAGTCGACGAGGGTCCGCAGCAACTGGTACATGCTGCTGCGTGGTACTCCCAGCTCCTCCGCGAGCTGGTCCAGACGTGAGGGCTCCTCGCCCCGAGCGGCGAGCAGTTCCAGCAGCGCGACGGTCCGGGCCGCCGACTTGACTGCGCGGACACCTCTCTCATCCAACATGGGGCCATCGTAAATCCGCCGGCGATGCGGGCGATCACCAGTTTCTGCACACTCGTTGACCCATCGAGGTCACCCATCTAACCTCCATCTGTATACGTAGACGACGTCTGCATACAGGGATGAGATATGGCGGGTATCAGCACGGAGGTAACAGCAGTCGCCCAGCGGCTCCGCGACGGAATGGCGAGCGGGGTGCTGTCCTTCCCCCTCACGAGCTTCCGCACCGACGGCAGCCTCGACCCGGACGCCTACCGGGCCTACCTGGCCGACCGGTTGGCCACCGCACCCGGCGCGGTGTTCCCGGCCTGCGGGACCGGAGAGTTCTTCTCGCTGGACGAGGACGAATACCGGGCGGTCGTGCGGACCACGGTCGAGGTCGCCGATGGGCGGTTGCCGGTGGTGGCCGGCATCGGCTACGGCTGGGCACAGGCTCTGCGCTTCGCCCGTATCGCGGAGGAAGCCGGCGCGGACGCCGCGCTGGTACTGCCCCACTACCTGGTCGGCGCCCCGCAGGACGGTCTGGTGGAGCAGCTGCACCGGATCGCCGAAGGCACCCGGCTGCCACTCATCTCCTACCAGCGCGGCCAGGTCGCCTTCAGCGCCGACAGCCTGCGCCGGATCGCGCGCATCCCCACCGTCGTCGGCCTCAAGGACGGCCACAGCGACCTCGACCGGCTCCAGCGACTCACCCTCGCCGCGCCTGACGGCTTCCTCTTCTTCAACGGCGCTGCCACCGCCGAGATCCAGGCCCGCGCCTACGCAACGGTCGGCGTCCCTGCCTACTCATCGGCCGTCCACGCCTTTGCCCCCGAGATCGCGAACGCCTTCTTCACCGCGCTGCGCCACGGGGACGACACACAAGTGACCGTATTTCTGAGGGAGTTCTACGTTCCACTGGTCGAACTACGCGACCGGGTGCCGGGCTACGCCGTCTCCCTGGTCAAGGCCGCCGCCCGGCTGCGCGGCTTCCCCGTCGGCCCGGTGCGCGCCCCGCTCACCGACCCGGGCCCGACCGACCTCGCCGACCTGGAGAAGGTGCTGGACCACGGCCTGAGCCTGGTCGACACCGTACGACGCCCCGCTTGACGAACGGCGAACGGGCAGGCATCCCTCGATCCCGCCCGACGCACCCACAGGTGCCCAGCGTGGCGCAGAAGGACCCGCCTCCGGACCGGACCGGAACGAGAAGCCCTGCCCCCGGGCAGCCCGCCGTTTTGGGCCGGTAAGGCCACAGCCGCCGCAGTGCCGCGCCACCCGCACCCCTCCGCACAGCCACGCGACAACGCTCTGCCGCTCCTCAGCGGCGCGGCCGAGCACGCCGTACACCGATCGGGCTCACTCAACAGTTCAAAGGGGAACTGCCATGCCTCTGCTCGTAGTCGGAATCAGCGTTCTACTCCTACTCCTCCTCATGACCAGGCTGAAACTCAACGGCTTCGCGGCCCTCCTGCTCGTGGCGGTCGGCGTCGCACTGGTCCGGGGAATCCCGGTGGCGACGATCCCGGACGTCCTCTCCGAAGGCATCGGCGGCCAAATCGGCGACACCATGCTCACCATCGGACTCGGCGCCATGGTCGGCCGTGTCATGGGAGACTCCGGCGCCGCACAACGGATAGCCGGCAAGCTCCTCGACGCCTTCGGCCCGCGCTGGGTCCAGGTGTCCATGGTGGTCACGTCCATGCTGATCGGCGTGACCATGTTCTACGAGGTCGCGTTCATCATCATCGTGCCCATCGCGTTCACCCTGGTCAGGGTCACCGGGGCGAAGCTGCTGTGGGTCGGCCTGCCGATGTCCATCGCCCTGTCCACCATGCACAGCTTCCTGCCGCCGCACCCCGGACCCACCGCCGTCGCCGCGACCTTCCACGCCTCCGTCGGACTGACGCTCTTCTACGGTCTGTTCATCGCCCTTCCCGCCGGCACACTCATCGCCCTGACCTGGCCGCGCCTGCCGTTCGTCAAGGCGATGAACCCCTCCATCCCCAAGGGCCTGGTCAGCGAGCGCGAGTTCACCGACGAGGAGATGCCCGCACTGGGCTGGTCTCTGTTCGTGGCGCTGTTCCCCGTGGCGCTGATCGTGGCCGCCGCCGTGACCGACATGGCCACGTCGTCCGAGAGCCCGATCGTGAACGTCGTCCTCTTCATCGGCTCGGCGCCGATCGCGCTGCTGCTGACACTGTGCCTGGCCCTCTGGGCGTTCGGGCCGCGGATCGGCCGGAGCCTGGAGGAGGTCGGTGACTCCTGCGCCTCTGCGGCCAAGGCGATGGCGATGATCCTCCTGGTCATCGGCGCCGGCGGGGCCTTCAAGAACGTCCTCGTCGAAGGCGGGATCTCCGACTACATCAAGGACTCCACGGACGGCTGGTCCATCTCGCCGATCGTCCTTGCCTGGCTCGTCGCGGTCATCCTCCGCATCGCGCTCGGTTCGGCAACGGTCGCCGTCGTCACGGCGTCCGGCGTGGTGCTGCCGCTCCTGGCGGGCAGCGGGATCCACCCGGAGATGATGGTGCTTGCCGTCGCCTGCGGATCCATCGCGGGCTCCCACGTCAACGACCCCGGATTCTGGCTGTTCAAGGAGTACTTCAACCTCTCCGTCATCGAAGCGATCAAGGTCCGAACCACCTATACGACGGTGCTCGCCGTCCTCGGCCTGGGCGGCGTCCTGGCGGCCGAGTGGGCCCTCGACGTCCTCAGCCTGTAACCCGACTCATCCACGACACAAGGGACTTGGACCATTATGAGTATTCAGCCGACCGTCACCGAGTTCGCCGTCTACCCCGTCGCCGGCCGGGACAGCATGGAGCTGAACCTCTCCGGCGCGCACGGCCCCTACTTCACCCGCAACATCGTCGTCCTCACCGACTCCGAGGGACGTACCGGCCTCGGCGAGGTACCCGGCGGCGAGAAGATCACCCAGACGCTCCGTGACGCCGAACCCCTCGTCGTCGGAGCCAAGGTGGGCGACTACAAGCGTGTACTGCGCGAGATCGGCCACCGGTTCGCCGACCGCGACGCGGGCGGACGGGGCGCCCAGACCTTCGATCTGCGGACCACGGTCCACACGGTCACCGCCGTCGAGTCGGCCCTGCTCGACCTCCTCGGCCAGCACCTCGACGTGCCCGTCGCCGCGCTCCTCGGCGACGGCCAGCAGCGGAACTCCGTACGGGTGTTGGGCTACCTCTTCTACGTCGGCGACCCGGACCGCACCGACCTGGAGTACGTCCGCGAACCGGACTCACCTGTGCAGTGGTACCGGGTCCGCCATGAGGAGGCCCTGACCCCGGCCGCGATCGTGGCGCAGGCCGAGGCGGCCTACGACCTGTACGGCTTCCGGGACTTCAAGCTCAAGGGCGGCGTCCTGGCGGGCACCGAGGAGGTCGCGGCCGTACGCGCCCTGAAGGAACGCTTCCCCGAGGCCCGGATCACCCTCGACCCCAACGGCGCCTGGTCGCTCCAGGAGGCGATCGAGCTGTGCCGGCCCCTCGGCGACACCCTCGCGTACGCCGAAGATCCCTGCGGAGCCGAAGGCGGCTACTCCGGACGGGAGATACTCGCCGAGTTCCGCCGCGCCACCGGCCTGCCGACCGCGACCAACATGATCGCCACCGACTGGCGCCAGATGGCCCACGCCCTCGCCCTCCAGTCGGTCTCCATCCCGCTGGCCGACCCGCACTTCTGGACCATGCAGGGCTCGGTGCGCGTGGCGCAACTGTGCAACGCGTTGGGTCTGACCTGGGGCTGTCACTCCAACAACCACTTCGACATCTCCCTCGCGATGGTCACCCACTGCGGCGCGGCGGCCCCCGGCGAGTACAACGCCCTGGACACCCACTGGATCTGGCAGGAGGGCACGGAGCGCCTCACCACCGCACCGCCGCGCATCGTCGACGGCGAGATCGCCGTCCCGGACGCGCCGGGCCTGGGCGTGCACCTCGATGAGGACCGCCTACTGGCCGCCCACGAGCTCTACCTGGAGAAGGCGCTGGGCGCGCGCGACGACGCGGTCACCATGCAATACCTCATCCCCGACTGGAAGTTCGACAGCAAGCGCCCCTGCCTGGTGCGGTAGACACCTTCCCATCGCTTCGGGCATGCCAACTCGATCAGAGAACGGGCCGGTGACCTCACCGGTCGACCTGACACTGCCGGCCGAACACCGCCGCGGGCACGGCGCGTTGTACGACGCCTCGAACCACGGCCGTATCGACGTGGACAGGCTTCGGCGTGCGCCGGCCGTGCTGCCGCAGCCCAAGGGCGCCGGCAACCGGCTCGCTCCCTGGTGCACGATCGTCGCGAACTCGAACTATCCCCACCACACCGTGCAGAGCCGGGCGCTGCGCGTCTCCCTCCGTTGGCGCAACGGCAACGCCCACCACCGCGACGTCCTGTCCACCGAACGCAAGGAACGCGCCCGCATCCGCAGTAAGAAAGGCATCCGGTGGGGCGGACGCCCTCTCTCAGCCGCGGCCTGATCCCACCCGACCCGGTAATCCTGCGCGGTCACAGCACCCGGCTCAGTCAGGCGGTGGTGGAGGCGCGGAGTGTTGCTCGGCTCTGGTGACGCGTTCTTCAAGGGCCCGGATGCGGTCGTAGAGATCGACCAGGGTCAGGCCGTTGGCCACCACACCGGAGCGCTTCCAGTGCCTTCGCACAAATTCCTCTCGGCTCTCCTGCACCGACTGCTGGAATTCGGTCGGAGCCACCGCGCCTGGTGCCGTCGCCGACCTGAGCTCGTCTCGCCTAGGAGAGACCTTTTGTAGCTTCGTCACAGCAATCGCACCGAACACGATCGCCACGAGAGCGGCGACGGGTATCAACAACGCCCAGCTGGCCGACATGAGAACTCCCTGGTCCCTGGCAGTGGATCAACACTATCGGCCCTCGGCCAAGCCGGAGTCAGTGCGTTGCTTTCACCCTGCTTGCAGGTCACGGGGCCGGCGTGGGGCAAGGGCAGGGTGCTCGGGGAAGCACCGCGGCCCCGCCGCACGTCAACCCCCACCGCCCGCGATGTTCAGGGTGAAACCGCTCAGGGGCGTCATTGAGACGGAGCGAGGGAGTGCTTCGACCGCATAGGTTCGCCGGGTTGGGCGATCAAGGCCGTGAAGACCAGCGATCGGCGTCCCCATCAATTGCCTTGCCTGCTACGGACCTTGGCGTGTTCGCATGGTCGGCACGGCCCTGGAGTGAGACGGTGACCTCTCTGCCGGAAGTCCCGTCTTCGCTGATCGGTGAAGACGACCGGGACACGGCCGTGCAGCGCCTGCAGGAGGCGTACGCCGAAGGGCACATCTGGCACGAGGAGATGGACGAACGCCTCCGCCAGGTCCTCACCGCCAAGACGCACAGCGAGCTCGTGCCGGCTCTGGTCTCTCTCCCGGAGAAGAATGCGGGCACCAGGTCCACGATTGCGGTCGCCGGCGGACGGATCGAGCGGCGAGGCACATGGCGGGTATCTTGCATCGTCAAGGTCGAGTTCGCATACGGCAGGGTGCGCCTGACCTGTCCCGCGCGGTCATCGAGCATCCGGTAGTCGACATCGGGGTGCAACTCGGCACCGGCCGGGCGAAGATCACGGTGCCTCGCGACGCGGTCGTCGACTTCGAGGAGCTGCGCACCGGGTGGAAGGACATGCTCTGCAAGCCCCCACGCCGTTCCCCGTCCGGCGGGCCGACGATCCGGATCTCCGGGGCCATGGGGTCCGGACGGTTGAAGATCCGCCACGCGCGGCGTCGAGTCCCCGCCGGGCGCTGGCACTACCTGTCCGTCACTTCTTCGTCCCCGCTCGACTGCTGATGCTGTGACGTCACTGGGTCGCCAGGTTGGCTCAGTGTCTGGCGGCCGTGTGGGCGGTAATGCCTTCCCCCCTCTAGGGCCTGTGTGACGTTGTGATCAGCCAGTTGCCTCCAGCAGGTCGTTGATCCAGATCATTGAGGCACGGAGGTGGAGGCCGGCGAGGTAGCTCTCGGGCGACTTGTCGTATCGAGTGGCGATGCCCCGCCAGGCCTTCAGCTTGTTGATGAGCCGCTCGACCGTGTTCCGCTCCTGGTAAAGATCACTGTCGTGGCACGTGGGGCGGCCGCCTCGGCGCCCCTTCTTCTTCCGGTTGGCGGCCTGGTCCTTCTTCTCCGGAATGACTGCCTTGATGCCGCGTTTCCTGAGGTAAGAGCGGTTGGCACGGGACGAGTAGGCCTTGTCCGCGGCGACAGCGCCGGGCCGGGTTCGAGGCCGGCCGACAGGCAGACGGACCCGAATCCTCTGCAACACGGGGACGAACTGCGGGCTGTCACCGGCCTGTCCTGCGGTCAGCACGAGGGACAGCGGACGGCACCTGCGGTCCGCGGCG